>PLXE01000093.1 GCA_003151335.1 Acidobacteriaceae bacterium
GCCTGAAAGGTTCTTGTTGCGGGATGAATCTTGTCGCCTTTCATTGAAGGGGCCGCGGCCGATACGATTGCAGCCAATTCCGCTGTTGTCGATATCGGCCGGCCCCTCACAATGGCTCTGGCGATTCTCCGCGACCTCCTTTCCTCACCGAATTCGTAAATCGCGTCGGCCAGCTCGCGCTCGTCGCAGCGATTTACCACTTGTTCGGCAGTCAGCCCGGAATGCGGATCCATCCGCATGTCCAACGGACCATCTGCCTGAAAACTGAATCCACGCGCGGCGTCCTCCAATTGCATGGAACTGACGCCCAGGTCGGCCAGCAGCCCATCCGCGCTTGCCGGCGCCACGTGCTGCGCCACCTCCGCAAACGAGGCATGCACCAAATCGACCTTCGGCCACTCGCCCGCCGCGGCGGGCGGTGGCGGGTTGGTCAACCGCTCGCGTGCCCGTTCCAACGCTGACGGATCTTTATCGACGCCAATCAAATGACCCTTTGGGCCCAGGAGTTTTGCGATTTCCCAACTGTGCCCGCCTAAGCCGAGGGTTGCATCGATATAGGTCCCGCCGCGCCGTACGGCCAGGAATTCGATCGCTAGTTTTAAAAGAACCGGTACATGGCCAAACGCTTTGCTCTCGCCATGTCCGCGCCCAGGGGCGCTGTTCGCGTCTGAAAACCCGTTGTCCATTCACTCCCATTCCGAGATCGCGAATGGAACCCAAACTCTGCGTCGCTCTAAATGCCCAAGCTGCTGAGGCTCGCGTCATCTTCCTCGGTAAACGGCTCGGCCGCGATTTCCTTGCGAAGCTCCTCGGCGTTGCGCACCAACAGGTGCTTGAGGCTGCCCATCACCGCCACCTCGCCTTTGAGCTTGGCCGTCTCGCGCAGCGCGGCCGGGAGCAGCAAACGGCCTTGCCCGTCCATCTCCACCACCTGGCCGTAGAAGTTGGTGACCTTCAGGAACTTCTTCTTGACCGGATGCGAGTCTGGGGCGGCCGCCAGCTTGCGCTCGATCTCCTCCCATTCCTGCATGGGATAAACTTCGGCAACAGTCCCGGTGCGGCTGGTGATGTAGAATTGGACGCCATAGTTTTCGTCGATCTGGCGCTTGAAGTCCGCCGGCACCTTGAGGCGCCCTTTTTCGTCCAGTCGAGTTGTGTGCGTGCCGCGAAACATAACGTTCGGCCCCAAGTTGCGGGGCTTTCACCACGGAGGTGAACATTAACGGCCCCAATGGACAGCTACGATCCGGTTGCATGGCGTTTTGGGCGATGAAACCATTTCGTGCAACTAGCTCCCACTAGGACAAACCTTTATACCACTACTTCCCACTTCGTACCACTTTGGACGTATCCTACTCCTAAACCATTGCATGTCAAGAAGAATTTGGGGTTTTTTGCGACCCGCCCGATTCGGAACGACCCAATACAATTCCTAGTAGGCGACGAGGTCTCCAGGCCCAACAATTTGGGTTTACTCGGAAGGTTCGGCGGCGGCGATTTCAGGACAAAACAGGTAAGCAGGCAGGAGCCAGCGGTTGGAAGCCGGACCTTTGGATCGCGGCGCCACTGCCGCGCGTGTGTCCGCCTTCTTCACCGATCCCAGCCCAGAGGTTTTCCGCAGCCCCTTTGGCCACGTCATCAGCGTGGCATAATGAAATCTTGATCGGTTTCGCCGCAATCCAGCATAGTTCCAGTAAGGAGGAATGCCAATTGCCTCGCGCGCTTGCTACGCCATGGGTGGCGATGTTCCTGACTCTTCTTTTGTTGACCGGGTTCTCGCACCTGGCATGGGCCCACGCGATCCTGATGGAATCGACGCCCGCGCTGCATGCCACGGTCCCCGGGCCAGACGTTCCCATTCGCTTGCGTTTCAACGTGCGCGTTGACGGCAGCCGCTCGCGCCTGCATTTGCTTGCCCCTGACGGCTCTTTACATACCCTTCCTCTGGCTAAACAATCCACTCCCGACGTGCTGCAATCGCAGGCCACCGGGCTCAAGCCGGGCGCCTACAAATTGAAGTGGAGCGCTCTTGCCTCCGATGGCCACATGAGCAGTGGCGAAGTTTCCTTCACGGTGAAATAGTCCAGCCGCATGCAGCCACTAGTTGATCTCTTCGGATTCTTGTCCGTTATCCTCCGAGCCGGGACGCTCGTCTTCCAATCGTTGTTACTGGGGGGCATCGTGTTCGTTCTGTGGATCGCGCGCGGCGCGCCGGGCAATCCCGAATCCATCGAGAAGATGCAATCCGGTTCGTGGACACTTCTGCGCTTCAGCACAATTGGGCTAATCGTCATGCAGGCACTGTACCTGTACGTGAACTCGGCTGTGTTGATGACCACGGCCGAGATCGGCTTCCGCGCAGTGATCGGAGCGAACTTCTTTCTCTCGGGGAGTATTGTGCTGGCGGCGGCGGTGGCGGCCTATTTGGTGGCACGCCAGCAGTGGAAGGTCGCACACTGGCTGTTGCCGGTGCTGGCGATGACCGTACTGGGCGCATCGGTCATGACAAACCACGCCGCTTCACGCCTTGACGGCCCCCCGCTGCTCATTATTTTGACCACGGTCCACGAAGCGGCTACGGCGTTCTGGATCGGCGGGCTACCATTTCTGGTCCTTGCGCTATTTCGTGACAAAGAAGACGCGGCGCGGTGGCATATAACCGAACGCTTCTCGCGGGTGGCGCTGGTCAGCGTTGGCACGATTGTGTTCAGCGGTATGGGCATGAGCATTCGATACATCGCTTCATGGCGGGCCGTTCTGGGGACCGCCTACGGCGTGATGGTAACGGCGAAGGTGTTGATGCTGGCAGCGCTGATGCTGCTCGGCGGCATCAACTTTTGGCCGCTGCGCAGTACCAGCAAAGATCGGGTGATGCCCCGCTTGCGCCGGCTCATCGAAGCGGAAGTTGGGATAGGGATCACGGTGATTTTGACGGCGGCCTCGCTCACCTCGCAACCGCCCGCGGTTGACCAGCCCAACGACACGGTCACCTTTCACCAGATCATGCAGCGGATGAAGCCGACCTTGCCTCGGCTCACATACCCGCAGGTGGCGGATGCCAGCATCTCCGCTTCCGGACAGCAAGCTACCGTCAGCGACATTCCGAACCAGATTCCGGTTGCCTACAACGCCGACGGTGAGCCGCTCTCGCCACAGAGGATCGCATGGGCGATGGAGTCGGAGTCGAACCATCACTGGATGGGGCTGGTCGTGCTCGCCATGGGATTGCTGGCGCTGCTGGCCCGCACCGGCAAGGCAGGCTGGGCGGAATACTGGCCGCTGCTGTTGGTCGGCATCGCCATCTTCATCTTCGTCCAAGCTGATACCGAGTGCTGGCCGGTGGGCGCCAAAGGCTTCTGGGCGTGCTGGGCCAATCCCGAGGCGTTTCAACACCGGCTGGCCGCGCTGGTATGCGTTGCCTTTGCGGTCTTTGAATTACGAGTCCGCAGGCGCAAATGGGAAAACGATCGCATGGCACTCATCTTCCCGCTTATGGTCGCTGCCGGTGGAGTGGTATTGCTGACCCACTCCCATGCCATTACCAATGTGAAGGAAAACCTGCTGGTGGAGTTGACCCACGTATCCCTGGGCCTGTTGGCGGTGTTTGCCGGCTGGTCGCGCTGGCTGGAACTGCGCCTGCCTGCGAACGACCGCAAGATTCCCTCGTGGACCTGGCCGGTCTGCTTCGCCCTGATCGGCGTCGGCCTGTTGAACTACCGCGAGCTGTAGGCTGGGTGGGTGCCCGATTGCTCTAGGCGCGCTGCGCCTGGGCGCCACAGGTCGAGGCAATGATATCCAGCGCCTGCTCACACTGCTCGCGACTCACGTCGAGATGGGTGACAAAGCGGATGATTTGCGGGCTGACTCCGTTGGCCAGCACATTGCGCTGCGCCAATTTGCGCGACAGCTCGGTGGATGTGATGCCCGTGCCCGAGATGTCGCAGATCAAAATGTTGGTTTGCACTTTGGACGGATCGATCTTGATGCCCGGAATTTGTGCCAGCCCTTCGGCCAGCAAGCGCGCGTTGGCGTGGTCCTGCTTCAGCTTCTGCGGCCCCTGCTGGAGCGCGATGAGTCCGGCGGCAGCCAGGATTCCCGCCTGCCGCATGCCACCGCCGAGCGCCTTGCGATAGATGCGGCCGCGGTCCATCAACTCCGCGCTGCCCACCAGCAGCGATCCCACGGGCGCGCCCAGTCCTTTGGACAGACAGAACATGACCGTGTCGGCCTTGGCCGTCAGTTGCGCCACCGGAATGCCGAGGGCGACGGAAGCGTTGAAAATGCGCGCCCCATCAAGATGCACTGGCAGGCCCGCGGCATGCACCTGGTCGCAGACTTCGTTGAAGATGCCGGGCGGCGTGATCGCCCCGCCGGCCATGTTGTGCGTGTTCTCCAACGTGACCAGGCCCGTCTTGGCGGCGTGGTAGCTCTTGGTCTTCAGTTTGGACTGCACATGCTGCCAGGTGAGAATGCCGTCTTCCGCCCACACCGTGCGCGGTACGACGCCGGAGAAATGCGCCATCATCGCCATCTCGTAGTTGAAGACGTGGCCGCGCTCCTCGCAAATCACCTCCTGGCCATGATGAGTGTGCAGCTTGATCGCGATCTGGTTGCCCATGGTCCCGCTGGGAACAAACAGCGCCGCCTCGCGCCCGAAAATGGCGGCCGCCATGGCTTCCAGACGATTGATGGTCGGGTCCTCGCCGTACACGTCGTCGCCGACTTCGGCTTCGAACATGGCCCGCCGCATTTCGGGCGAAGGCTTGGTGACGGTGTCGCTGCGCAAGTCGATGCCAGTAGCGGAAAGGTGCATGGGTAGTCCTCTGCAATTAGTGTAAATCCACCACAGAGACACAGAGGCACAGAGAATTCTTTAGTTTTGCATGGCTCCGGTTTACAGCTCAAAACTCGAAACTTGAAACTTGAAACTCGAAACTAAGAACTTCTCTGTGCCTCTGTGTCTCTGTGGTGAATCGTCTCTTCGCGCAGGAATCGCGCGAATACTTCATTCGACAGCAGACGGCCTCGCGATGTGAGGCGCAGACGGTCACCGTCATGCTCCAGCAAACCATCCTGTATGAGGTCGGCGATCACTGTGTGGTAGCCATCGATCGCCGCCTCCCCAAACTGTGCCTTCAACGCAGCGAGAGACACGCCGCGGTTCAGCCGCAGTCCCAGGAAGAACGACTCTTCGAGGGCAGCCTGCGTATCAACCAGGGTGCGCGACGCCAGCAGTTGTTCTGCGCGAGCAGCGACGCCGTTCGCCGCCGAGTAACCCTCCAGCGAATCCGGCGTGGCAAAGCGCACCGCCACGATTCCCGCCGCGTGCAGGTCATCTCCTGCGACCAGCATGGAGTGCGCATCCACCCCGAATCCGAGATACGGCTGGCGCGTCCAGTACTTCAGATTATGTTTCGAGTCGTGCAGCCCGATGCCGTGCGTGACCGGCCGCGCGAAGTTCGAGATCTCGTACTGCTGCACTCCGCCCTGCTCCAGGCGCTCGCACGCGGCGAGGTAGAGGTCGGCGGTGCGATCGTCGTCGGGAACAAAGTGCGCGTGATAGCGGCTGCCGCCGGCCAGCAGCTCGGTGCCCAGCCGCGAGTCCTCATCCACCTCCAGCATGTACACGCTGACGTGAGGTACACCGCTGGCGAGGGTATCGCCAAGCGAAAGCTGCCAACTCTCCTCGGTCTGGTGCGGCAGGCCCGCGATCAGGTCAATGCTAATGTTGCTGATTCCTCTGGATCGCAGCCGCGCAATGTCGTCCAGCGTGATGGCCCGCGTGTGCAGGCGGCCGACCGACGCAGACTCCTTGTCCACGAACGACTGCACGCCCAGGCTGACGCGATTGACGCCGCAGCCCAGCAGGGCGTCGATGACCTCACCGGAGATGGTGCCGGGCGCACACTCGACGGTAATCTCGGTCGTTGGCTCGACCTCAAAGTTCTCGCGAGCCGCCTGCAATAAGCGCCGTAATTGATCGGGCGCGAGTACCGACGGCGTGCCTCCGCCGAGATAGATCGAATCCACGCGGCGGTCCAACTGCCCGCCCAGTTCTCGTGCCGTATCGTTGGCGGCATCGATCTCCGCGCACACCTGGCCAACATAGCGGTCGAACAGCGCGCGCGAAAATACCCCGGAAGCGAAGTTGCAGAAACTGCACTTCGTGCGGCAGAACGGCACCGAAATGTAAATTCCTTGTGACAACTGACTCGCGAAAAAACCTTCCGCGTACTAGAGTAGCAGCAGGGACTGCGGCTACTCTCATGACTCGCTCATGGGGTGTATCAGGGTACGACCCTTCGGCTGCGCTCAGGGCAGGCTTTTTAGTCGTGCCGAACGAACACCAGGAAAGGTCAGGGCTTTAGCTGTGGTGTGTCA
>PLXE01000017.1 GCA_003151335.1 Acidobacteriaceae bacterium
GCATGCCGTTGCGTGATGCGGCTGAGGCACATGTGCTAGGAGAGAAAGGCGGTTTTGTGAAGATCCTCCTGCTGGCGCCGGATTCACATCACTGTTTTCTTCACTGCGAACTCAGTGAAACTGAGGTCAGGGCACATTATCGTGCCCCAGGCCTCGATTTTGAGAGCCGGGCTTCATTCGTTTCGCTTGAATTGTTGTCGGAAGAGGCTTGAGGGAAATCGAGACGGGACTCTTCAGACTGATCGATTCAGAAATCAACATTAGAATTCGACCTGGAACGGGTGTGCTCCGCAGAAACATCTACACGTTCAAGCAACGATCTCGTCCAGCCAGTATTCGTGATGTAAGCCGCCCAGAACGTCCATCACTTTGATCTCGCAGTCCCGTGGCAGTCTGTGCCTGTGCGTCGTTGGTCGTGGGCGCGGTCTGTCCGACGTTTGCTCAGGAAAACCCTGGCCCCAAACTGGAATGTGGGCGTCCTTTGTTATAGTGCGTGATCCAGCATTGCAGGCTTCGCCGCAGATGCCGCTCGTTCAGCGGAATCATGAAATCCAAGCATTCGCGCCGCACCGTTCCGATCAGCCGTTCGCAATACGCATTCGCCTTTGGCGCGCGCACCGGCGTCCGCAATACCCTCAGCCCAAAGGAGCCTTTGAGCTCCTTGTCCAGGTTCCGCAGCAGTTCCCAGAGGACAGTAAGGCTCGGGCGGAAGTTACGCTGCCAAACGCTTCGAAGTGACAACATGGGAGATCAGCTTCGCACAAAGCAAGGACGCCGAACAGAGTTCGTTGGAACAATCGCAGGAAAAGGCCGGAATCTGCACCAGGAGTCGTGCAGATTTCGACTCGCAGAGGTTTTTGCGGACCACAGGTCCGGCTTTGTTCCTGTGTGTGGCATATACTAGAAAACCGCTTACAAAGCCCTACAGGCATTTTTGTTCAAAGGGAATAGTACGGGATCATCAACGGTCTCCCTATCCTGAGCCTGGCCCAGAAAGCGGGAGATGAATATGACCTGGCGATGGTAGTCATCATCAATTTCGATTCGCGGCCCTTCACAGCGCCGCTGCGGCGAGTCACATCTTCATCAGGTCTTCAATAATCTACTTTCACCGCTTCCTCAGTCAACCTAAGCCCTGAGCCCACCAGAGAAGATCACCAAACGCAGCTTCTTAACCGAAGTCGTACTGTGGTTATGTTTTAGCTCCGTCCGGAGAAAGTGTGGGTAACTGCATAATCAACTGTTGAACCACAGACAGTACAGATGAATCTTGGTAGTGATTGTTTTGCCATAACCTCTCATTAGACAATCGTTAATCTTTCTGTGCGGTAATGTGAACATCTCCGTTCGCATCCGTCCACACTGAAGAGGTTGCACAATTACCGTTGATACAAACGTGAACATGTTGTTTTGCATCTTCAGTCTCTATAGTGTCTGATATCCTTTGTCGTTCGTTTCTACACCTTTTTGAAAAGAAGGTTCCAGCCGGACTGTTTAGTAAACACTGACTTTGGTCATCCATCTCTGGATGACCATCGGCGTATGCAATATTTGCAGCCCACACACCTGCTAAACATGCGGAACTCGGCCAACCATTTTTCACTTTCCTACATTTTGGATAAGCCACCAGATAAGCGTCGATAACATTTGGAAACCCTATATAATTCTCCCTCCCTTCTGGGACAGGTTGTTTTACTGGTGCTGCTTGCGTGATTGTGGTGGTCTGGGGAGTGGAGGGGGTGTTGTGGTGAGATATAACTATGCCCAGAATTAACACAATAAGGAAACCACTCAAAGCTATTATGGTAGCGCGACTGTTCATAATGCCTCCCGTACGGTCAAGAAACTCATCTTCCCTTGGAGCTTAGATCAGAGGCGTTTATTAGCTGGACTGCAATAGGAATTATCGTGCCGTCAGGAACAACCTGTCTTTCCACCTTTAATGCAGCAGCGTAACGCTTATGGTCAAAAAACTCATCTTCGCCTTCCAAGGAAGGGAGTTTACCCGACCGAGGGCTCATGCCGCTTCCCCTCATAGTACTTCAGCAGGCCTCCCAGTCGTTCTTTGCAACTCACTATTCCGTTATCCCCGCTCGCTATGGGTCGTCAAAACATCGTACCCCCTATGGTCAAAAAACTCATCGTCGCTTCCGAGGAAGGGGAGTTTCCCCGACCGAAGGCTCATGCCGCTTCCCGCTCATAGTACTTGAGTAGACCCCCCAGTCGTTCCTTGCAACGCACAATTCCGTTGTGCCCGCTCGCCCCTCGATTCTGGGCCGTCCTGCGGAACGACGGAATCTGGACCCGTCGAACTTGTTGGCGATCAGCTGGCGATACCAACCCAGGATGGTATCCGGCTTGGCCGCGGCCGCTATTTCCTCCAGCGCCTTACGCCCTAGGCGGTGAGCGATCTCCGCTAGCGTGGCCTTGTCAGCTTCCGAAAGGAGCAGTCGGCCCTTGATCTGGGCCTTCAGGATACGGTTCTCCGCAGCCAGATATTCGTTCCACAGCAGCAGTTCTTGATCGACGGTGCCGGTGACGTAGGCCAGCATGCGAGCCCAAACCATTTTGTTCCTCTTGGTTGATCGAGTTAGGGAGAAGCTGGATTGTAGGCCTTATCGAGGCGGTGGAGAAGGCAATCCGAAAAGACTAGGCGAGGTTGCAAACCTCGCCTTTTCAAAGCGATCGAATATTTTTACCATACGGCCTCCTGCATCAAAGACTCGGCGGCGTTTAGTTTTGATGAACCACAGCTCAATTTGCGGCTTTTTCACCCGTATCACACACGCGACGTTTCGGTTCATTCAGTTGGTGCGCTTGCCTCGTACCACCAAGAGGACCTTTATCGCAGATTCCACTCCGCCGATCTTGTACGATCCCACATTCATATCGCTCACCCATCCAGACTGCGGCTTCAGGAGGGGAGCGATGATGGCGCTTAGGTCGAGAACCGCGTAATGCGCTTTCAGCGCGTCCGCCTTCGTAACCGTGTGGGCCGCGTAGCGCACATCGGCCGAACACTGAATATCCGCCAGCAGATTCGGCGGTAGCTTCGGCAATCCGATCGCCGACGCCGCCTTTTCCAAACCGGCGAGTTTATGGATCTTCTCCAGCGCACCGCCGTTCTGCACGATGTAACTCTTCAGCACCTTTTCCGCAGCCTGCAACGACGACCACCGGGAGAAGCCGAAATTGGGATTCCGCGATACCAGATGACTCGCCGATTGCAGTAAGTCATCGAGGGCCTCTTTGCTGAACGGTGCGCCCTCCACATCCAACATGCGGGACAATCCCAAAAAGCCACGGGCATAGGCGTCGAGTGTGTTGTTGCACTCTGCCGTCGTAAATGACCTGATAAACTCCGGCGTAAGGCCGTCGATCTGCTCGAACAGACGCGCTTTGAAAGGCTCGTTGATGCTCACCCCGCCAGGAGGCACCGAAGGAAGCGACGGATCGCAGAAAATCATTCCGCGTCCGTAAATGCGCAGCACTCGCAGCGCATAAAGGTCCTGCCGGATCTCCACGACCGTCTTGCCGAAGGCGAGGTCGCTCTTCAGCCTGTCACCGTACTGCCGCGTGAACCAGTCGTAAATGCGGACTGCGAGCGGATCGTGGAATGCCATCTGCAACTTGAATCTCCCGCAGAACGCACTGCAGCCACGGAGTTCCCGCCCAAACGCCTGATCACTACTCGCTCGAAGGTCAGCGTCGATCTCAGTCAGGACTTTGTGTAGTTCCTCATCGGTGATCTGAAAATCGACGGGTTTTAATAGCTCTCTGTCCATCTATGCCTCACCAAATCTCGCAGTTGGCGGCCCGGCTCCCCAGGCCGCCCTTACTCAGGAAGTCATCCACGAACGGATGAACCTTTGCCGCGCTTTCGGAGATGCGATACGAGTCGTATTTCCGCTTTCGCTTCTTTGACGAAGCCGGGAACCGAAAAACCCTCAAAACCCGTATGGCAAAAAAACTCATCTTCGCTTCCAAGGGGCGTTTCCCCGACCGAAGGCTCATGCCGCTTCCCGCTCATAGTACTTCAGCAGACCACCCAGTCGTTCCTTGCAACGCACCATTCCGTTCTTCCCGCTGGCCCCTCGATTCGGCAAGGGGAACAGCAGCCGGTTCTGCTTGCCCTGGTGATTGCGCTCCTCGTGGTAATGGGCCACGTATTGCTGCAGGGCTCGGCGCAGCGGCCTCTCCCCAAACAAGATCAGCTTCGACAGGCATTCCTGTTTCACCGATCTCACCCAGCGTTCCGCATAGGCGTTCAAATTCGGACTCCGGGCTGGTAGGGGCATGGTTTTCACCCTGCCAGCCTCGATCAGTTGACGGAACGACATGCAGAACTTGCTGTCCCGATCATGCAGTAGATATCGGCTGTTGGTCAGAAATCCCCACTTCTGCATCGTCACTTTGCGCCCCATCTGTTCCATCCATTGCTGCTCCGGATGGGGTGTGATTCCGGCCAGACAAACCCTCCGACTCTCCAACTGGATAAAGAACAACACGTAGTAGGTAACCAAGCCTTTGAGCGTAAGCACTTCCACCGTGAAGAAATCCGTTCCCACCAGAACATCCCTATATCGCCGCCCGGCAAGCGCCCAACTGCGGCAGTCTCCACCCAAACCCCTTCGCCGCCCGGCACAAGACTTACCCTTTTCGAAACACGGGCAAGTGAACTATCTGACGGGTCTGACGCGTCTGAACCGTGTCGGGGGGTTAGGAGTGCGTCTCCCCGAGAACTGATCGCAATGCGTCGGCAATCCTAGCTGCCTCTGCAGGTATGGTCCTGATGTACCTTTTCGACTTTTCGTGGAAGCTAAGCCGAGCATCCGCGCTTGTCCGAAGTTCCTGCTCATAGGCGTCGATTCGAGAAATTACCCGCGACGAGAAGACCCGGACATTCAGGTGAATCCAATTTGGCTGTCCCTTCGTGACGCTCATTTGAGGCCCGGACTGCGAGGAAATTGTAAAGCGCCACTCCTCGTCCTCAATTCTGAAGGTGTCTGGTCGAAACTTGTGAGCGAGGCCATTGCGGAGCGCCTCCCACAACGTCTTGCCGATCGCCTTATATGAGTCGGTGTCAGGGAGGAGTGAAGTAAAAACCTCGTAGGCCTGGTCGTCCCTCAGATCCCGATGCCAAGTCAACATCTCGCAAGCGCAACAGACCAATAATGCAATAGTGTAGTTAAGCCCGAGATTTTTCTTCAGGATCTCGGCGATGTCCTGCCTAACATAGCCAAATGTCTCGTTAAATTCCTTCTCGATTTCCTTGAAGGCAATCTCCATCGTGGTCACCCAAACGGCGCATGAAACTGAGCCGCTGAAATTTAGTTATCCTGCGTTAATTCTAACCTCCTTCGGTGATGCCTCGCGGAGTTGGGAATGTAGGGAAGCCAGTTGCGGCACAAGGTCATTCAACGCGGCAATTTCAGCGGTTTCGTCCGGCCCGTCGTCGTTCAGGATGTGCCTCTTTAGGGTTCCGACCAGTGGCTTACCAGTCGATTCACTGCAATCTAATTCAATCTTGCTGCAACGCAATTCAAACATTACTGAAACGGAATTCCAACAATTCCAGCCACCTGTGGGTTTGGTCGGTATTTTGCAGTGCGCGGTCTAGCGCGGTCTAACGCGGTCTAGCGCGGTCCAGCGCGGTGTTTGGCGGGTCTTATCGCGCCCAAGTTCGCCGAAATTCGGACCTACTTGTGCGGAATTGATTTTCAGTATCCAGCTTTCAAGCGTGCATAACTTGTTGAAGAATCAGCATCGGCTCTTTGTTTCTGTGACAAATGATTGGCAGAGGGCCTGCTCCATGATTCCATTGGCGCTATCTTATTGATTAATGACAGTTTCCACCCGAGGAAAGCTCACAACAGGATAGTTTACAAGCGGCAGAAGAACGGCAGAGATCAAACGGCCTTTCCTTTGAGGAAACTGGAACCAGGAGGAGCAAGACTCCTGAATTTTCGGATCACCCGGGCGTTCGCAGGGTTCAGCCTTTCCAAGAACGGCCCAGTCACTAAGTAGCTACCAAGGTTAATCTGCCTGCGGTTTCTCACCGGTTAGGATCCAGTCAATTGATTTCCGCGAATAGGCCTTGAGCCGAAGAAGGATTTCAGCCGTAGGCGCACTCTGCCCAAGCTCATACTTTGATAACTGTGCTTGCCCTATGCCGAGCATCCGCCCGAAGTCCTCCTGAGTCAGATCGAATCCGCGAATCTGCCGGATCCGTCGGCCAATGGCCTTCAGGTCGAGACGAGCAGAAATATTCTTACCAGTTGTACTCATTTAAGTAGTAATATAATCTCGATACGATTTCAGTCGCGGGAACTGACATTTCGTGTCGTCTATCAGAGTAGAGCAACCTGGAGACGACAGCAATGCCAAGTGAGATTCCCAAGGCTGGGAGCAACCGTCGCCTAAAGTTGACGGCGGCAGACCAGCAACCGATTCGAAATGCGGCGCGCAGAACGGCTAACGCCGCAGGCACAGTCCGGAAGCGATGTGCCTCTGCTGGGGACCGAGCTGGCACTTGAATTTACGCTCGGTCGTTGGACCCCGCAACCTGCATAGAGTTTGGTCAGGGTTTGTCGGCAGGGCACGGATGAATGGGGGTTTAAGAACGTGGGCGCGGAACTGTGGATCAATAGGGAAGTTGTTAGAAGCGTCACTGGATGGTCCGACCGAACTATCCGTTGGAAGGTGCAGCTCGGAGCGTTACGGTTGCGGAACACCCGCAACGGGCCTAAACGCGGCTACGGCCAGCGCGAATACGCACTGTCGTCCTTGCCAGTTGAAGCGCAGCTGAAATTCCTCAAGCAGCCGCTCCTGTCAGGTGCAGACTGCACGGCTCTGGCACTTCGTTCGGATTCAAACCAATCCAACCTGTTTGCTTCTCTGCCAGAGGTTCCCGAGCCCGAGCGCCTCAACTTTTCTGCAAAGCAGAACGCACAGGCCTTGAAGCGCCTGGAAGCCATTGCGTCCCTGGTGGAATTCTCGAGGCGCAGCCAGCGATCCCGGCCGACGTTCCGTACCATCGGCGGAGTTGCCGTGCGAAGCATGAACTCGCTGGCTGGCTTCCTCGCCGATCAGCACCACGTCAGCCCTCGAACTCTCTGGAACTGGTATGCACAGTACCGCAAGCTGGGCTATGCGGGCCTGGTAGACCGAGTTCGCGCGGATAAGGGAAAGTCGCGGTTCCTCAAAGCCCATCCCGCGGTCCGCGCATATCTGGAGAACAAGTATCTGGGTGAGCGGCTGTCGATTCGGCTGGTGTACCAGGCCTTGCTGCGCGATCTGCGGAATCTGGGTCCGGGCTGTACCAGGCCACCGAGCTACAGCGCCGTCCGCTCTTATTTGCAACAGCTGCCCAAGCCCTTGCTGATCCTGAGCCGGGAAGGCGAGCTGCAGTTCCAGGAACGTTGTGAGCCCTACCTGCTGACCGACTTCGATTCTCTGGTGCCCAACCAGATCTGGGTCTCTGACCACGGCCAGCATGACGTCTGGGTGCGC
>PLXE01000097.1 GCA_003151335.1 Acidobacteriaceae bacterium
TCAAACCCCGAGGCGCTTTGACTACTCCCGGAAAACGAACTAACCAGAAGTTAACCAAGTTGCTGTAAAACGCCCATTCCGCGGAAGTGGACGGCCAAACTCCCAGGAAGTCCTTATCTGGGTTGCAGCGATGCTAGTTGGTGTTCTAGCGGGTGCAAAGTAGTAAGTCCCGTCAGTGGAACTTGCCCAGTTGCCACTGTAGTCATATCCGGCGGCGGTGCGGGCGACTAATCCGCCGGAAGCCCGGATGTAAAAGTCCCCGTAGGCCGAGCGAAAGCATGGTCTGCTCCGACAGGGGGGCGAGCAAGTCGGCAGGTTGTAGCGCAAGCGAACCGTAGTTAAGCCCCGAAATGGACTCCTCCACGAGAATCGGAGGGTGGAGGGTGAGGGAAGTGCCGACACCGTCCCAGAAGGTCGAAGGCCAGCGCGGTCGGTGAAGGAACTGGGTATAAGCAACCGATCGGCTTCCCGGGGTCTCGGAGGGCGACATGCCGACAGAGAACAGCCAACGAAAGCACGGAACCACTCGCGGGTCGCCTAGGCGTTGAGGTGTGACGCACCGCGAGGGCATCTCGTATAAGCCGCGTCGGTGAAATCGAGATGTGCCTGCGAGTGGGGCGCATGGGGCCGATTAAGTGATGATGGTGCGGGACACTATAACCCGGACCGGAGCGAGGGCCCCTGGGGTAGAGTGGCGGAAGCCGCCCGAAGGGCGATGGCAAACCGACCGCTGGGGAAGACCTCGTGCAGCCGGGAAGGCCCCGCCTGATATACCGGCCTTGAAGCCGTACTGGGGAAAACCCGCCGTACGGAATTTTAGGGGGAACCATGGAAACGGCGGCATCATTCGAAGCCCGATTCGCGCCATGGTCCTACCCGGCAATTCATGGCTACCGACTTGAGAGATTCTTCCCGGATTACGGTGTGACCCGAGCGGCACCGGGCAGGGTCACACCCTGAGTGGAACTTGACAGCACCGTGCCCGGCATCCCCGCCGCCACCTTTAATTGAGCACCGAAGTAAACCACAACCTTGCCATTCGCCGAGACTCTGGTTCAAGTCACAATCCCCCAAATCCCAAAAGAAAGGAGCGCTCCCGTGCGCAATGCAGGGCGACTGAAACTCGGGCATTATCCTCTGCCCGTCGAAGAAGCGAACAACCTTAGACAACTCCTGCTAGCGCCAAGACCCTTCTTCGCGGTCGATCCGTGCGCTGGCGACGGTACCGCGCTACTTGAGGTCACCAAAGGCCTCGCGGCTCAGGATGCGGCCATCGAACTGGATGCGGATCGAGCCGCCGCCGCGGCTGCGCGCGGCATTCCAACCACACAGGGCAGCACCTTCGAATCCCACCTTCCGTCAGGCTGCTGCTCGCTTCTCTATCTCAACCCACCGTACGACGTGGAAGTCGGAAATCACAGCAACCAGCGCTTAGAACTTGTGTTTCTCGACCACTGCTACGCCTGGCTGAAGACGGCGGGCGTTCTGATCTTCGTCATCCCTGACAATGCGCTCTCGCAGTGCGCCAAGCGTCTGGCGAGCCAATTCGAGCGGATCTCCGTATTCCGCCTCACTCACCCGGAGTCTGTCCGCTTCCGGCAACTCGCTGTGGTGGCGATTCGCAAGAAGGAACACCATCGCGGTGACACTCGTTACGCCGACCAACTGCTGCGATTGGCCTACAACAGCCGTCAACTTCCAACGCTCGGCCCCGAAACGCCCGAACGATACATCGTCCCGGAATCGACGGCAGTCCCCATCCAGTGCCGCGGCCTGCCGCTGGATGCGATCGAGGATGCAATCGGCCGTTCCAGCAGCATGCAGAATGCACTCAACCTGCTGGTACGCAAACAGGAGCGCATCGAGGGCCGTCCGGTGACTCCTCTGCACGGCGGACACGTGGGGCTCCTGTGCACGGCTGGGATGCTGAATGGAGTGTTCGGTCAAGCCGACGGTCGGCACATCGCGCACTGGCGTTCCGTAAAACACGTTGACGTCTACCACGAAGAGGAAGACGGATATGAGATCGTGCGTCGGCGGGAACGCTTCAGCCACGAACTGACACTGGCCTACAAAACCGGCCGTGTTCTCGTACTCAAGGAAACGGAGGAAAAAGCGACAAACGATGAAAAATGCGCATGAACGATTTGGAGAACTGGTTTACCTGCGGCGCACCGAGAAGACGCGGACGCACATCCGGGTCCATCTGAGCGCCTGGATTGGTGAGGACAGCAAGGCACACCTGGTCTCCGTCGTAGGCGGTGACACGGAAATCGGCGCGCTGGCTGCCGCCTTCGCCAACAACGATCCCTTTACCGTTGTTGACCCTCAGGGCGTCGAGAGGATCGTCTCGCTCGGGGCGACGCCCACCTGCTTTCGCGGTCCCATAGGTGTAGCCAATCGCAGGCGTCCACTGCGACACCTGGTCGGGCTGTCGCAGGAGATGGTCGGCAATGCCAAGCAGGATCGGTTGCTGCTCATCAGTGAGGAGCCGATGTTCGTCTGGTCCTCTCTGGTCCTGTATTTCGGACTTCCGGCACTGCCGGAATGGGCGGACTGGTTCCTGTCGGAACTGAAGCGCAGGAAGCGAATCCAGGCTCTCGCTGGCTTCGGATATCGAGCTGTGGCCGTGAAAACCCGCCGACAGGAACTGCTCAAGCTGATCGAGCAGGGACTGCGGCAAAAGAAGTTGTCATTCCCGACGACGAACGGTCCCGTTCACGGGCCCGAGTCCGCCAACCCTGTCGATGTCCTGCGTCCGAAGCATACGCAGCTGATAGCCACGCAATAAGAGCCAACCACCAACTTTCCCTCATAAGACTACGCAATCTCCGGAGTCCACATTGAATAACCATTCTTTCAATCGGCTCAATGCCGAGCTGCGTGAAGGCGATCCTCTGTGCCGTTATGTCACCTTGGAGCGAAGCAGCACCGAGCTGACACTTGCTCAACACGCCGAGAATACTGCGCAGCTAGCGATTGCTTGCGAGCTCTTGCAACGAACCCGTGCCGAATTGCTGCGCGCATGGAATGCCGACGAGAAACAACTCCAACCGTACCAGGAAGCCGCTTTGCATTCGATCAACGAATGCCTGACTGTTTCACACGGGGCAATCCGGCGTTACCGGCATTCGGAGCGCTATGAATATGCTGCAAGCCTTCGCGAACTACTGACCCGCACCGCCAGCGCGCTAACCGAAGATGCCCGGCACGAGCGGGAGCGAGGGCACACAAAGATCGCAGAAACCATCGAGAACATGGGCGACAGCCTGCCCATGGTGGCGGACTGCCTCAACTCACTCTTGTCGCAGTTCCTCACCCTCGAGTGCATAGCCTCAGAAGCAAGGGGCCGCGGAAATCGCGGAGGTCTGTGACTCGGCGACGCCAGCCTGACCCAGCCCTCAGCTGTACCGACCTTTCAAACCTCGCCTTCTAAGACGTTCTAACTCAACAAATCTTCACCTCCAAGCGGAGTACACATGTCATTTCCGTCCTCGATTCGCCAATATATGGTTTGCCATGCCACGGAACTGGGAGAGCGCATCCTTGCTTCGTATCCTCCCCTGCATAGTCCAGAAGGTCCGCCTTCTCCTCACATTTCACGAATGTTGCGCACTCCCTATCCGGCCCAGTCCCTCGCCATCATGGGTGTCGCCAAGCGCTGGCAAATCTCCCGCGGCGCTCATGTAGTGGCCGAGTGTGGAGCGGGCAAGACCCTGATCGCCCTGGGCATGATGTTCGTCCATGCGCAAGGCAAGCCATTTTCCGGCATTGTCATGGCTCCGCCGCATTTGGTCGAGAAATGGGCACGCGAAACCTTCCTCACCCTTCCCCGAGTGCGTGTTTTCCTGATCGACGACATGCGGAACGGCGGCGATCCCAGGCAGCCGCACGGGGTTAACGAAGTCCGCCTACGCCGTGGCGAAATCGCGCGCGAGGGTCTGCACACCACCCTGGCTGATTTGCGTATGCTTGGGCGGGAGGGATGGCGGAAGATCTGTCCGGAAACCTCCATCTTCATCTTCGGTCGCGAGCGGGCCAAGCTCGGCTACTTCTGGAAGCACGTCTACCTGAAGGCCCGCGCCGGAAAGCACCTCGGCCTGGTGTTAAACCCGGACACCTCGAAGCCCATCTCCACCGACGACGAGTTTCTCGACGTCCGTGACTTCGACAAGAAGCGCCTACACGAGTTCGTGGAGAGAGAAAAGGGCGGATCGGCTTACTACTCGGCGCTCTGGCAGGCGGACCGCAACAAGATCCAGCGCATGGCGCCGGCTGACTTCATGGGCCGCTACATGCCCGAGTGGTTCGATTACGCTATCGCCGACGAGGTCCATCAATTAGCTGGCGACACGGCGCAAGGGAACGCCCTCGGGGTACTGGCAAGAGTGGCCAGGAAAGTTGCCGGCCTGACCGGCACTCTTCTGAGCGGCTATGCCGACGATCTCTACAACACCCTCTTCCGCGTCGATGCCAGCCGCATGGTGCGGGACGGGTTCACCTGGGGCTCAGCAGGCAAGGAACGCTTTACTCACGAGTTTGGAGTGATCGAGACCATCGAGCGCACCAAGATCGAAGATAACGCCTGCTCCAGGAAGAATAAGACCGAAGTAACGATCCGGCGCAAGCCCGGAGCATCGCCGCTGCTTTTCGGCAAGTACTTGATGGACACCTGCGCCTTCGTGTCGCTGGAGGACATCTCCGATGCGCTTCCGGCCTACCGCGAAGATGTCATTCCGGTTGCCCTGGAGGGCGCACTGAAAACAACTTACGAGCAACTGGAGGACGAGATTACCGCCACGTTGCAGGAGCATCGCGGCAATCGCAGCGTGCTGAGCACCATGCTCAATGCGCTGCTGGTCTATCCCGACCATCCCTACGGACTCGGTACGCTGTACGGCACTCGTTACAACCCGGAAACTCAGCAGCGCGAGAGCTTCATCATCGCGGAACCTGAGGACCTGGATGAGAGCAAGGCTTATCCGAAAGAGAGAGTTCTCATACAGGAAATCCAGGCTCAGCTTGCCCGCGGCCGCAAGTGCCAGGTCTTCGCCGTCTACACCAACAAGTACGACGTGACGGCAAGGCTGGAGAAGCTGCTGCGAGCCGAGGGGATTCGCGCCGGGGTGCTCCGGGCCAGCGTGCCCACCCATAAGCGCGAAGCCTGGTACCGCGAGCAACTCAAGCGCGGCATCGACGTCGTCATCTGCCATCCCAAGCTGGTCGAGACCGGACTCGATCTGCTGGAGTTTCCGACGATCCTCTTCCACGAAACCGGCTATTCCCTGCACACTCTGCGGCAGGCCAGCCGGCGCTCGTGGCGCATAGGGCAGAAGCATCCCGTGGAAGTGAAGTTCTTCGCCTATAGCGGCACTATGCAGGAGGTCTGTCTGCGCCTGATGGGCAAGAAGCTTCTGGTCGCTTTGGCCATGGAAGGTAAGTTCACCTCCGATGGGCTGCAGGCGATCGACGGCGACGACGACATGCTCACCGCCATGGCGCGTGAGCTGGTCCAGAACAAGGGAATCGGAGAATCCGCCGACAACCTCTGGCGCCGGGTCGGCGCATTCCTGCCCACTTCCGGACAGCAGGAACCGATGGAAGGGCATCGAGCTGTAAGCGAGGGAAACGGTGCGAACATTCCAAAGTTCCCACCGCCGTCGGGCGCAGACCACGCAACCACTCCCGTGTGTGCCTTCGGAGGAAGCCACACTGATCAATCAACCGACTTCGCGGTGCAGCTGCCCCTGTTCTAGGAGCAGCGCACCGCCTCACTTTCTTCATCACCCATGAAACTCAAAACCATGACGACTGCCGAAGCCTGCAGAAGTGCGCCCAGTACGCGTATCCGCTGGTGCTCGCATTGCAGGCGCAACGAACATCACCGATGCACGGGTTCGCGGCGCTGCAATCACGGTCTCACCGAGCCGTGTCTCTGTCCCCACACCAACCACTCAATCAACCAACGCAGCGGATGACTTAGCATCAGTCGCCTGCTGCAATCTTGCCCTCACTGTCTAACCAAACTTCATCCCAGGAGAAACCATCTCATGCTCGCAACCGTCGAGTCGAAAAACCAAGCTGCCTCGAAACTCGAAGCCCTGATTGAGCGTGGCCGCTCGCGTGCCGCCAACGTGATCGACCACGTCATGCGCAACCAGCCGACTGACCGATTGGCGCGCGGCGAAGCGCTGCAGTTCCGCGCTGCCGACAACCTGCCAGAAATCCTCATGACCGTGCCTGATCGGGAGCACGGCGCCATCGAACAATCCCTGCATCGAAACGCCGTTTACCAGATGGCGCAGGCCACCGACATGCCGGTGAAGTTCATCGACAGCCTGCAGTCGGTCGCCGAGCCGTGGGGCCGGCAGCTGCTGGCCCACAATCTCCAGACCGTCTTTAACCGGCGGTTTCAGAAGAAGCACTATCTGTTGCGTTCGTTGCAGCAGGAAGTACGCGGCTTCCTTTCCGACTCATACCGCCGCATTGACTCGCGTCCCATCGTGGAGGCGTTTGCTACGGCAGTGCAAGAGAAGGGAGCGTTGCCTTATGAGGGCTACGTCACCGATACCAAGATCGCCATCCAGGCGATCATGCCGGAGGTGTATGAGCCGGTGCCCGGCGAAGTGGTCGCCTTCGGGCTTTCGCTGGAGAACTCCGACTTCGGCAACGGCGCGCTCTCGCTCCGGGCCTACCTGCTGAGGATCTGGTGCACCAACCTGGCCAT
>PLXE01000071.1 GCA_003151335.1 Acidobacteriaceae bacterium
TCGTTCCTTACAAACAACTCAGCCAAACCTACTGGGGCGAGTCGGCCTATACCATCAAGCAGCGTTTGGGGCTGACCCTCAAAGTTACCTATAACTCGGCGCACAGCGGAATGCGGCCCGACGTGAATCCGAACGATGCCGGACTGCTCGGTAACCAGGCCCTGATTCAGCAAGGCGCCTTCGATCCGATGGGCCTGTTCACCGGGGCTTTGGGCAACGTGCAATTTGCTTCGACTCAGATCTCGCAGGTGGTGGTTCCGCAGTGGATCGGTGAGTCCAAGGTGAACTATCTGTTCCCGCACAAATTCGAAGGAGGCCTGATTTTCTATTACGGCAGTTACCGCGACTACTGGAACCCTAACCT
Organism: Acidobacteriaceae bacterium; assembly: GCA_003151335.1. GTDB lineage: Bacteria > Acidobacteriota > Terriglobia > Terriglobales > Acidobacteriaceae > Bog-257. The sequence continues at coordinate 365 of PLXE01000071.1, forward strand.
GAACGGCGTCCTGCGAAACTTTAACGTTTACGTGGGACGCAGTTGGTGATGAGTATGCGAATGTCCAATACCGCCAACTCGTCATTAAGGCCGATAGTAGTTCCGGTACGGCGGCCTGGAATTGCGCGGTAGCCATGGACGCTCTCGATTTGTTGAGCGCGTGGTCGAAGCACCTGGAATGGATGAGGAAACTCACTTCTTTTCTCGACGGCGGCTGCGAAAAGTGGACCACTCTTACAGAAGCACAGGCAACTTCGCAATTCGAGTGCGAACTGGGGAGTGGCTGTACTCGTATGGGCTGGCGAAGTACGCGGCCTTCCCCGCTATCAGGGAACTTGAGAGGATGCATGGGGAATTGCATTCCACCATAAGACGTACTCTGGAGTTCAAGAAGAGTGGGAACGTAGCTGCTGGCAAGCAAGAGTGCCACAAAGTGAAGCCACTTAGCGACAAACTGATTGCTTTACTGAACGGGCTGGAAAAGGAAGTCGCCTCCAAAGGCAGACCGGAATCACCTGGCGGCGGCAACCCGCAGCGAGAGCGCTGCTAGCGAACACCGCCCAAGTGTTCTTGAGCTGGCGGCCTGCAATTATCATCGTCCATCAGCGCCGTTTCGGCGTCCCAGCTTGTAAGCCCCATAGTGCGTTGGTCTGCGCGCGGGGTTCCTTTACCATGGAGTTTGCACACCGATACCCAAGGAAAGGCAAACTCATGTCGCTGGACTATCTGCTCAAGACGGAACCCTCGGAGTACTCCTTCGCTGATCTGCAGCGGGACAAAGTGACCGTGTGGGACGGGGTAACCAATCCGGCCGCGGTGAAACACCTGCGGGAAATGACACCCGGGGCGAGATTGATCATCTACGAGACCGGGGATCGCAAGAGCGCAGTTGGCGCCGCGTCGGTCGTTTCCGTCGATGCGACCAATCCCAAGAAACCGATGGTGATGATTAAGGCCGGAAAAACCCTTCCGCAGCCGGTCCCATTGCAACAGATCAAAGCCAACCGGCTGTTTGCCGATTCACCCCTGGTGCGTCAAGGGAGGCTCTCCGTCGTGCCATTGACGCTGGCACAGTACAAGGCTCTGACGGGCGAATAGTGGCAACCACGACATAAATCGCTTTCGCTTTCTCCCCCGTGCCGAATTGACATAGGCCTGCCTGGTGAAGCAGAATTCTGGCACTTAGTTTCCCGAGTTTGACCGCTTGTGGGATTCCCAAGAGAAGGTTTCACGTCGATATCTCCGCCCCGGTTGGTGCGGGCGCCCCTGATCACGGTCGCTAATTGCGACTCTCTAGAAAGAGGTCTGTCTTGACAAAGAAGCTGTTACTTGCCGCAATCACGCTCTTGCTCACTGCCGGCTGCATCGCACAGGCGCAGACGTTAACGCCACTCACTCATCAGCCCCCGGACGGAGCCGGGATCGGCTTTTTGCTGACCGACGGAACGGTGATGTTTCAAGGCGGCAATGGGAACGATTGGTGGAAGCTGACGCCCGACATCAACGGAAGTTACGTCCATGGAACCTGGAGCCAACTCGCCAATCTGCCCAGTAATTACGATCCCCTTTACTTCGCTTCGGCAGTCTTATCCGATGGCCGGCTTTTGATTGAGGGCGGCGAGTACAACTTTGGCAGTTTCACACTCACCAATCTGGGCGCGATATACGATCCCAGGGCCAACACCTGGACCGCAGTGAATCCTCCCACGGGCTGGGACTATATGGGCGAGTGCCCGTCGGTGGTATTGCCCAATGGGCATTTTCTTATCGGCCGGAAGTTGGATATGCAGATGGCGGAGCTGGATCCGGCCACCATGCAGTGGACGGCAATGGGATTCAGCGGCAAGAGCGATTTCAATGCCGAAGAGGGCTGGACCCTTATGCCTGGCGGCACCGTTCTGACCGCGGATGTCTTGACCAATCCCAACTCGGAAAGATACATCCCATCCATGCAGCAGTGGATCTCGGATGGCAGCACGGTTGCGAATCTTCAGGGGCCGCCAGCAGAGGGTTGTATCCCGTACCCAGGAGGTCAATACTGTCCTCCGGGAGAAATCGGCCCCGCCGTTTTACGGCCAGACGGCACCGTCTTCGCGACCGGAGCGCGGCATCTGGGCGCCTCAACCGGACACACCTCGGTCTATCATCATGGAGCCGGCCCCACCGATCCGGGTACCTGGATTCCTGGCCCGGACTTCCCCAATAACGATGACGCAGGCGATAATTTTGCCGCGCTGCTGACCAATGGCAAGGTGCTGGTGGAGGGTAACTCGGGTAGATTTTACGAGTTCGACGGGACCAATCTGACCCCCACCCTGTTCAGTAATGGAGGCAGTTTACTGGTGCTGCCTACGGGCGAGGTGATCGTCGGGGGCTCGGAGGTCTATACCGCCTCCGGAAGCTACATTCAACCGTGGACACCCGCCATCTCCATTTTTCCATCCACCGTTGTCCGCGGTCAGAGCTATACGATCTTCGGCCGGCAATTCAACGGACTGTCACAAGCGGCTGGGTACGGTGACGAAAATGAGACCGCCACAAATTACCCATTGGTGCGGATCAAGAATGTCGCCACCGGACATATCTTCTACGCCAAGACACACGACCACAGCACGATGGCCGTGGCCACCGGCGGTGTCCCCACGTTCACGCATTTCGATGTACCTGCCGGAATGGAGACTGGACCAAGTACCCTTGTTGTGGTGGCAAACGGTATCCCCTCTCACCCGGTAAATATAACGGTAAATTAGCGCCACAACTCAAGGGGTGAATGTCAGTGTCCCTCCTGTGCCGCAGAGTTTCCGGTGGCACAGGAGGAGCAATGACTTTCCAGAGCCAGATCTTAACCGATTGGCCGATTCGATATCACTGCCCGCCTGCTCTGCCTCTGCTACACTCGAATGTTTTGCGGCGCGCCTGGACGCGCCAAATGCTTTAATTTGAGGCAATCATGGACATCAAAACAGTGGGAGTTATCGGGGCGGGCACGATGGGCAATGGCATCGCTCACGTTTTCGCTAAGAGTGGATACAACGTGGTGCTGGTCGAGGTGGAGCAGCGCTTCCTCGACCGCGGCCTGCAAACCATCAACAAGAACCTGGAACGCGAGGTTGCCAAGAACAAGTTGACGGCCGAGCAGCGCGACCTGGCCCTGGGCCGCATCGCGGGCACCACCGATCGCAAACGACTGGCTGACTGCGATTTCGTTGTGGAAGCCGCCAGCGAGCGTCTGGAGATCAAGATCGAGCTCTTCCGCGATCTCGATGCCATGTGCCGCCCCGAGGTCCTTCTCTCCTCAAACACCTCGTCTATTTCGATAACCAAGCTGGCAACGGTGACCAAGCGGCCCGACAAGGTCATCGGGATGCACTTCTTTAATCCCGTACCGGTGATGAAATTGGTCGAGCTGATCCGCGGATTGGCCACCTCAAACGAGACCTTCGCGACGGTCAAAGCACTCGCCGAAAAATTGGAGAAAACTCCCGTTGAGGTGAACGATGCGCCCGGCTTTGTCGCGAACCGCGTCCTGATGCCGCTGCTGAATGAAGCCATGTACGCCGTGATGGAAGGCGTGGCCACAACCGAAGCCGTGGACGAAGTCTTCAAGCTGGGTATGGCGCACCCCATGGGTCCGCTGACCCTGGCGGACTTCATCGGGCTCGACGTCTGTCTCGACATCATGCGCGTGATGCACTCCGGGCTCGGCGATCCCAAATACCGGCCGTGCCCGCTGCTGATCAAGATGGTCGATGCCGGATGGTTGGGCCGCAAGTCCGGGCGCGGTTTTTATCAGTACTAGCCCCCGGCGTCATCGAGCGTGCTGCAGTAACTCAGTCAAGCTCGCGATCGCCGCTGCATTGGCGTCGCCTAGGATGACGTATCGCAGCCCTTGTTGGGTCCACGTCCGCAACGTGAAGGAAGAAGTGTTGTCGGCGAAGAAAGACGCCGGCATTGCGAGTTGAGGCGTATCCCGGAAGATGAAAACCGAAATGAAGTGGCGCTGATAGCCAAATACGAGGTGCGCGCCGGGTTCCTGGTGAAAGTAGGCGACCCGCCCACCCACCAGTGTGAACGGGGTGGCCTGAAGATCGGGTAGATCGAAGGTGAACGGAATTCGGCCCTGAAACCAAGGTTTCACTGTGTGCCGGTCCGTGGAAACCACTTCGACTGGATTGGCGCTGGCCAACGCCGTCACATGAAGATCGGCAAACTCGGCAACCGCCTTCGCACTCTGCCGGCGATTGGCCGCAACGAACAGTCCGGCCGCGAGTAGCAGAAGCGCTGCCGTGGCGAGTGCCCAACCAGTCCAATGCCGCGCGGTAAAGTTCCTGTATCCCTCTCGATCGCGGCCGGCCGCGTTATGCGCCACTGCCGGTTCGCCTTTGGCGAAATGCAACATATTGGCCCGCAACTCCGGCGGCGCGGCGTAGCGATTTCCAGCGCGGCGGACGGCCATCTTGCTCTCCATCAGGGCCAAGGCGGTCGAGGCGCAATCGGGGCACGTTGCCAGGTGCTCGCGAAAGGCTTCCATCTCAGGCAACGGCAACTCAGCATCCACGTAACTTGCGACTCGGCCCTGCCATGTTGAACAATTCGTCATGGGATTATTTCCTGGCTGAACCAGACCTCACGCTGCGTTCTCCGGCGAGCATCTGCCGCAGCAGCTTGCGCTCGCGTGCAATCCGCGACATCACGGTGCCGACCGGAACCGAGAGCACCTGCGCGATCTCCTGGTACTTCATCTCCTCAACATCACACAGCAGGACCGCTTCGCGGTACATGACGGGAAGGCCATCAAGCGCGGCTTGCAGCGCCTCGCGGGTAGCCGAAGCGAGCGCAAGCGACTCCGGCGTCTCCCATGTCACCGGAGTTGTCTCTTCATCCGCGGGATCCAGTTCTACCGTCAGCTTGGCGCGTAATCCGGTACGCGACGTCAGGAATGTGTTGCGCAAAATTCGAAACATCCAGGCACGGAAATCGGTGTCCGGCACAAATGACGAAAACCCATGCAGCGCCTTCTTGAATGTTTCCTGGACCAGATCTTCCGCTTCCGTGGCGTCCTGGGCGAGCCAGCGCGCGAAGTTGTACAGCGAATCGAAGAGCGGCATTGCCAGCCGCTCGAACTCTCCGTAACTGCCGGTCTGTGCTTTCAATTCCCTAATCTCGCTAACTCTCGGACGGGCGGTTTTATTCCCACGACTCTAAAACTTTTATTTTTGCTGCTGCGGACGTTTTGCTGGAATTAACGCGGCGCCTGGCAGTTAGCGATAACGACAGGCATTCGATGCGCGCCGCTAAGGATACGAAGGAGGAAAAGCTAATGAAGGTGGAAACGAAGGAACAACGATTTGGCGAACCTGACAGTGACGGCATCGACCGCCGAGGCTTCTTGAAATGTATGGCATGGGCAGGCACGGGTGCCTTGTGCGTGATCAAAGGCGGAGTGCTGAACTCCTATGGCCTGGGGCGGGTCGCCGGAATGCGCAGTCATGAACTCCAGGGAGAACTCAGTTTCGTTCAAATCAGCGATAGCCATATGGGTTTCGACAAAGCAGCGAACCCCGACGTCATTGGCACGCTGAAGGCCGCGGTCAACAAAATCAACGCTCTGCCAGTAGCGCCCGCTTTCATCCTGCACACCGGAGACATCAGTCATCTTTCGAAACCGGAGGAGTTCGACACCGTGGACCAACTGCTGAAGAGCGCCAGCACCCAAGATGTCTTCTTTGTGCCCGGCGAGCACGACGTGCTGAACGATGAGGGCAAACAGTATCTGGAGCGGTATGGGAAGGGATCCCAGGGATCGGGCTGGTACAGCTTTGACAAGAGCGGGGTGCATTTCGTCGGGCTGGTAAACGTCTTGAACCTGAAGGCCGGGGGTTTAGGCAGCTTGGGCGGGGAACAGCTGGATTGGCTGGCGAAAGACGTTCAGCATCTTTCGAAAAGCACGCCCATCGTGATTTTCGCGCACATCCCGCTGTGGAGCGTGTATCCCGAGTGGGGTTGGGGAACCGATGACAGCGCACAGGCCCTCTCCTATCTGAAGCGCTTCGGTTCGGTCACGGTCTTGAACGGACACATCCATCAGACCATGCAGAAAGTGGAGGGCAATATCACATTCCACACCGCGGCATCCACGGCCTTCCCTCAACCGAAACCGGGTGAGGCGCCCTCCCCGGGGCCCATGAAAGTTCCGGCGGACAAACTGCGTACTTTGCTGGGCGTAACCGACGTCAACTACGTTCGCGGGAAACATTCACTGGCCGTGGTGGACGCGAACCTGGTGTGAATCGCGCAAACAATGCGCGGAAATCACACGCAGAACATAACGATAAAAGGAGCGGTCATGATGAAAACCAGAACTTGGATGTTCGGCGTCGCAATATTGCTGGCGGCAATCGCTGCCGGCCCCAGCCAGAGTATTCTTGCCGCTACTCCGCCGGCGAACTCCTCACCGGAGGTAGCGGTCAAGGAAGTCGCAGTCAAGATCGACAACTTCAGTTTTTCGCCGGCCACCATCACGGTCCCCCTAGGCACGACCGTTCGCTGGACGAACCGCGATGATATCCCGCACACGGTGGTCAGCGACGACAAGACTTTCAAGTCGAAGGCGCTTGATACAGACGAAGACTTTACTTACACGTTCACCAAACCGGGCACCTACGGCTACTTTTGTTCCATTCATCCCAAGATGACTGCCAAAGTTGTGGTGCAGTGACGGGAGGGCAGCTTGCACCCATTTGATCTCAAGTCGGCGCTGTTCGCCAGGCACGCTCAACACGTGGTGCTGGTCCACTTTCCCATTGCGTTATTTCTCTTCGGTGTGGGCTTTGATCTCTTCGGCCAGTGGAGGAAGAAGCGCATGCTCGCCGCCGTGGCCTATTACGATCTGCTGGTAGCGGCGGTTTCGTCTCTTCCAGTCGTCGCGACGGGCGTCCTGGCCTGGCGGTGGCAGCTGGAAGGCCAGCGGCTCAAAGGGATATTGCTCCGGCATTTGGTGATGGGATTGGTCTCAGGCGCATTGATCTGGTTGGTCTGGAGTATCCATTTTCGCGCCCGGCGAAATCCTGAGAGCGAACTACCGGTCTATCGCCTGCCCATTGAGATTGTGGCTGCTGTCGTGATCGCCTTGACTGCCCACCTCGGAGGATTCCTCAGCGGTGTCAACGGCCCGCGCTAAACGATCTCCCGAGCCGCCAGGTTTCATTGACATGCAGCGACCCCGCACGATAAAGTTTGAAAGCTACGACCGGTGGTTTTGCCCGTCCTCCTGTCCGGTGCAATCAACGTTCCTCGTGCCTACACGACACACTAATCTGAATTAGCCACAAAGAAAGAAGAGAGCTCTAATGAAACCCTTGTATTCGCTTTCCTCGCCTGGCATCCGCCGGGCAGTGTTTATCTCTGCTCTGGGACTAGCCATCAGCTTTGCCGGTGCCCTGCCGGCTTCCGCTCAGGGCGTTTTTCGACAGCTCAGTCAAGACAGCTTTACCGATCCGAGCGCTCAGCACATGACCGAAGTGGAACCGGGCGCTTTTACTTACGGACCCGTGATTGTCACCGCATTTCAGGTCGCCCGCATCTACAGCGGCGGCGGCGACGATATCGGTTGGGCGACCACTCTGAATGGGGGGATCACCTGGACCAATGGGGTCTTGCCCGGCCTTACCGTTTACGGTGGTGGCGGCGGAACCAATAGCGCGGCCAGTGACGCGTCGGTCGCTTACGATAAGAAACATGGCGTGTGGCTAATCTGCACCCTGCCGATTGCAAGTGGTATAGATGTCGCGGTGAGCCGCTCGACCGACGGCATCCATTGGGGTAACCCGATCTACATTTCACGCGACGGCGGTGACGACAAGAACTGGATCATGTGCGATGACACGTCCACCAGCCCCTATTACGGAAATTGCTACGCGGGATGGGACACCCCCCTGATACAGATGAGCACTTCCAGCGACGGCGGACTGACTTGGGGATCAGCAAAAGCTACGGCGGCGTTCGACTACGGTATCGGGGTGAATCCTGTAGTGCAGCCCAATGGCACTGTCGTCGTAGGATTTGGTGACTACAACGGCGGCATGTCGGCGTTTACCTCGACCAACGGTGGGCAGAACTGGAACGCCGCAGTAAGCATTGCCAACGCTCCCAGCCACGGCGAGGCGGGCGGCCTGCGCAGCGCCGGCCTTCCTTCCACGGCCATCGATGGCGCGGGCAAAGTGTATGTATCGTGGCCGGACTGCCGCTTCGAAAGCGGTTGCGCTGCCAACGACATCGTGTACAGCAGTTCCACCGACGGGATCCACTGGAGTTCGGTTGTCCGGGTCCCCATCGATCCCATCAACAGCGGCGTGGACCATTTCATTCACGGCATGGGGATTGACATCAGGACCTCGGGAACTTCGGCCCATATGGCAATCACCTACTACTACTATCCGGTTTCGGCTTGTGGGAGCAACTGTCGGCTGTTTGCAGGCTTCACTTTGTCGAATGACGGAGGACAGACGTGGACCGCCGGCCGGCAGCTTTCGGGCCCCATGCAGTTAAGCTGGCTGCCGGACACCTTCTCCGGCAAAATGGTGGCCGATTACGTGGCGACGGTGTATCCGGCGGGTGGCAGGGCTTTCCCGATCTATGCCATCGCCCGCCAGCCGGCGGGTGGCCTTTACCAGCAGGCGATCTACACTGAAGGCTACGGCTTCACCTCGGATGAGATGACGGAGCCGCGGATGAGTTCGCAAAACGACAAGCCCATACCGGGCGCCAAGTCTGACCATCCGGCGAGAAGGCCGGAGGATCGTGACAACGAAATTCCCGGCAAGACGCCTCCTGTTAGATAACGGTTAAGATGACTTAACTTCAGGGCCGCTAGCGCATTCGAGCTGGCGGCCTTTTTCGTTGCACCGGACGCGCACCTCGATTTGATGCTTACGGCTGAATCGGCTAGAATGCCTTTCACCGATCCATCGTCCGTATCAGGTCAGGCTTGCTGTTATCGAAGTTCTGGCGCTGGGCCCCAAGAACAGGGAGACAAGTCGATGTTCGACCCGCAGTAGTACGCCATCCTTGCGAATCCGCTGACCCTAATCTGCTGACGCGGAGTCCTGTTTCACGCACGAATAACAACGCGCTGTCGCCGGTCTGACTGCATGGCGTGGCGCCAAGATAGTAGGTCGTCATGGATGTTGTTTCCCCAGCCACGCCCAGTTCGCAGCCCAGCCTGTGGAGCTTGTTGCGCGAGTCCATTCGCGGTTCGCATCAGGATTTCACCGCGGGCAATCTAAACCGCGCGATTCTTTTGCTCGCCGTGCCCATGGTGCTGGAGATGGCGCTGGAATCGCTGTTCGCCGTGGTTGACGTTTTCTGGGTGGCGCACCTGGGAGCCAACGCCGTGGCCACGGTGGGGCTGACAGAATCGCTCCTCAGCCTGGTAATCGCCGTTGGCCTGGGACTAAGCTTGTCAACCACGGCGATGGTGGCGCGGCGCATCGGGGAGAAGGACCCTGCTGGAGCCGCCGTGGCAGGAGTGCAGGCGATCGCGCTGGGGCTGGCGATTTCGCTCGCCATCGGCGCGCCTTGCCTGATTTTTGCGCCTGATCTGCTGCGGCTGATGGGAGCCTCACCCGCGATCGTCGCCGTGGGCAGCGACTACGCCAGAATTGCGTTGGGCGGAAGCGGGGTCCTGCTGCTGCTGTTTCTGAACAACGCCATCTTTCGCGGCACCGGTGACGCGGCGATCGCTATGCGGATCTTGTGGGTGTCCAACATCATCAACCTGGTCCTCGATCCCTGTTTCATCTTCGGCTTGGGACCGTTTCCGCGGTTGGGTGTCACGGGCGCGGCAGTCGCAACCCTTACCGGCCGAAGCATCGGACTGGGGTACCAGTTCTATCGCCTGCTGCGCGGCACCGAGCGCATCCGTATTCTTCGCCGCCAGCTTCGCATCAACGTCCACGTTCTTCTGCGTCTGGCCCGCGTGTCGGTTACCGGCGTGCTGCAATTTGCCATTGCACACACCAGTTGGATTGGGCTGGTGCGTATCGTGAGCATGTTTGGCGCGGCCGCGCTGGCCGGATACACGATAGCCATCCGCATCGTGATCTTTGCCATTCTGCCGGCCTGGGGATTGAGCAATGCCGCCGCCACTCTGGTGGGTCAGAACCTGGGAGCCGGGCAGCCGGAGCGCGCCGAGCAATCGGTGTGGCGGACCGGAATCTACAACATGGTGTTCCTGGGCAGCGTGGGAGTGCTGTTCATCCTCTTCGCGGAGCCGTTGATACGGTTGTTCAGCCATGATCCCGCCGTGGTGCCGCTGGGCGCGGCCTGCTTGCGCATCGTCAGCTACGGCAACATCGGTTATGCCTATGGCATGGTGATGCTGCAAGCCTTCAACGGGGCCGGTGACACGGTGACTCCAACGTATGTGTATTTGTTCGGCTTCTGGCTGCTGGAAATTCCGCTGGCTTATTGGCTGGCAATTCCGGCGCACCTGCGTTCGAATGGGGTGTTCGTCGCCATCGTGATCGCGGAGACGGCCATCGCAGCTGCCAGCGCCGTTTTGTTCAAGCGCGGTCGCTGGAAGCGGCAGCAGATTTGAGTGCCGCGGCGCCGCTTTCGAAGCAGCGGGCGTCTATGCCCATAAGCAAACGCGTTTCATCATTCTTTTGCGGTTGACATTCGTGACATGAATGAGTCCATGTACGTCGGGCTTGCCCGCCGGTTGCGTCTTCCTGTCGAAACGGGCGGCTTGTTCGCCTCAACCTGAACCTTTGGGCACTTTGGTGCGTATTACACTGAGGCCACAGCAATTCATAACCGCGGGAGACACAAACCGGCGCGAATGCCGGTTTCAGGAGATAAGGAAATGTTGGTTGCCAGATTGGTTGAAGGCGCGGTCCGAAGGACGGTCGCGCTGGGGATCGTGGGTCTGCTTGTAACAGCGAGTTATGCCCAAAATGCAACTCCACAAAGCGCCCATACCAGCATGCCACCGCTAACGCCGCTGGCGCAGGCTCCGGCGCCGCAGCACAATGCTCATTTGTATTCTGACCAGGACTACTCGAAGCCAAAATCTCCATTCCCAGGTGTGCTCGCACCCTACACCTCGCGCAGCGTACCGGCGGCGAACCTGAGCAACTCCGCGCGGACCGATCAGCTGTTCCGCGACGGCAAAATGTACTTGTCCATCAACGATGCGGTGGCGATGGCGCTGGAAAATAACCTTGATATCGTCCTACAGCGCTACAACCTCTCCATTGCCGACACCGATCTGCTGCGCACCAAATCGGGCGCAGTTGCCCTGGGGGTTAACGCCAACGTGGTGCAGGGCACCCCGGGAGGGGCCACCGGCGCTACCTCGGTTGGAGGAACCGGCACCTCCGCAACCGGGGCAACGGGCACCGGCGCGGGCGGCACGCAATTGGGTACTGGCGGGGCCGGGGCCGGCGCTCTTGGCATCGTGACCTCCACCCTCGGGGCTGGCCCTCCGATTGACAGCTTCGACCCGACCCTCACGGGAAATATTCAAGGCGAGCGCGCCACCACGCCGCAGTCCAACATTGTCTTCACGGGAACGCCCACCCTGGTGCAAAACACCAACCTCTACGACTTCGGTTACACCCAGGGGTTTTCGACAGGTACCTTGATGACAGTTGGGTTCAACAACAACCGCATCACCACCAACTCGCTCTTCAGCCTGCTTTCGCCGGCGTTGAACCCAAGCTTCCGTTTCCAATTGCGACAGCACCTGCTGCAAGGCTTCGGGTTCGATCCCAACTTGCGCTACATCCGCATCGCCCGCAACAATCGCGAGATCGAGGACGTGGTGTTTCGCCAGCAGATTATGCAAACCGTTTCGCAGGTTGAAAATATCTACTGGGACCTGGTGACCGCCTATGAAGCGGTGAAGGTGAACGAGCGCGCGCTGCAACTGGCGGAGAAAACGCTCTCCGACGATCAGGAGCAGATCAGGATTGGCACGCTGGCACCCATTACCTTGCTTCAGGCCCAAAGCGGGGTTGCCACGGCGAGGCAAAACCTGATCGGTTCGCAATCCAATCTTCAGCTTGAGCAACTCCTGATGAAGAACGCCATTACCAAGAACATGGGAGATCCCATCCTGGCGGTGGCGCCGGTCATTCCCACCGACACCCTGCGATTCAACGAGCAGTACGAGGTCCGTCCGGTCGAAGACCTGATTCAGGAAGCCTTGCAGGCGCGTCCCGAAATCGCGGTGGCGCGCATCAACCTGACCAATCTCGAGATCTCGCGTAAGTCGCTGCAAAACGCGCTGCGGCCGACGCTGGACGTGTACGCGTTCTATGGCGCCTCGGGCCTGGCGGGCGACCAGAATCCCGCCTTTCCAGACTGTAGCTCGGGGGGAATTCCAGGGCAAAATTGCCTGCCTCCCGGGACGATTCCCAGAAGCGGCTACCCCAACGCTTTTCACGATCTCTTTAACAGTTCAGCACCCGACAAAGGAGTCGGAGTGAACCTCAACATTCCTCTGCGCAACCGCGCCGCGCAGTCCGAACAGGTGCGGTCGCAGTTGGAATACCGTCAGTCGCAGGTTGCCCTGCAGCAAACCGAGAACCAGATATCGTTGCAGGTGCGCAATGCGCAATTTACCATGCAGCAGAACTATGCCGCCCTGCAGGCGGCGATCGCAGCCCGCGACTATGCCAATGAGAGCCTGGCGGCGGAGCAGAAGAAGTTCGGCTATGGGGCTTCCACCCCTACTCTCGTATTGCAGGCCTCCAGCAGCCTGACCCAGTCCGAATCCAATGTTCTCAACGCTGCTGCCAATTACGAGAAGTCGAAAGTACAGCTGGATCTGTACACGGCGGAAACCCTGTCTAAGCTGGGTATTGATATGTCGGATGCGGAAGCGGGCCAGGTGAAGCATGCGCCGGCGGTGAAGGGTGTTGTTCCGGCCAATGTGCAAGAGTTGACTTCGCCGACGCCGCCCTACGTGGCGCCTCCGGGAACGGGCGCGACCCCGGCTCCGCCTGGCGCGCCGCCGCAGGGAACCACGCCACCTCCGCCCAGCCCGGGGGAGGCCGAGCCTCATCGTTAACCTCTGCGGTGGAAGCCCCCTGCTTCTTCTTCCCCCGCATAAATGCGGGGGCTTCCACCACTGCTCCAGAAAGCCGAAAGCCGGAGCTGGTTGGCTCCGGCTTTTCGATGTGAACTGCAAGGAGGATTAACGGTTCAGTTTGCGGCGAATCACTCCGAATGCCCCAACTACCCCAGTGCCGAGCAGCAACAGGGAGCTGGGCTCGGGAGTGCCGGGGCCCGCTGTGCCTTGGATATCGAAGGCCCCAAGCGGGTTCCCCGTGCCATTGCTGTTCCAGACGCAACCGGTCCCGCCACCGTCCTGGCATCCGCTGGTGGCATATAGATCCAGACCGTTTACGCCCTGGCTGTTCCAGTTCCATGCTTCCCAAGTGGTACTGGAGCCACTCATCGGACCGAGGAGCATGAAATACGACTGTCCGCCGGTCAGCGTGACTCCACTAATGCCAGTGACGGTAACCAGGCCGCAGCAGCCTCCGAAAGTTTGGCTGCTCGACAGGTTACCCCAATAGGCGCCACCCACCTCGGTTCCCGGGAGACCAGCGTTGTCGGTCCAAATGCTGGCGAAGAACGAGTTGGTGCCCGTCACGTATCCTACGCCGAGGTCAAAGGACGTGACGCTGAAGTTGCCACTGCCACCAACCGTAAAAAGGTTGGCACCGGTAAAGCTAGTGCCAACGAATCCGCTTCCGGAGATCGTCCACCCGGTCCCGCCTTGGTAGACGTTCCCCGGGGGGCCGAGATCGCTGAAGAGTGTATCCGCCATCGCTGGAAGACTGCTCACGCAGAGGGCGAGAGTCAACAAGCATAACGACCATCCAAGTTTTTTGTTCAAGTTTGTTCCTCCGTTCAGAGTCATGACTCGCGAGGTTGAAGCTTTAACTCAAACGCTTACGGTGTTTACGGGTCCCGTGGCCGCGCCTAAAGCAGTTGAAGACGCACCCACCTTTGCAAAGGTGGGTCTGTTCAGGGCCTTTAGCCGGATGGACAAACCCAACCAACTAAAGTGTTGCAATTTTGCTTCCGCTGCAAACTATTGAAAAAATAAGAGATTGGCTAGCGGCAGGTGCAACAGATTGCACCAGAGTGCCGGATTACTTCCCACTCCAGGGAGCAGGTACACCGTCGGTCAGAATTCTTCACGTCCCCAAGCCTGCGCGCGAGCAACACAAGAACCGGGATGGCGGAAAACTACCGCACGGGGTTCATCTGGGAGCATTTCATGAAGAACCACGAAGCGCGGCAGGCTATGAAGTTGGTGGGATTCCGCCCGTCAGCCCCAGCCGCGACAGGCAAATAGAGCAGTGGCGGCGCACCAAGGATGTGCCAGCAGGAAACGAAACCGCTTCAGTTCCCGCTGGCATACTGGTGATGCTTTGTCGCCCCCGACGCCAATAGCTAATTCGCTGCCTTCCCAATACTGAAAGTGGACAAGACCGGATTCGTGTCGGTCGAAAGAATGACGATCCGGGTCGGCGAAATGACAAACAGGATGCCCTGCAGCGTCCCGCCCGGGTTCGATTCGACGAGGGCCCGGCCAGTAGCGTCAACCTGGTAGGTGACAGCAAACTGATGAGTCTGCGGACCACCGGGGCCGCTGCTATCTTGCGAGACGTTGATGTTGCCATTCCCGTCGGAGAACAGCCAGTCAACCTGATTGGTTACCGCCGGCAGGGCTGGCAGAACCGAGCCTCCCACATAAGCGCCCAGGACCGAAACGTTGTTGAGGGGCACGCCCGACGTACCTGCCACTTGCGGCGCCAGCACTCCGGATGTGACATTCCCATCGCTGCCAACCAGGAACGCCTGGTTCTGGCTCACCAGGTACAGGACAAGCGGGGTACCGCCGAAGCCGTTCAAGATTACTCGTCCATTCAGCGGGTTAACTTTGTATTGGCCGCCAGCGATCTGCTGCTGGGCCAGCGTCCCACCCGTGTTCTGGTCAAACAATAGGGTGGCGTTGCCGAAACCATTTCCGTCGGTAGTGCCGTCGCCGGTGAAAGACCCGGCAACCCCAATCGCTTCCGGGCTCCCGCCATTGGGATTGACCGCGTTGGTTTGGACAACGCTTACCCCTCTCAAGGCTACGTTGGTGAAGCCCGCGCCTTGCGAAGTCCCTTTGAGTACCGACGCCAGCGTCAGAGGAGAGGTATCCGATATCTGGTCGATGCTGACCTGAATCATCTCCCCGGAAGACACCAGGTAGTAGCTGAAGTTTTGCGCTTGGCCGCTATTAATGCGCAGGCTGGCCGTGCCCCGGCCGGTGCTGGGATCGGGCGCAGCGTACGCGCCGCCCAAGATAGCGGCTGGAACCACTATGCCCCCGTCATTGGTGTCGGTTACGCCCTTCGTCAAAGTTCCGGAGGCATTGGTCTGGAACGTTCCAGCGCTGGCAAACCGATTGCCTGCCATGTCAACTCCGCTCGAGCCGAAGGTAAAATTACCGCCAGTCAGCGAAACAATCGTTTGCCGCTTAAGCGCACCGGAAGCATACTCCTGCGGATTATTAGGGTCGCTCTGAATGAGCGTGCCCGCGCCAGTGCTGTCCACCGCTACCGCCAGAACGAGGACCGGACCTTGGGTGTCGTTGAAGGTCATCGTGCCCAAGCCATCCGCTGTGATCGAGTAGGTCCCGGTGAAGGACAGGCCGATCACCGGAGGGGCGCCGGCCCTATTCGCGTCGAGCAAGCCATTACTGATTGACCCAGTTCCGTCAGCCGTGAATCGGCCGGCCGCGACCGCTGGCGTTCCGTTGTTGTAGCCGCTGAACGAGAAGGCGTAATCGCCAGTCAGGACCGCATTGGTGAGGGCAGGGTTGATGTTGAGTGCAAAAGGCGGCGAGAAGACGATGGCCGGTGGTGAAGCCGAATCCTGCACCTGAAATTCGACGGAGTCACCGCCGCTCGTAGTCGGCGTTCCCGAGATCACCCCGGTGCTGGGGTTGAGAGTTAAACCGTTGGGCAAGGTCCCAAACCGCAGCGACCAAGTGTAGGGTGGAGTTCCGCCGGCAGCACTCATCGCGACGCTGTAGGGCACCGACTGTGTGCCCGTGGGCACCGCGGCGGTCGTAATCACCAAGGGGCCGGAATTGATGGCCAGCGTCAAGCCGGAAGAAGAGGCCGTATTCCCCAGGGTGTCGGTCACCTGTGCGGTGATGGGGAAGGTACCACTGCGGCCGGTGGGCGTTCCCGAAATTATGCCGGTGCCGCTCAGCGTCAAGCCCGCGGGCAACGGTCCCGAGGTAAGACTCCAGGAGTATGGCGGAACTCCGCCGGTGGCGGCCAACGAATTTGAGTAGCGGACGCCTTGCGTGCCCGCCGGCAACGAACTTGTCGTGACCTGGAGCTGCGGTGTCGGGTTGATGGTGATGGTGAAGTCCCCGGTCGCCGTCTGGGGAGTACTTTCCGAGTCGGTCACTTGCACCCTGATCGGATAGCTGCCGGTTGTTGTAGGCGTTCCCGATATCACTCCGGTGGTAGTAGTCAGAGACAATCCGGGCGGCAAGGGCCCAGAGTCAGAGGTCAGGCTCCAGGTGTAGGGCGCCAGTCCGCCCGTGGCAATTAGCTGCGTGTCGTAGAAGATGGCCACATTGCCATCAGGTAGGGAAGTGTTGGTGATGGTGACAAACCCAAGGATGGAGATACTCAACGTGCCAGAGGATCCGGTGGCAGGGGGGATCTCCGCATCAGCCACCTGGAGGGTGAACGTCGAGGTCCCCAGCAGAGTAGGCGTACCGGAAATCGTGGCGGTGCTGTCGGCGTTCGTAGTGAGGGTGAGTCCAGGCGGCAGAGAACCGCTGCTGACGCTCCACGTATAAGGCAATACTCCGCCGGTCGCCGATAAGTTTGCGCTGTAGGGTAACGTTACCTGGCCTCCCGGCAGCGTGGGGGGCGTGATCGATACCGCACCGCGGATGTTGATGCTCAGGGCCTTGCTCCCGGTGAGGGACTTGGCGTCCGTTACCTGCACGGTGAAGCTGGCATTCACAATCGTGGTCGGGGTTCCAGTGATTGCCCCGGTATCGGCGTTCAAGCTCAATCCGGTGGGCAAATTCCCCGACGTGATGCTCCACGTGAAAGGTGACGTTCCGGTTCCCCGGGTCACATGCACGGTGGCGTTGTAGGGAACATTGACCGCGCCACTGGGCAAACTCGATTCAAAGATCACCGGCGAACCCGCTGGGGCGGGCTTGGAGTGGCCACCGCAAGCCGCTAGGAACACGCAAAGAATAAGTGCCAACCCTAATGCTGCAACTGCCTTACCTGATGCCATCGGATCTCCTTGTGGGCCTGCTATTGCGTGCTCCGGCCAACTCCCATCACAGAAGCCGGCTGGCATTCTACACGTTGGATCGGGAAAAGCCGGAAGTGTAGTGTCAGAGACCTGCTTGCGTACACCACTCTTCGCCCAACCCAGTTGCAGCCCCGCCGGGCGACGCTTCAGTGAAAAGAGTTGTGGCCCATGGTAACTCCGCAAGGCCTATGTGCGCGAGGGGAAAGTTTGAAGCTTGGTTGGACTAAGCAAAGGCGTAGGTTATCCGACCAATTCGACTAACCGGACGATTCCGAACAGGGCACAGAAAACTCCTGCTACTACGCTTACAAAAGCCAAAAGCCCGGCCAGGTCTCCTAGAAAGTCGCGCAGGATGAACTTTGCCGCCGCGGCCGCACTCCAGCATCCGGCGGCCCAAAGCAGCCATTCCCACCACAGAAGATCGCCAGGACTTGCTGGAAAGGAGTGCATAAAGCCGCGATTTGAAGTTGCGAAGTTTCGACGGCGAGGGACTTTACGCAATCGCCGGGTCGATCTTCTCGTTGTCCACGCCCAGTTCCGCAAACGCTTTTTGGGCGCCCTGCACATCGAAGTTTCCGTCGCGCGCCAGCCGCGACAGTGCCGCCGCGACCATCGACTCGGCATTCACTTCGAAGTGCCGCCGCAAGTGCTCGCGGTTATCGCTGCGTCCAAAGCCATCGGTGCCCAGGGTTACCAGCCGCCGGCCCAGCCACGGCGATAGCTGGTCGGGCACCGCCTTCATGAAGTCGGTGGCGGCGACGATCGGCCCTTCCGCTCCCGCGAGGACGGTCAGAATATGCGGGCGTTTTTCCGGCTCGGCGGGATGCAGGCGGTTCCAGCGCTCGATGGCCAGGGCGTTGCGCCGCAGCTCGTTGTAGCTGGTTACGCTCCAGACGTCGGCCTGCACGCCATATTTTTCCGCCAGAAGGTTTTGCGCGCGCACGGCCTCATTCAGAATGGACCCGCTGCCAAACAATTGCATCGCAGCTTTGCCGCCGGACGCCGATCTGTATTTGTAGATGCCCCGCAGGATTCCTTCCTCGCAGCCCTGCGGCATTTCCGGCATGGGATAGTCTTCGTTGTACAAGGTGATGTAGTAAAAGCGGTCCTCCAGCTCCTGGTACATGCGGCGTATGCCGTCCTGAATGATCACAGCAATCTCGTACACGTAAGCGGGATCGTAGCTGTGGCAGGTGGGGACGGTACTGGAGAGCACCAGGCTGTGGCCGTCCTGATGCTGCAAGCCTTCACCGGCAAGCGTGGTCCTTCCCGCCGTGCCGCCCATCATGAATCCCTTGCCGCGGGAGTCGGCAAACGCCCACACCAGATCGCCGATGCGCTGGAACCCGAACATTGAGTAATAGGTGAAGAACGGAATGGTCGGCACTTTGTAGTTCGCGTACGCCGTTCCGGCGGCGGTGAACGAAGCCATGGAACCGGCCTCGGTGATTCCCTCTTCCAGTATCTGCCCGTCCTTGTTTTCCCGGTAATAGAGCAGCATGTCCTGATCGTGCGGCTTATAAAGCTGTCCCTGGCTGGCGTAGATACCCACCTGGCGAATGATGGACTCCATGCCGAAGGTGCGCGCCTCGTCGGGAATGATGGGCACAATCAGCTTGCCGATTTCCTTATCTTTCATGAGTTGCCGCAACATGCTGACGAAGCCCATGGTGGTGGAGACGGCGCGTCCCTTGGATCCGGCCAGCGCGTCGGCGAATTCCGCGAGCGGCGGAGGCTGGAAGCTCGGTGGAGGGACTTCCCGGGTCAGCACGAATCCACCGAGTTCCTCGCGGCGCTGGCGCGCGTAAACAATCTCCGGACTGTCATCGGGCGGCCGATATAAGCGTCCTTCTCGTGCCGCCTCCTCAGGTATCGGGATGGCAAAGCGTGAGCGAAATGCAGTCAGCGCGTGGTCGGCAAGCTTCTTCTCTTGATGGGTGGCGTTGCGCGCCTCCGCCGATCCCAGGCCATAGCCCTTCACGGTGTGCGCCAGAATCACGGTGGGCGCGCCCTCATGTTCAACCGCCCGCTTGTAAGCGTTGTAAACCTTCTGCGGATCGTGGCCGCCGCGGGTAAGGTGGTGCAACTCCTCGTCGCTCATGTCCGAGACCATCTCCAGCAGCTCAGGATGTTTGCCGAAGAATTCGCGGCGAATATACTCGCCGCCTTTCACCTTGTAGGTCTGGTACTCACCATCCACCACCTCGCCCAGGCGCTTCACCAGCAACCCGGACTTGTCGCGCGCGAACAGGCGGTCCCAATCGCAGCCCCAGATCACCTTGATGACGTTCCAGCCTGCGCCGCGGAAGGCCGCTTCCAGCTCCTGGATGATTTTGCCGTTGCCGCGCACCGGCCCGTCCAGACGTTGCAGGTTGCAGTTGATGACGAAGATCAAGTTGTCGAGCTTTTCGCGCGAAGCCAAAGTCAGCGAGCCCATCGACTCCGGCTCATCGGTCTCGCCATCGCCGACGAACGCCCAGACCTTGCGCGGAGTCTTGGGAATGAGGTTGCGATGTTCCAGGTAACGCATGAAACGCGCCTGATAAATGGAATTGAGCGGCCCCAGCCCCATCGAAACCGTGGGGAACCTCCAGAAGTCTGGCATCAACCAGGGATGCGGGTATGACGATAGCGCTGGGAGTCCGCGCAACTCATGGCGGAAATTCTGCACGTGCTCCTCGCTGATTCGTCCCAGCAGGTAGGCGCGCGCGTACACTCCCGGCGAGGCGTGACCCTGGAAATACAGGAAGTCGCCCGGTTGATCTCCGTAGCGGGCGTGAAAGAAGTGATTGAACCCGACTTCCAGCAACGTCGCCAGAGAAGAGTAGGTCGAGATATGGCCGCCGATCCCCGGGTCTTTCTTGTTTTGCCGATGCACCATCGCCATCGCGTTCCAGCGGGTCAAGCTCTTCAGCCGCCGCTCCAACATGCGATCGCCGGGATAGGGAACTTCCTCGCTCACCGGAATGGTGTTGACGTAGGGCGTGTTTAACTGCACGGGAATCTCGACTCCCGACTCGCGCGCCCGCTCAATCAGCGCTTGCAGAAGTTCGCATCCGCGGCTGGTGCCTTGGTTTTCGACCACCTGATCGAAAGCCTCCAACCATTCCGCGACTTCCTCTTCCTCATCCGCTTCCGGTTGCAACGGAAACTCCAGTATTCGATTGTTGACTTCCTGCGTTGCCACATTGACCTCTGCGATCTGCGAGCTGATGGCTGCGCCTCCGGGGTGAAGGCGTTCGACTTCGATGTTGCGAAGAATCAATCTCCGACTCTCTCTCCGACTACTTTAGAGATGCGCGCCAGGACCAATCGCTTCATCTTTCAGAACATGGGCGCTGAGTTCTGACCGCCTGAGGGCGTGCGAGAACTGTGCCGTCCCTCAACCACCCCACAACGGCAAACGCGCAACTGGGACGCTGCGCGT
The DNA here is from genome assembly GCA_003151335.1 of Acidobacteriaceae bacterium. Lineage (GTDB taxonomy): Bacteria > Acidobacteriota > Terriglobia > Terriglobales > Acidobacteriaceae > Bog-257. The sequence continues at coordinate 21,159 of PLXE01000071.1, forward strand.
TATTGGATTCATGTTTTTCAGGCCCCAGCACATTCGCGTCCCCGGAGACTTACTCGTGGGAACGAATTGCCGGCCAATTTCGCCGGGGTACGGCGGCGCTCAGCACCAAGGACTCAGTACACCTTGTTCATCTGCTGCCACACGGCCATGCCGGCGATGAACAAGATCAACAGCCCCGACGCCGCCCACAGTATGCGCACGTACGGGGTCACTCTCTTCATCCGAAGCTGCAGCTCCTCCTGTTCCCTCCGCAGGTTGGCACTGGCATCGTCCAAGAAGAGTTGATCGTCCTCGTGCAGGGTCAGAGTGCTACGGTAGATCAGGAGCAGAACCAGCATCCCCGTCAGAACGCCCCACGCGATCAGCAACATCATCATCATTGACATCGGCCACCTCGGCTCACAACCAACCGGTCCCGCGTCCCAGGCGGTTGTGCCGCCAGACCGGACGGGGGCCCTCACTTGTGTACATTATATCTCCGGCTCGCGACGGGCAAGCGCAATTATTTGCGTTCGGCAACCGGGCCCCGAATAGGCTCCCAGCCGCCCTCGTGCGGGTTACGGGGCCGGAGCTCCGCCGGCAAACAAGGCCTGCCAGGCACAGGGCTTAGTCATCGTTTTTCCCGCGAAACCGGGAAGAAAATATGTGCCCGCCACGACTCAATGCGCGGAAAGTGGCGTGAGCGGGCACCCCATCAGCGGTCTTGACTCTGTTAAGAATTGGTGACAAGGTCACAGTCTCGAAATTACTCTCCTTTGGGGTGCTGGGCGAAGCACGGTATCTGGGCTGCTATCCTGGCGGGGCAGCCCTTTTCATTGGGCCCTTTGAGGCTCGCGGCAGGGGATGGCTTGTATAACTCCTGCGACGGAGGGCCGTTCCGCTGCATCCAAAATACAGGCACCCTTGCGGCAGCGCCTGGCTTGCGGGCTGCTGACCACAAAGCTGCAGCAGTTTGCTATAATCGCGCTAGTTTCAGAGGAGAGAGAATGGCTACCACAACCACCGCACCGAACACCACCACCGCACCCAATGTCGCAACCACGCCCCTCAATCTCACCCCGACGGCGATCGCCAAGGTGAAAGAGATCATGGCGCAACAGAACCCAGTTCCGGCGGGACTGCGCGTGGGAGTGGTCGGCGGGGGATGCTCCGGCTTCTCGTACTCGATGTCATTCGAGAACGGCGCCGGCATGATGGACAAGACCTTCGACTTCGAAGGCCTGAAGGTTTACGTTGACGCGACCTCGCTGATGTATCTGAAGGGCGTCAACGTTGATTACATCGAGACCCTCGAAGGCGCCGGCTTCAAGTTCGACAATCCCAACGTCAAGAGTACCTGCGGCTGCGGATCTTCCTTCAGCGTCTAATTGCGCGTCGCATTTCACCAGCCCTGTCCGCAGCGACAGGGCTTTGCTTTTGCGCGGCAATTTCTAACCCCACGCTCACGGTCATTTACCTTTTCCGCCGAAAGAATGTCTGACCGCAACCCTTGCAACCCACTCGGGTTCCAGATGGCGAGGGCAGCCGTGCTCTATACCTGGGCGGGCGCGCCCTATACAATGTATTTTCCTGTTTGGCATTCGGGCAGGAGTGGCAGTTCACCGTCAGGAGTGTGGATGAAGGTTTCGCGCGGAACCATCTTTTTGCTGTTGGCTGCTCTCATGCTGTTGGCAGAGCTGGGCTGTGGCGATCAATACCGTCCGGTCGCCAATCCCATTGTCGGTCCCGGCGGCCAGCCGCAGAGCACGCACTTCGCCTACGTAATGAATTACAACCTCAACGGCAACGGCTCAACCACTACGATCGATGTTTCCGGCGACACCGTCAGTTGGCTGCAACCCATGGGCGTCGGTTCCATCTATGAGGACCTGCTCTCTTTCAACGCCCTTTTTGTCGCCAACAGCGGCAATGACACGGTGAGTGATTTCCCGGCTTACAGCAGCGGCGCGGTTACGACCGTCGGGCTGCTGCCGGGATCGCATCCCCTCTTCCTGACGTCCACTAAAAATGGCACCATGTACGTGCTCAATTCAGGCTTCAATTCGGCCTGTCCGACAACCGGGTCCGTCAGCTCCATCTCGACGACCACGGGGACGGTTACGAATACCGCGTGCGTGGGACTGAACCCGATCAACATGGTCCAGGCGGCCAGCGGCGGGCAAGTCTTCGTCCTGAACCAGGGCGACAACCTGGGCCAGGGCTCGGTCTCGGTTTTGGATCCGGCGACGTTGGATTTGGTGAAGACCTTGAACCCGGTGGACGGGCTGGGGCTGAATCCGGTTTACGCGACTTCCAGTGTCGATGGCAGTTACATCTTCGTCGTGACCCAGGGCGACGGCGTCCACCCCGGAGCGCTCGACATCCTTACGCCGGGTCTCACCCCGGCGGTGGCGGCATCGGTTCCGCTGGGCGTGAAGCCGACGTATTCCTATCTCGACACGCACCTCAACCGGCTCTACGTCATCAACGCGGGCGACAACACCGTCAGTGTCTTCGACGCCTCGAATGTCAATGTTGCCAATATGCCGCCCATCCCGTCGCTGTCTGCGCCGGTGGCCGTAGGTACGACGCCATCGGGAATTGCCGCGCTGAAGGACGGGACGCGCTTCTACGTGGCTAATTCCGGTTCCAATGATGTGTCGGTCGTGAGCGCCACCAGCTTCGCTGTGCTGAAGACCGTTGCCGTGGGAGTTGGCCCTTCATTCGTCGCTGCCGATCCCGGATCGACCAAGGTTTACGTGACCAACCCGGGCGGCTTCTCCACCAGTATCATCCAGACCGTGAATGATACCGTGTCGGCGACCATAGCCGCGCCTCAGCAAGACCCTACTTGTACCGCTTCCTGCGCGCTGCAGCAGCCCATGATGGTAGTGACGCAGTGATATCTTCACTACGTGAACATGAATTCCTTGGTGCGCAGATCGCGAATGGTATCGCGCAGCCGGGCGGCTTGCTCGAACTCGAAGCGCTTGGCCGCTTCGCGCATGTCACTCTCCAGTTTCGCGATGTAAGCGTCTAATTCTTCCTGGGAACGGAACTCCGGCAGACCCTCCGCCTCATTGGTCAGATCGACATAGTCTGCGTTGGCGACGGCCACCAGCGTCATGTCGAGCGGCCGCACGATGCTCTCCGGCGTGATGCCGTGCTCTTCGTTGTAGGCGTGTTGAATGGCGCGCCGGCGGTTGGTCTCGTCCAGCGCTTTCTGCATGGAGTCGGTCATCTTGTCCGCATAAAGAATGGCGCGGCCGCTCAGGTGGCGCGCGCAGCGGCCGATGGTCTGGATCAACGATCCCGCCGATCTCAGAAAGCCTTCCTTGTCGGCGTCGAGAATCGCCACCAGCGAGACCTCCGGCAAGTCAAGGCCTTCGCGCAGCAGGTTGATGCCGATCAGCACATCAAACTCGCCCTTGCGCAGATCGCGCAGAATTTTGATGCGTTCCAGCGTCTCGATCTCCGAGTGCATGTAACGGCAGCGAACGCCAACCTCGCTGTAATACTCGGCCAGGTCCTCGGCCATGCGTTTGGTCAGCGTGGTGACCAGCACACGTTCGTTAATCTCCGCGCGACGGCGAATCTCGTGCAACAAATCGTCAATCTGCCCCTTCACCGGACGCACTTCCACCTCGGGATCGACAAGGCCGGTCGGGCGAATGATCTGCTCCACTACCACGCCCGCCGACTTCGTCAGCTCGTAAGGGCCGGGCGTCGCCGAAACGTACACCGCCTGATTCACGCGGTGCTCGAATTCCTCAAACGTAAGTGGACGATTGTCGAGCGCGCTGGGCAGGCGGAATCCGTACTCGATCAAGTTCTGCTTGCGCGAGCGATCGCCGTGCCACATGCCGTGCACCTGCGGGACCGTCTGATGCGATTCATCGATGAACAGCATGTAATCGCGCGGCACATAATCCAGCAGGGTCGGCGGCGGCTCGCCCGGCAGGCGCCCGGTGAAGTGGCGCGAGTAGTTCTCGATGCCGTGGCAGTAGCCCATTTCCTTGATCATCTCCAGATCGAAGCGGGTGCGCTGATGGATGCGTTGTGCCTCGACCATCCGCCCCTGCTTCTCCAACTCCGCTTCCCACCACGCCAGCTCTTCCAGAATCGTTTGCACTGCCGCCTGCTTGCGCTCGGGCTTCATCACGTAATGGCTCTTGGGATACACCGGCAGGCGCCCATATTTTTGCTTCACCGTTCCGAACAGAGGATCGATCTGCGCCAGCGATTCGACTTCATCGCCCCATAACTCGATGCGATAGGCGTTGTCCTCGTAGGTCGGGAAAATTTCAATGATGTCGCCGCGCACCCGGAAGGTCCCGCGGCGGAAATCGCCCTCGGTGCGCTCGTAGAGAATTTCCACCAGCTTGCGGACAATGTCGTCGCGCTTGATCTTCTGTCCCTTTTCCAGGAACAGCAGCATGCCGTAATAGGCTTCCGGCGATCCCAAACCGTAGATGCAGCTTACCGACGCGACGATGATGCAGTCGCGCCGCTCGAACAGCGACTTGGTGGCCGCCAGCCGCAGCTTGTCGAGCTCGTCATTGACGGTGGCTTCCTTCTCGATGTAAATGTCGCCCGCGGGAATGTAGGCTTCCGGCTGGTAATAGTCGTAATACGAGACAAAGTACTCGACCGCATTGTGCGGGAAGAACGACTTGAACTCGTGGTAGAGCTGCGCCGCCAGGGTCTTGTTGTGTGCCATGACTAGCGCGGGGCGATTCAGCTCCGCGATGATCTTGGCCATGGTGAAGGTCTTGCCCGACCCGGTGACTCCCAGCAGCACCTGGTGCTTTTCGCCATCCAAGATGCCGCGCGTCAGCGACTCGATGGCCTTGCCCTGGTCGCCTTGCGGTTGGTACGAACTGACTAGCCTGAATTCCATGACTATGCCTGATTCCCCAGCGAATTGCTTCTGTGGCTGCACAGAAGCCAATTTCGGCGAGTGGGTATCTCTTCATTATACGATGGGGCAAAATGGGGTCTGGGACGCGAATCGGGTGATTCTGAAGAATAGCGGGATTTCGGGTAGTGTCCTAAAAGTAAGTTGCTGACGACCTGCACTCCGCGTATTACAATTTCTGCCGGATACACAAAAGCCTGCGGGTAACGCCAGCAATGGAGGCGGGCTTGGCCGATCATGCCTGGAAGATCAGGGAGTTGCTTTCGCGACCTTCCCCGGATTTTCGTAGTAGGGTGCTTTGATGGCCGCGAAACCAAGATTTATGCAGCGAATCATGCGCACGGTGCACGAATATCCCCTGGTACATTGCTATCTGAAGTGCGGGCACATGATCACGGTTCATCCGGAAGACATTAATAAATCGCCGTCCCTCTCGTCGATGGAATGCTGGGCGTGTGAAGAAGAAAGCAAGAAAGCGAACGAAAAGGGATTCCCGCCAAGAAGATAGCCAAAAGTTCATCAACGCAACTTTAGGACACTACCGAATTTCTTGTCGAGCTTTGTCAAATCCGCTTACTGATTTATCCTGTTGGTACTGGCCGAAATTCATAAAGCAAGTGCTCGCGTTTCTGCAAGATCCTCATATTCTGTTTCATAAGGGACTTCATGAAAATTCTAGTAATGGGTGCAGGCATGATGGGGTGGGCTGCGGCGTTTGACATGGTCCGGACCTCACGAGTCGAGACCGTCACGCTCGCCGATTCCAACTCGCAGCGCTTAGATGACGCCGTCGCTCGAATCAACAAACTCACCGGGAATCACAAAGTAACGCCCATGCAAGTGGACGCTGCTGACACCGCGGCGGTGCTGCAGCTCATGCGCGGTCACGATGGCGTGCTCTCCGCGGTTCCGTACTTCTTCAACCTGGAACTGGCCAAGGCCGCGATTGAAGCGGGGTGCCACTTCGCCGATCTCGGCGGCAACAACACGGTGGTGAAGCAGGAATTTGCGTTGCACGACCAAGCGCAGGCCGCAGGCGTGGCGATTGCTCCCGATTGCGGCCTGTCGCCGGGCATGGCCTCCATCCTCGGAGGCGAGCTGCTGCGTCGCATTGGCGGCAAGGCCGACGCGTTGAAGATTTATGTTGGCGGCCTGCCGCAAAAGCCGCTCCCGCCGTTCAATTACCAGCTCGTCTTCTCCGTCGAAGGGCTGATCAATGAGTACAGCGAGCCTGCCAAGATCTTGCGCGACGGAAAGCTGCTCACGGTCGAGCCGCTGACCGAAGTCGAATCGTTCCGCATGAATGGCTTCCCTGAGCTGGAGGCGTTCCACACCTCGGGTGGCACATCTACTTTGCCCGAAACCTTCCAGGGCCAGGTTGGCGAGTGCTTCGAGAAGACACTGCGCTATCCGGGACACGTTCGCATGTTGCGTTCGCTCTACGATCTGGGCTTGTTCTCCAGCGTGAAACGCGTGGTGAACGGGACCCAGGTGGCGCCGCGCCAGATGATGTCGCGCTTGTTCGAGGAAAAATTTGCCAGCGCAGAGCCCGAGGTCACGCTGCTGCGCGTCGAAGCTCACCACGATGGCGTTGTCGCCTCTTTCAGCATGGTGGATTACACTGACCCGGTGACCGGTATAACCTCAATGATGCGGACCACGGCTTGGCCGGCATCGATTGTGCTGCAAATGCTGATTGGCGGCGAGATTTCCCAGCGCGGAGCTGTGCGCCAGGAGATCGACGTTCCGGCGCAGCTCTTTCTCAATGAAATGGCTTCGCGCGGCGTGGTGATCAGCTACCGTATCGAGTCCGTGCCGGAGCTTCGCGAGGAAGTTCTGGCCGCAGCACAGGAGAACTGATTGAACTTCGCAAATCGCCTGCAACCTTTGGGACTGCTGGTCCTGCGCCTGGCGCTGGGCACGGTCATGATCGCGCACGGCTATCAGAAGGTGTTTGGGGGCATGCCTGGGTTCATGCAAATGCTGTCGCACATGGGAATTCCTCCGTGGATGGGCTACCTAACGGCTGCGGCGGAGTTTGGCGGCGGCATCTTGCTGGTGGCTGGATTTTTGACGCGAATAGCGGCCATCGCCATTTTCCTCGACATGGCGGTCGCGATTTCCAAGGTGCATCTGCAGCACGGGTTGTTCTCCAAAAACGGGGGCTTCGAATTTCCCATGGTGTGTGCGGCGGCGGCGTTTTCGTTGATCTGGAGCGGCGCCGGACCAATCGCCATTGATTGGCTGTGGGGAAGTAAAGGCGGGCGCTGACCCCTAACCCCTAGCCCCTGGCCCCTAGCCCCTAGCCCCTGCTTTTAATACCCCGCCAGATCCAACATCGCCTGGTACACATCCTCCGCCTGCGGCAGAATCTCATCCTCCAGAATCGGCTGATAGGCGACGAACGTGTCTTTTGCCGCGATGCGCTTCACCGGAGCATCGAGCTTGTAGAAGAGTTCGTCGGCGATACGGGCGGCGATTTCAGCGCCGTAGCCCCAGCTCAGCATGTCCTCGTGCGCGACCAGCACGCGGCTGGTCTTGGCCACGGAGGTCGCAATCGTCTCCCAGTCATAGGGGCTGAGGGTGCGCAGGTCAATCAGTTCCACGCTGACGCCATGCTCGCGTTCCACGCGTTGCGCCGCTTGCAGCGCGCGCGGGACCAGGGCCCCGTAGGTCACCACCGTCAGGTCATGACCGGGACGAACGATCTTCGCCTTGCCGAAGGGGACCATGTAATCCGGCCCGGGATACGGCGCGCGTCCAAAGGTTTCGCGATACAGCCGTTTGTGCTCCAGGAACAGCACCGGATCGTCGCAACGAATCGCAGTGCGCAGCAAGCCGTTGGCGTCGAGCGCATTTGAAGGGAACACCACGCGCATACCCGGCGTGTGGGTGAAAATGCTTTCGCCGGATTGCGAGTGATAGATCGATCCGCCGGTGAGATAGCCGCCGATCGCGACCCGCACCACCGCCGGGGACGAGAAAGCGTTGTTGGAGCGCCAGCGTATCAGCGGCAGCTCATTGCGAAGCTGATGCATGGCGGGCCAGATGTAGTCGAAGAACTGGATCTCCACCACCGGCTTCAGGCCGCGGGTCGCCATGCCCACGGCGCGGCCCACGATATTGGCCTCCGCCAGCGGCGAATTGAAAACCCGGTCGCTGCCGAACTCGGCTTGCAGTCCTCCCGTCAGCTTGAAGACGCCGCCCTTGCCTTTCACCTGCTTGTCTTTCAGATATTCCTCGCGGCTGCAATCGGCCACATCCTCGCCAAACATCACGATGCGTGGATCGCGCTTCATCTCGTCACGCAGACAAGCGTTGACAAGATCGGCCATCGTCCTTTCAGGAGCAGCGAGCGCCCCCTTTTCGGCGGGCCGGGGATGGACCGCCTCGGTCTGAAACACCGCCGCAGTGGGATCGAGGTCGGGCGAGTACACGAACTGCTTGTACGAGTCGGGCGCGGGCAGAGCCGCGGCGACGGCCCGGTCCGCCGCTTCCTGGATCTCCGCGTCCGTGTCCTTCTCGAGGTTGTCGATGCCCTGCTCGTCGAGAATGCCTTCGCGTATCAGGAAAAGCTGGAAGCGCGTGATGGGGTCGCGTTCCACTTCCTGCTTGCGCTCCGATTCCGGCCGGTAGAGTTTTTCGTCGTCGGACAACGAATGCGAGTAGGGACGGATCACGTGGCCGTGCACGAACGCCGGGCCGTGGCCGGCGCGAATGTAATCGACCGCGGTCTTGAGCGCGGCATAGCTGACCAGCGGATCGGTGCCGTCGAATTCCGCAAAGTGGAAGTTGGGAAAGCCCTGGACCAACTTGCTGATGTTGCCGCCGGCCGTGCCCACTTCCACCGGCACCGAAATGGCGTACTCGTTGTCTTCGATCAGGTACAACATCGGCAACTTCAGGTTCGACGCGGTGTTTAGCGACTCCCAGAATTCACCCTCGCTGGTGGTTCCATCGCCGCCGGAAACATAAACCACCTCGTCGCCGTGGAACTGTACGTCCTTGAACTGGCGATAATCGCCGCCGGCATTATCCGCGGCCTGGGGATGGCGATTGAAATAGCGTCCCGCCTCGGCGCAACCCACGGCTTGCAGGAACTGCGTTCCTGTCGGCGAAGACTGGGTCACGATGTTCAGCTTCTTGTGCCCCCAGTGCGAGGGCATCTGCCGCCCGCCGGAGTTGGGATCGTCGGCCGCGCCCACGGCTTCCAGCAATTGCTCGTAAGGCGTCATGCCCAGGGTCAGGCAGAGCGCGCGGTCGCGATAGTAGGGATAGAACCAGTCGTAGCCCGGGCGCAGCGCCAATCCGGCGGCCACCAGCAGCGCTTCGTGTCCCGCGCCGGAGATCTGGAAGAAAATCTTTTGCTGGCGCTTGAGCAGGATTTCGCGATCGTCGATCCGGCGCGACAGGTACATCAACCGGTAGATGTCGATCATCTGCTGGTTGCTGAGCCCTTCATACTTGTTGCCGGGAGCGGCCTGCGCTACCGCAGGTTTAGGCTCTGTTCTTGTGGTGGCCATCCATTACCTCAGGTGTAAGATGCAAACCCGCGCGACGAACGTCCCATCATTGTAAATGTTCTGCCGGGTTTCTTGAATTCTTGGTTGTGGGCTAAAGCTTTGGCCGAATACCGAATTGTCATCACGAGCGCAGCGAGGGATCTGCTTCTAAGCCTTTCTTCGAGCCAAGAGAGAAAAGCAGATGCCTCGCTGCGCTCGTCATGACAAGCTCAAAAGAATGTCGCATGGCTATACTGGACAAGCATGATACGCACGCTTCGCCCGCTTCCGGTCAAAACCATCAAGCTCATCCTCTTTGATCTGGATGGCACCCTGATCGATTCCGAACTCGACCTGGTGGCCGCGGTCAACGCCATGTTGCTTCACTACGGCCGCAAGGAGCTGCCCCTCGAGGTCATTGGCACCTACATCGGCGATGGCGCGCCCATGCTGATTCGCCGCGCGCTCGGCGATCCCGCCCATAGCGAGTTTCTGCAGGAAGCGCTCAACTATTTTCTGCTCTACTACCGCGAACACAAGCTCGACAGCACGCGCCCCTACGACGGCATCAACAAGATGCTCCACCAGGCCAGCCAGGGCGACGGAGTACCGCGGAAACTGGCCGTGCTTACCAATAAGCCGGTGCGGGTGTCGCGCGACATTCTGGCCGGGCTGGGACTGGCCGATTTCTTCACCCAGGTTTACGGAGGCAACAGTTTCGAGACCAAGAAGCCCGATCCCCTCGGCGCCAACACCCTGATGCGCGAAGCGGGCGCGGCCCCCAGCGAAACCGTGATGGTCGGCGACTCCGGAGTGGACGTGCTCACCGCCCGCAATGCGGGGCTATGGAGCGTCGGGGTGAACTACGGATTTGCGCCGCAGACGTTGCAGCAGGTCCCTCCCGACGTGCTGGTGGATACGCCGGTCGAGTTGGCCCGTGTGTTAACCGTGAGCGCGACGGCGAAACCGAAGGCGTGAAGACTCGCCCCCCGCTACTCTCGATCAGTCAAGTAGGTTCGGCTGATGCGATCGTGCCAGCAGAGAGAATCCACATCAACCAAGGCCCAGAGCAAGCCCATAACGAAGGAAGCCATGGAGAAATAGAGAGCCATCACGCGCTGGCGACGCTTACGCCGGCACGGCGATTTTCCGTTAAAAGTGCTGAGGCGAATTTTGGCAATTCGCATACCGGCAGTGGCTCCGCCGTAAACCAGCAGCAGGTACTGATAGACGGCCCATAGCAGTAACGGCAGCGTGGCCGCGGTCACTAGCACGGGCTTGCTGAAGGTTAGCTTGGGCAGCATCTTGTAACCCACGGCTGCGAAGACGGCCGTGCCTGCAGCGACGAGCAGACAATCCAGCAAGGCCGCGTACAGGCGGTGCGCCCTGCCGGCGGCCCGAAAAGGTAGCTCCACGTTGTCGGCGTGGACCGCGATGACGGGCTGCGTAGTCGGTCCGAATTGCAATCCGTCGAGGAAAGGCGTGGTGGGCAACGCTTCCAGTTCCTCCGGCACATCCAGGATGCGCGGCTGTTCCAGCAGGACCGGATCGGCCAGACGGTGCATCTCCGGGGCCCCCGTCGCCTGGCGGGGGAAGGCGATAACTTTGCGCTGGGCTCTGGGCCGCGGCAGAGGAGGCGGAATGGGCTCACGATCAATGTCAACCAGCACCTCCGGCGCTGGGGATTCCGTGGGCGATTCTTCTGATTCCGCAGCGACGGCGTCCGGTGCAAGATCGCAGGTCTCGGAACTGGCAACTTCGGCAGCGGACATTTGCTCAGCGCTGGTTTGCTCAGCGCTCGCAATGCCGGCAGCAACGAACTGTTCCACCTGCTCCGAGTCCGCCGGCGGGTTGCTTACTGAGCCGGACACATCGTGCTCAAGAGGAGGGAAGGGAAAGCGCATGCTAAACGCTCCCTCGATACGGCGTCCGCGGCGCGTGCGATAGCCGGCCACGCGAGCGTGAATCTCCTTCCTCCAGATGTCAGGGGCGGCGGTCCGCGATAAATCTCCGGACGCTTCAGAATGCAAGGCTTGCTGGTCGGTCATGTCGTGGCGCGACTATTCTTTCTTCCCGCTTCCTGGGCAATGCACACAACGTGTTTTGCATTCAAGAGCGCGGATGAATCAAAGCATGAATGAAAATGAGAAAAAGAGGCCGTCGGCTCGCGTCCAGGAGACGTGGCAAGCTGAACACCGGATCGCCAGAATCGCGCAACCAGTGGACATCGAGCGGGTTTCGGAGAAAATCCAGAGCAGCGAGGAACCAGCGCACAGCGGATTGCGTTTTACCTCTCCGTAGGCAACGTGCTAAGTTGCAAGGTTCTGCTGAATTCAACCAAACCCGGTGAGGGGACGCCCGCTTCTCGATGATTGCCCGCACTCGAATGATTATCACGGCGCTGGTGGCATGTCATCTGTTTCTGCAGCCTGGCATGTTAACCAGCCAGTTGCGTCCGCCCGAGCAGCCTAGTAGTTCGGCGCAAGCCGCACCACCGTCAGGTGCGTCCGATGGGGCTTCGGCCCCTCAAACCCCCGCCCAACCGCAATTGCCCAACGACTCGACCTCGGATGTTGGGCCTGCGCAGCAACTTCCGCCGGGCAAGCCCGGAGTCACGGTGAAAACCGATACCGGCCAGGAAGACAAGCAAACCGAAGAAATCATCCAGCAGGAAATTCAGGCGGGCGGCAACGAGCAGGAGTTGGGACCTCCGCGTCCGTCGATGAACGTGGCCCTGGGCCGGGATGAAGTGCTGATCCGCGGCGACCAACAGGAGAAGAACCAGGACATCTATAAGGCGACCGGCCATGTCGTGGTGCGCTTCCGCACCTACACGCTGCACGCCGACCAGGTGACTTACGATTCCACCACGGGGCAGGTCACGGCCAACGGACACGTGGTCTTCGATGGGGGCGCCCACAACGAACACCTGGTGGGCACCCACGCCACCTACGACGTCAGCCGTGACACGGGAACGTTTTATGACGTAGTCGGATCGACCGGGGTCAAGGTCAAGACCAAAGACATGTTCCTTACTTCCTCGACTCCTTTCTTCTTCACCGGAAAAGTTGTGGACAAGCTCGGGCCCGACCATTACCGGGTCAACCACGGCTATGTCACTTCCTGCCAGTTACCGAAGCCCAAGTGGCAGTTCGACTCCCAGACCGCATTCGTGGAAGTGGGCGCCGAAGCCACTATGCATCACGCCATTTTGCGCATCCAGGGCATTCCTGTCTTCTATTTTCCGTGGGTGGAACACCCCGTCGATAACCTGGGGCGCCAGAGCGGCTTTCTGATGCCCCTGTTTGGACAGTCGAGCACCCGGGGCACCATCCTGGGAGACGCGTTCTACTGGGCAATCAATCGGAGCAATGACGCCACCATTGGCGCCTCCCTTTACTCCGCGCGGGGATGGGCGCAACACGGGGTCTTTCGCTCGGTCGGCTATAAGTACCAGTTCAAGGCCGAATATTTCGGAGTCATTGACCAGCAAGGTGCCCCCAAGGGGCAACCCAACCCGGGGCAGAACCAGGGTGGCCAGGAAATGAGAGCCAACGGATCGATCCAGCTGCCGGAGGGTTTTCGCGGGGTGCTCTCGGTTGACTATCTCAGCTCGTATTTGTTTCGTGCGGTGTTCGCCGAAGGTTTTGCCCTGCAATCCATCGACTCGGAGGTCCGCTCCTACGGATTTCTCAGCAAGAATTGGAACGGATACGCTCTGGGCTTCCTGGCTGGGTTGTATCAGTCCTACCAGAGCACGACTCTGGGAGAGGTGATCGATATCGCCCACACTCCCACGCTCGAGTTTTCCTCGGTGGAACGCCCTTTCAGCCGCTCCCATCTGGTATATGCCTACGCTATAGCTGCGGATGGCATTTCCCGGTCCGAGGTGGGATTTGAAACCGCCCCGGTGGTCGGCCGCATCGACGCCCATCCCTATGTTTCCCTGCCTACATTTCTTCATGGCTGGACTTTTCGACCGGAAGCCGGGGTGCGCGAGACCTATTACACGCAGAGGCTGCAGAGCGGAGGCGAGGCGGTGGGGAGGGCGATCAGCGATCCGATCAACCGCAATGTTCTCGCCGCGGCGATGGAGATCAGGCCACCGACGCTATCGAAGATCTTCGATCGCAAACTCTTTGGCTACGCGATAAAGCACACCATCGAACCGCAGATTGTCTATCGCTACCAGACGGGCATCGACAACTTCAGCCAGATCCTGCGCCTCGACCAGCGCGATATTCTGGCCGATACCAATGAAGTGGAATACGGCGTGGTCAACCGGCTCTTCGCCAAGAAAACGAAGTCGCCAGCCGAATGTTTTCACCATCCCAAATACGCCCTGCTGTCCGAACAGAAAGAAATCGCGGCCACAAAGACGACCAAAGCGCAGCCCGGTACCTGCGATGACAAGCAAGGTCCGGCGCGTGAAGTCGTCACCTGGGAACTCGCGCAGAAGTATTTCTTCGATCCGACTTTCGGCGGAGCGTTAGTAGCCGGTCAGCGTAATGTGTTCGACAGCAGCGTAGATTTTACCGGCATTGCGTTTCTCACCGGACCGCGCCGCTTTTCCCCCGTCATCTCCCGTCTCCGGGTGCAAGATGCAAGAACTGACGTCTCCTGGGCCGTGGATTATGACCCGCTGCTGCATCAGCTGAATGCCAGTACCCTCTTTGTGGGCCGAAGGATTGGCGAGAGTGGCAAGTGGTACGTCGCGGGTGGACAAACCTATATGCGCGAGCCCGCGGAAACCGTCCCGATTGCCGGTCAACCAACGCTCGGCCTCAGCATCTACAACCAGTACCGCGTCATGGCGCAGTACGGGAACGTCGCCATGAGGGGGTTGAGTGGCGCGGTAGGTATCGCCGTGGATGACCGTCTCAATTACGTGCAGGCGGCCACCGTACAGAGCAACTACAACTGGGACTGCTGTGGCGTGGCCTTCGAATATTCGCACTGGGCCTATGCCCCCACCATCAGCCGGGAGAACAGCTATCGCTTCTCGTTCAGCCTTTCCAACATTGGGACCTTCGGCACCATCCGGCGGCTGCAAAGACTGTATTAGCTCGCAACCTTCTGTTTCCCGCCCAGTGTCTTACAATTGAGCGATGTCGGTGGTGAATTCCAACCTTCCAGTCGAGGCCGGAGATCTTGCAGCCAAGTCCCGAGCTTTGGTGAAAAACTTGCATTCCCTCGGGCGACTGCTGGTGGCCTATTCCGGTGGAGTGGATTCCGGATTTCTGGCGTGGACGGCGCACCGCGAACTGGGCGCCGATATGTTGGCGATACTGGCCGACTCTCCCAGCCTGGCGCGCTCGCAAATGCGCGATGCCGTTGCCTTCGCCGACGAGCACAACATACCGCTGAGCGTGGTTACCACCGGAGAGATGGAGCGCCCCGAGTATCTGCGCAATGATGCTGCGCGTTGCTATCACTGCAAAGATGAACTGTTCACCGTCATGGAAGAGCGGCGGCAAGGCTTGGGGTTCGATGCCATTGCCTACGGCGTGAACCTCGACGACCAGGGCGACTTCCGGCCCGGCCAGCAGGCGGCCCGCCAGCACCATGTGGCCGCGCCTTTGCTTGCTGCCGGATTGACCAAGGCGGACATCCGGCAACTGGCCTCGCAAGCCGGGTTGCGCATCTGGGACAAACCTGCATCGGCGTGCCTGTCATCCCGCATCGAGTACGGGCGCGCGGTTACAAGGGAGGCGCTGGCGGCGGTCGAGCAGGGCGAAGATGCGCTGCGGGAACTTGGTTTCCGCCAGGTGCGGGTGCGCCATCACGGCGAAATCGCGCGGATCGAGATCGCGCGGGAAGAATTGCCGCGGGCTATGACCATGGAAATGGCCGCCGAGTTCACGCGGATCTTCAAGGCGCTGGGGTTTACCTACGTGACGCTCGATCTCGAAGGCTTTCGCTCGGGCTCGATGAATGCTGTGTTGCCGGTGGGTACGCTGCTGAAAGTTGCGGGGAAGGATTGAAATCGGAGAACGAGCACATGGAACGGCAACGTTTCGGACTTAAGGAACATGGAATGTATTGTTAGTATCAGTTTTGTTATCTGCTCCCCGTTCGACTTGCCGCAAGGCCTCGGGCGGGGTTATTTATCTGAGGGGTTTCCCCATCTCCCGTTCTCGCCGCGGATGCTGATAATGCGCTCGCCATGAGATAATCAAGTCTTAGGTTACCTCGAAGGTGGTTTATATTTTGCCCTTGCGACGACTGGCTGTCTTGTTGCTGTTGTTCTGCGCCGGGTGTTCGGCGCAGTCGAAATCCCCCGTTCCTGCGGACGTGGCCCAAAAGGTGCAGCGCCAGGTCCGGTCCTATTTCAATATTCCTCCTGACGTGGACGTCAAGCTGGGACCGCTGACCCCAAGCGAGTTTCCCAACTATGACAATCTCACCGTCACCTTGAGTCATGCTGGAAAGTCGCAAGCCGTTGACTTCATTCTTTCGAAAGACGGCAACAGCCTGATTCGCATAACCAAGATGGACCTGACCAAGGACCCCTATGCCGACACCATGAAGAAGATCGACGTAGCCGGCCGTCCGGTGCGGGGAAATCCGGACGCCAAGGTCACCATCGTGAACTACGACGACTTCGAGTGTCCGTTCTGTTCTCGCATGCACAGCACGCTCATGAGCGAGATCCTGCCGCAATATGGCGACAAGATAAGGATCATCTACAAAGACTATCCGCTGTCCATGCATCCCTGGGCGGTACACGCCGCCAACGATGCCAACTGCCTGGCCAAAGAGAGCGGCAAGGGCTATTGGGAGTTCGCCGATTACGTGCACGCCAATCAGCACGCCATCAGCGGCGCGCAGAAGGACGTGCAGCGGGCTTTCGGCGAATTGGACCGCATCACGTTGGATGTCGGCAAAAAGAATGGGGTCGATGCGAACCGGCTGCAGGTGTGCGTGAAGGCCCAAGCGGACGGCGCGGTGAAGTCCTCGATGGCCGAGGGTGACTCGGTGGGAGTGAATGCGACCCCAACCATGTTTGTCAACGGCGAACGGCTGGAAGGGGCATTGGACACTGACCAGGTGAAAGTGGCCTTGGACCAGCAGTTGCTGGCGGCTGGAGTAAAGCCCCCGGCCCCAGCCCCTCCCCCAGCGTCGCCGCCGGCCACCAGTAAATAGGATGCGAGGCAGCACATGAAGATGCGGTGTTGCGCAAAATCAAGCCTGTAGGGCGGAATTGCTTTTAACCCCAGGCGTACCGGGGTCCCCAGTTCGCGCCGCTTTTGCGCGAAATGGGGTGGTCAGAAGGAGCGGAGTTTGAAATTGAAACCCAAGACTGTGGCGATGGTAGCCACTCTGTCGATGGCTGTTATGGCGCTGCTGTCGAGCGTGGGCTGTTCCGGAAAACAGGCAGGCGCAGACGAAATGGCGCGGGTGAACGGCCACAAGATTACCCGCACCGAAGTGGAGAAGTATTTCGACAACCAGACTGCCGAGTCGCCGCAAAAGCCCAGCCAGGAACAGGCGGATAGTTTGCGGCTGAGCATTCTGCGTGAGCTCATCGATAACGAAATCCTGATGCAGCGCGCGGAGAAGCTGGGTCTGCTGGCAACCGATGAGGAAGTCAACAGCAAGCTGGCGGAAATCAAAGCGCCCTATACGCAGGAGGAATTCGACAAACGGTTGAAGGAGCGCAATCTCACGCTCGACGACTTCAAGCACGACCTGCGCCGCTCCATCACCGTGGACAAGGTGCTCAACAAGGAAGTCACCTCGAAGATCAACATTACCGACGATGACATTACCAGCTACTACACGCAGCACAAGGCCGAGTTCAACCTGATCGAGCCCCAGTACCGCCTGGCGCAGGTCCTGGTGACGACCCAGCCCAACCCGCAAGTGAAAAGCATGAAGGCGCAGAACGAGGGCGACGCGCGCAAGAAGATCCAAATGATCGCCAATCGCCTGGACAGCGGCGAGGACTTCGCCACCGCAGCCATGAACTACTCGGAGCAGCCAGAGACCTCGCAGAACGGTGGTGACCTGGGTTTCGTTCCGGAATCGTCGCTGAAGGCGGACCGGATAGCCTATGAAACGATCAACAAGCTGAAGCCCGGACAATACACGGCGGTGCTGCCGGTGGCCGATCCCAACAGCCATCAGATTTACGGCTTCCGCATCGTCAAGCTCATCAGCAAGGAAGGCGCCGGTCAGCGCGAGCTCAAGGACCCGCGCGTGCAACAAGCCATACGAGAGCAGCTCCGCGACCGCCGCGAGCAGTTGCTGAAGGCGGCGTACTACGAATCCATCCGCGACAAGGCCTCGGTGGAGAATTACTTTGCCGATGAAATTCTGAAGAAGGCGGCAACGATGAAGTAGTTGCGCGCAATATCGACCAAAAATAGCGGGAGCGAGGAGCTTCCGTTTTTTTTGTTACTGAAATCCCCTGCGCTATTCGATGATGGCCAACGTGTCGCCCGCGTTCACGATGGAGCCTTCCGCGGTCAGGATCTTCTGTACCCGGCCATCCTTGGGCGACTTCATCTCGTTCTGCATCTTCATGGCTTCCATCACGACGATGCCCTGGCCGGCCTTCACTTCATCGTTCTCGTTGACTAGGATGCGGACGATCTTACCCGGCATGGGCGCCTTGAGCTTCTGCGGCCCGGTCTCGGCGCCGCCGACGGCGCGGCGAGTCCGCAAAGAGCGCGGGTCCTGGACATCCACGGCATAGCGGGCGCTGCCGATCACCATGTGCAGTTCGCCTTGCAGCGAGCGCTCGCGTTTGATCTCGTAGGCTTTGGCGCCGACCAGCACCGAGAGCACGTCGCGGGCGGTGAGCGCGGCGTCCACTTCAATTTCCTGGCCGTCCACCTTGCACAGCCAGGTCTTGTCGCCGCGCGTCAGCTCCACTTGCTGCGTTTTTCCGTCTACCACTACGTCGTAGGTCATGTTTTAGCAGTTAGCGATTAGCTTGTTATAGCAAGTGTCGTGCCAGCTCACGATTTGCTTCTAACAACAGGGAGATCGCGTCCCGCAGGTTTTCGCGCGCTTCGCCCAGGGTATCGCCTTCCGAGATTGCGCCCGGCAATTCCTCAACGTAGGCGACGTAACCACCGCCCTCGGATTCGGATACTTCCTCAAAAACAGCGGTCAGCACCATTTCCATAAATTTCTCCGCGTTGATTATAGGTGAATGACAATCATCCTTCCCGCACTGCTTCGACGCGGGCGGCGCGCCGCCAATTCGAGGCGGGCGGCGGAGCGGCATTGCCGTTCACCTGAGCGGCGCCGTTGGCTCCCGGCAATGTCGCCTTGGGTTCCAGGCTGGCAAAAATCGCCGCGCCAATGGCCGCCACAATCGGACGCCGCGGGTCCGTCTCATTGCTGGGTTTGGCCAGCAGCCGATCCAGAAAGCCCGTGTCCAGGTTGCCGGCGCGGAAGTCGGGATCCATGAGAATGCGGCGAAACAGCGAGATGTTGGTCTTGATGCCGCCCACGAAATATTCGTACAGAGCGCGCAGCAGGCGGTTGATCGCCTGCTCGCGGTCCTCGCCGTAACCGACCAGCTTGGCCAGCAGCGGATCGTATTCGATGGGTACGTTCCAGCCCTCATACATGCCGCTGTCACGGCGAATGCCCGGACCGGATGGCGAAATCAATCGCGTGATCTGCCCCGGCGACGGAAAGAAATTGTTGTCAGGATCTTCGGCGTAAACGCGGCACTCGATGGCGTGTCCGCGCAGCCGGATGTCTTCCTGCTTGAACGGCAGCTTTTCGCTCGCGGCAACCCGCATCTGCAGATGGACCAGATCCAGCCCGGTCACGAACTCGGTGACGGGATGCTCGACCTGCAAGCGGGTGTTCATCTCGAGGAAATAGAAGTTGCGCTGCGCATCCACCAGGAACTCGATGGTGCCGGCGTTGTAATAGTTGGCGGCCTGGGCCACGCGCACCGCCATCTCGCCCATGCGCCGGCGCATGTCTTGGTCCACGATCGGACAGGGCGACTCTTCCATCACCTTCTGATGGCGGCGCTGCACCGAACATTCGCGCTCGCCCAGGTAAACAACGTTGCCGTGCTCGTCGCCGAAGATCTGCATCTCGACGTGGCGCGGATTGATGATGTACTTCTCCAGATACACCTCGTTATCGCCGAAGGAGCGCTGGGCCTCGCTGCGCGCGTTCTCGTAGGCGGAGCGCAGTTCCCCGGCCGACTGCACCAGGCGCATGCCTTTGCCGCCGCCTCCGGCCGCCGCCTTCAGCATGACGGGATAGCCGATCTGCTCCGCCAGCCGTTCGGCGGCGTCGATGTCCAACCCGTGCTCCGAGCCGGGAACGAAGGGCACGCCAGCGCGCTTCATGTTCTGGCGAGCGCGCGTTTTGGAGCCCATCATCTCCATCGACTCCGGGCTGGGACCGATGAACTTGAAACCATGGTCGGCGCAGGCCTTGGCGAAGCGGGCATTCTCGGAGAGGAAACCGTAGCCGGGATGGATGGCCTCGGCCTGGCTGCGGCGCGCCACGTCGAGGATCTTGTCCACGTTGAGATAGGACTCGCTGGCCGTGGCGGGGCCGACATGGTAGGCGTAATCGGCTTTGAGGACGTGCAGCGCCTTGCGGTCCACGTCGGAGAAGACCACGACCGACTCGATGCCCATCTCGCGGCAGGCGCGAATGATGCGCACCGCAATTTCACCGCGATTGGCGATCAGGACTCGTTTGAACATGACTGGCGCTAGGCCGCAACTTCATGGAATAGTGCCGGGACCGAGGCGTAAAAAGGGCACCCCACCCGCACACTGCACAGAAGAATGGATTGTACTGCATGGGCGGGCGGCAGGGAGGAGCGGCGTCACCGGAGTGTGTGATGGAGGGCCGCCAATTCAGGTTGACAGCGAGCAAGAGCCGATCTGCGGTCAGGACCGGGCGGGCCTGTGGTGTGGGATGTTGGCGGGATCGATCCCGAGCTTGCGCACTTCCTCGACTGCGACGTCATAGTCCTTCGCATCGACCGCGTTCGAGAGTAAGAACTCAGCCCGGCGCTCGGGAGTGTAGATTTCGACGGGGGCGGATGCGAGGTCTTTTGAAGAAGTCATTTCAAGTTCTCAGGGACTAAGGAGCGCGCGTAAGAGCTTGTTTTGAGTTGACACGGTGGCACGATTACGCAAAGTCCAGCCCCGCAGCCGGGGTCCCCAATTCGCGCCGCTTTTGCGCGAAATGGGGTGGAGGAGGGGCGGAATTGATTTTAGCCCAGGGCGTAAGCCCTGGGTAGAGTGGGGAGAAATTAGCGAGTCCCTTTAGGGACGGCACAGTTTCTCACACCCCCTACGAGCCCCCCGATCATTTTGTTATGAAACAGCTTCACCCAGTACTCCGCCTGCGGCTGCGTGCTGGGCTAAACTATTCTGCGCCTATGGCGCTGGATTTTCCGCCAGCACATTCCACTGGCGAATACCACGGTCCTTTCCCTTACTCACTCTGAACCCCCGCACACCCGGACGTGTAGCCTTCTTAGCAGCAGAAACGCCCCTCCCTGCGGAGGGGCGTTTCTGCTGCAACTGTGCCATCCTACTGCGGGTTTTCGGTGGTCACGATGCCGGAGGGACCGGCTTTCTCGGCCTTGGCCTTCTTGGTGGCCATGGTCTTGTCAACCCAGTCGTCGGCGGTCTTCAGATCGGCCTTGCGGGCCTCAGGATTGTCGCACTCGTACTCGGCGCGCTGGCGGTACAGCAGGTTCAGATAAGCCATGGCGTCGTCGTAGTCGGGCCGAAGCTGCAACGACTTCTGCAGGTTCTGGATACCGTTTTCGACCCGCTGCTCGTTCTTCGCCTGAAGCTCAGCGCAGGCTTTCTTGTCCTTGAGTTCGTCCGTCGGCTTCATACCGAGACTGGCGCGTACGGTCTGGTCGGGCTGGTAGGCCTGCATCCAGTCGATGACCGCCAGCGAATAGTAGCTCTCCGGATCCTTGGGATCGAGGTCAGCGACCTTCTGGTAATACTCCATGGCCTGATCGAACTTCTTCATGCCGAAGTACAGCGAGGCGATGCCTTTCAGGCTATTGACCTGCTGTTCTTTGGGTGGATTCTGCGCCAGGACCTGCTTAAAGACCTCGATGGCCTGCTCGGCGAAGCGATTGTTGTCGGGGGAGTCGGCGCCGGGAATGTATTGCTGGGCGTAGGCGGTGGCTAAATAAAGACGGGCCGTCACCAGGTTGGAATCCAGATCCACCGCGTTTTTGAAATGTTCGATCGCCGCTTCATATTTCGCATTCTTGTAGGACTGAACGCCTTTGTTGAGCTGATCGCGCGCTCTCAGCTTGCTGCAGCCAAGGATTGAGAACAACGCAAGCAGAACCATAAGTAGCGTCAGTACTCGTCCGCTTTTGTTCATGTTTGGTATCACTCTCCGTTGCCGTAATTCGGGTTTCGAGGATGCACGGGGCTGTCGCTCAGCGACGCCCCGCTTCTCGAGCAGGAAGATGGCAGCCCGAATCAGGTTCCTAGTTCTTTACCCCTCAGGCGACCGCGGTGGCGGGGCGCGCAAAGGGCCGCCGGTTTCCCCCCTCGGTGACGCGCAACCTCGGCGCGCCCGGAGGGCCCCGGCTCGCAAGTGGCTAACCGCCGGCTTCGATCTTGGCCGTGATCAGCCCGACTTTATCGACACCCGCTGCGTGGGCGATGTCGATGACTTGGGCCACATCATTGAAGGTCAGCTCCGGATCGGCTTTAACGAACATGACCTTTTCCGCGCGGGTCTTGAAGATGTCGTTGAGACGGCCTTCCAGATTCTCCCACGTGACGTCGTCCTGGTTGATCTTCAGCGCCGGCTTATCGCCGCCGCCTCTCAGTACCTGCACCACAATGGTGCGGTCGTTGCTGGGCGGTTGCGCCTTCTGGTCCTTGGGCGGCTGGGGAACCAGCGCGTCCAGACCTTTCGGAGTCAGCGGCGTGATCACCATGAAGATGATGAGCAGCACCAGCAAGACGTCAATCATTGGCGTTACGTTGATGTCGGCTCTGGGACCCTCGCCGGGCCCCCCCATTGCCATACTCATAAGGAACTCCCGTTACTGGGCGCCAGCGCCCGTGCTGGTACCGGTTGTGGGCGGCTTCTTCCCGGCGGCTCCAGTTTGTGTTTGTTCGGTCAACAGACCAACATCATCCACGCCGGCGGAGCGCACGTTGTCCACCACGTCCACCACGGCGCCGTATTTGGCGCGAGCGTCGGCTTTGATAAAGACCCGCTTGTCCACTTTATTGGCCAGGCGGTCCTTCACTTTGGCGGTGAGCTGGTCGGCGGAAACCTTATCGGTGCCAAAGAAGATCTGCCCGTCACGCATGATGGCCACCAGCAAGGAATCTTCCTTGTCCGCGTCGGGCATGGGCGTTGGGCTATTCACCCTGGCCATGTCCACGCTCACGCCCTTCTGCAACATGGGCGTGATGACCATGAAAATGATGAGCAACACCAGCATCACGTCCACCATGGGGGTGACGTTGATGTTGGAGTTGACCTTCTTGCCTTCTTCGCGCACTGCGATTGCCATAATCTTCAACCTCCTTCAGACCGGCCCCAGCGCCAACCGATGACGCTGAGTTCCAGTTACCGGCGGACCGTGCGACGCTTGAGGAAATAGTCGATCAGCTCGCTGGAGCTGTTGTCCATTTCCACGTCGAAGGCTTCCACCTTGTTGGTGAAGTAGTTGAACATCATGACGGCCGGAATGGCGACGAATAGTCCGATAGCGGTGGTCACCAGAGCTTCCGAGATGCCGCCGGCGACGGCGCCCAAGCCGGTCGCTTTCTGGGTGGAAATCTCCTTGAAGGCGTTGAGAATGCCCACCACCGTGCCCAGCAAGCCAATGAAGGGAGCGGTGGAACCGATGGTGGCAAGGCCCCCCAGGCCGCGCTTCAACTCGGCATGAACGATGGCTTCGGCACGCTCCAGAGCGCGCTGGGAAGCTTCGATCTGCTCGCCGGGGATGTCGTTGGAATCGCCGTGGGCCTTGAACTCCTGCAGGCCGGCGACCACGACCTTGGCCAGATGACTCTTCTTGTTGCGTTCGGCGACCCGGATGGCTTCCTCGATCTTGCCCTCACGCAGGGCGCCGGCCACGGCGGGAGCAAAGGCGCGCGACTGTTTGCGGGCCGCGCTGTATGCCATGGCGCGGTCGATCATAACCCCA
The DNA here is from genome assembly GCA_003151335.1 of Acidobacteriaceae bacterium. Lineage (GTDB taxonomy): Bacteria > Acidobacteriota > Terriglobia > Terriglobales > Acidobacteriaceae > Bog-257. The sequence goes on from PLXE01000071.1 coordinate 44,713, forward strand.
ATCGACCAGCCAGACATAACGAACAGAATGAAGACAACAATCTTGGCCAAAATTCCCATCTGCTTCCAGAGGGAAATGGGATCCCAGCCCACGGCGGCTTCCTGGAAAATCCAGGCGGCAGCCGTCGGTACGTGGCTGAGAGTGTAGGTGGCAAGGTTAGCTAGGAACATGGGTGGACTTTTCCTCCTCAGAACTTTTGGTTACAGCCGACCAGCCTGCTGGCTATTGGTCGTGCAAGTGGTTCGAATATCCGGAGCCTAGTACTCTCGAAAACGATTTACGAGCTTTTGACCAGTTTACGATCTACAAAACCAAAAAAACCATGCCTGGACTGCATTCCGCCAATGCGCGGGTCCGGCAGCGAGTTAGATGCGCGGAAGGCTCATCCGCACATCGTCTAACCACCCGACAGCGAGAAAATTACGTTGATCGTGGTGTCGACTTCCACGGGCTCGTTGTTGAGGTAGTAAGGCTTGTACCGCCATTGCTTTACCGCATCTAGCGCTGCGCCCGTGAGCATGGGGTGGCCGCTGACTACGCGCAGGTTCTGAATGGCGCCATCTTTGCCGATCAGGGCCTGCAGCACGACCGTCCCTTGAATACGGGCCTGGCGGGCCAGCGCCGGATAGGTGGGCGTCACCTTGCGGATCAACAATCCCTGCTGGACGCCCGCCGAGACTCGCACGCGTTGCGGAGCGGCCTTGGGAATGGCCACCGGCGTGGAACTGAGCATTCCGCCCAGAACACCCCCCATCGTGCCCCCGGGCACGCCGCCCGGCACGCCGCCCACTACGCCCGCGACTCCCGTGGCCGGCGGTTGCTCGTCCTCTTTTATCATCTGAATCTTTTTCGGAATGGCGGTGGGTGTCCGCAACTGGCCGTTGTCCAGCTCGCTTTGGATCCTCTTCACAATATGTACTTCAGCGGCCGGTGGCGGCGGCGGCGGGGGTGGCGGCGGCGGCGCAACCAGGAAGGTCATCAGTTGCTGCCGGGGCAAGGCCTCGGTGAAAATTAAGGGCAACAACACCAGAACGCCAATCAGCAGGAGTTGGAGCACAAACGAGAATAAGGTAGTTGTTCCGCGCTTGCTCCTGAACCTGCCGCCCGATTCTATAAGGCTGTCTTCAAACATAGACCGCTCTCCGTCCAACGCTTCGATTACTTAGACACCGGGTATCCGCTTTTTGCTCCCAGGTGGGCCGCCAGCCGTTCCTAACTTGGTAGCCGGCGGAGCTTAGCTGGGACTTGGGGCCGGCTGCCTCAGCAGGGCGAACCGAAGTATACACCCCCTAGGCTTTGACCTTCACCTTTTCCCGCGACTTGTCCCGGGCCGAGGACAAGCGCTCCACCGCCGACCGGCCGGCCCGCTTGGCCCGCCAGTCCTGATAGGCGACCAGCATCGGCGCCGCCACCGCGATCGACGAGTAGGTCCCGATCAGGATTCCAATCACCAGGGCCAGAGAAAATCCCCGCAGCACCTCGCCGCCGAAAATGTACAACGAAAGCACCGTCAGAAAGGTGAGGCCGGAGGTAAGAATGGTCCGGCTCAGGGTCTGGTTGATGCTCTTGTTGACGATGTCGGCCAGGGGCTCGCGGCGCAGCAATTTGATATTCTCGCGGATGCGATCGAAGACGACGATAGTGTCGTTCATCGAATAGCCGATCAGCGTGAGGATGGCGGCAATCACCGTCAAGCTGATTTCCTTGTTCAGCAGCGAGAAGAAGCCCACAGTGATAATGGTGTCGTGGAGGCAGGCCACCACCGCGCCCACGCCATAAATCATCTCGAAACGGAACCACAGGTAAACCAGCATTCCAGCCAACGAATAAAGCGTGGCCAAGATGGCCTGCTTGCGAAGCTGCGAGCCCACCTGCGGGCCGACAATCTCCACGTTGCGCACCACGAAGTTGGAGGCGTAGAAGTCCTGCTGCAGCGCGCTGAGCACCTCGGGAGGAACGATGCCGCGCAGCTCATCGACGGAAGTCAGAATTCCGCCGCGCTCCTTGTTGCGGAAATCTTCAATCTGTTGGGCGATGGTCTCGTACTTGGGGGCGGCGTCCACGCCCAAGTGCAGCGGATCTTTTTGCAGCAGCGACTGCTGCAAGCTGGGCGCGCCGGTGTTATTCAGATCCTGCTTGCCTTCGGCGACCGGGTTACGCGCCTGCAAGGCATGAATGATGGTGTTCTTGCCCTGGTCGAGCGCGGCCTCGCTGGTTTCCTGGATGCCCAGGTCCACCAGCACTTCGTTGTCGGAAGTGGGGCCGAAGCGCTGGATGCGGGGATCGTGCAGCCCGGCGCGGTTCATGTCGTTACGAATCTGGTCCAGATCGGGCGTCTGCGCGAACTTGACGTAAACCAGCGTGCCGCCGCGGAACTCCACCCCTAGCGGGATGTGGTGCCAGAACAACATGGAGCAGATTCCGGCGACGCTGAACACCAGCGAGAAGGCAAGGAAATACCACTTCTTGCCGAGAAAGTCGATATTGGTATTGCGAAATAACTCCACCGCTAGCCCCTTAAATGCTCAATGGCTCGCCACGCTGATGGCGGCTGAGAATGAACTCGAAAATCACGCGCGATACGAACACCGCGGTGAACAGGTTGGCCGCCAGACCGAAGCTGAGGGTCACCGCAAATCCCTTCACCGGACCGGTTCCGAACAGGAACAGGATAACGGCGGACACGATGGTGGTCACGTGGGTATCGATAATGGTCGTCCAGGCGTGAGCGAAACCCTGTTCCACCGCCGAGGAAGGCGTCTTGCCATGCCGCAACTCCTCGCGAATACGCTCGAAGATCAGGACGTTGGAGTCCACGCCCATGCCGACGGTCAGGATCACACCCGCAATTCCCGGCAAGGTCAAAGTGGCTCCGCTGTAGCCGAGGAACCCCAACAGGATCACCAGGTTCAGGACCAGGCCTAGGTCGGCGTTGATGCCGGCCGCGTGGTAATAGAAGAGCATGAAGATCAGCACCGCGACCATGCCGATGACCGCTGCCCGCACACCTTCGCGGATGGAATCGGCGCCCAGCGATGGCCCCACCGTGACCTCTTGCAGATACTTGATTCCCGCCGGCAGCGCGCCGGAGCGCAGCGTCAGCGCCAGGTCCTGGGTTTCCTCCGGACTGAAGGAGCCGGTAATACGCCCCTGATCGTGGATTTGTTCCTGGATGGTGGCCACCGACTTCACTTTGTTGTCGAGCACCACCGCCAGCTTGTCACCTACGTGGGCCGCGGTAAACGCGGCGAAGCGCCGTCCGCCGTCTCCGGTCAGGGTGAAATTGACATCGGGACGGCCATTCTCATCGCGGCCGCCATCGGCGGAACGCAGATCGGCGCCGCTCACCGCCGACGAGCGGCTGATGAGCCAGTACACCTCAGCAGCTTCCTCAGGATTCTGCGCGTGTGGAGTGGTGCCTTTCATCAGGAGGGTGTCGGGCGGAAGCACGCCGCCGTTGTCCTGCATGGCCGCCTGCTCGTTGGGATAGGGCCCCTTGACCGCCTGCCGGATCTCCAGCATGGCGGTGGACTGCATGATCTCTTTCACGCGGGCCGGATCGTCCACCCCTGGCAACTGCACCAGGATCTGATAGTCGCCCAGTCCGTGCTCCTGGATCACCGGCTCGGAGACGCCGAGCTGGTCGATTCGGTTGCGGATGGTTTCGATGGCCTGCTGCACCGCTTTTTTCCTGGTGTCATTGGCCACCGAGTTCTTCATGGTCAGGGTGTAGCCGTTCTCGGCGCCCGAGGCGAGATCGTAGTCGCCCAGTTTCTCGTTGACGATGCGCCGCAGCTCCGAGGACGACTCCGGCGGCACGCCCTTGATCTGGACCAGCTCAGGATGGTTCTGCGGATCGGGCTTGGAGATTTCTCCGAAGGCGACGTTGGCGCTCTTGAGGGTGTCCTTCAGGCGCTCGACCGCACGGTCGCTGTCGGCGTTGATGGCGTCGTTCACCTGCACCTGCAGAATCAGGTGGGTGCCGCCCTTCAGGTCAAGGCCCAGGTGGATGCGCTTCTGCACCGCACTCCGCAGCCCTTCACCCGTGAAACTGCCGGGGATGCCGATGATGCCGATGAGAAAGAAGATCAGCACCGCAACGATCAAGACTGTCTTGAGGAGGAGATTCTTATTCATGAGAGACTGCAACCCTTAGGACTTTGCATGGTCCTCCGCGGTCGTCAAGGTGACGATGGAGGAACGGGCGACTTCGACCTTAATGTTGTCCGGGGGAACCCGGAGGACGACCGCATCATCCTTAACGGACATGATAACCCCAATGAGGCCGCCGCTGGTGACTACCCGGTCGCCGGACTTGATTTGCTGCAGCATCGCCTGCCATTTTTTCTGCTTGCGCTGCTGCGGCATGATCAAAAGAACATAGAAGATGGCGAAGATGGCAACCATCATCAGGATCGGGGCCGAGCCGCCGATGCCTTGCGCGAACATACCTGCCAGTGTGGCCATTTTGCTTTCGACTTTCCAGAAACCTTAGGGGCTAAAGAGCCTGTGTGCGGACTCGTTTTGAGTTGGCGCGGTCGAACGATTGCGCAAAATCCAGCCCCGCAGGGGCGGAATTGCTTTTAGCCCAGGGCGTAAGCCCTGGGTAACGTGCAAAAAATCGGCGAGTCCCTTCAGGGACGGCACAAATTCCAGCGGAACTCCGGGATGTCACCTGCCAGCGTACCGACGCGACGTCAGGGACGCAGCCCTGATTTTTCTATTATCGCGCTTTTGCCGGGGACCTGAACAGCGAAGGCTGCTAAGGAACACTCAGCTTTCCGGGGTCCCCAAGCCGCGCCGCTTTTGCACGGATTGGGGTGGTAAATGCGGTGGCCGGACGCCAGAAAGAAAATTCGCGACTTCCCCAAGTATTATAGCTTGCCGCACCTTACGCATGGTGTCAAGGTAATATGCCAGATTGTGGACGGTGTTCAGCACCTGAGCAAGCAGCTCATTAGAGGCATATAGGTGCCGCAGGTAGGCCCGTGAATAGCGCGCGCAGACCCGGCAAGCGCAGTTAGGGTCGAGCGGACCATCGTCTGCGGCGTAGCGCGCATTCTTAATGGCGACACGGCCCTCCGAGGTGAAGAGCAGCCCGTGACGCGCCGCCCGCGTGGGCAGCACGCAGTCCATCATGTCCACACCCATGCCGACGTAGTGCACAATCTCTTCCGGAGTGCCCACCCCCATCAGGTAGCGCGGCTTGTCTTCCGGCAGAAACCGCATGGCTGCGTCCACCATTTCGTAGGTCATGGAGCGCGGTTCGCCCACGCTCAAGCCGCCAATCGCGTAGCCGGGAAAATCAAGCTCCACGGTCCGCTTCGCTGACTCGCGACGCAGATCGGGAAACATCCCACCCTGCACAATGCCGAACAACGTCTGGGTCTCACCTCCGCTTTGAAGGGGCACGGCTTCAGCCGTGCCGTTTAGCTCCCCATTAAATTCTCCCGCGGACTTCAGTCCGCGCGAAAACCAAGGCACCTCGTGTTTGTGATCTTCGAAATACTTTTTGCTGCGCGCCGCCCAGCGCAGCGTCATCTCCATCGACGCCTGGGTGCGCGCGTACTCCGCCGGATGTTCGGTGCACTCGTCGAACGCCATGATGATGTCGGCGCCCAGGCCGATCTCGGCGGCGATTGCACTCTCCGGACTGAAGAAATGCGACGAGCCGTCGAGGTGCGAGCGGAACGCCACGCCCTCTTCGGTGACCTTGCGCAGATCGCTGAGGCTGAACACCTGAAAGCCGCCGGAGTCGGTGAGGATGGGATGGTCCCACGCCATGAACTTCTGCACCCCGCCGAGCTGGCGCACCATCTCCACGCCAGGCCGCAGGTACAGATGGTAGGTATTGTTCAGCAGGATTTGCACGCCGAGCTCTTCCAGCGTGTCCTGGGGTACGCCCTTGACCGTAGCCAGCGTTCCCACCGGCATAAAGACTGGGGTCTGGACTTCACCGTGCGGCGTGAAGAAGCGCCCGGCGCGGGCGGCGCCATCGCGGGCTTCGACCTGGAAGCGAAAAGACATCGCAGACGATTGTAATCGGATCACCCTAGAGGCACAGAAACACAGAGAAATCGGAAACGATTCTTAGGCTTGCCGGAAAGGGTTCGGCCTTCGGATTATTTCTGATTATCACCGTGCGCTCCGTGTCCTCCGTTGTGCGCTTTCATCCCGCCGCGCCGGTGCGGCATAATTGCAATGGCATCTTCGATAGTGGGGCTGCTCGGGCCGATTGGCGGTCTGCTTTGGGGCTGCAGCCCGAGCCTGGATGAATTCGCATGGCCACACAAAAGACCTTCGACGGAGTTACGCTGCACGGCATGCCGGTGCGCATCGAGCTGCAATGGCCGTTTCATTCCTCTGGCGGGGGCAGCGACTGGTACGTGCTGCATGGCACGTTGCGCCTGGCCGACGGCGGTCCGCTGTACGCCGACATTGCGCTCAATCTGGCGCAGACCATCCGCGAGGTGCTGCCCTCGCTCGACAGCGACCTGGCGTTCTGGCTCGCCATCAACACCGCGCGCAAGGCGCTCGACGATAAGCAACTGGAGTTACTGAAGTCGAGCAAGCGGCAACCGGTGCCGGTGTCGAGCCGCTGCTACAGCCTTCGCGACAAGCATTTCCGCTTCTGGCAGGCCACGCCGCAACAGGTGGAAGAGTTTGTGACGCGCAAAGTTTTCTGGTTGAGCGGTACCCAGCGCGCGGCGGTGATGATCGCCGATCCCTGCGACGCGCAGTATCTGGGCGCCGCCGATCCCAACCTGGTGGACAAACTGCTGGCCGCGGCCAACGATCTGGCGGCGCGCGGCATGGTCGAGCTGGCTGGCGATTACGCTCGCGCGACCGATGGTTTGCGGGCGCAAGCGCAGGCGTTTCATGCAGCCAAAGATCGCACTCTGGAAGAGCTGCACGCCAAGCACGCCTTCGAGCGGGCCTAGGGAACCCGCATTAGAGATAGGTAAGCGCTCTACGCCGCTACTGCCGTCCTCCGCGCCTCCATGCCGTCCAACGCGTGCCACAGTGACTTCGCAGCGGTCTCGGCAGCATCCAGTGCAGCCTCGGCCTCTCCAGGATGAGCAGCGATCTCCGCGCTCAGCAACTCATGCCAAACATGGGAGTGCTCCACGTCGGCGAACTGATGCAGCTTGAAGTAGCCGCAGGTCTTGGCATCGGCGCCGTAGCGTTGAGCCAGGCCATCCGCCTTCTCCTTGGCCACGCGCGGCACCTGCGACTCATACGCATAGAACGCAGCCAGCGCCTCCGCTGTCGAGCCCTCGCGCGCGACGAGACGAAATTCGGCGATCAGCTCGCGCACTTCCGGCAGCGGCTCGCGCTGCCGCACTTGATCGCGATCGGCGCCTATGCCTTCGGCAAAGTCGAGCCACAGCTCGCTGTGCGGACGGCCTTCGATCTCCTCGTCGCACAGGTTGCGCAGCACGGCACGGCGGAGCTCGCCGTCTTCCAGACGCGAATGCAGCGCGCTCAAGTACGCCGGGAACGACGCGACATGATGGTAGTAGTCGGAGGCGTACTCCCGCAGGTCCTCGCGCGTCAGTTGGCCCGCGGTCCACGCCTTGTAATACGGATGGCAGAGGAGATCGTAACCAGCGATGCGCTCCTCGAGCGCGCTCAGAAAAGCCTGCAATTCCATGGTTCACCCCGCATAAGAATTCGGTTTAGGAAGTGAGAACACTATACGGGACGGACGGCAGCAGGCACAAGCGCGTAGAAGCAGCCAGGGCGACTGATAAAATTGGCCTACGGGTTACGTCTGTCCCAACCTGGGGAGCTTTTCTTTGCCGTTGCAATTCACCGAAACTTACGATGTGGTTGTGGTGGGCGCCGGTCATGCCGGTTGCGAAGCCGCTATGGCCGCCGCGCGCATGGGCCTGAAGACCGCGCTCTATACCCTGAATCTCGACCTCATCGCGCAGATGTCGTGCAACCCTGCAGTCGGCGGCATCGCCAAGGGACATCTGGTGCGCGAGGTGGACGCCCTGGGCGGCATCATGGGCGAGGTGACGGACGCGGTCGGCATCCAGTTTCGTCTGTTGAACACCTCGCGCGGGCCGGCAGTGTGGTCTCCGCGGGCGCAGTGCGACAAGCAGCAGTACCGGCTGAAGATGCGCGAGCTGCTGGAGTCGGAGCCCAACCTCCACATCAAGCAGGCGGAAGTGGCGGAGCTGATCGTCGAGGGAGTTTCAAGTTTCCAGTTTCAAATTTCAAGCCAAACTGCGGAGCAGGTAGCAGCTGGCGGCGAGCAACTCGAAACTCGAAACTCGAAACTCGAAACTTCTCGCATCGTTCGCGGCATAAAGCTTCGCGATGGACGCACCGTCTCCGCGCAAGCGGTCATCATCACCACCGGGACATTTCTCAACGGGCTCATCCACTGCGGCGAGCAACAATATCCGGCGGGGCGCAGCGGCGAGCCCAACGCCGTTCTGCTGGGCGAATCGCTGAAGGCGCTCGGCCTGCGCGGCTGCCGCCTGAAGACCGGCACTCCACCGCGTCTCGACGGCCGCAGCATCGACTGGTCGAAGTTCAAAGTGCAGCCGGGCGACGACGATCCTACGCCGTTCAGCTTCCGCACCCGGCGGGTGGCGCACCACGACAAGCAGGTGCCGTGCTATATCGCCTTCACCACCCCGGAGACGCACCGCATCATCCGCGAGAACGTGCACCGCTCGCCCATGTACAGCGGGCAGATCCAAAGTATCGGCCCACGATATTGTCCTTCGATTGAGGACAAGATCGTCAAGTTTCCCGACAAGGAAACCCACCAGCTCTTCCTCGAGCCCGAGGGCCTGAAGACCCACGAGATTTACGTCAACGGCATGAGCACCTCGCTGCCCATCGACGTGCAGCTGGCCATCATCAAGTCCATTCCCGGCCTGGAGAACGCCGAGATGCTGCGCCCGGGTTATGCCATCGAGTACGACTCCATCGACCCGACCGAGCTGCAGCGCACGCTGGAGACCAAGAAGATTGCGCGCCTGTTTCTGGCCGGCCAGATCAACGGCACCAGCGGCTACGAAGAAGCGGCGTGCCAGGGCATCATGGCGGGCATCAACGCGGCGCTGCAGGTGAAGGGCGAGCCGCCACTCATCCTCGATCGCACCGAGGCCTACACCGCCATCCTCATCGACGATCTCATCAGCAAGGGGACGAACGAGCCTTACCGCATGTTCACCTCGCGGGCGGAGTTCCGCCTGCACTTGCGGATTGACAACGCCGACCGCCGGCTTACCCCGCACGGACGCCGCGTCGGCCTGATTAACGATGCTGCCTGGGCCGATCATCTGGCCAAGCAGGAGCGCATGCGGGCGATGCGCGATCTGCTGGAGCGCACTCGTGTAAGTGGGGAGATGTCGGCGTTTTTGCGCAGAGAAGTTTCGAGTTTCGAGTTTCAAACTTCGAGTGAAGAGACCCCGAAACCGCAGGCTGGCGCCTCGAAGCTGGAATCAGACTCGTTGCTGGGACTGACACTCGCCCAACTGCTCAAGCGTCCCGAGGTCCGGATCGAAGCGCTCGCGCCGCTGCTGGCGCGGCTGATGCCGGACTTCTTCCGTCGTGGCGGGGAGACGGAAGTTTCAAGTTTCGAGTTCCCAGTTTCAAGGAATTCCTCCGTGGTCGTGCCGCAATCCCTCCGACCCGAAGACAGCTCAAACTCGAGTAATGGCGCTGATACCGCAGAGCCGGTACTCGAAACTCGAAACTTGAAACTCAAAACTGATTTCCGCCTGCCGGCGGAAATCCGCAACGAACTGAAATCCGTCGAGACCGAGATCAAGTACTCCGGCTACCTTGACCAGCAGAGCAAGGCCATCGAACGCTTGAAGCGCTCCGAGCAGCGCCTCATTCCCGACTGGTTTAACTATGCCAGAGTGAGCGGCCTGTCGCGCGAGATGAACGAAAAACTGACGCGCGTCCGCCCCCGCACCCTGGGCCAGGCCAGCCGCATCCCGGGGGTCACGCCCGCCGCCGTATCGCTGATCAACGTGTACATCGAGATCCAGTCGCGCCAGCAAGCGGCCGCATCCTCCCTCGGCTGATGGCAATCGTGGACGTCGACCGCAATGAACATTGGTGAAGGTGGCAACCTGACCCTTCCAGGAGGAGAGCAAACCTGGCGCCAATCCCAGGGAACGGAGCATACAGTCTGGCCACTCAAGTGCAAGTGTTTGCACCCTCGATAGTTTCGGTCCCATATTTTCCAACGAGTTAGAGCGGAGACATAATTGCAACAGTACCCCTAAGGTCTGTCTCGGAATGCCGCAGGTTCTGTGTTGCATGGCATGTTCGGGCGGGCCCGGCAACGAGCGTCTTGCAGGTTCGAACCCGCTCGTTGAGCAATACCGGCCCCTGAACACCGCAAGGTGTTCGAGTAAAGTTTCAATCTCGCGAATCAAGACTCTCAACCGCGGAGGATACAAACTTGAACAAGAAATTTGGATGGATGTTATGTTTGCTGGCTCTGGCTGTATGTGCCAGTAGTTTGCCAGCAATGGCTGACACTGCTTACAATAATACGCTTCCCAACCCCTCCAATTGCTGCTCTGGCTGGACCATAGGCGGTTCGGGCTCCCTTGTCGGACTCGTCGAGGACGCTCAGTTGTTCACGTCATTGGCGACCGGCACGGTCAGCCAGATTTCCATAGATATAGGCTGGGCGGCGGGCGACAACGGGGCCTTTGTAGGTATTTACACCGACAATGCTGGAGCGCCGGGAACGCTCATTGGGAGCTTGATGACTCTCCCTCCAGCCCTAACTTTCGGAACATCCTGTCCAGCTTGTGAGCTGAGTGTGTTCGGTAGTGGAGGTACTATTACCGCCGGACAACAGTATTTTGTTGTAGTCACGGCCGACAGCAGCACTTGGGACGCCTGGAATCAGAATGGAAACGGCATCCTTGGACAGCTTGATCAAAACACAGGCAGCGGCTGGAACCAGTTTGGAGGCCAACTCTTGGGCGGCATGGCCGTATATACCGGTAGCAGCACGACCCCGGAGCCGAGCTCCCTATTGTTGCTGGGCACCGGATTGGTGGGAGCATTCGGCGTTATTCGCCGCAAGTTGAATCGCTAACCCTTCGGTAGTTCACGTTGACAGCCGTAGCCAACCAGCTCCGGCTGTTTTTCTTTTTGCAATGGTTTCAGGAATTGACGGCGCCTGGAAGGTTCGCGCTACGGCGTTAGCGGCGGCGGGAAAAGTCATCCTCAATCGGTGTTTTGAAGGGGCGCACCTTTAGGTGCGCCGCTAAGCTCTTTGTTTTTGTCATCCCGAGGGGGCTTCAGAGACTGTGTCGCAACCCATATTGGTTTGCGGGAGTGGAAGGAATCACACAAAATTCAGCCCCGAATGGGGCGGAAGAGCTTAGCCCAGCGCTTACCGGGGTCCCCAAGCCACGCCGTTTTTGCGTGGATTGGGGTGGTTGAGCGCTGGGTAAAGTGGGAAATGTGACCCGAGTCCCGTAGGGACGACAAGAGGTTGCGACACAGACTCTTCAGCCCGCGAGCGATCTGCGGTTCGGACTTTTTCCGCAGCCTGGTTAGCGGAGCAGCGCACCGGGGTCCTTGCGGACGATGTGCAGCAACTTGAGCGTGGCCTGCCGCGGCTGCCGGATACCCTGCTCCCAGCTTTCCACCGCATTGCAGCTGACGTTCAGCAGGCGCGCGAACAGCGCCTGGCTGGCATTCATGGCCGCCCGCATGGCCCGGATCTCGCCTGCCTTTAGCGGCCGGGGACGAGGTGGTATCTCCACCGCGCGCAGGTCCAGGCTGGCCGAGGTTTTTCCGGAGGGCCCCTCTTTCCCGCGCTTGTTTTTCTTCCCTTTCTTCTTGCTCTTCTTGCTCATTGCTCCCCCTAGCTACGACAATGTGGCACATCAGACAATGTAGGACATTAGAGGATGCAATGTAAATAGCGCTTAGGTGTAGGTGCGGGCCGAGGGACCTGCTTTTCTGTCTGTCATCCTGAGCCAGGTCGCCGCGGCGACCGAGTCGAAGGACCCCTATAGCTGCCAGGAATCATAGCGTAGCCGCGTGGTCCAGCAACCAGTCCAAGCTCGCTGGTGGTCATAGGCCCCCGTGCCTCCGTGGTGAACTTACATTTCCCCCACCGGCTTGGCCACCGGACGTCCCTTGTCACCGATTTCGAGGTAAGCCCACGGCGTCTCGTGGTCGTGGGTAAAAACCACCAGCCACTGCTCGGGAATGGCCACGTCATAGAACCGATGTTTGTTGGCAATACTGTCCAGCGGATAAAGGTCGTAACCCAGCGTCCAAACCGGATCGAGGTGCTTGGCGTCTGACACCAGGTCGCTGGGATAGCAAGCCACCCGGCCGCCGCTGCGCACCATCACCGCCTGCAAGTCGCGGGTGTGGCCGGGATAAACCTTCACCGCGATGCCGGGGGCAATCTCGGCGTCGCCTTTGAGCAACTGCATCTGTCCGCTGGCGACCAGGGGATCGTAGTTGTCGGTCATGTAGCTGACGCGGTCGCGCTCGTGCTGTTCGCGGGCGTGCCGCCACTCGCCCTCCTGCACGTAATACCTGGCCCGCGGGAAGGTGGGCACCGGCTTGCCGTCTTTGTAATAGGTGTTCCAGCCGCAGTGGTCGAAGTGCAGGTGCGTGTTAATGACCACGTCAATCTCATCGGGCGAAACCCCAGCCTCCTCGAAACTTTTCAGCAGGCGCGCCTGGTTCTGATAGATGGACTGGCTTTTTTCGCTGAGCTTGCTGCCGATGCCGGTCTCGATCAGGATGTTCTGCTTGCCGGTGCGAACCAGCAGCGAATTGAGGGCCAGCGGAATGGTGTTGCGCTCGTCCGGCTGGATGCGTTTTTCCCACATAATCTTGGGAATGATGCCGAACATGGCGCCGCCGTCCATGCGATAGTTGCCGTCGGAAAGGATGGTGAGTTCAAAGTCGCCCAGCGTGATTCGATGCACCGATTTGTCTCCACGGGAAAGTTGGTTTTCCGATCATACTGAATGAGCACGGCCAGCGACAAAGCGTGCGGTTCGTACCTTGGCTTCGTCGCTGGTTGCAAAACGAACCTCTCTGCCATGGTGAAGGTGGTGCGAACGATCCAAGGTGACGCTTTACGAATGAGGCTTGACACCCCTCGCTGCACACCCTAAGATTGCCAATCAAAGGGCGTTACTTCACCTTCCAGGATCCAGAACCAGAAAAAAATGATAGGCAAGACCATTTCCCACTACCGTATCTCGGGCAAGCTTGGCGAAGGCGGCATGGGCGTTGTGTATCGCGCCGAGGACGACCGGCTGGGTCGCACCGTTGCTTTGAAGTTCCTCACCGACAGCTATGCTCGAGACAAGCAGGCGGTGGAGCGTTTTAAGCGCGAGGCCCGTGCTGCTTCCGCGCTCAACCATCCCAATATCTGCACCATCTACGACATTGACGAGTGCGAGGGCCAACCTTTCATGGTCATGGAGCTTCTCGAAGGCGAGACGGTGAAGAGCCGCCTGGCGCTGGGGTCTCTTCCGGCCGATGAGTTGCTCGACCTTGCAATTCAACTCGCAGATGCGCTCGATGTGGCTCACAAACGCGGCATTGTTCATCGCGACATCAAGCCCGCGAACATCTTCGTTACAGCTCGCGGCCAGGCAAAGATCCTCGATTTCGGCTTGGCCAAGCTGATGGAACAACGGACCGGGCGGGCGGCACTCGCGGTAGGCGCTGGCGACTGGGGGAATACTGCTGTATTTGCCGAGAATCTCACCAATCCCGGCACTGCTCTGGGCACCGTTGCCTACATGTCTCCCGAGCAGGCACGCGGCGAGGAAGTGGATAGTCGAACCGACATTTTCTCCCTGGGCGTAGTGCTGTACGAGATGGCAACCGGTAAGGAAGCCTTCGCTGGCAATACCTCGGCCGTGGTCTTCGATGCCATCTTGAACCGCACCCCTCCCGATCCGCTTCGTCTGAACCCGAACTTACCGCCCGGCTTGGACGTCATTCTCAACAAGATGCTGGAGAAGAGTCCGCAAGATCGCTATGAGAGCGCTTCGCGGCTTAAGGCTGAGTTGCAACGGCTGAAGCGGGACAGCGATTCGGGCCGCACCGCGCCTAGCGATTCGGGCCGTACTGCAGCTGGAAACCTGCAGGCGGAGTGTTCCGTCGCGGTGCTGTATTTCGAGAATCTCAGTGGCGCCAAGGAAGACGAGTATTTCCGCGATGGAATGACGGAAGACGTCATTACCGAGTTGTCCCACATCAAGACCTTGAAAGTGTTTCCGCGCGCTGCGGTGCTGGCGTTCCGCGACCAGCCGGTCACGGGGCCGCAAGTCGGACAGCAGCTCCACGCCACCTACGTGCTCACCGGCAGCTTACGCCGGGCGGGCAACCGGCTGCGCATCACCGGCCAACTGGTGGAGACTCGTACCGGCCACGCCTTGTGGGTGGAACGTTTTGACCGCGAGTTGAAGGACGTCTTCGACGTGCAGGACGAGATTGCCCGCAGCATCACCCAGGCGCTGCGCATTACCCTGTCGCCCCAGGAAGAAACCGCCATCGCCAGCAAGCCGACGGAGAACCTGCAGGCCTATGACTTTTACCTGCGTGGCCGCAGCCTGGCGCGGCGCGTCACCCGCTCTGACCTGGAATTTGCCATGCAAATGTTCGAGCGGGCCATCGAGTTGGATTCCCGCTTCGCCTTAGCGCATGCCGGCGTGGCAAACGCTTGTGGCGAGTATTACGAGTGGCACGAACACAGCGATCGCTGGCTTGAAAAGGGCAGCACCGCAGCAGAAAATGCTCTGTTGCTCGAGCCCAACTTGGCCGAGGCGCTGCTGGCACAAGGTCGCATAGCCTATGCGGTGAAACGCTTTGAAGAAGGTATCCGGTTCGCACAGCAAGCCATCAAGCGCAAACCTGATTGCGATGGGGCCTACTTCGTGCTGGCGCGGGCCTATATCGCCTCAGGACATCCTGAGAAGGTTATTGCCATCACCGACGCAGCCTTGGCGGCCAACGGCGATGATTACAACGTCTATGTTCCATTGATGGTCGCGACCCAGCGCGCTGGGGATACGGAGGCCGCGCGCCGCCTGCGTCAACGTTGCCTGGAGGCGCTCGAACAGCAGCTCTCGTTGGTGCCGGAAGACGTCCGCGCCCGAATTCTGCTGGCCAGCAACCTTGCGTGGCTTGGAAGGACCGAGGACGCAGCGGCGGCCTTGCAGATCGCCATCGCATTGCGTCCCAACGACGCCAATATCCTCTACAACGCCGCGTGTACTTACGCGATCCTGCAAAATAAGCCGGAGGCGTTAAGGCTGCTGAAGAAGCTGGACGAAATGGGCCATTTGAACAAGGGCTACACCCGCCAGGATTCCGACTTCGAATGCCTGCACGGAGATCCCGAGTTCGAAGCGCTACTTGCCTGAGGAATGGTCATCGAAGCTTGGCTGATAGCGTGAGTTCATACCGACGCCGAATTTTTCCAGCAGGTACTCCTCCGTCAAACGGGTGTGGCGGTATGGTACGAGATGGAAGTCCTGTGGCACAAAACCGTAATCGCCATGCAACGCTCAGTCGCGCCCGGTTTCAGGTATAGTGTTTGCAGCGGGTGAGCCCTGGATCGGAAAAATCCCTCCCAAATACTGTTCTCTCCCACCTCCGGCCTGACGGAAAAGGATTGTCTGTGAAGACCTGCTGCGCCTGGAAAGCCGCCATCATTGTGTTCCTGATGTGTGCCGCATTCGCGATCAGCTCGTCAGCACAAACTCTGACGACGATTTACGACTTCTGTCCGCCGACGAACTGCCCTGAAGGCGAGGCCCCTTGGGGCGGGCTGGTGCAAGGCGCTGACGGGAATTTCTACGGCACCACGTCCGATATCGGATTTGTTGGCCAGGGCGCAGTTTACAAACTTACCTCCAGCGGCGCGTTAACGGTCCTGCACAGCTTTACCGGTGGTCAGGACGGAGGTGTGCCCGTGGCCGGGTTGGTCCAAGCCAGCGACGGAAATTTCTACGGCGTTACAACCCCCGGGCTGCGGCACGGTCTATAAAGTCACTGCAAGTGGCACGCTAACCACCCTTCATGCTTTCGCGGGGCATCCGAACGATGGATGCCAGCCATTCCCAGCACTGTTGCAGGCGGCTGATGGCAATTTGTACGGTACGACTTTTATGGGCGGAGCCCCCAATGTTGGAACAGTCTTCAAAGTCACGACTGGGGGAACCGTAACCATCCTGCACGCCTTTTGCACGCAATCCGGCTGTCCCGACGGAGACGAGCCTCAAGCCGGGCTGGCACAAGGCAGCGACGGAAACTTGTACGGCGCGACCTTCGCGGGAGGGGCCAACGGGGCCGGCACGGTCTTCAAAATCACCCTTAGCGGCACGCTGACCACACTGCACAGCTTCAACGGCACGGACGGAAGTCAGCCAAGTGGCGGGCTTGTGCAAGGCAGCGACGGCAACTTCTACGGGGCAACATCTGGGGGCGGCGCCAACGGTGGCGGGTCAGTTTTCAAGATGACTTCCAGCGGGACGTTGACCACGCTCTACAGCTTCTGCCCGCAGAGCTGCAGGGACGGCGAGCAGCCCAGGGAGCAGAAGCTGTAGAGCGAGCTGAAAGCTCCGCCGGGAGTGATGGCGAAGATCGTACCAGAGGCGTGAGCGCCGCCTCCCAAAGTTGTCCCGTAGAAATTCCCGTCGCTGGCTTGCAAAAGCCCGGCCGTTTGGTGCCCCACGGCGGGCTGGGGTACATGACGGTCTGGCCCACCGGCCAGACGCGGCCACTGGTTTCCACCTTGAACGATGTCCCCGGAACCATCATCGCCAATGCGGCCATTGTACCCGCCGGCACCAGCGGCGACGTTTCGGTTTATCCCAGCAACGACACCGACGTGATCATTGACATCAACGGCTACTTCGCGCCCGCAGGTCCGGGTGGACTGTCGCTGTACCCGGCGGCGCCTTGCCGGGTCATCGACACCCGCCACGTGGGCAACGGTCAGCCCTTCAGCGGGACCCTGACTCCTCCGGTGGATGTGGTGCACAGCCCGTGTGAACCGCCAGTCACGGCGCTGGCGTATGTCTTCAACGCGACGGTGGTGCCGACCGGCGCGCTGGGCTACCTGACATTGTGGCCGGATGGTGAATCGAAACCGCTGGTCTCGACCTTGAACGCATTGGATGGATCGATCACCAACAACATGGCCATCGTGCCCAGCACCAACGGAAAGGTCGATGCTTTTGCGGCTGGGATCACGCAACTGATCCTCGACATCTCCAGCTACTTCGCGCCATAGTTGAAAGCGGCGGTTCGGTCGACCGATTCACGAAGGCAGGTGGAAGCATCCAAGGCCTCACCTGCCTTTTCTCGCGGTCTACCTACGTCCCTGATGTGCTGAAAAACTATAGAGTTGGTGCGATGGAACAATCGCCCGAAATCCAGCCCCGCAGGGGCGAAAGAGTTTGGCCCAGCACGGAGCCGCAGGCGGAGTGCTGGGTAAAGTGGAAAGTAGATCCGAGTCCCTTAGGGACGGCACAGTTCTCACACACCGTAGCTCGCTTGACATCCTTGTCTTGAAGGGGCGTGGCTTCAGCCACGCCGAAAAAGGCTTCCTTATCATTTTGTCATCCCGCAGGAGCGCGAGGAGCCTTGCGACTGCGCGCGACTGAGGGACCTGCTTTCTCAAGGGTCTGCAACCACCAGTCAAAAGCATGTCAACAGAGCTACACACCGTCACCGTCTGAAGCACACACCGTCACGGCAAAGCAATGACTTTTCCCTTATCTGTACACCGAGCCGTGACTCTCGTCACTGACGGCTCGCTCGTCGCGGGGGAGAATATCCTCCGTTAGCCACTTCAGCTTCGCCGAGGTCACCAGATACCCGGCTGCATCCCCAACCTAATGTGGGCCGAGTCATTCGCTTTTGTCGAGCTTCACACCGCCGCAAGAAGCTGATTGAGATCGGGAGGCAATCATGCAAAGCGTTCGTCGTGCTCTCTATGTATTGATTCTGGTCGTCAGCTTCGCAGTGCTATCGCTGCCTGCCTTCGCGCAGCAAGTGATTGCGACCGTACCCGTTGGAGGAGCATTCCCATGGGCTTTGGCGGTTAATCCTGTAACCAATAAGATCTACGTCGCCATCGCGAACAATAATAAGACGACGGTCATTGATGGAATAACTCTATCGACAACCGATGTCATCGTCGGATTGAACCCCGCCGCACTAGTCCTCAACCCTGTAACTAATAAAGTCTATGTTTCGAGTGGCGCCGAGGACACTGTTACTGTCATTGACGGCCTTACGCTTTCCACCTCTAGCATCCCAGTCGGACGTTATCCGGATGCCATGGTCGTTGACTCGGTGACTAACAAGATCTACGTCACCAGTTCGGCAAACAGCGTCACGGTTATCGATGGTGCAACCAACAGCACCATTAGCGTTCCCCTAAGTAACAGCGCCCTCGCTATAGATGTCAACTCTGTGACCAACAAAATCTATGTCGCGGTGGGCGACGGTACCGTAGCCATAATAGACGGGGCGACACTTTCGACAACGACCATCCCGGTCGCAACAGGCCCACTCACCGTAAACCCGATAACCAACAAGATCTACACCATTAATTTTAACGACAACACGATGACCGTCATAGATGGGACGACTCTCTCCACGATCACGATCCCGGTAGGACTAAATCCCGATGCTGTGGCCGTCAATCCCATGACCAATATGATCTACGTTGCCAACGTTACCGACAACACCGTTACTGCAATCAACGGCATAACGCTTTCTACAGCTACGGTCCCCGTCGGCCAAGGCCCGGACGTTATTGCGGTTGATTCTGTGACGGATAAGATTTACGTCGGAAACCTGAACGACAACAGCGTAACCATGATCGACGGGACGACCGACTCCACTACTACAGTCTCTGTCGGCGATTTGCCGGAGCACATTGCGGTGAATGCGGTTACCAACAGAATATATGTCTCTAACTTTACGAGTGGCACAGTCTCCGTCATTGCCGGCGCCAGCTCCAGCCCGGCGCAATTTGTGGCTGTCACACCGTGTCGCCTATATGACACGCGGCCGCAGTACGGCGGCAGCGGTCCCATTCCCGGAGGGACCTCGCAAACGTTTAACCTTCCCCAGTTGGCGCAATTGAAAGGCTGTGCCGATCTGTCCTCGGCGGTCGCCTATTCGCTGAATGTGGCCGTCGTGCCGCACGGATATCTGGGGTATTTGACGATGTGGCCCACGGGCGAAGACCAGCCTGTCGTGGCCACGCTGAATTCTCTGGATGGGCGCATCAAGGCCAATGCCGCCATCGTGCCAGCCGGATATCAGGGCGCGATCAACGCCTATGTCACCAATACCACGGATGTGATTCTGGACATCGACGGCTACTTCGCTCCCGTCAGCAGCTCGACCCTGGCGTTCTATCCGCTGTCTCCGCCTTGCCGCGTGGCCGACACGCGCAAGTCCGACTTTCCGCCAGGCCTGGGTACGCCGCATCTCTCCGGTGGTGCGGAGCGGGATTTCCCGGTGCTGTCCAGTCCGTGCGGCATTCCCGGCACGGCGCAGGGGTACTCGCTGAACTTAACCGCCGTGCCTTATCCGGCTTTAGGGAACCCATTGGGTTATCTGGAGGTGTGGCCGAAGGACCAGAAGCCGCAGAACCCGGTCTCGACGCTGAATAATCTTACGGGAACCATTGTCGCCAACGCAGCGCTGGTGCCGGCGGGTACGGACGGAAAGATCACTGTCTATCCCAGCAACAACACTGACTTGGTGATCGACGCCAACGGCTACTTCGCCCCGGCGGGTATGGGTGGCCTGTCGCTGTATCCAGCGGCGCCCTGCCGGGTGATCGACACTCGCAAGGTCGGCAATGGGCAGCCTTTCAGCGGCACGCTGACTCCTCCCGTGGATGTGGTGGACAGCGCATGTGCGCCCCCCAGCGCGGCGCAGGCCTACGTGTTCAATGCGACGGTTGTTCCGCAGGGCGGGCTGGGTTATCTGACACTGTGGCCCGACGGCGAACCAAAACCGCTGGTTGCGACCTTGAACGCGATTGACGGCTGGATCACCAACAACATGGCCATCGTGCCCAGCACCAACGGCAAGGTCGATGCTTTTGCCTCCGGGATCACCCAACTGATCCTGGACATCTCCAGCTATTTCGCGCCGTGAGAAGTACGGACGCTGTCCTGTGATCTGACAACAGTTCAGCCTTTTCCCGCACCAGGTAATACCCTCGATCATTGGGGGCGGTCCCCGCATGCGCCCGTTTGAACTGGCCGAAGACGGGTGTCAAATTGCGCAGTGGCTCCAATCACCAGACATAACTTGCGTAAAATCCCCATCTCACCGCCGCTCCGCGCCGGGGCGCAATCCTATTCATTCATGCCGCGCACAACCTCCAATATCTCCGACTCGGCAAGGACGCGGCTGGACCGTTTAGCCAGGTCCAGTATGGCTTTCACGATTTGGGGTGTGTTCGGAAGATCTCGATCGCTGAGATAGCAGACAACATTGGAGGCGCCCGACATGGGACCTACTTCGATTTCCTGCCGTCGGCCAATCCATGCGGCCGGCACTCCCGAATAGACCCGGTCGGCCAGCCAAGCGTCACCTTTCTTCTGGGCTTTGATGACGGCAGAGGCATGAACTCCGGTGGCGGTGCGGAAGGCGTCGCGTCCCACGATGGGCATATTGATGGGCAGGGGAACTCCGGTGGCCTCGGAGACCATTTGCACATAATCCGGCAGGCGCGAAAGATCGTCGTCGCGCACGCCCAGCAGCTTGAGGTTGACCAGAAGCTGCTCCATAGGAGTGTTGCCCACGCGCTCGCCGATGCCCAGCGCGGTGCCGTGGACGCGGGTGGCGCCAGCCTCGATCGCCGCCAGGCTGTTGGCCAAATCTAAACCGCGGTCACGGTGACCGTGCCAGTCGATGCCGACCTCGACGCCGAGTTCTTTGACCAGTGCCTTCACCCACGAGACGAGATTCCACACACCTTGCGGGACGGCCGCGCCGCAGGTGTCGCACAGGCAGAGGCGCTTGGCCCCGACTTCCACTGCGGCGGTCAGCAGGACGCGCAGGTGCTCAGGCGAAGAGCGGACGGTGTCCTCCGTAACGTACATGACCTCCAGTCCTTCCCGGACGGCGAACCGAATGGCCTCGCGGGTGTGACGGACAATGTCCGACAGCTCCCACTCTTCGGCGTACTGGCGGATGGGGCTGCTGCCAATGAAGACGCAGGCTTCAATCGGCACGCCGGTCAGTTGCGTGACCTCGGCGATGGGTTGAATGTCCACCATCAGGGTGCGCGCGGCGCAGTTGGCCCGGATGCGCAGCCGCTGCTCGGAGATCTCGCGGCACAGGCGCAGCACCGCCTCGCGCTGATGCGCCCCGGCGCCGGGCAGGCCAACGTCGGCCGCCTCGATGCCCAGGCTTTCCATCAGGTGCAGCAGTTCGACCTTCGTGTCCAGCGGAGGATCGGTGACCGATGGGCTTTGCAGGCCGTCGCGCAAGGTCTCGTCGTCGAGCATGACGTGACGCGGATAATGCGCCGTGCGCGGGCCGGCTGCCGCCCAATCGTGGATGAGTTTGTTTTCTTCGCCTGGGTTCATGGTGTCTCCCCAGTCACGAGGCGCTTTGCGCCCGGCCGAATTCATGGGCCCGCCGGAGAAGGTCGTCTGCGCCTTTGTTATCCCCTTTGCTGCGCCGAATTATGGCCAGATGGAACAGGCTGCTCACTTCTCCCACCGCCTCGTCGAGACTGCGCCGGAACTCGCGCTCGGCGGCTTCGGTTTCGCCACGCCGCTCGTGAATCACGCCAATGTGGTAATTGGCCATCAAGTACTCGGGGGTGAGCGCGATGGACTGTTTGAATTGATTCGCGGCTTCTTCCAGCCGCCCGGCGTGAAACAACGACACCGCCAGCCGATAGTGGGCGGCGTTGTAGTTCGGATCAAGCTCCAGGCAACGGCGAAAGGCGCGGATGGCTTCCGGCATATTGCAGCGGTGGTACCAGGCCACGCCCAGATCGTAATGCGCCAAGACAAAAGTGGGAGCTGCCGCTACCGCGCGCTGATAGCGCTCGATGGCCAGGTCGAGCGTGCCTTGATGGAAGTAGAAGGTGCCTAACATGTGGTTGGCCAGCACATGGTCCGGCTCGGCCTGCAACAGGCGCTCCAGTTGCTGGCGCGCTTCGCGGCTGTGGCCGTCTTTTTCTTCTATCAGCGCCAGCAGCAGCCGGTGATCGAGGTAGGCATCGCGCAGGAATAGCCCGCATTCGGCACAGAATTTATCGTCCTTCGCGGCCGGCCGGCCGCAGCGGGAACAGCGCAGCGCGGGCTGCGGTTTTGTGATTGGTGCGGCAGATTTCGTGGCCTTTCGAGCAGGTTTCTTTTTTGTCTTTGTCATGGCAAGTCTCACTCTATGTGCGTAACAAACAAGGACTCGTCTAGCTGCCGGCGGAATCGTCCGGCCGGGTTGGATCCAGAGCGCATTCCAGGCAGATTCTGCTGGAAGGCTTGAACCCTTGACTGCGGAAGAAGCCCAACAAGCCAAAGTCGTCCCAGGAAACTTCGGTCCGCAAGGTGGTGATTCGCAGCGCCCCCAGATTAAGGCGCAACTGTCGCATCAGCGCCTTACCGACATTTTTTCCGCGCACGCCGGGGTCCACTGAAATTGCGTCAATGGAAGCTGTAGGCTCTGCCACCCCATATTCACCATAGTAAAGGGAACCAATGACGAAGCCTACAACCCGGTTGTCCAGTTCCGCAACGAGGGAGATTTGCAGCCCTGCCTGGGTTATGCTGCGCTGGAGCATGAGCTCGAAATAGCGAGGACGGCGGCGCCCGCTGGCCGCAGCATCAATCGCCACAATCACGTTCAAATCGTCCTGGCGCATGGTGCGCACCAGCACCGCATCGGTCTCCAGCACACCGGTTTCTTCCATGTCGTGTGTGGCCATGGTTCTCCTCGCTTTGAAGGGGCGCACCTTTAGGTGCGCCGTTGTACGCACTTCATTCTTGTCATCACGAACCGACTTTTAGTCGGTGAGGGATCTGCTTTCCCGACCTTTTCGCAGCCCTCTAGCCGCCTCCCAGAAATTGGCCCGCGTCCACCCGCAGAATCTGGCCAGTGATACGGTTTGCGCCCGGACCGCACAAAAACAGCACGGCGGCGGCAACATCGGAAACCTCGAGCAGGCTGCCCAGCAGGGTTTCCGCTTCCGCGGCCTGGCGGATGGCCGCCGGCATTGCTTCTGTGAGTGGTGTGCGGACCCAGCCAGGCTCGATCACGTTCACCAGAATTCCAAAGCGGCCGGTTTCGCGGGCCACGCTCTTGGCCAGTCCAATCAGTCCCGCCTTGCTGGCGGAGTAGGCTGAGGTGCCAAACTTGCCGCGCGATCCGTTGATGGAGCCGATCAAGACCACGCGCCCACCCTGTCCCTGGCGCATCAGGGGAATGGCGTGCCGCAACAGCAAGAATGCGCCGCGCAAATTGACCGCCTGGATCCTGTCCCAATCCTCGACCGCAAGCTTCCAGACGACCGCCTCGCGGGAAATTCCGGCCGCATGAATCACCAGGTCAAGCCGTCCGTTCTGCTTGAAAAACTGCTGCACGGCGGAGCCCACGGACTCATCGCTGCGCACATCGCAATGCAGCCAAGGGATGTCATTGCCGGGCGGCGGCGAAAGGTCGAGAGCAGTTGCTACCGCGCCGGCTTCGTGCAAACTGCGAACGATGGCGCTGCCGATTCCTCCCGAACCGCCGGTCACAACCGCGTACTTGCCTGCCAGTTCGTTGCCGCCGCTCACGCCGGCACCTCCGCATGACGGGCCAGCATACGATGACGATATGCGCCCCACAAAGCTGCTCCCAGCGCGCCCGCATAGATGGAGTCGGGGTGGGTGCGGACTTCCAGGTCGAGACCATCCTCGCGCGATTTTTCCTGCAAAGCCTGTGCCAGCCCGGTATCCGCGGAGAGACCGCCTGTAATTGCCACCTGGCCATGCGCGTCAATCGCCCGCAGCAGCTTGGTGTAGCGGCCGGCCATGGAAAGATGAATGCCCTTGAGAATGTCGGGCGTGGTGATTCCCCGGCTGACCATGTTGATCACATCCGTCTCCGCCAGCACCGCGCAGATGCTGCTGACCACTTGCGGATCGCCGGCGCGGCAAGACAGAGGGCCTACGTCCTCCAAGGCAATACCCAGATAGCGCGCGACATTTTCCAGAAACTGGCCCGAGCCGGAAGCGCATTGCCCGGTCATGCGGTAGCTGAGCACGCGGCTGCGCTCGTCGATGCGCATGGCCCGCGCGTGCAACGCCCCAACGTCGAGAACGGCGCGCACTTCCGGCATAAGAAAGATCGCGCCACGGGCGTGGGTGGTCATGCCGTAAAAGTGTCCGCGACGAAAATCCACCAGCTCGCCTTCGCCGGTGCTGGCCACATAGCAAACCTCTTCGGCAGCCACACCAGCCGTGCAGAGGGCCGCCTGATACCCGTCATTCACCACCTTGCGCAACTCGCGGCGGCGGATTCGCTCATTGACCAGCGCCAGCACCTCGGTATTACCGCCGCTGGTCAGCAGGACCGCAATCTTTACGGCGCTGGAGCCCACATCGACGCCAGCGGTAATCCGGTCGTCAATAGATCGAGTCCTCGACGGGATGGTCGCGGTTGTCATGCGTTGGCCTGTGCAGCGCGCCGGGCGAACAAAGCCGCGCCCAGAGCGCCGGTGTAAATGGAATCGGCAGAAATGTTCAGCGTCCGCTCGCCGTAATTCTCCTGCACCAACTGGCGCAGTGCGTCCACGGCCGCTGGATTGCGGGCCACCCCGCCGGTGAAGGTGAACTCGTCACGGACTCCCCCCGAGCGCGCCAGCAGCGACATGGCGCGCAAGATGATAGCGCGATGCAGCCCCGCCACTATGTCCTCACGCCTCTGGCCGAGGGAGAGGCGTTCTCGCAACTCTGCACCGGCAAATACCGTACACGTGCTGTTGATCTTCACCCGGCTCGTGCTCTGTTGGGCAAGCGGCCCCAACTCATGCAGCCCCAGGTTCATTTCATCTGCGATGTAACCCAGGTAGCGCCCGCATCCGGCAGCGCAGCGGTCATTCATCTGGAAGCTGACTACCAGTCCGTCGCCGTCCACCTGGATTGCCTTGGTGTCCTGCCCGCCGATGTCCAGCACCGTCCGGCTGCCGGGAAACATGGCATGCGCACCCAGCCCGTGACAAAGAATCTCGCTGCGAATCTGCTCCTTGGGAAAAGGCAAGCGCTGCCGGCCATAGCCTGTGCCCACGGTCCCGGTTTCTACGATCTGCGCGCCGCAGGTCGCCTCCACCACCTCGCGCAGTCGCGAGGCTTTCTCTTGCACCGCCAACGTTGCCGACGCCAGCGTAGGTTCCAGCGCGCCTCGCAATTGTGTTTCGAAGCTACCCTGAGCAATCGCGTTTTCGACCACGAGGATGGCAGCGTCGAACAGCCCGCACAGCATGTCGAAGGTGATGCCGCGGGGATCGCTGTGTTGTTCCGCCAGTTGCATGTAGTCGGCGGTCGCGAGATCGCGGAAGAAGTCGCTCTTGCGCACCGCCAATTCGCTGAAATGCAACCCGGCCCGCTCGACCATTCCATCCACAATGCTTTCGAGCGCAGTATTTAGCTCGCGACGATGAGCGCTGTGGCGGGGGTCGCCGGCGGCGCGGAACAATGCTTCCCGCAGGCGCGCGAGTTGATCCAGATGCTGCCGAAATCGAAAGTTTCGTTGCAGAGAGGAAAGGAAAGCTTTCTCGACCTGGGCCAGGGCCGGATCGCCGGTGATCGCCTGCCGGGTGAGCGTGAAGCGGGTGCGGACCATAGCTTCCTCCCGCACCACCTGACAGGCAACATCGTAATTGCTGCGGCTGTTGGTGATGCCGCGGCCAATCACCTCGCCGGCGTCGTTCAGCACGACTGCCTTGGTGGTGGTAGAGCCGAGATCAATGCCGACATAGGTCCGTAGAGCCTTCATGCGTTCACGCCGGTGCGCTTTTGTTCCAGCATCTGCAAATAGCTTTCAATGCGGTTCTTGATGTTGGCGGCGGAAAAGTAACGCGGGTCCACCAGGTCGCTTTCGATGAAGCCGCCGGGAACGCCGGTACTCTGCTCCAGTTGGCGCAGCAGCAGGAGCTGACCCACGCTAAAGGAATTGCAGCTCTTGATACTGTTGATCATGAAGCCATCGGCGCGATACTCGCGAATGTATCGCTCCAGCAATGCCAGGCGAGTGGGCAGACCGAGATTGGTGTAACAGCCCATGCAATACTCGGCCAGCGTCTCCAATGGGCGTTTGGGATCGTGGCGGAAGCCGCCGTCGTACAGGCCTCCAACTTTGGTATAGCTGCTGGCCACTACCACCGCGCCTTCGTCGTAGAACATCTTCCAGAACTCACGGAAGCTGGTCCAATTCGGCGGACCTTCCATCACCAGGCGATAGCGTTCCTTCCCCTGCGATCCCTCCGGGGTCAGCGGGCCCAGGCCTGCGCGCAGACGGCCCGCCACTTCTTCGCGCAGGACGCGGTAGTACGACACGCCCTCGGCGGTCCCGCGAAAGGCGGTAAACATTGGCCCGATGTAGTACACACCGCCGAAATAAGCATCGATGGGCGAAGGTACATTCTTGGCCGATTCCAACACCCAGACCAGATCATCTTCAGCCTGCGCCGACAGCCGCAGCATTTCGCGCAGACGGTCTTCGTCGTAGCGACGGCCGCTGATTGCTTCAAGCTTGGGAATCACTTCCGTGCGCAACTGCTGAACGATGTACTCGACATGATGGGGCAGAATCCGGCCTTCCGATTGGTAGGGAACATGGAGCATGGCCACCGGGCAGTCGTATTCCTGACGCAACAGCTCGAACCACTTCATGAAGGTGAAACAGCCGGTATAGGAGAGCAGCAGCAAGTCCGGTGGGGGCAGCCGTTCGCCAGTAGGACCGATGTTGCCCTTCTTCAGCATTCCGATGTCGCACTTCACATAAGTGCAGACGTCTTCGCTGTGCCCGTGCTTCTCCGCTTCCGCGATATAGTCGCCCGACAGCTTCCTCATGCCGGACTGCAGGGCGTTGATTTCAGGCAGCACCGGAAGCAGATCGAAGGAGCGCAACAGTTCCGTAAGGTTGCCGGGAACGAAAGTATAAACAACTTTGCGCCCCTCTTGCGGAGCACGCGACAGCGCGCTGTAATGGCCGGCGATCATCTGCTTTTGCAGAGACATGCTGCGTTCNNCGGATGACCGCGAACTGGCCGGTGTCTTCGGAGTATTTGAACTGCGTGTGGGGAATGCCCTCGCGGTCGAGGGCTGCCACCAGCATGGGTTGCTCCAGCAGGGCGGGATCGCAGAAACTGGGCGCACAAAAGATGACCCCCTCGGCGCGATTGCGCCGGACCGAATCTACGAGTGCGCCGCCGTGCTTCCCTTCGGGCAGGTAGCGCGCGGCCGTCTCGACGCTGCGGGTGAGGAAGGCTTCGACCAGCGCCTGCAATGGATCGCCGTCGCACGAGATGTCACCCATGATCCACCGCAGCCCCAGGAGCAGGTCATCATCCACGACCCAGCATCCGGCGCGTTCCAACGTAAGCAGCAAGCCCAGCGGCGGCTGCTCGCAGAATGTTCCCACCAGCACCACTCGGCTCTGGTCACGATCGCGGCGATCGGTTTCCAGTGGCGCAAGGCGCAAATATTCCCGCAGCAGCGCGGTGTGATCTTCGGGCGGAAGGACGTTCGCTGCTCGCACCAGCACATAAACCTCAGACGTCGGGTAAACCCAAGGCTGACGGCTGCGGGCGCGATACAGTTCGCAAATGGTGGAGCGGTTTTCGTTGTACACGGCGACGCTGTGCCGCAGGGCGTCATCTTCGATCGGGCGGCCGCTCAGGCGGGCAAAGTCCTCGCGCAGTGTCTCCAGTTCACGACGCCAGTAAACGCCCCCTGTCCCGGACTCAAAATTTTGCGGCAAATCCACGTAGCGGACGTAGCGCTCCGGGAACAACATGGTCCACATGCCCGACAGGTTGCGGATCACATCGCAGATGGAGGGAAACAACATGCCATCCAGCACGTCGAGCCGGTGGCTGAGAGCGAGTTCGATGGTGCTGCGCGGGATGTGGCAGATGTAGCTCTGGAAGTAGGCATCGCCGCGGATGATCTCCAAGCGCTCGCCTGCGCCCACAATGCCGACTGGCAACATCCCGGCGGCATGGATCAGCTCGCGCGGAACATAGATGGGCATGTGTCCGATGGCTTTGCGCCCCGCCCCGGCTTCCTTCCAGGCGCGCACCGCCGTTAGCTCGAAGTCGTCGTTCAACTCCTGTGCGCGCTGGACCAGATTGGCGAGTTCCGGGCTCACGCCAGCCTCGCTTTCGTGGCGGCGCTCATCGTTGTTTACCCGCGACGACAGCTTGGGCCGTCCAGGGCGCGATCTCTTGAATCAGTTCCTCGCTCCACGGCACCCCTTCGGCGAGACGCCGCCGCAGTAGCACGAAATCGACCTCACGCTGCTCCTTGCTGCCGTAATGGAAGGCGCGGAAGCCGGCGCGCGCCTCGGTCATCATGTTCAACGACAGCCAGGCGCGATTGCTCTCGCGATTGCGGTCCCAGTGTTCCAGCTTGTGTTTGCGCAGGCTCTCAATGGTCTTGATGAGGCAATCGGGCATGGTGTACAGCAGTTGGGTGCATAACGCATCTACGGCTTCATCCAGCAGCGTCAGATCGACGGAACCTTTGGCCAGCAGTTTCTTGCCTTGCTCGCGTTGTTCTCCGGTTTTGGTTTCGCCGATCAACAGCCGGCCGTATTCATCAATCACGCGATCGGTAACCACCAGTGGATTCGCCATCCACTGCCCGTCCACCTTGAGCGCGGGGACAATCTGGGTCAGGCCTCCCAGCCAGTAGAAGCGGTGTGCGCTCCAGGGCTGACACAACGTGCCGCTGACCATGGCCCGCTCCATCCCAACAAATAAAGGCAGAAAATCCGTGGACCCGCCATCGGGCGCTGACCCGTGCCGCGGGCCGGCCTGGCTGAACACCGCGAGGTCGCTGGCCACAGAAAAATCGCACGCCATGCCCAGCTCCTGACCTCCACCGACGCGCATTCCGTTCACCCGGCAAATCACCGGCTTGTCGCATTGCAGGGCGGCCGTCACCAGGTCGTTGAACAGGCGCATGTACTGGCGGTACTCGCCGGGATGGCCGGCGTAAACTTCCGCGTACTCGCGGGTGTTCCCCCCAGTGCAGAAAGCGCGCGATCCGGCGCCGGTCACGACCACAGCCACCGCCGCCCGGTCGTTGCTGGCGGCGCGCAGCGCCAGAATGATCTCCTTCAGCATGTCGGTGGTATAGCTGTTGAGTTCGGACGGATTGTTCAGCGTGATCCAGACATTGTGCAGTCCTTCCGCCGCTGCGCCCGACCGCTCCTTCACCGCCCGCTGCTCTACCAGGATGGAACGTGTGGGAAACGACTCCACTAGATTGTGATCTTGCACGATGGTGTCTCCTTTGCTTGCTACTGCGGGCCGGGGTGCTCCGGGACCAGAATCACGCGCTTGCGAATTTCATGGCGGGCCACCGCCTGCAACAATGCGGGCGCCTCGTCCAGCGGATGCCGCTCCACATAAGGGCCCAGGACCACTTTGCCTTGCAGCACCAGCGCCAGCGCAGCCGGATACTGTTCCGGCGGGCAACCCCAATTGCCGCGCGCGGTGGCATCGAACGCCATCAGGTTGGAGAGCCGCAACTCCACTTTTTTGGGCGTGAACCCTACTACGGCCAGGTAACCACCGTAATCGAGCAGTGCGAACGCGATGGTTTGGCCGGCTGGCGTGCCACTGGTCTCGAAGATTTTCAGCCCGATGCCCTTGCGCCCGGACTGTTTGACAAACGAGCGCACCGCGGACTTCAGTTCTTTCTCGCTCGCCGAACTGGCATCCAAGGTCAGCGAAGCGCCGTGCTGGGCCGCCAGTTCAAGCCTGGCTTGGTCAACGTCAATAGCTACAACTGAAGCACCTAGCGCGGCAGCGATCTGCACGCCGAATCCACCGACTCCTCCCACACCCACAAACACCGCTACGTCGTCCGCTCCTAAGCCGGAGCGGCGAATCGCCTCGAAGGGCGTGGTGACCGCATCGGCGACCACGGACAGGAGATCAAGGGTGATGCCGGGCGGCAAGTTCTCAGGAACCGGGCAGAGCCCGCGGGCGGGAATGCGAACGTGCGTCGCAAACCCTCCGTCACCGTCGTTGCCGGGCATGAACTGCTGCCGGCAAATGGTGGGGTGGCCGGCTCGGCAGGGAGCGCAGTTCCCGCACGAGATCACCGCCGGAACGATTACGCTGCGGCCTTCCCATTGGGTTGCGCCCTCGCCCGCTGCGACAACGCGACCCGAGATTTCGTGTCCGAGAGTCAGCGGCAGCGGGGCGCGCGTGGGTACACCGTCGAAAGCGAAGCCGACATCGGTATGGCAGACGCCGCAGCCGGCAACCTCTACGATCACCTCGCCAGCCCGCGGCTCAAGGGCGAGGAATTCGTGTCTCTCCAGCGGTTGAGCAGGAGCAGTCAAACGGTAGCCGTAGCCGCCTCGGTTGGATGACAAACAGGAAATCCCTCTCCCCAAGATGGCCCTCACTGCGACCTCGGGGAGTAGCTAACATACCTTGGCGGCAACCCAAGACTCTGTGACCTAAATCACTAAGGCGAGTGAGAGCCAAGAGTTCAGGCCGAAGGATTGGGCCGGTGCTTCGTAACTCTGATGAGCACACAGTCTTGTCGTGGAAGCCCATCGTCAGGCGTAGCGCTGAATGAAGCGCAGCTCAGCCCTTAGAACGTGAATGCCAACCCGCCGCGGACGCTGCGGGCCGACTGCATCAGGTACACGGTCTTGCCGTCCGGCCCGATGACGGGCACGTAGCCTTGCGCCAGCAAGTTGCGGAGGTCCACCAGCGCTTCCATGTTGCCCGGCATGAAACGCATACGGGGCAACGGCTGGCGCACGAAAAGATTGAGGAAAGGATCGGTCTGTCCCGCCGAGGCGTTGAAAACATCGACCCCGGTCAGAGTGTTGTCGCCGCTGGTCCAGCGATAGGATGCGATCCACCGCGTTTTGTAGCGCGGCACGGAACCATTCAGCCTGAGGGCGGCCGAGTGCCGCCAGCCATGCTGGAGACTGCTGCGCACAACCTTCCAATCTACGTTGGGCTGTTCCAGTTCGAGAACTCCCCCGTAGGCATAATCCCAAGTTGCGGTAACGGTGTCAGAGATCCGCCGCTGAAATACCAGGCGAACGCCTTGGGCTTCCAGGGCGCCACCATTGAAGCTGAAGGTCCCGGAATAGACGTCGGGCAGAACGTCTTCGGTGGTCCAGCCAACATCGCCAACCCCCAGCAAAGCGGGGTCCTTGATGCGGTCTCTAAAGTAGGCGATCTGGAGTTTGTTGTCCCCGGCGCGTTGCGACAGCGAAATCTCGTGATGATGCGCGTTCTCCAGAAGGGGCTGGCCATCGACCATGGTCACGCGCGGACCCGTTTCGCTGAGGTCGGCGGGGGCCGAATCGAAACCCTTGCTGGCGCGGGTGTTGGGTTCGCTGGTGGCGTAACGATATTCGAGGATGGTATTGGAGGTCAGGTGCCAATCGGCGACCGCAGAAGGACGGAACGCAGTCGCTCCGTGGCCCAGAAATTGAATGTTCTGCGCCTCACTGGCAAATTGGAAGTCGAGCAGGTCGCCAATGGAGAAGCCGTCGGAGTACGTGATCGCCACCGCTTCCAGAGCGCCGCGATGCGGCACTGCATCGGGGGTGGCGAAGCGGCGAACAATCAAAGCAATCTCCGGCGTCCAGCCTTCATTGCCCGGCCGCCGATACGACGCACGAACCACCCCATCCGGAATACCTGTTCCGTATCCGAGATTTCCCTCCAGCCCGACGGTCGAGGTGTGAAACAGCGAATGCTCGACGTTGAAGGCCGTTCCCAGGTCCGCCGCGCTGCCATACCCTTGGCTGGAGCCGCCCGCCATAAACGCCAGGCTTCCCGTCGTCCCTTTGTCATCGGCGGCGCTCTCTACAATGACCGGCAGCCCATCGTCGAAGCGCAGGATTGGCCGATTGGAGTTGGAGCGCAAGGTCCACTTCCAACTGTCGTCTTCATCGTTGCCCCGCTTGAGCGTGGGAAGCATACGGACGGCTTCAAACAAAGTGTTCAGCGTGATGTTCAGGACCTTGCTGGCGCCGGCGGCCAGCGCCACGTCCTCCCGCAAGGCGGGAAGGAACGAGGCGGCGGACACGCGCACGTCATAGCTGCCCGGCAGCAGCCCACTGAGGGTGAAGAAACCCTTGGCATCGGTGTACACCACTTGGCCCTGCCCGGCCGTACCGAGCAGTTCAACCGTGGCGCCCATTTGCGCCACACCGGCCGAGTTCTTGACGTATCCGCTGATCGAGCCGGGAGTGGCCCCAACCGCTGTAACGCACAGCGCCACCACCACGGCAAACCATCCCAGTATTCGCGTCATCACTCAAACCTCCCGTCAGAGGTTCCCGGGATCACAAATACTGCGGGCGGATCTACCCGTCCGCGGGCCCCTACTTCCATCCAGCTACTCGACCGCAAACCGCACCGAGGGAGCAATCTGCTGCTTGGAAATGTTGTCGTCAACTTTCACCGTCAGCTTATAGATGCCCGGCGAAAAGGCGTTCAAGGCCAGGCTCTTCTCCAGGGTGATCTGGTCGCCCACGTTGCCCATGGTATCGGTGGACTCCGAGGATTGCAGCACCGCCTTGTTGCTGGCCACATTCACGATTTCGTATTCAATCTTGGCGGAAGCCTTTTTGGTCTTCCCGTCTGCCTGAAGATTATAGACCTGCATCCACAGGTTCATGCGCTGATCGCGCTTGAAGCTGGCCGGCTTTCCGTCGGCCGCGTCGAGATGCGGGTACGCCAGCTTGGTCTCCCCGATGACGAAACTGCCGGAACCAACATTCTTGCTGGCCACCTTGTCCAAGTGGTCCGTCAGGATCATCGACGAAGACGCCAGTTTGTCTTCGCCGAATTCCGGGACCTGAACGCCGCGGCTCCATGTCCCCACCCGGTCGCCATTCACGTCTTTGACCACCACGTCAAAGCGATAGCGGCCCGCGCGCAGGGGAATGGCCTTCCAGTACAGCGACGAATGCTCCATGGTTTTTTCCAACAGCTCCGTGGGCACGTCCACCTGCACGGTGTCTTCGAAGGTCTGTGCGACCCGCCCGGTGATGCCGGTCACGCGCCCGAAGATGTTCACCGTGCCGCGTTGAATGCCATCCTTGCTGACAAACGTGATGTCCTTGTTTTTGACCTGCAAAGTCACCGGAACCAGCACCGTATCGCTCGTCACCTTCACAAAGTCGGTGCGAATTTCAAACGGCATCAAGTTAACGTTGATCTTGTGGCTGACAACTTCCTCCAGGTCCTTGAACTTGACCTTGGGTGCCGTGTTGATCTTGGCCAGCAGTTCAAGTTTGGTGAACTCATTGTTGTTCTGTATCATTTGCTCCGGACCGGCGTTGGCGCCAAAACCGCCGCTGTTGATCCGATCACCTTTGCGGGCCAGGCCCATCTGCTCATATTGGGTCAGGCCCGCGTTCGGAGTGTGCAACAAGGCATCTTTCTCGTTGGCATCGATGGTCAGATGAAAGTCGTTGCACCCGCAGACATCGACAAATTCCAGGTTAACCTCCTGGCCGATCCCCTCGATGTAGCGGTACCGCCAGTCCTCGAAGGGATAGGTTGAAGTCTCACCCCCACCTTCTTCTATCGGACGTGTGTAAGTTCCGCCCGAAGGATGAGCGTCAATCTGGTCGGGGGGACCGTACACAATGTAAATGCGTCCGCGGTCGGTCCTCCACCCGGGGACCCCAGACGCAAAATGTTCGTTGGCATAGGCAATGCGGCGGTAGTGTTCTTCCTTGTACTCGTTTTCCTCGGTGTCGGGAGTGGGATCGCGGCGCAGCCAGAACTGTTCGATAAACTGGTCCCGCTCTT
Organism: Acidobacteriaceae bacterium; assembly: GCA_003151335.1. GTDB lineage: Bacteria > Acidobacteriota > Terriglobia > Terriglobales > Acidobacteriaceae > Bog-257. The sequence continues at coordinate 78,773 of PLXE01000071.1, forward strand.
CGTCGTTGGAGAGCTGTTTGAAGGCGGTCATTTCCTCCGCCGTCATGATGTAACGCACGTCTTCGTTGAGCCACTTCTTGTAGGTGGAACTCAACTCCTGCTTTAAGGCCTTGGAGTTGGCCTTCTTCTGTTTTTCCGTCAGCGGACGCTTCAGCGGATCACCCTGCGGGTTGCCCGCCTGCCCCGGCGCGGCGGCATCCGTGCCCTTCGCTGCCTGGTCTTGGGACGTACTTGGCTTATCGCCAGTGGAAGGAGTCGAGCTTTGAGCCACAGCTAAACCGGTGGCTAGGACCCCGGCTAAAAATAACGAAAATAACAGGCGAAAACTGCGCAACTTCATGTGTACCAACGCACTCTCAAGAAACAGGTTTGGACGTTTAAATTGTATGTTCTGGGACGGACGAAAGCAAGGTCGCCGACGGGGATTCCTGCCTCGCTTTAACCTCGAATCGCCCCCAGTTCACCCCGGTACCACCAACCCTTACTCCCGGAAAAAGTCGCACGCAATGTGACCAACGCCAGCGCGCCTGCTCGCGGAGATTCGGGGAGGAATTGCAGCACAAAATTCGCGGATGTTCCCAAACTGTAACCGCAGCCAAAATTCTCCCACTAAGTCGTCCTACAAGAGTGCCCAACTTAACGGCTATAATCAGGTAATCGGGAGAGCTTAGGAAACCGCCTGCCGCCTGGGGTGCTTCGCGCCAGTTGCTATTACCGGATAGCCCCGGAAATGTCGAAGGTCCTTGCTCTCCAAGGGAACCTTGGGCCGTCTGACTCCGTATTATCGTTGGGGGGCGGACGTGCGCCCGAGTAGCGGTTTCCCAATCGAGGACCAATGAAGAAATGGAAGAAGATCGCTCTCATTGCCGGAGGCGTGGTCGTATTGCTGGCCATTGTTGGCTTTACCGTCGAGCAGAGCCGCAAGGGCGTGGTGACGGTGCAGACCGGGAAAGTTGTTCGCGAAGATTTGACGTCGGTGGTCACCGCCTCGGGTGAAATCAAGCCCAAGGTGCAGGTCAACATCGGCTCCAACGCGTTCGCCAAGATCACGCACTTGTATGTCAAGGAAGGCGATCGGGTCAAGCAGGGACAGATGCTGGCCCTGCTGGACAATGTTCAGCCGGCGGCGGACGTCTCCGCCAATGACTCGGCCCTGCATGCGGCCCGCACCGACGCCGTTGCCGCGCAGGCAGCCGTCAATACTGCCGCCGCCGACCTGAATTCGGCCGAGGCCGAGTTTGAACATGCCAAGCTCGATTACGATCGCAATAAGGCTTTGTACGACTCTCAATTGATCGCCAAGGCTGACTACGATACCAAGAAGGCAGCGTTCGATACGGCCACTGCGCAGCTGGGGATGTCGAAGGCCAAACTCGCGCAGGCCAGGGCCAACCAGGATTCGGCGCAGGGCCACATCAGCCAAAACGCCGCCAACCTCCGCCGGGTGACCGACGTACTCAGCAAAACCCAGTATGAGGCGCCGTTTGACGGCGTCATCACCAACGTTCCCGTGCGCGAAGGCGAAACCGTCGTGCCCGGCATCCAGAACTCACCGGGCAGCACGTTGATGACGATTGCTGACATGTCGGTGATTACCGCCGAGGTGAAAGTCGACGAAACCGACATCGTAAATGTGCAACTGGGACAGCCGGCTGAGGTGACCATCGACGCCATTCCCAAGCAGAAGTTCAAAGGCACGGTCACCGAGATCGGAAGAAACGCCGTGTTGCGTTCCACCGGAGTTTCCACCGCGCAGACCACCTCCAGCAGTCAGGAAGCCAAGGACTTCAAGGTGGTTGTGGCCCTCCAGGATCCTCCGGTCAACCTTCTGCCCGGATTGTCAGCAACGGCCCGCATCACCACGGCTACGCGCGGCAGTGCGCTGGCCATTCCGATCCAGGCGTTGACCATTCGCCAACGCGCCGACCTGGCCACCGACAGTAAGGGGAAGCCCGCGCCGGCTCCGGCTACGACTGCCGCCGGACAAGATGCCAAGGAAGAGTTGCAGGGTGTGTTTGTTCTCAAGAACAAAAAGGACGCCGTCTTCGTAACTGTAGTTACGGGCATCAGTGGAACCACGAACATCGAAGTGACCAACGGATTAAAAGAGGGCGACGAGATCGTCACCGGAAGTTACAAGGTGCTGCGGACCCTGCGAAATGGCGCCACCGTGAAGGTTGACAACTCGACGGCCAGCAAGAAGGAAGAATCCTAACGTAACTAGGAGCTATCTGATGAATCGGTTTGTATCATGGCATAAATCGGTTTTGTATCAGGGTACGAATAGGTTTGCGTCAGGGCACGGCTTTAGCCGTGCCGCAAATGGCGCGTTACGGACTGGGCTTTAGCCCCTGAGGTACTGCGCTTTGGCCCGCCCCGCTATTTATAAGATGGGTTCCAAGCATGGGGCCGCCGGGCAGGAAGGCGACAATCCGCATCCATGAGCAACCCGAACCAGCTACCCAACGAGGAGAAGAGGATGGCGACGCAATTGGCGAGCCTGGCCGAAGCACACACCGCGGCGACGCCGGAGCAGTGCATCATCTGCACCGAGAACCTTTGGAAGACGTACGACATGGGATCGGAACAGCAGGTCCACGCCCTGCGCGGGATCAGTGTCCGCATTCAACCCAACGAGTACGTGGCCATCATGGGTCCCTCGGGCTCCGGCAAGTCCACCCTGATGAACCTCATCGGCTGCCTGGACACGCCCAGCCAAGGCAACTATTGGCTGAATGGGCAATTGGTTAGCGAGCTCGACGACGACGAGCTGGCGCGCATTCGCAACAAGGAAATCGGCTTCGTGTTCCAGACCTTCAACCTGCTGGCCCGCGCCACCTCGCTGCACAATGTCGAACTCCCCCTGATCTACGCCGGCGTCCCGGCCGAAGAGCGACTGGAACGCGCTCGCAAGACCTTGGCATCGGTGGGCATGGAAGAGAGAATGCACCACAAGCCCAACGAACTGTCCGGCGGACAGCGGCAGCGCGTGGCCATTGCCCGCGCCTTGGTCAACAATCCATCCATCATTCTGGCGGACGAGCCCACTGGCAACCTGGACTCGCAGACCGGCGTGGAAATTATGGCGCTCTTCGATCGTCTGCACGATCAGGGCAATACCATCGTCCTGGTCACCCACGAGCACGATATCGCCGAGTACGCCCATCGCGTCATCCACATTCGCGACGGGCAGGTCTTCAGCGATGAGAAAACCGCACGAGCGTAGTATCCCGTTTCGTGGTTTAGGTGCGGAGTTGCTCCGGATGTACAACAGTAATATCGCGGTAGCGAAGGAAGTCGGCTTGATTCAAAGTGAGCAGGTGACTGATCCCATGAGTTCGCATTACGGCGACGAGGCGGGCATCATGAACCTGCGCGCCGGAAACCCCGTAGGTCACCACTAATCGACGCCACTCGCTGTGAATCATTTCGTTGTCTGGAAGGAAAGTGAACTGGTTCTCGATTAGCGAAGCTTCGCGATCAGCCTCTGCCACCGTCATTCCAAAGCCATTCCTCTCTTTGGGTCGAGTAAACTGGATATTACCAGGACGAGAATGACGAACAGCAACCAGGTGGCGAGTGCAATGACATTCCCGAAAATGACAGCAGTGACCGGTGGTCTCGCGGCAGGCTTCGGACCCGACTACCTGGAGTGGGTGGGCGTCGAAGGCGAACGACTTGAGACTCGGGTGCAAGGGTTTCCTGGAACGGATTCCGCTGCTGAGAAGAATCGAGCGGCGGTGTTGCATCTTCTGGGGCTCCGTTATTTTTGGGGCGGTGTTGTATGCCGCCTTTGAATGACTACGGGGCCGCAGTCCGTTCGCCTCGGCCCCCATCGGCGGCGGCGGGCCTTACTGCTGCGCGCGCAATGCTGCACCTGCTTCGGCCACACCACTGGGTCAAGAACCTGTTGGTGCTGTTGCCGGTGCTGCTCGCTCACCGATGGGGCGATCTCGCCGTAACCAGAAAGGCTCTGCTAGCGGTCGTGTGTTTCTGCCTGACGGCATCCGCGGGCTACATCACCAACGACCTGCTCGACGTGGACGCGGACAGGAAGCACGCAACCAAAAGGCTGCGTCCCTTGGCGGTCGGCGAAGTTAGCACGCGGGCTGCGGTGGCGCTTGGGTGCGGTTTGTTCGTCGTTGTTTTTACGCTGCTGCCGCGGCTATCCCTCGCTTTCAGAATCTGCTTACTCGTTTACTTTTTCGTCTCCATACTCTACTCCCTGTATCTCAAGAAGAAGGTGTTGCTCGACATCTGCACCCTTGCAGGCCTGTATACCATTCGTCTCTTCGCTGGCGGAGCGGCAACCAACATACGCATTTCAGAGTGGACCGTAGCTTTCGCAATGTTCTGCTTCCTGGGATTGGCGGCGGTCAAGCGCTATGCGGAATTGCAAGCGCTCTTACCGGAGGGTGGACGGCTGGTTCGACGTGGGTATGAACCAAGCGACCAGAGCACCGTGCACATCCTTGGCCTGAGTTCGATGATGCTGGCGGTGCTGGTCCTGGCGCTCTATCTTCACAGTCCGGAAGTCACGGCTCTCTACCGGCATCCTGATGCACTGTGGTTGATTTGCCCGGTGCTGCTCTATTGGTTCGCAAGAATCTGGATCATCGCAGGCCGCGGCAAAATGAATTCCGATCCCATCCTGTTCGCGCTGCGCGATCGCACCAGCCTGCTGGCTGCCGCGGTCATCGTTGCCATCGGGTTGATGTGTAAATGAACACGGCGACCGAACTCCCGGCCAGTGTCTTGCCTGGAAGGCGGAGAGTTCGCTTGCTTCGGGTGCTCACCATTACTCTGCTGTGCGTTGCATTCAGTTATGCTGCAGTCTTCGCCTTCCAATCCGTCCTTACGCCACTGAATCCCTTCGACGAGTGCATAACCATCCTTGCGGCCAGAGCCGTGGCGCATGGAATGACTCCCCATGGAGATTTCTGGACCGACTATCCCGCTTTGACTTATTGGATCATTGCGGCTGCATTCAAAATCTTCGGCAACTCCTATTTTGTTGCCCGATTCGTGTCCCTCGCTTTCTATGCGGCGGTGCTTGCGGTGGGATGGATGGTTACCCCCAACTGGAGGTCCCGAACCATCCTGACTCTCGGATTGATTTTCTCCGTTGGCGGTTTCTACTCGTATGCGCCGTGGAATGCTTTTGCCCTGTTGTTGATCGTCCTTCTACTGTTCTGTTGGAAACGGAGAGATACATCCGCGTTCTGGCTGCTAAGCGGTTGGCTGCTCGCAGCCACTCTGCTCATGCGCGTCAATTTCGCAGGATACGGCCTGGTTGCAATCGGCGCCTTCCTACTTCTGAGTACCCAGCTTAACAACCGCGAGAAGCTGACCAAACTTGGCTGGCTTTGCACGCCGATGGTACTGGCCGTCCTGGCCTACTGCATCATCTGCAGAAACTGCTTGCCCGCGGTCTATGCACAGGTGATCGATTTTCCCGCCCACGCCCTGCTGCGCGAGCGCATCCTCGTAATCAGGCACCTTGCTCCTGGTTTGCTTGTCCTTCCGTTCTTGCTTCCCGCCCGACGGATGTGGAGACATCGCGCACAGTTGCTAGCCCTGTTGGCGATTCTGCTGGGCCTTACATCTTGGTTATTGATCGATCTCCACCTCCGTCGCTATGAACCCAGGCCGGCCTACGCAATTGTGTTCGCATTGGTATGGATACTGGTGCAGATTGCGTTCCGAAAGCTTGACGCCGAGGAATTCACCGTTTTGCTCTGTTATTTGTTGTTCCTGCATTACTATCTGGCTCGCGCGGACGTCTTTCACATCTGGCCGGCGCTGATTGTCATTTGCCTTTTAGCTTTGCTGAAGGTGAGCCAGTGGCCTATTCCTGCCGGCGCCCGCGTTGATTTAGTCATACTGGTGCTGACCGGAGCTCTGGGAGTTTATCTTCATCCCGCAGGCCAAATCATTGTGCCCTATCGGTTCTTTTATCGCTATGCCGCGCTGCGGCTGTCCCCGCGGTGGCATGAAAACTTGAGGCTTGAGTTGGGCTTTCCCCAGGATGGGGAAGCAGAGGCGCTGGCGTACCTGATTGTACACACCAGTTCTGACGAGTATGTGTACTCAGGATTGCTGGATCATGCACGCGGCTACCGCAATAATTTGCGCAGTTATGTAATCCTGCAACGGCAAATTCCGGTCAGCGATTGGGAGTATGAGCCGGGATACAGCACGGAGGCGCAAAGCCAAGAACTGGCGATCCGCGAGCTTGAACGCACGCGGACGAATTGGTTGCTCCTGTGGCATGGGGACCGTAATCCAAATGAGATGACTCGCAGCAGGCATGGATCGTCGCTGCTGGATACTTATATCCGTTCGACTTTTTGTGTAGAGAACAAATTTGACGACTACGAGGTGTGGCGTCGCTGCAACTGGATTCCCCTATTCCCATGAAACTAAGGCATTCGTAGAACGACGAGCCACAAGGGTCGAACACTGGTTCCCTCCCTTACACTCAGTCGCCAGAACAAATGAGATAATCCTCCTCTCCTGGCGGGCGCTTTTTTCTTGCCCCCAAACCGGTGTACGCTTGAAGCGAACGCATACCAGCCATCTGAACCAGAGGGTCGAATGTTGTTGTCATGGTTTCGCCGTTTTGCACTGTCTATAGTTTTCTTGTTTGCAGTGGGGAGCGCTGCCTGGGCGCAATTTCCACTGCCCATGGGCCGCGTGGACCAAGACACCAAGGCCGAGCAAATGCGTGAGCTGGTTTCCAAATATTGCCGCCTGGATTATGACGGGGCCCGAATGGGCCCCCAGGGTTGGCCGAAACTTCAGCCCCTGGTGTGGTGGAAGACGAATCCCGACTACACACAGATGAACGTCATCTCACGATACACCGTCGAAACCGCTCCGGTGTTGACCCACGGCAAGTACACCATCACCGTCCACTATCGGCTTCTGGGACGATTCGAAACCGGCATTGGTTATTCACCAGAGGCGGCGAATTCCAACGAGGACGTGGACTACACCGTCACCGCGGTCAACGACGAGTGGCGCATTGACGATGCCGAACCGAATTTTCCCCATCCCTCGCGCGCGGCCATGTTGAAGTGGCTCAATGACCAGATCAGCACGACCCAGGACCCAGCCGCGAAAAATCTCTACCAGGAAGCAGTGCAGAAATTGCAGGCCCAGTCGGCTTCGCCATTCGCGAAATAGTTTTCGCAGCAACAAACAGCAAAGGCCCCCGCGCATGGGAGGCCTTTGCTGTCCTTAAATCTGGTGTGTAGTTATTGCGGAGCGCCAACGGTGGTTGGGTTCACCTCGGAGCCCGCCGTCCGCACTGGCGTAGCCGGCGATTTCACCGCGAAGAATTCGTGATCATACAGATTGCGATACAGGTGGCCCGCCAACTCCGCCGCCTTAGGACCAAACGTCGGCCGTCCGCCTTCCAGGAAGATGACGGTCACAATGCGCCCGTATTGCGTGTTGGCGTAGGAACCAAACCAGCCGAAGCGAGTGCCATCCTTGGAACAGGTGCCGGTCTTGCCCAGCACCGGCTCCTCGATGAAGTTGGTCCGCAGCAGGCGTGCCGTTCCGTACTCCACCGCTCCCGACATGCCGTCAGAGATTTCCGGGATCAGCGGGCCAATATCCAGCTTGCGCTTCACCTTCGGCGTGAAGCCGGTCAATTCCTCGGGGGTGGTGGGATGTTGCAGGTAATACAGGGTGCCGCCGTTGGCAATGGAGCCAATCAGCGCCGCCAGTTGCAGCGGGGTGAGCGAAATGCTCTCGCCGAACGAACACATCTTGCCAACGCCGCCCAGCTTCGCATCCAGCTCGGTCTGTGGGAATGTGCCCAGGTGCTCACCGCCGATCTGCCAGCCGGCGAGTTCGCCCAGTCCGAATTGGTGGGCATAATAGCTCACCCGCTCGAAGCCCAGCTTGCGTCCTACGGCCTCAAAGTAGGCGTTGTTGGATTTTGCCAGCGCCGTGGTCAGGTCCACGCGCCAGTACTTGCCCAGCGGAACTTCCGTGTCCTTGGTAATGACGTTTTCGCTGAGCGCCGCCAAGGCCACCGCGACTTTGATGGTCGAGCACGGTTGCGCTCCGGCCGACAGCGCCAGTTTCTGATTCACCATCGCCAGGATGCGTCCGCTGTCGGGATCGACCGCGACAATGGTCCCGTTCATATTGCCCAGGGCTTCCAGCGCAGCCGCGCGCACCATCGGATCTTCACCCGCGGTGATGTCGCCTTCCACCTGGTTGTCGGCAAACGAGCTTGCCGAGAAGCGCTCGTAATAACGATGCCTCCGATGGGTAGAAGCAACGACATGCGTGGAACGATTGCGGCGCGCCACCGTTTTGCTGCTGGTGCGCAGGCGCGTCATCTTCTTTTGCGCCGTTGCCGTCTCGGTGATCCGATGGGTCTTGCTGTGGGCCTTGTGGGTGGAGATGGTGGCGGCGGGTGCGTTGGCGCAGGTAAACAGCGCCAACAAAGTATTCATCGCGATAATGGCGAAACGCTTTAGCATTGACAACCCGCCGGCAAAATTTTTGCTCCCAACGGTTGGCCGTTTTCCGCTGGGACAGATTCCATAGTAGGGATTCAGCGGCCCGGACTCAACCTAAAACTGCCGTCGCAATGGCAAAAAAGTCGTAGCCAACACAACAGATGCCCCAGCCCTGAGTTGTGGAACTCGGCGAATCAGCACATCGCCAACCCCCTACCAGTTCCCAATTGATTATTTATCACACTTTCCTCGTCTGCCACCGTAGCAAAGCTGATTCCCCGGCAAGATTGTGCGATTTTGGGAGCAGTCAAATTTGCGTCCCGGTTTGAACAGCGCCCTCCGTCGTGGGAATGAAAAATCAAACACGGAGGCACGGAGATCACGGAGAAAAACTCGAGATGAATTAAAAACTCCGTGTCCTCCGTGTCTCCGTGGTGAATGATTTTCGACGGAGCGACGAGCGCAGCGACATCCAAAATGCTTGTCTAGACGCACCTTGTCGAATTCCGATAGCTTTTTCCCGCTGCGCGAAACTTCCCCAAAAGCGGGGTGTTTCACTCGGTAACAACCCTGAGAATGGTCGTGTGAAACACGGCTACCCCTCCGAAGCGCAATTCGCCCCTGTGCTTCGGAGGGGATTTTTCTGCGCGGATTCGGCGGCTATTCCTGCTGGCTGGCCGGGGCGGCGGCCCGCGATCGGATGTACTCCTCCACAACGCGGTCGAGCGAGCCCTGTTCGCGCAAGACGTACTCGATGGCGTCGCGCACCGCGCCTTTGCCGCCTTCGTTGGGCGTCACGTAGTGCGACTCGCGCAGCACCTCTGGGCGCGCGTTCTTCACCGCAATCGCCAGCCCGCACAGCCGCATCACCGGCAGATCGATGACATCGTCGCCAACATAACAAACCTGCTGCGGCGTCAGGCTTTCCTTCTCGAGAATTTCGTAAAACGCGAACGCCTTGTCCTGCTGCCCTTGGTAGACGTGCTCGATTTTCAGGTCGCGCGCCCGCAGCGCCACGGTTTCGGAAATGCGCTTGGTGATGATACCGGTCTTCAGCCCACCCAGACGGGCCAGCGAAAATCCTGTGCCATCGTGCGCGTTGAACCCCTTGGCTTCAAATACGTCCCGGCTGGCGATTCCGAAGCCGCCTTTGTCGGCCATCTTTTCGCGATGGTCGTGGGTCTCGTGACCTGCCCCCGCGCCCGCCGCTGGCAACAAAAAAATCGTGCCATCGGTCATCACCCCGTCCACGTCGAACAGCATCATCTTGATCTTCTGCGCGCGCTCATCGGACATAGCGCCATCTTAGCAGCAGAGAATGCCGGTCTTCGCTATTCGCCTTTCGCTCTTCGCTAACTTCCACTCTGTCATCCCGAGTGAGGACTTCAGTCCGAGCCGAGGGATCCGCGGTTCTCAGGGCGCAGAAACCGCAGATCCCTCGACTTCATTCGGTCGCGCGCTGCGACGTCATTCCGCTCGGGATGACAATGCGGGATGTTTCGTAGCGAAGAGCGAAAGGCGAAAAGCGGTTTTCTAATGGCGAACAATTGGCGAACATCTGCTAAAATAGCCGGATGCCTGTGCAGGAAATTCCGGTCGCGCTGGCCTGGGCGCATCCGCTGGTTGCGGAGTGGTTCCTCGCTCGTTTCGGTTCGCCCACCGAGCCGCAGGAGCAAGGCTGGCCGGAGATCCTCGCCGGCCGCACCACGCTGATCTCCGCTCCCACCGGCTCCGGCAAAACGCTGGCTGCGTTTCTGATCTGCATTGATCGTCTGGTGCGCAAGGCGCTGGAAGGCGCGCTGCACAACCGCACCGAGGTTGTGTACGTCTCGCCGCTCAAAGCGTTGGGCAACGACATCCAGAAGAACCTCGACGGGCCGCTGAGCGAGATCCTGGCGCTGGCCGCCGAACGCGGCTTTCTGATGCCCGAAATTCGCACTGCCGTGCGCAGCGGCGACACGCTGATGAAAGAGCGCCGCGAGATGCTCAAGCGTCCGCCGCACATCCTGGTCACCACGCCGGAGTCGCTCTACATTCTGCTCACCGCCAACGGCAGCCGCGCCATCCTGCACGATGTCGAGACCGTAATCGTGGACGAGATCCACGCCGTCGCCGATGACAAACGCGGCGCACACCTGACGCTCTCGCTGGAGCGGCTTGACCTGCTGGCCAACCGGCCAACCCGCATTGGGCTCTCGGCCACACAGAAGCCCATTGAGGAGATCGCGCATTTCCTGACTGGCGCGGGACGCCCTGCTCCGGCCGTAGTCAACATTGGCCACCGCCGCAAGCTCGACCTGGCGGTGGAGGTCCCGCCGTCTGAGCTTGGGCCGATCGCCAGCAACGAGATGTGGGGCGAGATCTACGACCGCATCGCGGAGCTGGCCTTGCAACATCGCTCGACGCTGGTCTTCGTCAACACGCGGCGGCTGGCGGAGCGCGTGGCGCTTCATCTGGGCGAGCGTATTGGCGAGGAGTTGGTCGCGGCGCATCATGGCAGTCTGGCGCGCAAGCTGCGCCTCAACGCCGAGCGCAAACTGAAGAACGGCGAAATTCGCCTGCTGGTGGCGACGGCCTCGCTGGAGCTTGGCATCGATATCGGCAACATTGACCTGGTTTGCCAGATCAATTCGCCGCGCGCGATTGCGGTGGCGCTGCAGCGCGTGGGCCGTGCCGGGCACTGGCGCGGGGCCGTCCCCAAAGGCCGCCTGTTCGCCACCACGCGTGACGACCTGGTGGAATGCGCGGCCGCGGTCAGGGCCATCAAGCAAGGCGATCTGGATCGTATCCAGATTCCCGTAGCTCCGCTCGACATCCTGGCGCAGCAGATTGTCGCCATGTGCAGTTGCGAGGATTGGGACGAAGACGCGCTGTTCGATTGCGTGCGCCGCGCTTATCCCTATGGCAACTTGCGGCGCGACGAGTACGACCGCATTCTGGAGATGCTGTCGCAAGGCATCGCAGCCAAGCGCGGCCGTTACGGTGCGTACTTGTTTCACGACATGGTCAACCGTCGGCTGCGCGGGCGGCGTGGGGCGCGTCTGGCGGCGATCACCAGCGGCGGCGCGATCCCGGACACTGCGCTGTTCACCGTGGTTGCGCAGCCGGATGAAATTGTCGTGGGCACCGTCGACGAAGACTTCGCCGTCGAAAGCAATGCAGGCGACATCATGCTGTTGGGCAACACTTCGTGGCGGATTCGTCGCATTGAGTCCAATTCCGGACGTCTGCTGGTGGAGGATGCGCACGGCGCCCCGCCGAATATTCCCTTCTGGCGCGGCGAAGCTCCGGCGCGCACCGACGAGCTTTCGCATCACGTAGCCGAATTGCGCCAGCGCGTCAGCGCACTGCTGCCGAATACCGCGCCGTTGGCCGTGCCGAATAATCCTGAAACGGGAGCGGGAACGGGAACCAAAGCCCGTCTGCGCGGCATCGAATCCAGCCCCGAAGTGCAGAACGCGGTCGCGTGGCTGAAGGACGAGTGCGGGCTTGACGATTCCGGCGCTGAGCAATTGGTGGAGTACATCGTCACTGGCCGCGCGGTGCTGACCGAGGTCCCGACCCAGGACTGCATCATCGCCGAGCGCTTCTTCGACGAGGGCGGCGGGATGCAGCTCATCATCCACGCGCCCTTCGGCGGCCGCATCAACAAAGCCTGGGGACTGGCGCTGCGCAAGCGTTTTTGCCGCTCGTTCAATTTTGAGTTGCAGGCTGCCGCCACCGACAACGGGCTGAACATCGCCCTGGCCGAACAGCACAGCTTTCCGCTCAGCGATGTCTTCCACTACCTGCAAACCGAGACCGTGCAGGAAGTGCTGGAGCAAGCGGCGCTGGCTTCGCCCATCTTCGCCACCCGCTGGCGTTGGGACGCCAACCGCTCCCTGGCGCTGCTGCGCTTCCAGGGCGGCAAGAAAGTTCCGCCACAGATTCAGCGCATTCGCAGCGACGACCTTATGGCGTCGGTCTTTCCCGACGTGGCCGCGTGCCAGGAAAACATCGTCGGCGATATCCAGATTCCCGACCATCCGCTGGTCCAGGAAGTGATGAAGGATGTCCTCACCGAGGCCATGGATATTGACGGGTTGCGGCGGGTGCTCGACGGGATTCGCAGCGGGTCAATTCGCACGCTGGCGATTGACACGCCGGTGCCATCGCAGTTCTCGCACGAAATCCTGAACGCGAACCCGTACGCTTTTCTCGACGATGCTCCGCTGGAAGAGCGCCGTGCTCGTGCCGTGCAAATGCGGCGCATGCTGCCGGAAGCGGTGTTGCAGGAAGTGGGACGGCTCGACCAGACGGCGATTGCGCGGGTCCGCGAGGAGGGCCGGCCCGATGTTCGCGACAGTGACGAGTTGCATGATGTATTGCAAACCCTGGTTGCGGTCCCAGAAGAGATCGGCGACGGCGAGTGGCAGGACGCGATTACGAACTGGACGCCGTTTCTCGCCGAACTGATGGAAGGTTGGCGGGTGTTGCGCGGTCAGACAAATGGACGCCGCTATTTCGTTGCCTCCGAACGCGCGAAAGACTTCGCGCTGATTTTTCCCGAGGCGAAGTTTGAAGTCGCGCCGCCGGAACTGCCGTCGAACACAGCCTCGCGCGAAGATGCGCTGCTCGCCATGGCGACTGGATGGATGATGCACTGCGGGCCAGTCACGGCGGGCGCGCTGGCCTATTGGCTGGGCCTGTCCGCCGCGGAGGTCGAGCAAGCGCTGCTCCGCATGGAGGCGTCGGGTTCGGTGCTGCGCGGAAATTTCACCGGACTAGCGCAAGGCAACGAGCCCGGCACGGTCGAGTGGTGCGACCGGCGATTGCTGGCGCGCATTCACCACCTCACGGTCGCCACTCTGCGCAAGCAGGTCGAGCCCGTCACCGCGGCGCAGTATATGCGCTGGCTGTTGCGCTGGCAGCACGTCGCGCCGCAATCGCAGTTAAGCGGCGAACGCGGATTGCTCGAGGCCGTGCGTCAGTTGCAAGGCTTCGAAATCCCGGCGAACGCCTGGGAGCGGCACATCCTGGCGGCGCGGGTGAACGACTATGATCCGGCGGCGCTCGACCAGCTTTGCCTGACCGGGGCGGTTGGCTGGGGACGCCTCTCGCCGCATCCGGCGACGCTCGAAGATTCGGGCGAAGGCCGCCGCCGCGTGGTGCCAACCAGCGTCGCGCCCATCACCTTCTTTGTGCGCGATGATTCCGACTGGATGCAGCCGCGGCTCGGTGGTGAAGAGCAGACCTTTGACCGCGTGCTGAGCGAGGCCGCCCGCAGCGTGCTGGAATTTCTGCGGCGCCGCGGCGCGTCGTTCTTCGCCGACATCGTCCGCGGGACCGAACGCCTGAAAGCGGAAATCGAAACCGCGCTCTGGGAACTGGTGGCGGCCGGCATGGTCACCGCCGACGGCTTCGAAAATCTGCGATCGTTGATCAATCCGCGCCGCCGCAACGCGACCGGCACGCCCAAGCTCACCCGGCCTCGCCACACCGGCGGACGCTGGTCGCTGCTTTATCCCGGCGAGGGCGCTGACCGCTCCAAGGTCGTCGAAGCCACCTGCTGGATGCTGCTGCGGCGCTATGGTGTGGTCTTCCGCGAAACGTTGGCGCGGGAGTCAAACCTGCCGAAGTGGCGCGAGTTGCTGATCGCCTTCCGCCGCCTGGAAGATCGCGGCGAAGTGCGCGGCGGACGGTTCGTCAACGGATTTCTCGGCGAGCAGTTTGCCCTGCCGGAAGCGGTGGAGTCATTGCGGGCGATGCGCAACCTCCCGGCCAGCGGTGAAGTCGTAACCATCTCCGCTGCCGATCCCTTGAACCTGGTGGGCTTCATCGTGCCGGGCGAGCGCGTGGCGGCGATCTCCGGCAAGTATGTTAGTTTCCGCGACGGGATTGCTGTCGAAGATGGGGAGCGCACAGATCCCACCCAAGCAAAACCGGCTGGTGTGGGGCACCCACAACCGCGTCAGGCTGCCGCAAATTGATGCCGAAGAACTGGTGGAGCGTGCTGATTACCCCATGGTGTGCACGTGCTCGGGCGTGATCTTGTAGAGCACGCGTTGCTCGCCCGCCTGCGCGAAGGGGTATTTGTCCTTGTCGAGATACTTCTTGGCCATCTTGTCGATGTGCTGCGGTGCGCCTTCCTGCGTAATCTCGCGGACCTTCCCGCGCACTTCCACGAAGCGGTAGGGATTGTCGGGATCGATCACGGCAACGGAAACGCGGGGATCGCGTTTTATGTTCTTGTCTTTGAGGCGGCCCAAGGCGGAGTTCACCCAGACTTCGCCGTTCTGGTAGTCAACCCATACCGGATTGGTTTGCGGACTTCCGTCGGGCATGAGGGTGCTCAAGCTGCCAAACGCTTTTTTCTTGAACAGGTCGAGATAATTTTCGGGAATCGAAGCCGACATGACGATCTCCTTCTTTTTCTAGGCGCGATATCGAGTACGAACCATCACCGAAGCGATGCCGCAACTATTGTAAGAGGTGCAAGAAGGATTGCAAGCGGGTCGCGGGCAACTGTCGGCGCAGCACGGGTGGCCCACCCTAGCGCCTCCCCATACACAGTGGGTGCCCCGTTCTAGCCTGGTTTTGGCTAGGGCGGGGCAGTTAAGCTCACGAACCCAAAAGCGCATTGACCTTCGACATCACCTCGAAGGCGTCGGCCACGTACAGCACGTCAGCTTTGCCGCGGGCCCAGCCGCAATTGGGATCGAGATTGATGGCGCGCCGCTCGCCAATGAATCGCCAACCCACGGTGTGCGGCTCTTCGCCGTGGCAGCACGTGGACAGCCCCTTGGGATGGCGCGGCGTGGCCCCGGTCTGTCCCACCTGGTTGAGGTGGCTCATGAAGCGCAGGGCTGATTGGTTCTCGCCGGTGAGTTCGACCAGGGATTTGCTGCTGCCGAGCGAGGCTTTGGACTTGTGCAGGAAATCCACAATGAGCGCCTCCGCTTCGGGCACGTGGGTCTGGCCATCTTTCTGTTTCTTGGTCCAACCCGCGCCTGCGACAAACAGGAGCTTGGCGTCGGGCCGAATGGTTTGCTGGTCTGCGGGCGGAGTGATGGTGCCGCGGACGGCCGTGCGCTTCATGCTCTCGGTCACCGGTACGGTAATCAGTTCCGGCGTGATCGGGCCACTCGCGCCTTGCCCTTGCCAAGCTGCGTGCGCGCCCGGATCGAGCAACAGCACCCAGGGACGTTGCGTGCGAGTCAGGGAGGCCTCGATGCGCTGGCGATAAAACCAGCGCGTCAATGTCACCGAGCCGGAATCGGCAGCGATAGCGGAAACATGCGTGTCCACGCATCCGCCCACGCGATGGGTCACGCCTGCCATAACACGCGAGGAGCGCGAAGTGGCGGCAGTGATGACAAGCGTCGCCTGCGCCGCGCGTAGCAGGGCCTCGCAGGCGGCGGCATCGGTCGCGTAGCGCGCGGACGCGAAGTCTTCTCCGGCGACGGCGAGGAACCGCGACGCCCCACAGTTTGCGATGGCATCGGCAGCCGGTTGTACCTTGGCTCCGTAAAGAGCGGCGACCAACGTTCCGCTCAACGCCTGGTTTAATTCCACTGCGGCGCCGAGCGCTTCCAGCGCGGGTTTGCCCAGCGTGCCGTCTTCTTCGGTTTGCGCCAGAAAGAGAATGGTGTCCATAGTTCTCGCTACTCCTGTTTGATCCACTGCACGATTTCGCGCGCGATGTCTTCGGCCGGGAGGTCCTTGACGATTCGGGTTTGGCGTTGCTGCTTGGGCGTAGCGACGTTGGAGTATTGCAGTCCGTCGGACGAAATTGATGCAGCCGTGGCCCGCTGCAACGCAGGCATGATGGTGCGCATGTTGGCCATGCCGACTTGCGGATCGTTGCGCGGTTCGCCGAGATTTCCCGTCGCCCATCCCAGCACAGCCGGCGGCCCGGCACACAACGACACTTGGTGGCGCGCGCCTTCCACGCGTTCCAACACCTCAAACGAGCCGTCTTCCTGCGGAGTTATTGCGTCAACCCCCTGGAACTGATCGACGATCCCGAGTTCTTCGCCGATGAGCTGCAAGGTTACGCCCGCGCTACGACTGGCGGATTCCCATCCTCCAAACAAGAGCAGCCGCGACAGATCGATGCCCGCGATGGCACGAATTGCCGCCGCCAGCGCGTGTGCCGTCTGATGAGCATCGGCGAAGCCGCTGGAGGGGCCGTCCACGGCCACCAGTTGCAGCGGAACTTTTTGCGCGACCGTCATCATCACCTGCTGCAGCTTGGCCTTGGGGGCCATGCTCATCAGCCAGAGCTTGCTGCCGGCAATGTGCTTCACCAGGTTGGCGCCTTCGTACAGCGCGTGCGACGCCCAGGGATCGAGGATCGCGGGCAGCATCATCTCGTTCTTCAGCGCCGGCCCCGATGGCCCCGTGACAGGTTCCAGCGTCTGCAAGGGATCGGGAACGACGCTGGCGCAAACTACAACGTGATATGGATTCGGCATCTTTAAATTTTCCAGTTTTCCTACGAAATATTCCAGGCTAGTTCTCCGCCGAGTGCAGCCCGCCCGCGCCCGCCCGGAATTGCAAATTGGGGCGCCCTTCGACGCTCTCCGGGCAGTTCCACATACAGGCGCCGCAGAACACACATTTCTCGCGGTCGAAATTGGGCGGCCCTTCGAGGCTTCGGGTGATCGCCTGTCCGGAGCACATCTCCACGCACAACTTGGTTCCGCACCGCCCGCACACCTCGAGGTCGCGAAAGCGAACGTGGTCGGCGTACCCCGCGGGGGCCTGGACCTTGCCGCCCATCAGCAGCACGTCCTGATGCGATACCAGCAGCGAACCATCGTGAGCGATCGCGGGCCAGCCACAGGCGTCCATCAAGGAGTCATGCAGCGACGTGCCGCCGACGTTGCACTGATGCTGGATGCTTTCGATCTCCGCCGGCTTGAGCTTGCCTCGATAAAACTGCTCCGGCGACACGATCCGTTCGCACGGCTTGGCAGGATGGCTGCCCAATGACAGTCGCCCTTTCGTGAATGCCGTCACAGCCATCCCGATCAGTCCCGTTACGACGCCGCGCTGGAATCCGTCACGCGACTTCTCCGCAATGCGGGCCTCGCGCTCCAGCCAACTTGCGCGCCGCCGGGCTTCGTAGGCCTGAGCCAGGTTCTCGCGAGTGAAAGGTTTGCCGGCCTGCAATAGCTCCAGTACGCCTTCAGCAAGTTGCACGCCCGATGTCCACGCCTCGTCCACTCCCGAACCCGTGAGCACGTTTGTACTGCCTGAGGACTCACCAATCCGAGCGTAACCATCGCCCACCAGATAAGGCTCGCCGCGCTTGCCCGATTCCTGCAAAGACTTGGCGCCCCACGAGCGCAGCTTGCCGCCTTCGAGGTAGCGCCAAAGATAAGGATGCTGAATGTAATGCTGCAGGTAGCGGTACACGGTGCGAGTCGGACAATCGAACCACGACGGAACAAAGATGCCGACCGACGCCACGCCACCGGGATGGACATAGAAGAAGCCAAAGATCTCCGGCTCGGGAAAGCCGAACGTGTGGAAGACCGTACCAGGTTGCAGATCGACCTCGGGCCGAAGTTCGATGACGAACTTCATGCCTAACGCCCACTCGCGGACTTCGTTGCCCGGGGGAGTTCCCAGCCGAGTGTCGAGGTCGTGACCGACCGCGCCGACAGGGCCATCTCCGACGACGGTGAGCGCCGCGCGGATATCCATTCCGGCCGTGAAGGCTGACTCAGGGTTTCCCTGGCGGTCCACACCCTGATCGACTAGGCGCACACCCAGGACCTTGCCGTCCTCGATGAGAGCCTCGTCCACCGGCATCCCCGGCCAGATTTGCACCGCGCCGCTCGACATCAATTGCGAGCCCACCCACTGATTGAACTGACCGATGGAAAGTACCAGCCCATCTTTCTTGTGAAGGAAACTCGGCGTGTAGGGCAGTTCGAAAGCGTTGTGAGCAACGCCCAGAATTCTGCCGAGCGCCCGCAGGCAGCGGTCTCCGGCTCGCAGAGCGCGAGAGCGCCGGCTGGCGCCCACGGGATCGAGCAGGTACACCACCTTCTCGTCGGCAACCGGAGCGGCCATGGGAATTTGTGCAGGATCCAAATCGGGGAAGCTGGCCCGGATGCCGCGCGCCCGCGTGACGACACCGGAGACGCCGAAACCAATGTCGTCGGCGCGCTCATAGCAGATGACCTGCAGCGGCAGGCCCGGCGCGGCCTTGCTCTCGATCGCTGGGCTGCCATCGTCGTTGAGCAGTTGGCGCGAAAGCGTGGTGAGGAAACCGCCGGTAGCAGGCCCAAAGCCGACGCAGGCAATGTCAACGTCGATGCTCGCGCGCTCGATGGCGGGTTGGTCAGCAGTGGTCAAGTAATGTCCTCAACGCTTCGTTCATCTAAGCGGGTGCAGGATGGACAACAATCATGAGGCTGTCATCCTGAGCGACGAGGAGTCGAAGGACCCCTATGCCGGCAAGAAATCACACCGTGTGGCATATCGCGCAGCAACAAGTCCAGGATCGCTGGCGGCCATAGGGTTCCTTCGACTCGTCGGTCGCCACGGCGACCTCCTCGCTCAGGATGACACCTTAAAATCGTGTGCGTTCATGAATAATCCAACTGAAAGCCCGCGGTACGCGTTCGTCGAACAACCCTTATCGCGGGTAATCCAGCGCCTCCGGAATCATCACCTTCGAGAGCGCTTCGGCGAGCCGGTCCTTCGCCAGTTGCGCGCCGGTAAGGCAGCCATCCAACTTGGAACGCAGGCGCTGAAATCCTTCCAGACCCTGGCATGAAGCGCACGGCCCTGCCTTCGCGGGATGGCTTCCGTTCGCCCCCACAACATCGG
This sequence comes from Acidobacteriaceae bacterium, assembly GCA_003151335.1. GTDB lineage: Bacteria > Acidobacteriota > Terriglobia > Terriglobales > Acidobacteriaceae > Bog-257. The sequence goes on from PLXE01000071.1 coordinate 98,083, forward strand.
TGGCACACGACGCAATGCCCGGAATCAGGCCTTCCAGCGAGTCCAATTCATCGCTCTGATAGCAGCCTTTGTAACCTTCGTCATCCCACGCCGGATGCCGGTTATATCCAAAGACCAGTTCGGCGCAAATGCGGCCCACTTCTCCGGCGGCCCGCGCCGCCTGTATGTGGCAAAGGTCGGTAAAGAAACCGAGCGTGCTGGCCAACCCTTCCGCCAGCACTGGATTCTCAGGACCCGCGGTTTCCAACTCAATCAAGTCCAGCACCTGCTGACGTGCGGCCAGCAACCATCCCAGCGCATCAGCCAGCGGAAAAGTCACGCCTTGGCGGGCGCTCTGATACAGCGCCCCACCGTAAGCGTCGGTGGTGACCCGCAGGTGGCGATAGGTCCACAGCCACAATTGCATGGCGGTGGCGAGAGTGCATGCGCCCGTTCCCGGACGGTGCTCGGCAACCCGGCGCATTTCGGCGATCCATTGCCGGAACTGGGCGAGGAACAACTCGTTGGTCATGGTGACACTGAGATTGCGGCGCTGCACCGCCTCGGGGCCTTCATAGGTCGCTTCCAGTTGCGAGTCCATCCACTTGTAAGCCAGGAAGCCGGGACAGTCTTCGGTGATTCCATAGCCGCCCATCAGGCTTAGCGCTTCGCGCATCGAGTTTGCGCCCGTGCCGGTGTTCCACAGCTTGGCCGCCGGACAGAGCACGTTCGCCACCGCATCCTTCAAGGCAAACTCGACCAGCCGGTCATTCTTCAGCGTGTCATACACATCACGATTGCGCTTTTCCTCCGGCATCGCCTCAAGGCGCAAGAGCTCAAGCGCCGATTGGTCCACGTTGCGGAAGAACTTCAACTCGGCCTTGCCGCCGCGAATTCCTGTGGCGGCCAGGATCGTGTCTTTCTCGCGCTCCAGGGGATCGAGTTCGTCGTACAACCGCGCCGCGGCAAATCCCAGCGCCGCGCCTGCTTCGCCGATCGCCCACAGGTTGGCCAGCCTATGCAGAGCATCCTGGCGCTGCTGCAAGCCCAGTTCGTAGCGCAGCATGCCGGGCTTGGCCTGCTCGGAGCCACGAAAACGCCCGCGCTGATAACGGATGATCGGCTCGACGGCCGACAGCAGCTTGGCCGATGTCATCAACGCGACCGTCACACGCGTGCGTTTGAAGACAGCTTCGATGACCTCGCTGTGGCTGTAGTTGGGGATGATGGCGCCGTCTTTGATGGTGTATCCGCCGACAATGCGGCTGGCCGGCACGTGCACGTTGAAAATGGGGTCGCACGTCGAGGAAAGCTGGTGCACCAGTTTGCGCGTCGGAGTGCCGCGGTCGAACACGCCGGGATCGCTTTCCTCGATGATCACCATGCACGAGCCCTTGATGCGATCGTCGCCGGAATCCACCGCAGCGGTAACGAAGTTGGCGAAGCCCATGTTGGTGATGAAGCGGCCGCGCTTGTCCACGTGCAGCAGCGGCTCCTGGCCGTCCACCCATTCGGTGACGCTAACCTTGCCGCTCAACATGCCGGTATCCACGCCAACATAGGGAATCGGCTCGGTGAGACAGAAAGCCCCGCGATAGGTTTGGCGATCTTCGCCGGGTGCGGGAGGCGCGGCCAGCGCCATGTAGTGCGCGCGCTGCTCCGGCGTGCCACGCTCGTGGATCGGCGCCAGGGCCAGGCATCCCGCCAGGCTGCAAGTGGCGGCGCCGGCGTCCACCCAGGCCAGTTCAAAGGCAATCAGGGCGAGCGCAAGATTCTTGGGTCCAACCAGGTAGCCGCCGTGCTCGGGATCCATGAAAACGGCGGTGATTCCCGACTGATCGAACGCCTCGAGCAACTGGGCTTTCTTGCTGGTCCACTCGTGGGTGCCGCGGGAGCCCTCGGAAACCAGACGCGCCACCGGACCGCGCGCCACCTCACGCGCCGACTGCACCAGCATTTGCAGGTCATAGCGGTCGGCGAAATGCCACAGAATCTGGCGTACGTTGTCGTCGGGCAGCGTACGCAGGGTTTCGGATCGCACTTTCGGCACAGTGGTTGCCATGCGCTCACCTCCAGGTGCAATAACTCATTGTGATTTGCGCTCAACCCTTGTGCTGTGACGCAGATCATAGGGGTCGGTGACGTACGGGCAGGCGTGGCCGGACAATAAGAAAAATGGTTCAGCCGCTGAGGTCTATGCCGTCAGCGGCTGAACCCAGGAATTGTGCGGGCGTCGTCGTCGCGGCTCTAAAGGCCTGGGCCACCCGTACAAGCTGATCGACCAATCCTGGAACGACTCTAACTTCCAATATCCGCCGAGCTCAGGGAAGGTCGAAGCGACCAAGGTTCATCACCTTGTTCCACGCAGCCACGAAGTCCTTCACAAACGCCTCTTTCGAGTCATTACAGGCATAGACTTCCGCGAGGGCCCGGAGCTGGGCGTTGGAACCGAAGACGAGATCAACGACAGTGCCCGTCCACTTGAGTTCGTCCGTCGCCCGATCGCGCCCCCCCAACACGCCTTCCGATGTGCCGGACTTCTGCCACTTCGTGTTCATGTCGAGCAGGTTGACGAAGAAATCATTGGTCAAGGTTCCGGGCCGCTTGGTGAAAACACCGTGTTTGGACTGGCCGAAGTTTGCATCCAGGGCGCGCATGCCGCCGACGAGAACCGTCATCTCGGGAGCGGTCAGGGTCAGCAGATTCGCCCGATCCACCAGCTCAGCCGCCGATCCCTCGTCTCCCTTCCGGAGATAGTTGCGGAACCCGTCTGCGGCCGGTTCCAGTACGGCGAACGAATGCACATCGGTCTGCTCCTGCAACGCGTCCATGCGCCCCGGCGAGAAGGGAACCTTCACGTCGTGGCCGGCCTTCTTCGCAGCCGCCTCGACGGCGGCGCAGCCGCCCAGGACGATCAGGTCAGCCAGCGAGACCTTCTTCCCGCCGGACTGCGCGCTGTTGAAATCCTTTTGGATCGCCTCCAGCGTCCGCAGGACCTTCGCCAGCTCGGCCGGCTGATTGACTTCCCAATCCTTTTGCGGCGCGAGGCGAAGGCGCGCCCCGTTGGCCCCGCCGCGCTTGTCACTGCCGCGGAAGGTGGCCGCCGACGCCCAGGCCGTCGTGACCAGTTGGGAGATCGACAGTCCGGAGGCGAGGATCTTCGCCTTCAGAGCAGCAATGTCCTGCTCCCCGATCAATTTATGATCCACGGCGGGAACAGGGTCTTGCCATAGCAGGGGCTCCTTCGGAACCAGCGGGCCAAGGTACCGAGAGATCGGCCCCATGTCGCGGTGGGTCAGCTTGAACCACGCCTTGGCGAACGCGTCTGCGAGCTCCTGCGGATTCTCGTAGAAGCGCCGTGAAATCTTTTCGTAAACAGGGTCGAACCGCAAAGAGAGGTCAGTGGTCAGCATGGTCGGCGCGTGACGCTTTGAGGGATCGTGCGCATCCGGCACCGTACCGGCGCCTGCGCCATTCTTCGCTGTCCACTGATGCGCACCGGCCGGGCTCTTGGTCAGTTCCCATTCGTAGCCGAACAGGTTCTGGAAGAAGTTGTTGCTCCACTTCGTAGGCGTCGTGCTCCAAGTAACTTCCAGGCCGCTGCCGATCGTGTAGTCGCCGGTGCCGCTGCCATAGGTGTTGTTCCAGCCCAGGCCTTGCTGCTCGATGGGGGCGGCCTCGGGTACGGGGCCGACATACTTGTTCGGATCGGCAGCGCCGTGGGTTTTGCCGAACGTGTGCCCGCCGGCAATGAGCGCAACCGTCTCCTCGTCATTCATCGCCATGCGGGCGAAAGTCTCGCGGATGTCCCGTGCCGCGGCGATGGGATCCGGGTTTCCATTGGGCCCTTCCGGATTCACATAGATCAGACCCATTTGCACGGCAGCGAGCGGATTCGCAAGATCACGATCGCCGCTGTAGCGCTCGTCCGCCAGCCACTTGCCCTCGGGGCCCCAATAAATGTCGTCTCCCGGCTCCCATACGTCCTCGCGCCCGCCACCGAAACCGAAGGTCTTGAACCCCATTGACTCCAAGGCCACGTTACCGGTGAGAACCATGAGGTCGGCCCAGGAGATTTTCCGCCCATACTTCTGCTTGATCGGCCAGAGCAAGCGGCGCGCTTTGTCGAGGTTCACATTGTCCGGCCAGCTATTGAGCGGCGCAAATCGCTGTGCTCCGGCGCCCGCGCCCCCTCGGCCATCAGCGATACGGTACGTGCCTGCGCCATGCCACGCCATACGGATGAAGAGCGGCCCATAGTGGCCAAAGTCCGCGGGCCACCAGTCCTGCGACGCTGTCATCAAGGCATGAAGGTCCTTGATCACGGCATCCAAGTCAAGGCTTTTGAACTCCTCGGCGTAGTTGAATGCCTCGCCCATTGGGTTGGACAGCGGGGAGTGCTGGTGCAGGATGTTCAGGTTAAGCTGATTGGGCCACCAGTCGGCATTCGTCTGGAATCTGCGAGCGCCGTGAGCGACCGGGCACTTGCTTTCGGTTGACAAGTTTGGCTCCTGATTCTCGGGGCCAGGGGCCCCCGCTGCGGTGGTGAGTTTTTTCTCCATAGGTATACCTTCCTTCGAATTATCTAAAATAACTGTGACCAACTACGAATCCATCCTGGCTTTCCCCTTGGCGCAATCGCCGCTGGCCGCGCTGGCTGACGCGCGCCATTCATCCCGTATCCACAAGCCTACGACACGGAACGGGAAGCGTGCCGCCGCGGAGCGCACTTCGTGCACAGCCCCCGGAAAATGAGTTCACATTCGCGAAGAATCCGCTTACCGAGGGAACCCGAGGCCGGCCTGGGCACGTCGCACCACTCAATGTCCTCAACCTTGCCGCAGCGGTCGCAGATGAAGTGGTGATGCCGCACACCTTTCGCATCGAATCGCGCGGCCCGGCCCTCGACCGCCACTTCACGCACCAAACCCGCCTGCACCAGGTCCCGCAGATTGTTATAGGTCGTGGCCCGTGAAGAGCGCGGATCCACGCGGTTCACGGCTTCGAAGATTTCCGCAGCCGTGGGATGCCGGTTGTGTTTCATCAAGAATGCCATTACGGCGTAGCGCTGCGGAGTGCACCGCAAGCCGCTGCCTTCCAGGGACCGTTTAATCGCCTCGGCGTCCATGACAAATTTAGACTATATCTAATGTGATATTTTTTCAAGCCTTATGCTTTGGCTTGCGGCGGCGAGCAGAAAACCGGCGCCTCACGCAATTGTGTCCGGATGGCCGGTCATCCGGAAGTTATCCACTTCGCCCGCGACTCTGAACGTGGCCCTTCGTCCTTCACGCAGCCTGCTGCCGACAGAGTTGATGCTGTTTTCGCGCCTCCTGCTGTCGGAAACCTGCTTTCGTCAACTACTAGCAATGGTAGTACCCACATCGTCAGGGTAGGCTTGAAAATTCTGATCTCTACCTAACTAAATCCCGCGGTACAGGAAAGCTTAATGATGCTGCCGAAATTAAATGGACGGTCACTCCGAAGCGTTCTGCTGACAATCTGTGTTCTCACCTTGCTTCCGTTCGCGCTGCGAGCGCAGAATGCAACCGGCTCGCTGCTCGGCGAAGTGCAGGATGCCAGCGGAGCGCGGATTAAATCCGCCAGCGTCGTGGTCACCGACAACGGTTCCGGGGTCGCGCGCAAGGCCACCACCGACAGCCGCGGACAATTCCGATTTCCCGACCTGCTGCCGGGAGACTATCGCGTAGCCGTCACCGCCACGGGCTTTGCCGAAGCCAGCTCCGATGTGACGGTGCAGGTGAGTAACGTGCGCGACGTGCTGGTGACGTTGCGTCCGGAAGCGATTCAGCAAACCGTTAATGTGAAGGCGGAACCGTCCTCCATCACTACCCAGGCGCTCGATACCACGGATGCCGTGAATGGAGGAGTGGTCACGGGCAAGGACCTGGAGACCATTCCTCTGGCGGCGCGCAGCTTCGCCAACATTGCCTACATGGTAGCGGGCACGGAGCCGGTCGAGCCTTCCGATCCCACCAAGGCGCGCATCACCGCGGTGTCCACCGGGGGAAGCTCGGGGCTGAACAATCAGCTCACGGTGGATGGCGTCGACAACTCCGACGACTACATCGGCGGCTTCCTGCAGAACTTTTCGCCCGACGTGATTCGCGAGTTTGCGGTGCAGACCTCGCAGCAGAATGCCGACATCGGGCGCACCACGGCGGGTTCCGTGGTGATCAGCACCATGAGCGGCACCAACAACTGGCACGGCGACCTGGCGTTTTATGAGCGCGCGGCAGCCTTGAATGCGCGCTTTCCCATTGAAAACCCGGCCCCGGAGCCCAAGCAGCCTTTCTCGCGGCAGAACTACGTGGGCACCATCGGCGGGCCGGTGGTGAAGGACAAAGTGTGGGTCTTTTCTGGCTTCGAGATGGTGAACGAGCACGCCAGCGTGAACTACAGCCCCGACAGCCTGACCCAGTTCAACGCGCTGTCACAACTGGCGCAAGCCGGATTGATTCCCAACACCACTTCGATCGCGGTCCCCCCGTACGCCCGCGTGCCGTTCGTTTCCTACCTGGGCATGCTGCGCTTCGACTGGGCGCAATCGCAACGTTCGCAGTGGTTCATCCGTTACGCCCTCGACAACAACACCACCGACAACGCGCTGATCCAGCAAGCCACGCTGCCGTCCACGGGCGCAACCACGCACTACAACTATCAGAACGCTGTCCTCAGCAATACGTTCACCTTCAGCCCATCGTGGGTGGGGAATTTAACCGTGGGAACCAGTTACCTGCACGGCACTGCCGACCGCAACCAGTACCTCGGCTTTGCGCTGGCCTTCCCCTTCAGCTCCACCTCGAAAACTATCTCTGGGTTCGAGACCTATGGCGATAACCAGTTCGTCACCGCCATTACCGCGTTCCCGGTGATTCGCAATCAGGAGAAGTATCAGTTTCGCTACGATGTGAGCGGCTCGGTCGGCACGCACGCTCCCAAGTTCGGCGTTGACTTCATTCACGAGCCGGTGCTCAGCGGCGCCTTCCCGGGCCAGGCGGAAACCTTGTACGTGCTCACCCAGAACCCAACCTACTATCTGACCAACCCGAGCCAGCTTACGGCGGAATTAAACTGCCAGCCCCCATTTGACGGCACCAACTGCCAGACCACATCCACCCCGGCCGGCAACGGCAATTTTTCGCAGAACGTGCAGCGGCTGGGATTGTATGCCATGGATACCTGGCGGGTAACGCCGGAGGTGACCATCAACTACGGTTTGCGCTACGACACGACCTTTGGCTTGTTCCAAGCCTCGGGAGTCAGCCAGGCGCTGAATCCCGCCGTGCAGACTATCCGCGGACTGCAACTGCCTCTGCCGACCGGCGTGCCGCATGATTACCGCACGGCCTTTGCGCCACGTTTGGGAATTGCCTACAATCCCGACCGCATTGAAGATCTGGTCGTCCGCGCCGGCATCGGCCTCTACTACAACGACCTGGCGCAGGGCGGCTGGGCCACGGCGTTCCAGGCGGTGAACACCCCGTCGGCGTTTGCTCCCTGCAACCAGCCCGGTGATGCTGGTTGCCTGCCGGGAGCCGCCAACGGAGGCGCCGGAGTCGTAATCGATCCCCACTACCACACGCCCTACTCGCTGACGGTCAGCGGCGGCGTGCAGTACTTATGGCACAAGAACTGGACGCTCAGCGCCGACTACGTCCACGAGCAGGGCGTCCATGGCTACCGGCGCTATGAATACACGGCAGGCACCACACTGCTCTCGCCCCTGTTCGCGCAAGACCCCGACACCCAGATGGCCAATGTGCCCAATCTGTCCGTCTTCAAGGCGGACAATACTTCCAGCTACAACGCCATGATGCTGCACGTACAGGGCAACGTCTCGCGGCGCTTCAATCTCACGGCGAACTACGTGCTGTCGAGCGCCAAGACCTGGGGCTGCATCCTCGGCGAGCTGGCCGACTACGTGAACGGTGTCTGCAATCCGCTCAAGCCCTTTGCTCCGGGCGATTACGGCCCGTCGGGAGAAGACGTCCTCCACCGCTTCACGCTGGCAGGCGTGGTGTACGTGCCCGGTGGCTTTCAGGTATCGACCATCATTCAGGCCGAAGCCGCCCGCCCGATTACGCTCACCACGCCGGTGGACGTCAACGGCCTTGGCGATCCGACCAATGATCGCGCCGTCATCAATGGCGTGCAGACTACTATGGACCAGTTCCGCGGGACCCCGTACGTCCAGGTTGACCTGCGTGTCACCCGGCCGTTCAAGGTGGCGGAACGCTGGCAGATACTGCCGTTCATCGAGTTCTTCAACCTGTTCAACCGCAACAATCCCGGCGCGAACTACGTCACCGATATTTCAGCATTGCCAACGCCCGTGGACAATCTCTACAACGCTACGCATCTGTGCCCGACTCCAGCGTGCAGCGTGCCCATCACCAACCCGAACCAGCTTCTGGTGCCGGCGGGCGCGCTGGGCGACTTTTTCGGTCCTGGAACCACGGTGGGCATTCCCTTTGCGGCGCAAATCGGGGTGCGAGCGACTTTCTAGAGCGGTTCCGCATTAGATGTGTCCGGTTTGCATGGGTAGTGCGGGCGGATACACCAATCCCGGAACCGTTCTAGAGAAAAATCATTCACCACAGAGGACACAGAGAAGATGGAGTTTTGGTTTCCGTCGAGTTTTCTCCGTGATCTCCGTGATCTCTGTGGTTAATTTCATTCTTATGGGCGGTAGGCGAGCAACTTTCTAGAGCGACTCATCTCTGGAGTTGTCATTACGAGCGAAGCGAGGAATCTGCTTTTCCTGGCTGTGGAACGACCGCTGAGGAAACAGCAGATCCCTCACGGCCTAAAGGCCGTTCGTGATGGCAACTTAGAATTGAGAAGCCGGCCAAAGATGGGCCGGCTTCTATGCGTGCTCTGAGAACGGATTACTTCTTGAGGGTCCCGACGTAGGTGGCAACTTCTCCCGCCTGGGCGGCCGTCAAGCCCGCAACCGCTTTGCTGTGCGGCGCTTTCTTCCCGGCTTCACCTTTGGTGAGGTAATCAGTAATTTGCTTCTGGTCCAACGTGGTCTTCTGCAGGGACGGTCCAACTTTTCCTTCACCCGCTGGCCCGTGGCACATGGCGCATTTCGACTTATACAGGACGGCCCCATCCTGGGCCCACGCCATGCCTGATACCAGTGCAACTGCCGTCAACATCATCAAGTAACGCTTCATAGAAATAGGATCTCCTTAAGTTTTGGGATAAACAAAATTCCGAAGCCGAACCAGCCTTCGGTTGCTGCATGAACTGCTCGCGCAGAACTGTAATGTGAGGTTTGGCCCCATTTCTCACATTGGCTGGTATTGTAGAGCGGAATCGGCAACTTGCCATCACACTTAATTGCGCTTGAACAACGCACGGTGACGTACGTCACGCTCGCATTGGTCGAACTAGCCTGCATTATTCACGAACATTTGAATTGTCATCCTGAGCGAGCGCAGCGAGTCGAAGGACCCCTATAGCTGCGAGAAATCGCAGGGTAGCCGCGTGGCTGAGCACCGGGTCCGGGATTGCTAACGACCAAAGGGTTCCTTCGACTCCTCGCTACGCTGGTCGCTCAGGATGACAGACGAACCAACGGTCGCTTACGATCCGGTGCATTGGAGAAAAGTCGCCGCACCCGGCTTCGTGCTACCCTGCTTAACCTCAGGAACTCAATCCGATGACCCGACGTTTTCTCGCCGCTGTAATGGTTTTTGCGCTGCTAGGGCTCCCGCTTCAGGGCTTCCCCGCAGTCGTTGGGCCGGCCCCGCAGAATGCTGACTTCAGCAGCGCTGAGATGCTCTATCGATCGGGCAAGTTTGCCGAGGCGGCGGCCAAGTTTCAAGCCATGGTGAAGGCTGATCCGAAGATGGTACCGGCGCAAGTTGGACTGATCCACTCCTTGTTGCGCGCGCAAGAGCTAGATCAGGCCGAAGCCGCCGCCACCCGGGCGCTCACCTTGCAACCAAATGCTGCCCCGCTGGCGACCGCCATGGGAGACGTTCAATTCCGGCTGGGAAAAATGCCGGAGGCGGAACGCTCGTATCTGAAGGCGCTGAATCTGAATCCCAAGGACCCCGGTCCTTATATCGGCGTGGCCCGCGTTTACCGCGCCTACTCGCTCTACCGTCGCGCCTTCGATGAACTGGAGCGGGCGCACCAGATCGCCCCCGACAGCCCCGCTATGCAGCGCATGTGGCTGGCGACTCTGCCCCCGCGAGAGCGGATCGCGGCGATTGAAGCTTATCTGGCAAGTGGGCGCTCTGAGGACCCGGAAGAAACGGCTTTACTGCGTCGTGATCTCGACTTCCTCAAGGCCATGGTGGACAAGCCGGCGTATCCCTGCCGTTTGGTCAGCAAAGTCAAGCAAACCAATACCAAGCTGCTGGTGTTGCCCTCCGCCACATCCCACCTTGGCGCTACCGGTCTGGAAGTGAAACTCAACGGACACAGCAATCGCCTGGCACTGGACACCGGTACCAGCGGAATCCTGGTCCGCAGCGCGACGGCGGAGAAGGCCGGACTCACCCGCATCGGCGAACAGCGCATTGGCGGCCTGGGTGACAAGGGCGGGCAGAGTGGATACGTCGCCGTCGCCGCTCATATTCGCGTCGGCGACCTGGAATTTGAGGACTGCCTGGTGCGCGTCGTGGATGCACCCGGACCCAGCGACATCGACGGTCTGATCGGTAGCGATGTCTTTGGCGCGTATTTGATCGATATCGACATTCCCGGGCAAAAGCTAAGGCTGTCGCCGCTGCCCAAGCGTCCGGATGAGGCCGCTGCCCCCACCGCTTTGAACAGTGCCGGCGAGACCCGCGGCGCCCCTGAGGACAATGTGGAGAATGGCGGCGAGGAGCGGACAGCGCCCAAGCAGGCGAAAGGGGCAAACTTGGCCGCCAACCCGCACCTGCCGAAAGATGCCTACGTCGCTCCCGAGATGGCCCGCTGGACCAGGGTCTTTCGCTTCGGCCACATGCTGCTGATTCCCACGCGGGTGGACGGCTTCGGGCCCATGCTGTTCATGATTGACACCGGCTCGTTCACCAACATTCTCTCCACCCGGGCGGCACGCGAGGTCACCAAGGTCAGGGCGGATTCCCGCACGCAAGTGAAAGGGCTGAGCGGTAAGGTGGCCAACGTTTACCGCGCCGACAAAGCTACGCTTGAGTTCGGCCACTACTCGCAGGAGAACCAGGACATCGTGACCTTGGATCTATCGGCCATCAGCCAATCCACGGGTACCGAGATATCGGGCATCCTCGGCTTCGAGATGCTGCGCATCCTGCAGGTCAAGATCGATTATCGCGACGGCCTGGTTGACTTTCTCTACGACCCCAAGCATCTTCCCAAAGGCATCAGCCTTCGGTAGGCGAGGCCTACTTCTTCCGGCGAAAGTCGAAGCGTCCGATGCTCAGCTTGCCGTGATTGTCCATGGAGGTCCACTCTTGGATGTGGTGATCTGGGCCATCGAAGATAAAGACAACCTCCTGCATATGGACGTCGTTCGGCCCGATGTTCGTGCCGTCCTTGAACTTGAAGTCCACGCGATTGGGATCGCCACTGGGAGCTGCTACCATGCGGGGCTGGTTGTGCGCCGCACAGTAGTGCGTTGCCATTAACCTGGGGCCGTCCATGTGGAAGACGGTGACCATCTCATAGGGCGTGCCCTCGCCGAGCCAACTCATCAGCGCTGATCCGTCGGAGACCATCGTGAACCGGGTAGTGGCCGGATACTCTTTACCGCCGTCCAGCATGTTGCCCACCCAAGCGCCATCCAACGTCTTCATTTTGTCAAATGACGGATTCGGGGCTATGGCGGATTTGTGTTCTTCGGCAAGTAGCGCCATTCCCAGGCAAACCGTGAAAATGAGCGCCAGCAGGGACAGCAGTTTCATGAGTCGCATTGTCGCCTCCAAGTCCGGAACTTTAATCGACGGGCGCCGGCGACGCAACCCTTTGTTTCGCTTGTCCCTTCGCAGCGAAGAGCAGGATGTACAAATAGCAGATCACGGCCAGCACAAACGCGTGATGGATCCCGATGCGGTCGGCGATGAAGCCTTGCACCAGCGGAGTGACGGCACCGCCCACGATGGCTGTATTTAGCAGCCCCGAACCTTCTCTGGTCAGTTTGATAGCATCTTAGTGCCATAAATCACGGAATCGTCGATTTTGCGTTTAGAAGGCCTAGGAGGCCCGCGTTCGTGAGGGGACGGCCCTTACCTCGTTCTCCACCCACAAAATCGATTCTAGGGGTATTTGCGGGTGTTTAACTGGCACTCCTTGGGTACACTAAACTAGGAAAATAGTGCTGGGCCAATTCGTGCCCGAAACTAACCACTTAGGTGGTGTATTGAAAGATGGGATTTAGAGCTTCTTTTCGGCTGCCCCCAGCAGAACCGCGGGCGAGGTGTAAGACTCTGTGCCGTCCCTCAGCTCCGCAACAAACACAGACAAGCACGCGCTTCCGGTGTTAGGTTTGTAGGTTTCCGAGGAGGGCCATGTTCACCAAAGATCTTCTACAGGACAAGCGCATTCTCATCACGGGTGGCGGCACCGGGATTGGCCGCGCCATGGCCGAGCGATTTCTGCAGTTGGGCGCCACGGTTTACATCTGCGGACGGCGCCGCGAGGTGGTGGAGAAGACGGCGGCAGAGCTGTCGGTCTCGACCGGCGGAACCATTGAGGGCTTCGCGTGTGACGTGCGCGATCCCGAACAAGTCGAGCCGCTGATCGAGCAACTATGGGCCAAGGGTCCGCTCGACGTGCTGGTGAACAATGCCGCCGGCAATTTCCTGGCGCGCACCGAAGAGCTGTCGGCCAACGCCTTCGAAGCCGTGATTGGCATCGTGCTCAAAGGCACCATCAATATGACGTTGGCGTGCGGGCGGCGCTGGCTGGCGGCCAAGCATAAGGGCGTGGTGCTCAGCATTGCGACCACCTACGCCGACACCGGTTCGGCTTATGTGGTGCCGAGCGCCGTCGCAAAAGCTGGCGTGGTCGCGCTGATGCGCAGCCTGGCGGTGGAGTGGGGCGGCCGTGGAATCCGATTCGTGGCCATCGCCCCGGGCGCAATTCGCACCGAAGGCGCATTCTCGCGACTGCTGCCCACGCCTCAACTGGAGAAGATGTTGCTGGACCACAATCCCCTGCACCGCCTCGGAACACTGGAGGAGATTGCCAATCTGGGAGCCTTCTTGATCAGCGACCAGGCGGGCTACATCAATGGCGAGATGGTTTACATGGACGGCGGCGAGATGCTGGCAGGGGCGAGCACCTTCAGCCTGATGGGGCGACAAATACCGGACGCGGCCTGGGAAATGCTGAAGCCGAAGAAGAAGTAGGCTTAACCCCGGTGATGAACCAGACGTCCTGGTAAACTTTTTTCGACTTTATGCTGCGAAAGCCGCACGATCTCAGCGCTTCGACCATTTGTCCGCGAGTTGCCAATCCGAAACCCGACCCGACAAAGTGCGTAGCCAGGCGGTCCAACGGACTAGTGCCGTCGTCTGAAACATAACGGTCCACGAGAACCACCAAACCATCCGGAGGCAGTTTTTCGTAAGCCTGCTGTAGGAGTCCGCTTGATATCGGACCTATGTCACAGAACATGATTACGTCGTAGCCGGCGGGCAGCCCCCGGTGTATGTCTCCCGCCTGCGTGCGGATTCGGCGGGACAGTTTTGCTCGGCGCACGTTCCCGGCTGCAATTCTGCACACCGGTGCAATGTCGAGAATGCAAGCCTGCAAGTGCGGGTTCTTCTTAGCGTTAGCCAGCGCAATCGACATCACGCCGGAGCCGCCGGCGACGTCCAGTACTTTGCGGTGCTGCGAAAGATCGAGATAACCCGCCAGCGCCTCGGCATCCCCCTGGTGCAGGTGGAACAGCATCTGGGTGAAGTCTTCCGCCTCGCGCGGGTCCCGCTTCATACCTTCCAAGTAATCAGGCTGGGCGCGGCCCTTGATCTGGTAATCTCTTTTGCCCGAGGCCAGGGCCTGCTCCAGAACGGTGAGCGTCTCGTAGTCGCCGACGCACTCCTTGGAGTACTGCCGCGTCCAGTAGATGGAGCGCTCGTCGATGAAGTACTTCTCCGCAAACGCCGTGTTCCGGTAGCTGTCGTTCTTTTTGCGCAGCAGTCCCAGCGAGGCCATCACGTTAAGAAAGGGCAAGAGGTAGAGTTTGTGGAGCTTGAGGGACTTCCCGATCTGCGCGGCGGTCATGGGTTTGTCGTGCAAGGCGCGAAACAGTTGCAGCCTCTCCGCCGCGATGATCAAGCGCGAGAGGATGAAGGCCCTCTGTATGTCAATTTTCGCCAGGACGCGTTTGGGGAACTTGTCGAGGGTAGGTACTTCCATCCGAGAGACCACCTGGGCTGGTCGTTGGGGCCGGCGCCAGCACGCCGCTTCATCCGGGTCCGGGAAGTTTCAATCTAAATGCGCCACAGAGACACTTACCGCACGAAGTCGTTTGGGTTGACACCCGTTTTCTCTAGCTGAGAATGCGCTCCTCGTGCCTCGGTATCTCTGTGGCGAACCCGATGCTAGTTCAATACATGAATGTTCTTCTTCTCGCACATCTCCTTCAATACTTTCGGCCACACGGTTACGCTGACTTCGCCGAGATGCGCTTTGCGCAGCAACAGCATCAGGGTCCGTGACTGTCCGATGCCGCCGCCCACGCTCAACGGAATCTCGTGATTCACGATGGCCTTGTGGTAGGGGAAATTCAGGAAATCGAGCTGGTTGGTCAATTCCAGTTGTTTCTTGAGCGATTCCGCGTTGACGCGGACGCCCATCGACGTCAGCTCATGGCGGCGGTGCGTCACCGGGTTCCACACCAGAATGTCGCCGTTCAGCCCGTGCCGCACGTGGCCATCATCCTTGGTTTCCGTGACCCAGTCGTCGTAATCGGCGGCCCGCATCTCGTGCGGGTAGCCATCTTTCAGCGTCCAGCCAATGCCGATGATGAACACCGCCGGATATTTCTGCAGGATGGAGGTCTCGCGCTGCTTGCGCGGCAGGTCGGGATACATGTCGAGAATCTCTTCGGCGTGCAGGAAGGTAAGCTCCTCCGGCAAATTGGGATATCTGGAATCTTTGAGTTGCGGGAAAAGCTCCTGCGCGTGGCGCTCGGCGCCGACGATGACCTTCCAGATCTTGCTCACGACTTCCTTCAAGAAGCTCAGGCTGCGCTGGTCAGGCGTGATCACGCGCTCCCAATCCCACTGATCGACGTAGGCGCTGTGATCGTGATCGAGGAAGTAGTCTTTGCGGACGGCGCGCATATCGGTGCACAGCCCTTCGCCCGGTTGCAGGTTGAATTGCTTCAACGCCATCCGCTTCCACTTGGTTGCGGCCTGCACTACCTGGGCGTTGATGGGGTGCTTGTCGCGATCGTTGGAGATGTGGAATTGGATCGGAGTGCGCGATCCATCCCGGTCAAGATAGTCATTAACCCCGGTTTCCTCGTCCACGATCAGAGGCACGGTGACCATCATCAGGTTCAATTCTTTGCAGAGGTTTGCTTCGATATAGTTTTTCAGCTCGAAGATTGCCTTCTGGGTTTCTTTGGGTGACAGCAGCGAGCTGTAATCCGCCGGAAGCACACGTTCCAACTCTGTGTAATCGCCAATTCCGGGGCCAGCCAGGTCTGCTTTTTTGTCCGCCATGCAGTTCTCCTCACTATGCGGTCGACGTGGCGGCAGCAAGTTGTCTGCCGTGGAACGAATCGGTTAGCGCACGTCGCCAACCCAATGAAAACACCAGGCGGGCACGAAGGCAGTAACGTACGTCACGTAGATGTGTGCGATGGAGGGGGCGATCTTGTTGGGAAGCCGAGGGGGACAAACGGCCCGGGCGTCACGCCCTTTGGGAATTCGTCACAAATCCGGGCCCAATCGGAATTGTCGCCCATTACCCCGCACTTCCTCTAAACTAAATGGGCAACAAAGTCCGGCGATTTCCCGGTTCCTCGTATCATGGCTCAGCACAGCGCATCCAAGCCATAAGGAGAACGAGCGAATGGCACCTACGGCGTCTGGGGAGCAGGCTTCAACGCTTCTGACCAGCTTCGACCTTCATCTGTTCAATGAAGGCAAACACAACCGGCTATTCGAGAAGTTTGGCGCGCACCTGACCGAGCTCGATGGCAAGCAGGGCGCGTACTTCGCGGTGTGGGCGCCCGATGCCGAACGCATCTCGGTGGTCGGCGACTTCAACGGCTGGAGTGCGGACTCGCACCCCATGACTCCGCGGGGAAGCTCGGGAGTTTGGGAGGCCTTTCTGCCCGGGCTGGGCAAGGGCACGGTGTACAAGTACCACATCCGTTCGCGGTATCAGATGTATGAAGTGGATAAGGCCGACCCTTACGGCTTCTACCACGAAGTGCCACCGCGCACTGCCTCGATTGTCTGGGACCTCGATTACGAGTGGAACGACGGCGAGTGGATGCGCACCCGCCACGAGCACAACAAGTTCGATGCGCCCATCTCCATCTACGAAGTGCATCTCGGGTCGTGGATGCGGGTTCCCGAAGAGGGCAACCGCTCGCTGACCTATCGCGAACTCGCCCCCAAACTGGCGGATTACGTCCACGACATGGGGTTCACCCATGTCGAGTTCATGCCAGTGATGGAGCATCCGTTCCGCGGATCGTGGGGATACCAGGTCACCGGCTATTACGCTCCCAGCGCGCGCTTCGGAACGCCCCAGGATTTCATGTACCTGATGGACTATCTGCACCAGCGTGGCATCGGCGTGTACCTCGATTGGGTACCATCGCATTTTCCCAACGATCAACACGGCCTGGCTTACTTCGACGGCACGCACTTGTACGAGCACGCCGACCCGCGCAAGGGTTTTCATCCCGACTGGAAGTCGGCGATCTTCAACTACGACCGCAACGAGGTGCGCGGCTTCCTGCTGAGCAATGCAATGTTCTGGCTCGATCGCTATCACGCCGACGGGCTGCGCATGGATGCCATCGCGTCCATGCTCTACCTCGACTACTCGCGAAAAGCGGGCGAATGGATTCCCAACGAGTTTGGCGGCCGCGAGAACCTGGCCGCCGTGTCGTTGCTGAAAACCGTGAACACCGACGCTTACCAGGCCTTTCCCGACATTCAAACCATTGCGGAGGAATCAACCGCGTGGCCGATGGTTTCGCGGCCAACCTACATTGGAGGACTCGGCTTCGGCATGAAGTGGGACATGGGCTGGATGCACGACTCCCTTCTCTACATGTCGAAAGATCCCATCCATCGCAGATATCACCATAACAAGCTGAGCTTCCGCGGACTGTACATGTTCACTGAGAATTTCGTGCTCCCGCTGTCGCATGACGAGGTGGTGCACGGCAAGGGTTCGCTGTTCGGCAAAATGGCGGGAGACCACTGGCAGAAGTATGCCAACCTGCGCCTGCTATTCGGCTACATGTTCACCCAGCCGGGCAAAAAGCTGTTGTTCATGGGCTGCGAGATTGCCCAATGGAGCGAATGGAACCACGACGGCAGCGTGGACTGGCATGCGCTGGGGCACGCTCCTCACCTGGGAGTGCAACGCTGGGTCCGCGACCTGAATACGTTTTACCGCGGCGAACCGGCACTCTACGAGACTGACTTCATGCCCGAAGGCTGGCGCTGGATCGACGCCGACGACACCGACAACAGCGTGCTGACCTACATGCGGCTTCGCAAGGATGGCACCGGTCCGGTCGTGATGGCCTGTAATTTCACCCCAGTACCGCGGCGCGGCTACCGCGTCGGCGTCCCTCACGAAGGACACTGGCACGAAGTGTTGAACAGCAATGCCGCCATTTACGGCGGCACCGACGAAGGCAACCTGGGAGGATGCGACACCGATGCGGTCCCTACTCACGGACAGGGCCATTCCTTGCTGCTCGACATTCCGCCGCTGGGGATTGTGATTTTCAAGCAATAGCTGCGACCCGACCTTTAGCTCTTCACGAAGTTGAGCGAGGCCGAGTTCATGCAGTAGCGCAAGCCGGTGGGTTTGGGGCCGTCATCGAAGAGGTGGCCCAGGTGCGCGTCACACTCGACGCACCGCACCTCCGAGCGCTCCATGCCGATGCTGCGGTCGCTGTTGACCTTGACGTTCTCTTTGGCAATGGGCGCCCAGAAGCTGGGCCAGCCCGTGCCCGAGTCGAACTTGGTCTCCGAGCTGAACAGGGCATTCTTGCAGCACACGCAACGGAAAATCCCCTTGGCGTGCAGCTCCCAATACTGACCGGTGAAGGCGCGCTCGGTCCCCGCCTGCCGGGTCACGTTAAATTGCTCAGGCGCTAGTTGCGCGCGCCATTCGGCATCGCTCTTGACCACTTTCTTGACGCGCTCGGGGCCGATCTTTTCTCCCGAATCCTTGAACTCCACCACCTCGACATAATCCGCGGCGGGCGCGGCGTTTGATTCTTTATCGTTCAACACGCTCATAAACGCTACTCCAGACAGGGTTAGAAAAGCTGTTTTGAGAAAATTTCGACGGTCACTCATATTGATGGACCTGCCCGTTTCAAGTTTCTCAGTTTCCGGCGATTGACGCGCGATACAGATTGGGAAACTGCTGTTGAAGGTTCGCCACCTTCGGTAAATCGTTGTACTTGATATACGGGTTGTCAGGATGAAGCGTGGCGTAGTTCTGGTGGTAAGCTTCCGCCGGATAAAACGCCTTCAGCGGCGCCACCTGGGTCACGATCGCATGCGGGAAGAGTTTGGCCTGGTCCAACTGCGCGATGTAGGCCTGCGCAATGTGCTTCTGCTGATCGCTGCTGTAGAAGATCACCGAGCGATACTGCGTCCCTGTGTCCGGCCCCTGGCGGTTCAACTCGGTGGGATCATGCGCGACGGAGAAAAACACCTTAAGCAGTTGCCCATAGGAAACCTTGGCGGGATCGTAAACCACCTTCACCGACTCGGCATGTCCCGTAGTCCCGGTGCTGACCACTTCATATTCGGCGGCGATGGAAGGGCCGCCCGAGTAGCCGGAAGTGGCGCTGACGACGCCTTTCACATGCTGGAAAACCGCTTGCACACCCCAGAAACATCCGCCGGCAAAAACGGCGGTCTCCTGAGTGCTCTCCGCTGGGGTTGATTCATCGGCGGCGGGATTGGGCAGAACTGCAGCGCTTCTCTCACCCGCGATCGCAAAAATGATTGCGCACAGCAATAAAGAAGAAACCAGGAGACTGAAACGAGACTTCGACATAACCATCCTCTCTCGGATTCTGCTCCGAGGCCCTCCTAACGTTAGAGTCGCAATTGGCGCAAAAGTTACACACAATCCAGAGCTGCGTTGGGGCCGTTACCAAATCACCATTTAGAGTACGCAACCGCGGGGCTATCGGATTGCAGACCTCGCCGCCGAAACAGGACCTGCTTTTCTATCTGTCATCCTGAGCGACCCCGAACGTCGTGAGGGGGAGTCGAAGGACCCCCATTGCTGCCAGAAATCACAGAGAGTGAGTGAGCCGGATAGGGTTCCTTCGACTCCTCGTCCGGTCGCCGCGGCGACCGGATTCGTCGCTCAGGATGACAGAGGGGAGGTTTTTTTCATCTCTATGGGTTGGCCGCAGGCCCATGTGGCAGCTCAAGATGACACCCAAGACACAACTTGCCTGAACCAAAACCGTGCGCTCGCGCGTCCTATCCTGTGTCATGAAAAAAGCTTTTCACGTACTGATCGCTTCCGTCGTTTTCGGCCTGTGCTTTTTCCCGCGCGCCTGGGCGCAGACTCCCGTTGTAGTGGAGCTGTTCACCTCGGAGGGCTGCTCCAGTTGTCCGCCCGCCGACGCGCTGCTGGTCCAACTGAGCCAGAAGACTCCGCCCGGAGTGGACCTCATCCTCCTGGGCGAACATGTTGATTACTGGAACCACGATGGATGGAGCGATCGCTTCTCCTCGTCGCAATTCAGCCAGCGGCAGAGCGATTATGAGGAGCATCTTCATGTGGCTGGGCCGTACACCCCGCAGATGGTAATCGACGGCCATCTCCAGTTTGTCGGAAACGATGTCGCAGCTTTGCAGCACAATCTTGAGTTGGCGGCGACCCAGCCGAAAATCGCGCAGGTGTCATTGCAGTGGGAAGCCGGCGACCATCTGAAGATCGCGGTGCAGGCCCCGGAGAAAACGCATGCCCACGTTTTTCTGGCCGTGACCGAGGACGGACTGACAACCGCGATCGCTGGCGGCGAGAACAGCGGCCGGACCTTGCAACATGCGGCGGTCGTGCGGGAGTTGCGAGAGCTGGGCAGCGTGAAAGACGGATCGTTTGAGAAGACCGTCGAGGCCGCTCCACACTCCGGCTGGAACGCCGCCAATCTTAAAGTCGCGGTGTTGATCCAGGATGGCGACGGTGGTCCGATCATAGGCGCAGCCCCACTGCATTACCCACCATCGACGGCGGCAGCACCATGAGGACCTGTTTCCCACCCTTTCGCCAAAGGAGGCGAAAGGATGGGGCACCCAGTGTCGTATAGTCGTTGCGGAGGCGCTGCGATGAGACATGCAATCCTGGGAGCCGGAGCAATAGGCGGGCTGGTTGGAACTGTGCTGGGTTCGCTGGGTGAAGATATCACCGTGATCGTCCGGCCAGACAAACTGGCGGGCTATCCCGACACGCTGACACTGGAACGGCCGTCGGGCACGATCACTGCGCCGGCGAAAGCCGTGGCCCGACTGACGCAGCCCGTCGATGTGCTGTGGGTCGCGACCAAGACCTACCAACTGCAGGCCGCGCTCGAAGCCGTGGAGGCGACGCCCGGCACTGTGGTTCCTCTGCTGAACGGCATCGACCACGTCGCGGCGTTGCGTTCTCGCTTCGGGCACGACCACGTGGTTCCCGCAACCATTGCGGTGGAGGCCGAGCGGGTTGCTCCCGGGCGCTTCGTTCAGCGCTCGCCATTCGTTCGCTTCAACCTGGGCGCCGGCTTGGAGCCCCTGCTGGGACCGATGGTCGTGCGGCTGACGGATCTGGGATTCACCTGCCAGTTGATCCTGAACGAGCAAACCTTGCTGTGGAGCAAGCTGTGCTTCCTGGCGCCCTTGGCGTTGGTGACTTCAGCGGCGGGGAAAAATAAGGGCGAGTTTTATGCTGACGCGGCCTGGAAGGGAAAATTCGATTCTGCGGTCGCCGAGGCCTGCGCGGTGGCCAAGGCCGATGGAGCGGAGGTCAACCTCGCGAAGCTGCAGGAGACGTTCGACGGTTTGCCGCCGGCCATACGCAGTTCCATGCAGAAAGACCTTGCCGCGGGAAGGCAACTCGAACTCGATGCCATCGGCGGCCCCATCGTGCGCGGAGGTAAACGCTACGGCATAGCCGTTCCGACGACCAACGCGCTGATCGCTACCATCAACGCCGCGGCTTATAGCAAATAATCTTCGAAGGCGCAGGGGTCCTTCGACTCCGGCAAAAATTATTCACCACGGAGACACGGAGGACACGGAGAAAATCCGATAGAAGACGAGAACTCTGTGTCCTTAGTGGTAAATGATTTTCGACGGCGAAGGGACGAAATCAACCCCTGGATCACGGAGATCACAGAGAAAACTCGATAAAAAATGAGAACTCCGTGATCTCCGTGCCTCCGTGGTGAATACGATTCTTACTCCACGTATTCGGGATCGCGCTTCCATCCGGTGACCATGGAATAGAAGTTATTCCACCCGTGCAGAAGGACCATGATCAGGTGGCCGGGGATGAAGGCCAGAAATCCGCACATAGACAGGAAGTGCCAGATGCGCGCGTAATGGAAACCGCCCATCAGCCAGGCCAGCCACCAGAATTGATCGGGTTTGTAGAGCACCAGGCCGGTCAGCGTCGAGAGCACACCGAAGAAAACGGTGGACGTGTAAGCCAGCTTCTGGAGCGGGTTGTAGGCAGCGTCAACCGGTGGCTTTGGTCCGAAGAAAAAGTAATAGCGCGCCATCGGCCAAACCCCTTTGATGTCGCGCGCAGTGAACAATACCTGCCGCCAATGGCCGGTGGCGAGCTGGTAGATCACGTACAGCAAGCCGCTTCCCACGAAAATCCACATGAAAGTGAAGTGCCACTGCAAGGCGCCGCCCAGCCAGCCGCCGAGCGTGATCAGGCGGGGAACGTCGAGCAAGTTTTTCTGCGGAATCTTGGGACCGAAACTGGGAAAGGCGCGGAAGATCTGCAGACCGGTGCCCACCAGCACCAGCACCGCCACCGCGTTCACCCAGTGGGCGAAGCGCACCACCCAGGGATGCTCATAAGCTAGGGTGAGCGGAGCAGCGACTTCCGCCACACTTTGTTTTCGCACATTCACAGTCGTTGCCATCCGTGCCTGCCTCAGAGTCCGCCGTACCAGCTATAGCCCTGGTCTTCCCAGTAGCCGCGCTTGTCGGCGCGCAGCACGTTGGTCACGCGGATGGTGTCGAGATACTTCGCCTGCTTGTAGCCGATCTTGGTCGGCATTTGCAGCCGCAGCGGGGCACCGTGTCCGCGGTCGAGCGGTTTGCCATACATTTCGTAACAGAACAACGTCTGGGGATGCAGCATGGTCTCCATGTCGATTGATTCGTAATATCCATCCGCACATTCGGCCTCGAGAAAACGCGCGCTGGTATCGGCGCCGATGGCCCGCAGAAAATCGGAGGCGCGCGTGCCGCCGAAACTTCCGATCACGTCCCAACCTTCCACGCAGACGTGCCGGGTGTTCTGCGTGACCTTGGGAAGCGCTTGAATTTGGGAAAGCTTGTATTCGCCGGGATGTTGCACCAGGCCCTCCACCGTCAGCGTCCACCTGTCGAGGTCCACTCCCGGATCGGCAACGTCGTAGAAGTTGTACGGGAAGCGTTCGAAGGCAACGACATCGCGATTGGGAAAAGTTTGCGCCAGCCGCGCCCGGCCGAACAGCTTTCCCGAGGCCCAGTCGCTCAGGTGAAGTCCGTCGTTCAGAAGAGGCCCGCGAAGCTTGGGCACCGCAAAGGTCCCCAGCGCCACGACCGGAACCAGCTTCAACAGTTCGCGGCGATTCATGCGCTTGCGCTCGGCAGGAGCGACCCGGCGCACTTCTTCGCCCGCTGGACCGGCGTGGCGCAGCACGGCAGGGGCAGCGGCTTCTCTTGGCTGTGCGGCGGCGTCTGACTGTGCGGCGGCTTGGGGAACGCGCTGGTCGGCTTGAGCAGCGCCGTGGTCAGCCGGCTCTGTTGGCGGCTGCGGGTGCTCCTCAGGCTCCGCCGGCTTCGGTTCTCCGCGGATGTCGTCGGGCATACTTATCTCGATACGAACGAGCTTGCTAATTAGATTGGCGAGTGAGGCAAAAGTTACACCGGAGAAGTGTTCCAGCGCAAGGAAAGACAGCCCGGTAGTGTCTCAGTTCGAAATCGCGGGCACTGGCGGAAAGTCGCGGGATGTATCGGGAGCGAAGATCCGATCCGCTTGTTGCAGAGGTCGCAGACTCCCACAACCTCGGGTGTGCCACTCCGCAGGATGCTCAGTTTTCTTGGGGCAAATGTGCAATATTGCACAGACAGCACAGCCGACAGCGCCCTACCATTCATTTTTCATTTAAGGGGGTTTCAAATGCTGGCCCACAATGGCGCACGCATACAAACGACCACCTCCCCGCTGTCGCCCAGGTTCATACATCGTCCTCTCGGTAATGGCTCGGTCGAATCAATTTGCACGAACTGCTTCCTCACAATCTCCCGCACGTGGGGTAATTTCAGGGTGAACGCAGAGGAACTGAACGTGATCGAATCCGCTCACGAGTGCGACCAAAGGCACAAGCCAAGCAAACCCCAAGATTCAAACTGAGACACTACCCAGCCCAAAAAGAAAAGCTCCGAATTACTTCGGGGCCCTTCCTTCCTTTACTTTCGTCCGACTCAATATCCGTGCTCGCTACCGCCGTCCAGCTTCACCTTGCCCCGGAACATGCGATAGACAAAGATGAAATATCCCAGCACGAGAATCATGCCGATCGTCCACCACACGAGGCCGACGCCCAACCCGTGCGCCCCGGCAGCCGTGTTGTAAATCGTCAGGCTGAAGCTGGAATCGGTGCTGGCGGGCAGCACGTTGGGATAGAGCGCGAAGGCCGCTCCTACCAGCATGGCAACGATGTAGGCACACGACGCCAGGAACGCGCCTTTGTCGTTTTGCTTGGAATGCGCATAGTACAGATAGATCAGGCTGCCGATCACCAGCGCCGGGACCAGGTATCCAATGGGCCAGCGGCTGTAATTGTTCAGCACGTGCGGGAGGATGTACACGGTGGCGATCAGGCTGACCACCGTGAGCACGACCTGCACCGGCCAGAACCAGCCGGCAACCTTGCGGGCCCGCGCATTCAATTCGCCTTCCGTTTTGATCGCGAGATAAAGCGAGCCGTGAACGACCAGCGTCACCAGCGCGACCAAGCCACAGATGACGGTGTACCAGTCGAGGATGCCGTTCTGCGCGCCCACCCGCCAATTCGTCCACAGCGGCTCGAAGAAATAGCCGTCGGCTTGCAGCGGGACGCCGCGCACCACATTGCCCAGAGCGGCGCCGAAGAAGATGGCCAGCAGGATGCTCGAAATTCCGAAGATGACATCGAAGAAGCCCTTCCATACCGGGTCCTGAATATGGGCGCGGAACTCAATGCCGATGCCGCGCAGCATCAGCAGCCACAGCACCATCATCAGCGGCAGGTAAAACCCGCTGAAGCTGGACGCGTACAACAGCGGAAAGGCGAAGTAGAGGGTCCCGCCGGCGGCCAGCAGCCACACTTCGTTGCCGTCCCACACCGGGCCGATGGCGCGCAGAACCATGCGGCGCTCCGCGTCATTTTTCGCGATGAAGAGGTGGACCGCACCCGCTCCGATATCGAAGCCATCAAGCAGCACGTAAACCGCAACCATTACCGCGACGATCATGAACCATAGGGTTGACATGGCTATCGCACCTCCACGGGACCTGCAGGAACCGCGTTGCGCTTGTCGCGCGGGGGCCCACCATCGGGACCAGGCCCATGCTCGATTTCGCGGCGCACCAGGAAGAGGAACAAGATCGAAAGCACGGTGTACATCCCCAGAAAGCCGAGGAAGCTGAACCAGGCGTTACCAGCCGACACCATCTTGGAATAGCCATCCACGGTGCGCAGCAAACCATAGACCAGCCATGGCTGCCGCCCCAGCTCGGCTGTCATCCAACCTGCGGTGTTGGCGATGTAAGGCAAGGGGAACAACAACAGCAGCACCCAGAGCATCCAGCGAGCGCTGTACAACTGGCGCCGCCACAGCAGGAAGGCTGCGATTACGGATATGGCGATGAAGATTGTCCCCAGCCCAACCATCACGTGGTAGGAGAAGTAGAGCAGGGGAATGCTGTCGGGCCAATCTTGCTTCGGCACCTCGTTGAGACCTTTTACCTCCGCATTCCATCGGCGCCAGGTCAGAAAGCTCAGCATCTTGGGAACAATGATCGGGTTGTCGATCGTCTGCGCCGGAACATTGGGCTGGCCGATAATCACCAGCGGCGCTCCCGGTTGCGTCTCCCATAAAGCTTCCATCGCGGCCAGGGTCACGGGCTGGTTGAGCGCCACCAGGCGTCCTTGGGCGTCGCCTGTCGGGAACACTTGCAAGACGCTCGCGATCAACGCCGCAATCACGCCGATGCGCACGAAAATGCGCCCCTGCTGCAAATGTTTCCGGCTGAGCAGGTAGAATGCTCCGACGGCCGACATTACGAACGCCCCGGTGATGACCGCGCCGCTCATGTTGTGCGCATACTGCCACCAGGCCCAGGGATTCAGCACCAGTTGCCAGAAGCTGCTCAGTTGCAGGGAGCCGTCAGCCGCACGCTGATAGCCGACTGGGTGCTGCATCCAGGCATCGGTCACAATAATGAAGTAACCCGATAGCCACGAACCGACAAAGACCATGAGCGCGGTGAACCAATGCTGCATCTTGGTGAGCCGCTTTTCGCCATAGAGAAATAGGCCGAGGAATGTGGACTCCAGGAAAAAGGCGAAGACGCCTTCCATGGCCAGGGTTTGTCCGATCACGCCACCGGCGTAGCGTGAAAAATGCGACCAGTTGGTGCCGAACTGGAATTCCATGGGAATTCCGGTCACCACACCGATGATGAAATTGATGCCGAAAATCTTGGCCCAGAAGCGGGCCGCCCGGTCGTAACTCTCGTCTTTGGTCTTGAGCGCCAGGGTCTTCAAGATCACGATCAACGGCGCCAGTCCCATGGTCAACTGGGGAAACAGGTAGTGATAGGTCACGGTGAAGGCGAAGTGCAGGCGGTGGATCAACAGTGCGCTATCCATGCATGGACCCTCGCTGGGAAACGCTGCTCCGGAGATCACGCGACCCTGTGCCGCGTGCAACGGCGGTGGGAACAACGTACTCCTTATTGTTCAGCAGCGAGGGCACAACGCGCAATGCTTGCAATCACAAAACGCAGTGAGCAGACTGGGTCTAAACTAGTGTCAATGTCTCGCCCCTTTCTAAATGCGCTTCTCTCCCTGACTTTGTTCACGGGAGCGGCAGTGTTGCTGGTGCAGCATCCGACGGCTGTGCAGGCGCAGCAAAGCACCATGCGCCTCATCCTGAAAGATGGCTCCTACCAGTCCGTGGTGAAATACGAGGTCCAGGGTGACCGGGTCCACTATCTCAGCGCGGAGCGGTATGAGTGGGAAGACATTCCGAGTTCGCTGATCGACTGGGACGCGACCAAGAAGTATGAAGCCGACCTCAGCAGCGGCAAGCTCCGCAAGCCGCGAGTGGAAACCGCCGAGGAAAGAGAGGAGCGCGAGAAAGAGGACGCCAACTCGCCGCAAATCGCGCCCGGTCTGCACCTGCCCGGGAGCGGCGGGGTGTTCCTGTTCGATCAGTATCAGGGCAAACCCGAATTGGCGGAGATCGTGCAGAACGGCAGTGAGTTAAACAAGAACAGCAAAAAGAGTATTTTGCGTTCCACGATCAATCCGGTAGCCGGTTCCAAGCAGTCCTTTGAACTGAAAGGGGAACACGCGAAGATACAATCTCACGCGCCACGTCCGGCCATCTACATTGATATCGATGAAGGACCGCAGAGCAGCGCGGAGATCGCGGACCGCTTCCGGCTGGTACGCGTTGCAGTCAAGAAAGACACCCGTATCGTTGCCAACCTGAAAATTACCTTCACCGGCAAGGCGAGCCAGCAAAGCATCTCGGTGCCCGCCAACGTGGACAAGCTTGGCACAGGACAATGGGTGAAGCTGACTCCGGCACAGGACCTGGCCGCTGGCGAGTACGCGGTGGTCGAAATGCTCGACCCGCAGGAGATGAACCTTCACGTGTGGGACTTCGGCGTCAATCCTAACGCGCCGGCAAACCCAGACACCCTGCAACCAGACAAGCCGGGCGCGGAAGAGTTGCCAAAATAAGGAAACCGCGAGTCGAGCGCTGGGATTAGGATGTGGGGGGGGCCTCGAATCCCACGATTCCCACCCCCGCCAAGGCAATGTTGTCACGCCCCGCCTGCTTCACCTGATACATCATTTCATCGGCGCGTTGCACCAGGGCCTGCGGGGAAACTGCGTCCACCGGAAAACCTGCAACCCCGATGCTGGCCCGTAGGGAGAGCGGCACACCCTCCGCCGCGAGCCATGGCCTGGTGTGAAAAGCCGACATCAGCCGGCGCGCCACTAACAGGGCCGCATCCTGTGAAGTTTGGGGCAAGAGAATGGCGAATTCATCGCCGCCATAGCGAAAAGCCGCGTCCACCAAGCGAAGGTTCTCGCGCAAGGCGTGTCCCACCTGACCCAGAAGCTTACTGCCGACCAGGTGTCCATACTCATCGTTCACCCGCTTAAAGTAGTCGAGGTCAAGAAACAGGAGGCTGAACTCATAGCCGAAACGTTGCGAACGATGCACCTCGTCAGCCAGCGCGGTGAACAAATGGCGCGCGTTGTACAAGCCGGTGCAGTCGTCGGTGATACTGAGTTCCTGGATGCGCTGGACGGCGCGGGCGTTCTCGATGGCGATGGCGGCGTAATCGGCCAAGGTCTGCAACAGCATCTCGTTGCGGGTGTACACCCGCATATCGATATTCAGCATCTGGATGATGCCCAGGACTTTGCCACCCGTCCGCACCGGCATGCAGACCGCGGAACAGCCCTTTTCGAAGAAATCGTGACCGCTAACGTGCTGGACGCGCTCGTCCAGGGCCAGGTCTGGAATGACCAGCGGCGCGCCATGGTTGAGCACCCATCGTGCCAGGCTCTCCCCCGAGGTCAATTGCAAGGCGTTGAGGTCTTCGCAGCCTTTGCCGACCGCAGCCGCGTAATAGAGTTCGTCCGAGGCCTCGTCCAGCATGAGCAGAGACCAGGTCGCCGGCTCAAAATGAGCGGCCATCTTCTGCATGATGGTTTGCAGAATGGTGTCCAGATCAAGCGACGAGGTCAGGGCCTTGGCGACGTCGTGAAAAATCTTCAGCTCGTAAAGCTGTCGATCATGGTCTGTGGCTGGAAGCGACATGCAAGAACCTGCGGCAGATCCCGTCTGCCCTCGGCAAAAGTGAATCAGGCCCCGGCGGCCCTTGTCCAAACGGTCCAGGCTCAACCCATACACGCCCGCCTACCAGGTATTTTACCGGACAACACAGTTTGGTGGCCTGATTTCCGGCAGGGCAAGCTGACCCTCTTGGCGATTGCCAGCCGGTTTGACACTGCCTCCGCCACTTTCTATGATCGGCACGGGAGCTTGATAACTTCAAGTGTATAAGGCGTTGGAGCAGACTGAGCCTGAGATGGTTGCATTCGGCGAAGGGTTGCGTCGCGCGCGCGAGATGCGGAACATCTCCCTCGACGAAATCGCCGCCACCACCAAGATTGGGACTCGCCTGCTCCGCGCCTTGGAAGAGGAACAGTTCGATCTGCTCCCCGGCGGCATCTTCAACAAGGGCTATGTTCGCGCCTATGCGAAGTACGTTGGCATTGATGAGGAGAAGGCCATCGCCGGCTATTTGCAAGCCGCGCAGGAAGCGGCGCCGGGCGGCCATGCGGTTGCCGAGCAAAACCCTGCCAGCCGATTCGAGCGATCCAGCCGCGAAGAGGCAGGCGCCGGGCGCCGATCTCCCTTGCCCGTGGTCCCCATACTGATCGCTCTGGTTCTGGTGGCGGGGACCGTCGGTGGCTGGCGAGTTTACCGGGAGCGTCAACTCGATCGCAAGCAGCAAGCCGCGATCACGGTCACGCGGGATGCGGCGCTGCGCCCGTCCACCTCCGGCCCTCCACCGGCAAGCATGTCCACTGCGGAAAAATCGCCGTCGCCTCAGGCCGGTTCTGACACGAGTGCTCCTACAGGAACCGACGTTATCGCCAGCGCCAAGCCAGTCGAGGAGAGATCCGGCACGCAGTTACCAGCAACGGCTCCCGTCAGTCTGGCAGCGGGGACAAACAACGTTGCGAATCCCGCAGGCGCTACGTCCTTCGAGCTGACGGTTCGGCCCAAAAACCGCGCCTGGGTTTCCATCAAGTCCGACGGTAAGTTTGTAGTTCGCGGCATCATCCAGCCGCCGGATGTGAAGACGGTCCGCGCCACCGACCAGGTGGTCTTTTGGACGGGTAACGCGGGCGCGGTGGATGTCTCCTTTAATGGCAAGAGCGTTCCTCTGAGCGGCGGCGAAAATGAGGAGCGCGTGCTCGTCTTCAATTCGCGTGGACTGCTGCCAGCTTCGGCCTCCCCCCGGTCGGCCACACAATGACGCGCTCTGGCGGCGCACCCCCCGGCCGGCCCACCAGCAAGAAGCTTGGTGAAAACGTGGTGCGCATTGAGGCCGAAGCGCTGCGCGCTCTGGCTGACCGTCTGGCCGGGCCGATGGCGGCCGATTTTGAACGGGCGGTGGAGTTGCTCTACGGATGCGCCGGTCGCATCGTGGTTTCCGGCATGGGCAAGAGCGGACTGATCGCGCGCAAGATCGCCGCGACCCTGACCTCTACCGGAAGCCCGGCGCTGTTTCTGCATCCTGCGGAAGCCCTGCACGGCGACCTTGGAATGGTGGTCCGTGGCGACGTCGTGGTGGCGCTCTCGGCCAGCGGCGAGACCTCGGAGGTCCTGCAATTGCTGGCAGCCGTGAAGCGGCTCGGCGTCCCGCTCATCACCATGACCTGCGATGAGCTGCACTCTGTTTCCGATTCCGACGAGCCACGCAGCCTGTCCACGCTGGCGCAAGCCGCGGACATTACGCTGGACTGCTCGGTTGCCCATGAAGCCTGTTCCCTGGGACTTGCGCCCACCGCCTCGACCACCACCATGCTCGCCTTGGGCGATGCGCTGGCGGTGGCGCTCTCGCAACGGCGTGGATTCAAGGAAGAGGACTTCGCCAGCCTGCATCCCGGAGGCAAACTGGGCAAGCGGTTCCTGCGCGTCTCTGCACTTATGCACACCGGGAACGCTCTGCCGCGAGTAAAACCCGGGACCGCCATGAGCGACGTGATCTACGAAATGTCGCGCAAAGGCCTGGGCATGACCACCGTGGTCGATGGCAAGAAGCTGGTGGGACTGATCAGCGATGGCGACCTGCGCCGCCTGCTGGAACGGCACGGCAAGAAGGTGTTCGACCTGGCCGCCGCGGAATGCATGACGCGCTCCCCGCGCACCGTCGGGCCTGACGTGTTCGCCATCGCCGCGCTCGACGTCATGGAGCAGAAGAAGATCACTGCGCTTCCCGTAGTGGACGCAGCCGGCCACCTGCTGGGTGTGCTGCACCTGCACGATTTGTGGGGCACGCAGATGCTGTGAGGAAGCAGTAGCCAGTTGTCAGCCGCGGAGCGGCGGCTTTGCTTTGAGCCCGGCGCGCAAGCGCCGGGTAAAATCCGGAATTTATCCAAGCCGCGGAGCGGCGCCACGAGCTGCGACAGAGACTCCCTAGGGACGGCGGGTTGCGACACAGTCACGGTCCAAGCCGAAAGCTGACGGCTGCCTACTGACTACTGACTACTGACTACTGACTACGCTGTTTCCACGAACGCCAGCACCAGTTCGCGCTCGCGGGGGCCGTCGAGCTCGATCAGGACCACCCGCTGCCAGGTCCCTAACAACAGCAAACCGCGATCTAACATCAGCGTCAGCGAAGTTCCGATCAGGGCAGACAGGATGTGATCGGACACGTGCCCCGGGTTGTGGGGATGGCGATACTCAAGCTTGGGAATGAGGTGCTCGAAGGCATCGAGCATGTCCAGATCGGTTCCGGGATCAAGATCAGCCGTCGTTAATGCAGCCGTTGTGTGCAGCAGACTCAATTGGCATACTCCGGTCTTGTCGCCATACTGCTTCCACAGAATGGCCTCCAGCTGCTTGGTGATATCCACGATCTCGCGCTTCTTGTGGGTCTTAATCGTAAGCCGATGCATGACTCACCTACTGATTTGGCGTGAACAATTCTAATCGCACGCGCCACGCCACTGAGGCGTGCTGGAAGTCTAACAAATCGAAGGACACCATTGTCTCCATGGAACTCCCGCGAAAGTTGACGGGGGGCCTGCTACGGACTACATTCCAGAGGTAAGCTGTGTATTTTCCTCAACTCTTGTTCTGGCGTTCCACCATGCACCTCGGTTCTACCGACTTTCTTTTTGGAGATTAATACTCATGAACTCGCGTAAATTTCTGCTTGGGGCAATTCTGACGGCACTTATAGCTGCAATGGTTCCGTCGGGCTGGTCAATTCAGACTGGCCAAACAAATGGCAAGATCGCCGCCGGCGTTCTGGCTGGGACCGCAAACGGCAGCTCGACCGAAGCTTTAGTTGTGCTGACTCAGCAGGCCGACCTTAGCGTGGCTGCTACCCTGAAAACCAAATTGGAGAAGGGCTACTTTGTAGTTAATTCGCTTCGTACCGTAGCCAACCGTACGCAGGGTCCGATCCTGAGCCTGCTGCAGCAACGCGGCATTCCTTATCAGTCTTTCTTCATTGTCAACATGATCAAAGTGACGGGCGATCGCAACCTGATGGAAGAACTCGCGGCGCGCGCCGACGTGGCCCAGATTGATGCCAATCCGACCATTCACAATCCTCTGCCAGCCGCCCAGGGGATGGATACGACCCTCCAAACCACTGGCATCGAATGGAACGTTCAGAAAGTGAAGGCGCCGGATGTCTGGGCCCTGGGCTTCCATGGTGAAGGCCTGGTAGTTGCGGGAGCCGATACCGGCGTGCAATGGGACCACCCCGCGCTGAAGAATCAATATCGCGGCTGGAACGGCCAGCAAGCGAACCATGACTACAACTGGCACGACGCCACTCCCGACCACTCACCAACCCCCATTGACCCGCATGGTCACGGAACCTTTACGGTCAGCGAGATGGTGGGCGACGACGGGCACGGCAACCAAGTCGGCGTGGCTCCGGGCGCGAAATGGATTGCCTGCCGCAACATGGATGCCGCCGGCAACGGCACTCCCGCGCAATACACGGAGTGCTTCCAATTCCTGATTGCACCTTATCCCATCAGCGGCGGCCAGGGAGATCCTTCCAAGGCGCCGGATTCAGTCAACAATTCCTGGACCTGCCCGCCCAGCGAAGGCTGCTCGACTTTTACTCTGCAGAGTATCGTGGACGCGGTACGCGCGGCGGGAATTTTCAATGTCATGGCCGCCAGCAATTACGGCCCTGCCTGCTCTACGATTCAAGAGCCGCCTGCCATTTACGCCAGCGCGATAGATGTGGGGGCCCTTGACTCGGGAAACAACATCGCCGGCTTCAGCAGCCGCGGTCCGGTTGTCGCGGACGGCAGTAACCGCACCAAACCTGACTTGTCGGCCCCTGGGGTGAACATTCGTGGCGCGGCGTCTGGAGGCGGCTATACTTCCGGGTGGTCGGGAACGTCCATGGCTGCTCCACACGTAGCGGGTGGCCTTGCCCTGCTGTGGCAAGCCAAGCCCAATCTGGACGGAAATATTGACGCGACTGAGTTGAAGATGGAGCAGACAGCCCAGCACCTGATCGACGTTCAGGCCTCGGGATACTGCCGTGGTCCAAGCTTCCTGAAGGACAACACGTTTGGCTATGGACTGCTCAACTTGCTAAGGGCGGTGCAATAGAAGTTTCAACCGCCGAGCGGCCCTTTCTCG
Organism: Acidobacteriaceae bacterium; assembly: GCA_003151335.1. Taxonomy (GTDB): domain Bacteria; phylum Acidobacteriota; class Terriglobia; order Terriglobales; family Acidobacteriaceae; genus Bog-257. Next base: position 131,160 of record PLXE01000071.1, read on the forward strand.
CGGCTCCGCCTGGTGCGGGGCCGCGACGTTTTACAGGGCCAAGAATTTGCCCGGAAAGCTGTGGCAGGGGCCGGTTGCGAGTATAGCTTTTGGAGGGGTAAGACAAACGGATGGGAAACTGGCGTACTCTTTAGTACCGTTGTCATACTCCAGAATTGCAAAGTAAATTTAGGCAATAGTGGGAGAGGGGACCATGGCATCTTTTGATCTAGTGTTTGAAGGCGGCGGCGCCAAGGGCGCCGCATTCGCTGGGGCCCTGGAAGTACTGGCGGCAGCGGGACACACCCACCGGCGATTGCTTGGAACTTCCGCGGGCGCCATCACCGCTACTTTGCTCGGAGCCGGCTATTCTGCGGCGGAACTACTGCAAGCCACGTCGGAAACCTTGCCGGGAACCACCGATCCGGTCTTCACCACCTTCATGGACGCGCCCAAGGAGGGTGACTTCGATGCGGCCGAGATCGCCAATAGCCAAACCATGGATCTGATGCAGAAGGCCCATGTTCCAGGATTTATGGCCGGGCAGATGCTCGATCTGGCGTTGCGGCTTGATCTGTTTCGCGAGATCTTCTCCTTTAACGAGTGTGGCGGATTCTACACTGGTAACGCTTTTCTGGCCTGGTTTAAAAGCAAGCTCCAGGCCAAGGGACTTGGTCCCGACCTCACGTGGGCCCAATTTGCCGCCCAGACAGGGTCAGACGTTTCCGTAGTCACCTCTGACGTGACGGAGCGGGAGATGCTCGTGTTGAACGAGCGGACTGCGCCACAAATCCCGGTGGCCCTGTCGGTACGCATGTCGATGAGTATTCCGTTCGTGTGGCGGGAGATGATTTGGGACGCGGCGTGGGGGACCTACCGCGGCCGCGATAAGACCGGCCACATCTTCGTTGATGGCGGCGTCTTGTCGAACTTTCCGCTGGAACTGGTCGTGGAAAGCAATCCCGAGATCATCGAGATCATGGGCAACACCGATCCTAATGGCGCCGGAACCTTGGGACTGCTGCTGGACGAGAGCATCGCCGTGCCGGGCGCTGGAAATTCGCAGACGCCTCGTCCGCGGCTACGCACCGCCGACCGCGTCACTCGTCTCATCGACACCATGACGGGAAGCTCCGATGCCGAGATAATGCGGAAATATCCCAATCTCATTTGCCATTTGCCGGTCAAAGGATACGGCACTACGGAGTTTCGCATGTCCCAGGACAGGATGAATCTTCTGATCGATGGCGGACGAAAGGCCATGACTGCTTATCTGACCCAACAGGGGTTGGGATAACTACGAACCAGACGAGCCGAATCCTTTGGCGCCGCGGACTGCATCGTTCAGTTCGCCTTCCACAACCTCATGGGCAAGAAAGGGATGCTCCAGCAGTTGGGCAATCTTGTCGCCTTTGCGGATGGCATACGGCTCGCCGCCCAGGTTTTCCATGAGCACAATGATCTCGCCGCGATAGCCGGCGTCAATGACTCCGGCATTGCACAGCAGCCGCTTCCGGGCGAGGCCCGACCTGGTCTTCACGATTCCTCCCGCCGCCGGCACAAACTCGATGGCGATGCCGGTATGCACCCCGCCCGCGCCGTGCGCCGCAAGGGTGACATCCTCGCAAGAGTAAAGATCGTAGCCGATGTCTTCGCCGGGATGGGCCACGGTCGGCAGAACAGCATCGGGCGAGAGCTTCTTCACTTTCAGCATGAGCACCCATTGTGCCAGAAGTGTTTACCCCATGCGAGGAGACCAGAGGGCACTGAAAATGTGTGACCGCAGCCCATGGAGTTTACTTCCTGGTGGAAGCCCCCGCATTTATGCGGGGGAGGAGCGCTTCAGCGCTCCGGCAAAAGCTCGACTTCATCCATGCGCTTTAGCGCTGGGGAAAATCCGGGGCTAAAGAGCCTGCGTGAGAACCAAACTTGGGATTTGCCAGCGGAACTTACTGGCCGAAAATCCAGCGCCGTAGGCGCGGCATAACTTAGCCCAGCACGCAGCCGAAGGCGGAGTGCTGGGTAGACTGGAGAAAGGAACCGAGTCCCGTAGGGGACGGCACAAACCACCAAGTTACAATCACTCTGATCTTTCGAGGCTGCCCGTTGAATTCCGAGCTTCCCCAGACCGCCGTTCCCTTCTTCGACGAAGCCGCCGTGCAACGAGTGCTGCGCCTGGAAGCGCTACTCCCCGCCATGGAGCGCGCCCTCATCGATTTTTCCGCTGGCCGGGTGCTGCAGCCGGTTCGCAGCATAATTTCCATCCAGCAGCACAGTGGGTTTATGGGGCTCATGCCGGCGGTCTATGGCGAGATCATGGGCGCCAAGCTGGTCAATTTTTATCCCAACAACGGGGCGCGCGGGCTGCCCACCCACCTCGCCATCATCGCGCTGTTTCGTGCGGACACAGGAGAGCCGTTGGCCATCATGGATGGCCGCCTGATCACCGAATTGCGCACCGCCGCGGTGTCGGCGGTGGCTACCCGGCTGCTGTCTTCCCCCGACGCTCGGCGGCTGGCGATCCTTGGCAGTGGCGTGCAGGCGCGCGCCCACATCCGGGCGCTTAGCCTGGTGCGAAACTTCGACGAGATTCGCATTTGGAGTCGCAGTCCGCAACATGCAAAGTTGTTGGCGGACGAGATTGGCGGCAGCGCGACCTCGGCGGAGGAAGCGGTGCGCGACGCTGATGTGGTAGTCACTGTGACCAACTCCGCCGAGCCGGTGCTGCGCGGAAAATGGTTGAAGCCGGGTGTGTTGATCAACGCGGTGGGCGCAGTCGGGCCCAAGCGGCGCGAACTCGACAACGACGCCATGCGCGGCGCATTCGTGGTTGACTCGCGCGAGGCCGCGCTTGTGGAATCGGGCGATATGTTGCTGGCGGGAGCGAATATCTATGCGGAGTTGGGCGAATTGCTGGCCGCCACCAAGCCCAAGCCGGAAACTGATATCACGGTGTTCAAATCGCTGGGGCTGGCGGTGGAAGATCTGGCTGCGGCGAAGCTGGTGCTGGGCGCGCTACAAGAAACGTAGATGGCTGGGAGCCTGTGTGGGCAGTGGAGGCACAGCATACGTTTCACCCGCGCGTCGAGAGGGGCTCTCGGCGCGGGTTGCTTGTGTAATGGCGATGTTACGCCAACTACGGGTCAGTGAACTACCGACCGATGGGAAGCTGCGATGATTGAGAACGCAATGAGCACCGTCAGTACTATCGAGGGGGTCGCAGCCACGACTAAACGTGCAATGAACCTTGCTACCCGTGGCGCATCTGGATAAATCGGCAGCGTGAGGGCAGCCGTCACGCTTGACCCTGAAAAGCAAGCACAAGAAGCCATCAGCCAGAAGCTTGCCCATCGTTGTGCAGTGGCTACGTCGGCCTCGCGCCCACGTAAGCCAAGCAAGTCACCCACTACGATGCCTTGCCCGATGTAGTTCAGGAACGTGAAGGCCGACGCGGCGGAGAGCAACACGGCACAGGCTCCCAATACCCAGAACCGAACTGTGTATTTCTGGCCTGTGAGTGCTTCCATTGCGAAGGAATCTACACCCTGAACGATCAAAACTCCAGATGGGTATTGAAATCAGGCGCAGCACAAGGAACCGCAGAACTGTGCCGGTACCCCGTACAATGCATCCATGAGCCCCAAATCCGAAGAGCTGTTGCGGCCGCGCGATGCTGCCGCCGTTCTGGGCGTCAGCTACGCCAGCCTTAAGCAGTGGATCTACAAGGGCAAGCTGCGCACGGCAAAAACCGCGGGCGGGCATCATCGCATTCCGCAAAGTGAGATTGACCGCTATCTGTTCAAGTCACTCGGCAAACAACCTGCCGAAAGGCGCGCCAGTTTCCGCAGCATCAGCGGGCGCAATCAGTTGGTCGGGCGCATCGTCGAGGTCCGCATCGAAGGACTGGTGGCGCAGGTGAAGCTCTCGATCGGAGGACAGCACATCACGTCCATCATCACCGCCGACGCAGCCCGCGAGATGCGCCTCAAGCGCGGCGACAAGGCCGCGGCGCTGGTGAAGTCCACCGAGGTCATGATTGTCAGGGTGTAGGGCTCGGCAGGGCGCACACTAAGAACTGGATTATTCATCTGCTTTGGTAGCTGAGGAAGGGTTGAAAGGGCACGGCTTCACAGGCCGTGTCGCAACTTCTGTCGTCCCTACGGGACTCGGTCGTATTTCCCACTTGACCGCGGGCTTACGCCCGCGGCTAAAACAAATGTCGCCGCTGCGCGGCTCGTTTTCCAATAATGCACCAGAAGCCTGCCTTAACCAGACTGAATCGTGGGAAGACGCTGGGCAGAAAAAATGCCGGATGGCCGGCGGAGCACCGGCCATCCGACGGGTTGCTTACGGCAGGTAATAGCGGAAGGAAGTGAAGATCATGTTCTCGATGGCCTCGGGATCGCCACCTTTCCCTGACCAGGCATTGCGCGTCAGGTAGGAGTACTGCATACCGAGCTGGAACCGGCCCTTGGGCCCGTTGTAGGGCTTGTACCAGAATCCAGTCGTGGCTTCGAGGAGAGCGCGGGTTTGACCGGCGCACTTGGACAACCCGCCTGGTAAGAAGCCACCGGTGCCAGGCAGTGTCTCGACTCCGCAGCCAGTGTTATCGAACCCCGGAGCCCCGTATCCAACCGGCTTACCCTTATAAAACGAGTACTGCCGCCCTGCGTATTCGCCACCTCCGTAGAGGTAGAAATCCCACTTGGAGGGGTGGAATTCGAGAGAAGCTAAACCTTGATGAGCCCTGATCAGGTGCTCAGCGCCGTCGCCATACACGGTCACGTCGGGCAGGGTCGCATTGCCGTAGCGGCCTACACCGTTGCCGCCAAAGTAATGAACGCCGAACTCGACCTTCTTCTGGGCCACCAGCCAGCGGGCATTGGCGCCGAAGCCTCCACCCCAGACGCTGCGGTTAAACGCGCCCGCAGCAGTTGGCGTGGCCAGGAGTGCGCCCGGGTAGATGCGCTCGCGGAAATCGCTTCCCACGGCGAAGATTTCGTAGTGTCCCCAGCCGGGCTGGAATGCCGCCTTGACGACGAAGTCAGGGGAAACGTTGGACGAGTAGTTGGCGTTCAGATTGTAGAGACCGCCACCCGTGCCCGGACCGCCAATCAAGAAGTTGCCGCAGGTGCTTGTGCCGCAGGTAGAACTGGGAGCACCCGAGACCGTTAACAGGGTCTGCGCATTCTCCACCGAGAAGCCAATCCACGCCTTGTTGTTGAAGTTCTTGGTCGCTCGGAAGCCATACTGGCGCGTCCAACTGAGGCCCGCCGTATACTGCGCGTCGATCTGCATGGGAAGGGCTTCGGTGCGGTTATCGAGACCCACTTTGGTCTCCATCACCAAGCTCCACATCTGGCCGCCGGTAAAGGTCCAGCCATTGCTGAAAGCAGCCTGTCCCCACACTTGCCGCTGGCGGAAGGTATAGCTGTTGCTCTGGTTGGGGTTGGAAGTCACACCGGCGGACAGGAAGTCCGCTTCGACGTAGCCGGTGGCGTTGACGTTGGCCAGTTTGCCTTGGACCAGCATTGAAATTCTCGACTGGCGGCCTGATCCGTAGAATTCCGACTGCCGCGCCTGCCCTGCGCCCGAGAACGGTATCGAGTTCAGCGGCGTGTTGATATCTCCGAGGGTGGCATGTGGCCGCCACACGGTTTCTGCCGCCAGGAAGCCGCCCGGCGTAAGGGTGATTCCCTTGTAGTGAATCGCCAGCGGACTCTCCAGTCCACCAATGCGCTTCTGGGCATCCTGCAACTCGTTCACGGTGTTGCCGGAAACCGTCTTCAGATCGGCGACGTCATGCTGCAACGAGCCCATGTACTGCTTATCCAAATCCTCGGCCTTGGGAACCGCGGCGTTGGCGGTCTCTTGCGCCTGCTGGGCTGTCGATTGCGCCTGGCCCACCTGCTGCTGTAACTGCTGAATGGCCTGGTCCCGGCTCTGGATTTGCTGCTGCAACTGCTGTATCTGTTGCTGTTGCGCGGAAATGGCTTCTTTCATGTCCTGAAGCGTTTTGGAAACCGGAGCGGAACTGCTGTGGCGGCCAGTCTTCGGTTTCGGACTCGCGGACGGTGTTTGTGCGACAACGCTCGTCGTGATCAGAACCGCGAGCGCTAAGGCTAGTGGTCGTTTCATTTTCTCTTTCTCTCCTGAAAACTCAGTGGGGCAAGATGAATTACAACCAATTTCGCGAACCCTGGATCGTCGATGCCAACTGCAATTTGTTGATTTAGGCTCCCCCAAATCGTAAGTTGGAAAAGTTACAAGTTTGTGAAAGCCTGATGAATGTTCTACGAATAACCCCAAGGTCCGATCTGCGGAGCACGGGGAAAGCCAGCCACGTCAATCTCTGTTTTCTGCGTTTTCTGCGGGCCGGTGTGGCAACTCCTATCGGGCAATGAGATTCATCTTCCCGTAATGTTGGTCCTTTATGCTCGCCGGGAAAGCTGGCCGAGGCTGCCCGAGTGCACGACCGGGGGTTGCGGTTGAAGCCTTGCGGTCAAACGGAACGTAGCAGAGAGAGTTTTGCAGATGCGGGGTTTTGTTGGTGCACGACTGGCGAGTTTGGCGCACCTGTTGCTGCGTTGTTATAATTCAGGTGCTGCAGTACGTTTCTTTGCGCACTCGCGCGTGGCCAGGTAGCTCAGCTGGTAGAGCGCAGCCCTGAAAAGGCTGGCGTCGGCGGTTCAACTCCGTCCCTGGCCACCATACTTTCAAAACACTTAAGGGCACAAAGCCGAAATCTTCCACCTAAGGTTCCGCCACCAGGGCCGAAGCCAATGAACGCCGGAAGTTGTGGAGCCCGAAGCGCACCTTCTGCCCTTCCTCGTGCGCTTCCTCGCCGGTCCTCCCTCAAAGGCCAAGGGAATGTATGCTTGCAGCACGGAAAGGTGATTGGTGATGGACTTCGTCAATTGCTACCAAAGCGCCACCCGCGCGGAAGCCTATTCGAAGCTCGAATTTTCCAACACCTACCATCTCGCGTTCCGCGACCTGCCGGAGATCTTTCGTGCTCACGTGAAGGGGACCGCGGCACTCGATTTCGGTTGCGGGGCGGGCCGCTCGACCCGCTTCCTGGGTGGGCTCGGGTTTGAGGCGGCTGGCGTGGACATCTCACCCGAGATGGTTGCGAAGGCGTACGAGATCGATCCGACGGGCGACTACCGCGTTATTCCCGGCGACGACATGAGCGGTTTGCCGCGCGAAAGTTTTTCTCTCATTCAATCGGCATTCACCTTCGACAACATTCCCGGCATGGACGCGAAGGCGCGTCTGTTTGGTGACCTGCGCGCGCTGCTCAAACCCGACGGTATCATCGTGAACATGGTTTCCGCGCCGGAGATTTACTGCAACGAATGGGCCTCGTTCTCGACCAAGGACTTCCCCGAAAACCGCAACGCCAACCCCGGCGATCCCGTGAAAATCATTACCACGGATTTCGAGGACCGCTCGCCTGCGGTGGACATTCTCTGGCCCCACGAGTCTTACCTGGAAGTCTATGGCCGCGCCGGGCTGGAAATAGTGGAAATGCGCAAGCCCTTGGCGAACGGTGACGAGCCCTACCGCTGGGTGAGCGAGACGCGCATCGCGCCCTGGGTGATTTACGCCTTGCGGCGTTCAAATTGAAGCAACCAGCCGAATCCGCTTGGCTGGGCCCGGTCTTCCGCGATTGGAAGGCCGCGGGTCGGACTGTCATTTCGCCGTTCTTTCACGTTACCAGCCAGCAACCCTGATAATCGCAACAAATCCCTTCGGAACATTCTTCCCGCAGCTTTCGTAACTCGGGGTGACAACAGTCTCGATGTGTCACCGTGCGCAGGCAAGGGACTGGCGTGTGCCCGCGTGGTATGGCTACAGCGATTCGGAGGAAGGCAGATGCGCAACCGAGTTATTGCGGGACTCCTATTGGCATTACTGAGTTGCTTGCCGGCAGCAGCCGCGCCCCAGTGTGCACAGGAGATTCTTGCCCAGGCGAAGCAGGCGCTGGGCGGAGATGCCTGGGATGGGATCCACACCACTCACAGCAAGGGCAAGCTGACGACCAGTGGGCTGACTGGCCAGGCCGAGTCATGGGAGGACAACCTTACCGGGCGGTATGTTGAAAAATACCAACTCGGTCCGACATCCGGCGCCGACGGCTTCGACGGGAAGTTGGTCTGGTCGCAGGATGCCTCCGGCGAACCGCGCGCGGAGGGAGCAGAAAATGCGCGGCAGGAAGCGGCTGATGAAGCTTACCGCAATGCTCTGGGGTACTGGTTTCCACAACGCTGGGCGGCGCAAATCGAGTGTCTCGGCAGGAAGGAAGAGCAAGGCAGGCCGTTCGATGTTCTGCGGATCACACCGCAAGGAGGCCGCCCATTCGACCTGTGGATCGATGCCGCTACCCACATGATCGATCACACCGTGGAGAAGGCCGACATCGAAACCCGCACTACCTACTTTTCCGATTACCGCACCGTGAATGGAGTGAAAGTGCCGTTTGCCGTGCGCTCCACCAACGGCGAGCCACAGTACGACCAATATGTCACGCTGGAGAAAGTCGAGTTCAACGTCTCCCTGCAGGAAGCGCAGTTCCGTATGCCACAACCCCCGCCTCCGGATTTTGCCATTGCCGGAGGCAAGAGCTCGACGACCGTGCCTTTCGAGCTGCTCAACAATCACATCTATGTCGAGGTGAAGCTCAACGATAAGGGCCCGTTTCGGATGCTGTGTGACACCGGAGGGGCCAATATCGTCACCCCGGCGCTGGCCCGGCAGCTCGGTTTGAAATCCGAGGGGGCCCTCCAGGGCCGGGGTGTAGGCGAAAAGTCGGAGGATGTTGGGCTGGTCAAGATGGGCAGTTTGCGTGTGGGCGACGCGACCCTCTCCAATCAAGTCTTTGCCGTCTTTCCGATGGAAGCCTTCGCTGACGTGGAGGGCATCCCGATCAACGGGCTGATTGGCTATGAAGTCTTCAAGCGCTTTGTCGCCAAAGTGGATTATGAGCATTACCTGATCACGTTGACGTCGCCGTCCGCTTTCGCCTACAAGGGCGAGGGCACAGTGGTGCCCTTTCAGTTCAACGCGCACATCCCGCAAGTGGAAGGCGCCCTCGATGGCATTGAGGGAAAGTTCGACATTGATACCGGCAGCCGTTCCTCCCTGGATCTGCTGGGGCCCTTTGCGGAGAAGCATGATTTCGCCGCCCACTATGGCGCCAAACTGGAGGCGGTAACCGGCTGGGGAGTGGGGGGCGCGGCGAGGTCGCTGGTCACGCGCGCCAAGGTCCTGCGGTTGGGCAAAGTGGAAGTTCAGGCTCCGGTTACAGAACTGTCATTGCAGAAAAAGGGTGCCTTTGTGAGCCCGTACGTGGCCGGGAACGTCGGCGCGGGGGTGCTCAAGCGCTTCAATATCACCTTCGACTACCCCCACCAGCAGCTCATTTTCGAGCGCAACGCGAACTATGGCAAGCCGGACGTTTTTGACCGCTCCGGCATGTGGCTCAACCAGTCAGGCGAGACTTTTGAAGTGATGGACGTAATCGGCGGCGGGCCGGCCGCAACCGCCGGGTTAAAGGTCGGGGACAAGATCTTGGCTATCGACGGCCGTCCGGTGGGCCAGCTACCTTTGCCCGCGGTGCGCGAGCAATTCAAGTCGGAGCCGCCGGGAGCCAAGCTGCGTCTGACCATTCAATCGGGAGAGCAGAAACGTGACGTGGATTTGGTACTGAAAGACCTCGTCTGATCTACCGCCGGGTAGAGCGAGGCGCGCTTCGTGGAAGAACTCGGCGAACCCAGCGGTTGCTCAGATGTCTGTGATCAGGGTCACCGATAGAGTCTTGGAGGGCAGCTCCGCGCCCACAGATCGCATTACTTCACCGCTATGTTCACCAGCCTGCCCTTTACCACCAGCACCTTCACGACCTCTTTGCCGGCGATGGCGGCTTTGACCTTCTCGTCGGCGAGCGCGAGTTCGCGCACCTGCGCCTCCTCGGCGTCGGCGGAGACGACAATGCGGCTGCGAATCTTGCCATTCACCTGGATCGCGATTTCGACTTCCTCTTCCTTGGCCAGCGCGGGATCGTATTGCGGCCAGGGCGCGCGCAGCAGGTCGGAAGTTTCGCCCAGCATCTCCCACAATTCATGCGCGAGATACGGCGCGAACGGCGCCAGCATCAGCACCAGCCTGCGCTGCGCATCGGCGACCAGCGCCGGGGGGGCCTCCGCCTGCCCGCGCTGCACGCTGTCTTCGTAGGAATACATCTCGTTGAGCAATTCCATGATCGCCGCAATCGAGGTGTTGAAGTGCCAGCGTCCGCCGAAATCTTCCGTCACCCGCCGGATGGTCTGGTGCAACTTGCGCTGCATCTGGCGCGCCGCGGGCGACAACTGTCCCCCGTCGCGACTGCCCGACGCCGTGCCGTTTGGCTTCGCATTGCGCGCCACGAACCGGTACACCCGCGACAAAAACCGGCTGATGCCTTCCACGCCTGCATCCTGCCAGTCGAGATCGCGGTCGGGCGGCGAGGCGAACAGCGTGTACATGCGCGTGGAGTCCGCGCCGTAGCGCGCCACCATGTCGTCGGGCGACACCACGTTGCCCAGGCTCTTCGACATCTTGGCGCCGCCCTTGATCACCATGCCCTGGGTGAACAGCCGGTCCGCCGGCTCGGAATTCTTCACCAGACCCATGTCGCGCATCACCTTGGTCCAGAAGCGCGAATAGATAAGGTGCAGGATGGCGTGCTCGACTCCGCCGATGTATTGATCGATGGGAAACCAATATCCCACAGTGTCAGAGTCGAGCGGCTGCTTGTCGAGGGACGGGTCGGTGTAGCGATAAAAGTACCAGGACGAATCGACGAAGGTGTCCATGGTGTCGGTCTCGCGGCGCGCCGGGCCGCCGCACTTGGGACAGCTCACGTTGACGAACTCCGGCACCTTGCCCAGCGGCGATCCGCCCGCCAGCGTGATGTTCACGTTGTCGGGCAGCAACACCGGCAAGTCCTTCTCGGGCACGGGCACGATGCCGCAACCGGCGCAGTAGATCATGGGGATCGGTGTGCCCCAGTAGCGTTGCCGGCTGATACCCCAGTCCTTCAGGCGATAAGTCACCGTCGCTTTGCCGAAGCCTTGCCCCTCGGCAAACTTCGACATCTTCACAATCGCTTCCTGGCAAGGCATTCCGGTGTACTCGCCGGAGTTGATGACCAGGCTGTTCATCTCGGTGAATGGCAAGACCGGCTCGTTGGGTCCGCCGTCGGGCGCGTCGCCCTCGCGGCGCGGCAAGATCACCACGCGAATGTCGAGGCCGTACTTCTTGGCGAACTCGTAGTCGCGCTCGTCGTGCGCCGGGACCGACATGATGGCGCCCGTGCCGTAGTCGAGCAGGACATAGTTGGCCACCCAGATGGACACTTGCTCGCCGTTAAACGGATTCAGCGCAAAGCGCTCCGTGGAGACGCCATGCTTTTCGATGGCGCCGATGTCGCCGACTTCCTTCGCCTTGCGCTGCTCGGCCATCAGGTCATCCACCTTGGCGAGCAGGCTGGCATCGTTGGCGATCAAGTCGGCCACCAGGGGATGCTCGGGCGCAAGCTGCAACGAGGTCGCGCCATAAATGGTATCCACGCGCGTGGTGAAGACGGAGATGGTGTCGCCCGCCGGTCCGGCGACGCCGTCGAGCTTGAAGTCAACCAGCGTGCCTTCGCTGCGGCCGATCCAGTTGCGCTGCATGGTGCGCACCTTCTCCGGCCATGCTTGCAGAGTATCTAAACCTTGCAACAGTTCTTCGGCGTATTTGGTGGTGCGCAGGAACCATTGTTCCAGCTCGCGCTGCTCGACCGGCGTGTTCTCATGACGCCAGCAACAACCGTTGGGCAGCACCTGCTCGTTGGCCAGCACCGTCGCGCACTCGGGGCACCAGTTGACTTTGCTCTTCTTGCGATACACCAGACCTTGCTCGAAGAACTTGAGGAAGAACCACTGGTTCCAGCGGTAGTACTCCGGCAGGCAAGTGGCAATTTCCTTCGACCAGTCGTAGGCAAAGCCGAGGCGCTTCATCTGCGCCTTCATGCTGGCAATGTTGTGCAGCGTCCATTGGCGCGGCGGAGTCTGGTTCTGGATGGCCGCGTTCTCGGCGGGCAGTCCGAACGCGTCCCAGCCCATGGGATGAAGCACGTTGTGGCCCTGCATCCACATGTAGCGCGCCAGGGCATCGCCGATGGCGTAGTTGCGCACGTGTCCCATGTGCAACGCGCCGGAGGGATAAGGCAGCATCTCCAGCACGTAATACTTTTTGCGGGAGCTGCTCGGCGGCTCGGCGCGATAGAGATCGGGATTCTGCGCCCAGCGCTCGGACCACTTCTGCTCGATCGCCTGCGGGTCGTAGCGGTCAGTGCGGCTGGCGCCGCCACCGTTGACGACTTCAGTTTGCGCGCTTGATTGCGGCTTCGTATTCGGCTCTTTGGATTTGGAGTCGACCATAGGTGTTTTTGATGCGCTTGGGTAAACCTTGATTTTACAGTGTGCGGGCGCGCGGGATGCGTTTGCCGCTGGGCAATGGCTTCGCATCGGCGACCAGCGCCTGCAACGCACACCCTGCCTTTTCATTCCCAGCGGCGCGGCTTCCGCGATACACTATGGGCACGAAACAAGGGGTCCTGATGCTTATCGTGATGAAGGCGCACGCCTCCGAAGAGCAAGTGGAGCGCGTATGCGAAAAGATCGAAGCGCTAGGCTTCCGCGCGCATGCCCTGCCCGGAGCGCAGCGCACCGCCATCGGCGTCACCGGCAACCAGGGTGAGGTGGAGACCGGCACTTTCGACGAGATGGAAGGGGTGCAGGAGGTCATCCGGGTCAGCAAGCCCTACAAACTGGTCAGCCGCGATTTGAAGGAAGAAGACACGGTGGTGCGCTTCCCCGGTTCTGACGCGACCTTCGGCGGCGATGAGGTAGCAGTGATCGCCGGGCCATGCGCCATCGAATCGCGCGAGCAGGCGTTCGCTGCCGCCGAGTGCGTGGCCCGCGCCGGCGCCCGCTTCTTCCGTGGAGGCGCCTACAAGCCGCGCACCTCTCCCTATACGTTTCAAGGTCTGGCGGAGGAGGGCCTGAAGATTCTGGCGGAGGTCCGCGACCGCTTCGGCCTGCTGATTGTCACCGAGGCCATCGATAACGAATCGCTCGAACTGGTGGAGAAGTACGCTGACGTCATCCAGATTGGCGCGCGCAATATGCAGAACTATTCGCTGCTGAAGCGCGCGGGAAGGGCGCACAAGCCGGTACTGCTGAAGCGCGGCATGTCAGCCACGCTGGAAGAATTGCTGATGGCCGCCGAATACATCATGAGCGAGGGCAACTACAACGTGATTCTGTGCGAGCGCGGGGTGCGCACCTTTGCCGACCACACGCGCAACACGCTCGACCTCAGCATCGTGCCGGCGGTGCAGCGTTTGAGCCACCTGCCGATCATCGTCGATCCCAGCCATGGCACCGGCAAGCGCAACAAGGTGACGCCGCTGTCGCGCGCCGCGGTGGCCGTAGGCGCCGACGGCCTGATCATCGAAGTCCACCCCGATCCCGACCGCGCTCTGAGCGATGGCACCCAATCGCTCTTTCCCCAGCAGTTTGCCGACCTCATGGTTGAGGTTCGCCAGATTGCGAAAGTGCTGGGCCGTTCCGTCGCCGAGCCGGTTGCCAACCCGATCGCTCACCGAGGCAACGTAACCGCTGGATCGGCCGCTGCTCGCTGATGCGCACGGTGTGGCTGTGGCTGCGGCAACTTTCGGCGCGGCAATGGCGCTGGGCGCTGTGCGTGTTGGTCTTCGCGCTGGGCCCGACCGGCTGCCATCGACGCCCCACCGTTGAGCCCGGCTATCACGAATACGCCTACGTCAGCAACGGCAAGAGCAACTCGGTAAGCGTTCTCGATCTGCTGCAGCTTCGCAACGTCAAGACCATCCCGGTAGGCGCAGGTCCAACCGGCGTCGCCGCCAGTCCCACGCGCAACGAAATCTACGTTGCCAATGCCGACTCCAACAACATCACCATCATTAATGCGGAGCGCAATGTAGTCGAAGCGACCATTGGGGTCCATCGCGCGCCCTACTTCGTCTCGGTTTCTGCCGACGGCAAGCGCGCTTACGTGGCCAACTCCGGCTCGGCCAATGTTTCGGTGATCGACCTCGATACGCGGGTAGTGATCGCGACCATTCGAGTGGGCGGGGCGCCGGGTGTGGCCAGAGTTTCGCGCGACGGAACGCTTGCGGTCGTCAGCAATCGCGCCGACAACACAGTTTCCATCATCGATACCCAGAGGCTGGCGGTGCGCAGCACGGTGCCCGTCTGCCAGCAACCGCAGGACCTGGTCATCTTGCCCGATTCCAGCAAGGCGTTCGTGGCATGCCCGGGCTCGAACCAGCTTGCCTCCGTCGATCTAACATCGGGCCGGATGCTTACCCTACTCGACGCGGGCAAGACGCCGGTGCAGCTTGCGCTGAAGCCCGATGGCGGAGAGCTGTTCGTGAGCAATTTTGGCGGCAACAATTTTTCCATCGTCGAGACCGACAACAACGAGGTGGGCGGCAGCTACCTGATCGGCGACCAGCCGGTCCGCGGGATTGTCACCTCCGATAACAGCCTGCTCTATGTCAGCAATTTCGGGTCTGACACCGTCAGCGTCTATGCCATCGACGAAGGCCGCGTAATTGGCGCGGTGCAGGTGGGCAGCCATCCCGATGGGCTGGCGTTCAGCCCGGATGAGGCGCATTTGCTGGTGGTGAATTCGCGCTCCGGAGATGTGGCCGTGGTGCGCACGGTGAAGACGCGCGACAATTCCAAACTTAGCGCCGCGCGCGCGCTGGTCACGCTGATTCCCGTCGGCAACCAGCCCAACGACATCGTGATCAAGGCCTTCCGGGTGGGAGAGGCGAAGCAGTGAAACGCGGGAATCCCGCATTTCGTGCGTTATCAACGCGCCGGGGAATGTAGCGCTGATCCGAGGACCACGATCTGCGTGACTGCAAAACTCATCCGTTACGAGAGCAAGCCGGCTACGCCTTGCGCCCAGGGGTAGTGGTGCAATTTGAAATTGGGACGCGAAATAAAACCCGCAGGATCAGAGTTTGCGCCGGATGCACTTGTGTCATCCCTCTGAGAATCCCTGCGGGCTATACCTACCACATTGAAGGAACTGCAAGGCCAGTATCGGTGAACCGCCTATCGCTGTCTGAGCAATATTGCCCACTTGATCGCTGTCCGTGACGGCGGTCACCGGGCAGCAATACAGTTTTAAAATCAGCCGTGATCGTAGAGCTTGAAAACTGCACCACTACCCGCCCAGCTTTTGATTGTCAGGACCCCCGGAGTCTGCGAAACTAGCCGGTTCTGTGGCGGACGCTCATGCTGGTGCGCGAATTCTCGGCGGGTGGTGTGGTGCTGCGCAAGATGCGCGGCCGCTGGTTTCTGGCGGTCATCGAGCCGCACATGACCCGGCCCAAGAAAACGCCTAAGCGTTCGAACCGTCCGCCAAAACAAACTGCCCTGGTGGCCCTTCCCAAGGGCGCCATCGACAAGGGCGAGAAGCCGGAGCAGACGGCGCTTCGCGAGGTCAGCGAAGAAACCGGAGTGCAAGCGAACCTGGTGACCAAGCTGGCCGACATCAAGTACTACTACGTGCGCAACTGGGGCGATGGCGCGCGGGTCTTCAAGATTGTCAGCTTCTATCTTTTGCTCTACCGCTCAGGGCGGCTGGGAAACATCTCGCCCGAGATGCGGATCGAAGTGCAGAACGCCTATTGGCTTCCGCTGGAGGATGCCTCCAACGCCTTAAGCTATGCCGGCGAGCGTGAAGTGGCCAAGGGCGCGCTGCAATATCTGAAAGCTCATCCGGAGTTGGGAGATCATGCCACAGACACCACACATTGAGCGTCACTTCACTGCGGGCGCAGTTGTCCGCGACGTTGTCATCGGCATGTCCGACGGGCTGACCGTACCCTTTGCGCTGGCCGCCGGTCTCTCCGGCGCAGTCGATAACAGCCACATTGTGGTCGTCGCCGGACTGGCCGAGATCGCCGCCGGCTCCATCGCCATGGGACTGGGCGGCTACCTGGCTGCCAGGAGCGACGCCGAACACTACGAAAGCGAACGGCTGCGCGAAGAGCGCGAGGTGCAGGAAATCCCCGACGAGGAAGCGCTCGAAGTGCAGAACGTCTTCGCCGATTACGGTCTGTCGCACGACGAGAGCGTTCCCGTGGTGCAGGCATTAACGCGAAAGCCGAAGCAGTGGGTGGACTTCATGATGCGCTTTGAGTTGGGCCTGGAGGAGCCCGATCCCAAGCGGGCCATGCAGAGCGCGTTTACCATCGCTGCCTCGTACATTTGCGGAGGCATCATTCCGCTGGCGCCCTACATGACGTTGCACAGCGCGCGCATGGCCCTCGTCTGGTCCATAGTGGTTACGCTGGTCGCGCTCGGAATTTTCGGCTATATCAAGGGGCGTTTCACCGGCTCGCGGCCCGGCCGTTCTGCCACCCAAACCGTTGTGATTGGGGGACTTGCTGCCGGTGCAGCCTTTTTGTTGGCCAAACTGATTTCCTAACCCAATATGGGAAAAGAATTTATACAGATTCTTCTTGACTGAATGAGGATTCATTCAGTACGATCAGTCCAACTTAATAGGCGCGCGCCGTTGCCATCCTCACCCCACATCTTACGGCGCGCGCTGCTTGTATTTTGGGCCGTTCTATGTGCGTTGCCGTTTTGACCTTGAGGAGAGTTGTCGGGACAATGTTGTCCATTTCTACGTCTCACTTAAACCATCTCATTCAGCAGCCATTCTCCATTAACCACAATCGAAGTTCGTAGTCCCAGGATCGCGTCCGCGTAAGACGCAGCTTTGCGCGCGCAAGCTCTCAACCAATAATAGTTTTAGCGCTGGAGTCATCATCATCCCATGACGAAACGGATTGAGAAGGTCGCTATTCTAGGCGCCGGCACCATGGGCGCTCGCATCTCCGCGCACCTGGCCAACGCCGGTGTGCCCTCGTATCTGCTGGACATTGTTCCGCCCGATGCCGACGGTCCCGCGCGCAACCGCTTCGCTGCCGCCGGACTGGAGGCTGCGGTGAAATCGAAACCCGCCGCCTTCTTCGAGCCTTCGCTGGCCAGGTTGGTCACCATCGGCAACTTCGAAGACGATCTGAAGAAGCTGGCTGAGGTGGATTGGATCATCGAAGCGGTGGTTGAGGATCTCGAGATCAAGCGCAGCCTGCTGCGCAAGGTGGACGCGGTCCGCAAGCCCGGAACGATTGTCACCACTAACACCAGCGGGCTGCCGGTGGCCAAGATCGTCGAAGGCTTCCCCGACGAGTTTCGCCGCCACTGGTTTGGGACCCACTTCTTCAACCCGCCGCGTTACATGCGGCTGCTGGAGCTGATTCCCACTCCCGAAGCCGATCCCGCCGCGATGGACCTCATCGCGCATTTCTGCGATCTGCATCTCGGCAAGGGCGTGGTGCACGCCAAGGACACGCCGAATTTTATCGCCAACCGCATCGGGACGTTTTCCGCGCTTAATGTCATGCGCCTGATGCAGGAGATGGACCTCAGCATCGAGGAAGTGGATGCCCTCACCGGACAGGCCGTCGGCTGGCCCAAGATGGCGACCTTCCGCCTTACCGACATGGTTGGGCTGGATGTGCTCGGCCACGTAGTACGCAACGCGAGTGCGAATATCCACGATGAGCGCAGCGATTTGAAGCTGCCCGATTTCTTCCTGGCCATGCTGGAGCGCAAGTGGCTGGGCGACAAGACCAGGGGCGGCTT
This sequence comes from Acidobacteriaceae bacterium, assembly GCA_003151335.1. Taxonomy (GTDB): domain Bacteria; phylum Acidobacteriota; class Terriglobia; order Terriglobales; family Acidobacteriaceae; genus Bog-257. The sequence goes on from PLXE01000071.1 coordinate 148,943, forward strand.
CTACAAGAAGCAGAAGAGCGCCGAGGGCGAGCAGCGGCTGGCGCTCGACTGGAAGACGCTGGAATATCGTCCGCAGCAGAGGCCTAAGTTTGCCTCGCTGGAAATGGCAAAGACCGTGGAGAACCTGCCGGAGCGGCTCCATATGCTGCTTACGCCGTCGAAGGACAAGGCTGGCGTCTTTCTCTGGTCGGCATTGACGGACCTGTGGACGTACGCGGCCAACCGCATCGGCGAGATCGCAGACTCGGTGGTCGAGATCGATCGCGCCATGAAGATGGGCTTCAACTGGGAGATGGGGCCGTTCGAGCTGTGGGATGCCGCCGGCGTTGCCAAGACGGTAAAGCGGATGAAGGTGGACGGCAGGCCGGTTTCGCCCAACGTCGAGAAGCTGCTCGCCTCGGGCGAGGAGAGTTGGTACGCCGACGATCCCAAGGCCGCCAGTGGACGGGTTTACTTCGACCTGCGCAGCGACAACTATCGCCCGGAAGTAGTGCCGCCGGGAGTCTGGTCGGTCACGGTTGCCAAGAAGTCGAACTTCGTGGTGAAGAAGAATGCGGGCGCGTCTCTGATCGATCTCGGCGACGGCGTTGCCTGCATTGAATTCCACTCCAAGGCGAACGCGCTGGGCGGCGACATCGTGCAGATGATTACTCAGACGCTGAAGCCCGGCGGCGCGGGCGAAAATTTCGACGCCTTTGTCATCACCAACGACGCGGCCAACTTCTCCGTCGGCGCCAACATCATGATGCTGCTGATGGCGGTGCAGGAAGAAGAGTGGGACGAGGTTGATCTCGCCGTCCGCCAGTTCCAGAACATGACCCAGGCCATCAAGTTCTCGTCCAAGCCGGTGGTAGTTGCGCCGTTTGGCATGACGCTGGGTGGGGGAGCCGAGATTACGTTGCATGCTGCAGCCCGCCAGCCGCATGCGGAGCTCTACGCCGGCTTGGTCGAAGTCGGCGTGGGTCTGCTGCCCGGCGGCGGGGGCTGCAAGGAGATGACGCTGCGCGCGCTCGATAAGGCGTATCACATCCGTCCTGCCGGCCGTGGCGAAAGCGTCGAGCTGATGGAAGCCATGAAGCAGGCATTCGAGACGGTCGCCATGGCGAAAGTATCCATGTCGGCCTTCGAGGCGCGGAATCTTGGGTTCCTTTCCAGCGGCGACGACATCACTATGAATCGGGAGCGGGTGCTTACCGACGCCAAGGAGCGGGCGCTGGAGTTGGCGAATGAAGGCTATCGGGCCCCCACGCCGCGGATGGACATTCCCGCGCCCGGCGAGAGCATTCTGGCGACGCTGAAGCTGGGCGTGCACATCATGCACGAGGGCCAATTCATTACCGATCACGAGGTCAAAATCGCCAACAAAGTGGCGGAGGTGCTGTGTGGCGGCGCGCTGAACCCGGGTACCTTGGTGAGCGAGCAGTATCTGCTCGACCTGGAGCGCGAGGCGTTCAAATCGCTCTGCGGCGAGAAGAAGACGCAGGAGCGGATTCAGTACACACTGAAGACGGGGAAGCCGCTAAGGAACTGAGGAACAGTTGCCAGTGGCCAGTTGTCAGTTACAGCTGCGAAAGCTAATTGCTAATTGCTAGGAGCTTCGAATGCGTGAAGTCGTAATCGTCAGTGCTGTGCGTACGCCGGTGGGGAAAGCTTACAAAGGAACATTGCGGGCGACGCGTCCCGATGATCTGGCCGCTGTGGCCATCAAGGGTGCGCTGGAGCGCGTGCCGCAGGTCGATCCCAAAGAGATCGAGGATGTGATCTTCGGCTGCGCCATGCCCGAGGCTGAGCAAGGCATGAACGTGGCGCGCATCGCGTCGCTACGTGCCGGATTGCCCGTCGAAGTTTCGGCCATGACCATCAACCGCTTCTGCTCGTCGGGCCTGCAGGCGATTGCCATGGCGGCCGAACGCATCATGGCGGGCGGGGCGGAGATTGTAGTCGCCGGGGGCGTCGAGTCCATGACCATGATCCCCATGGGCGGTCACAAAGTTTCGGCCAACCCGTGGCTGGTGTCGAACTATCCCGACGCTTATCTCTCGATGGGCCTCACCGCCGAAAGGATGGCGCAGCGCTACCACATCACGCGCGAGCAGTCGGACCAGTTCTCCGTCGATAGCCACAAGAAGGCCATCGCGGCGATCCAGGCGGGCAAGTTCGACGAAGAGATCGTTCCCGTGCCGGTCAGTTTCACCACGCCGAATGGCGGCAAGCCAAAGCGCACCGACATCGTGTTCAAGATGGACGAAGGCCCGCGTGCCGACACCTCACTGGAAGCGCTGCTTGCGCTCAAGCCGGCGTTCCACCTGAAGGGCACGGTCACGGCCGGCAACTCGTCGCAGATGTCCGACGGCGCAGCCGTCGCGGTGGTAATGTCCGCCGAACGCGCCAAGGCGCTGGGATTGAAGCCGCTGGCGCGCTACGTGGCATTCGCAACGGCGGGTTACAAGCCTGAAGAGATGGGCGTCGGGCCGGTTTACGCTATCCCGAAAGCGCTGAAGTTGGCCGGACTGAAGCTGAACGACATTGACGTGATCGAGTTGAACGAGGCGTTTGCAGTACAGTCGCTGGCCGTTATCCAGGAAGGAAAGCTGGACCCGGAGCGCATCAACGTCAACGGCGGCGCCATCGCGCTGGGGCACCCGCTGGGATGCACGGGCGCCAAGCTGACCGCCAGCATCATCCGCGAACTTAAGCGCCGCAACGGACGCTACGGCATGGTGACGATGTGCGTCGGCGGCGGCATGGGCGCGGCGGGCATCTTCGAGAATTTGCAGTAGAGCCGCAATTCGCCGTTCGCTTTTCGCTATTCGCCAAAAGCAAACGGTGAGCAGATTTTGAAGAATGCCTTTAGCGAAGAGCGAAAGGCGAAGAGCGAAAGGCGAGGACTTTATGGCTACCACGGTATCGGCAGTTCCCAAGACCAAAACCACGGGCGGAAGTTTTCTGCTCGAAGATCACAACCTGGAAAACGTCTTCACTCCGGAAGACTTTAACGAAGATCAGCAGATGGTCGCCAAACTGGCGGAGGAGTTTGCCACCAACGAGATCCTGCCCAATGCCGAGAAGATGGAGCACAAGGACTGGGCGGTCTCGCGCCAACTGCTGCAGAAGGCCGCTGAAATGGGCCTGACCAACGCCGACGTTCCGGCCGAGTACGGCGGATCGGAGATGGACAAGACCTCGTCGGCGATCATCGCCGACTTCATGGCCAAGTACGGCAGCTTCATGGTGAGCATGGGCGCGCATAGCGGCATCGGCACCCTGCCCATCGTGTTCTTCGGCACCGAAGCGCAGAAGAAGAAATATCTGCCGCGCCTGGCCACCGGCGAAATCATTGGCGCGTATGCGCTGTCGGAGAGCACCAGCGGCTCGGACGCGATGAACAGCCGCACCCGCGCGGTGCTGTCGCCCGACGGCAAGCACTACCTCCTGACCGGCGAGAAAATGTGGATCACCAACGCCCACTTCGCGGACCTGTTCACCATCTTTGCCAAAATCGATGGAGAAAAGTTCACGGCTTTCCTGGTGGAGAAGGATTTCCCCGGCTTCTCCGTCGGCAACGAGGAAAAGAAGATGGGCATCCGCGGCTCGTCCACTGCGCCGCTCATCCTGAACGAGTGCAAAGTGCCGGTGGAGAACGTGCTCGGCGAGATCGGCAAAGGGCACATCATCGCGTTCAACATTCTGAATGTGGGGCGCTTCAAGCTGGGTGCAAGCTGCGTCGGCGGCGCGCGCACTTCGTTGCAGCATGCCATTGCCTACGCTAAAGAGCGCAAGGCCTTCGGCAAGAGCATTGCGGAGTTCGGCCTGATTCGCGAGAAGCTGGCGCAGATGGCGGCATGGCTGTACGCGTGTGAGTCGATGGTGTATCGCACCGTTGGCATGATGGACACGGCACTCTCCGCGATCGAGCACAGCCCCGAGACCGTGCGCAAGGCGATTGAAGAGTACGCGGTCGAATGTTCCATCATCAAAGTTTCGGCGTCGGAGATGCTCGACTTTGTGGTGGACGAGACCGTGCAGGTTTACGGCGGCTACGGCTTTGTCGAGGAATATCCCGCCGAGCAGGCGTATCGCGACTCGCGGGTCAACCGCATCTTCGAGGGCACCAACGAAATCAACCGGCTCATCATCACGGGATGGTTACTAAAGCGGGCGATGAGCGGACAACTCGCGCTGCTGCCGGCCATCAAGAAGACGATGGACGAGGTGATGGCGGGCCCATCCACCGACGAACTCGAAGGCACGCTGGCCGCCGAGCGCAAGCTGGTGGAGAACGGCAAGAAGCTGGCCATGCTGGTGGCGGGCGCGGCTTCGCAGAAGTACATGCAGAAGCTGGTCGATCATCAGGAGGTTATGGGCGCCATCGCCGACATGGTGATCGAAACTTTTGCCATGGATTCCAGCCTGCTGCGCGCGCGCAAGTACGTCGAGGCCAACGGCGAAGCCAAAGGCGCGCTGGTTATCGCCATGACCCAGGTCTATCTGGAAGGCGCATTTGCCAAGCTGGAAGCCGCGGCGAAGAAGGTGATCGCCGATGTGGCTGAAGGCGACATGCTGCGCACCCAGATGGCGATTGTGCGCCGCCTGGCGAAGCACGACCCAGTCAACGTGATCGCGCTACAGGAGAGCATCGCCAGCCGCGTGCTGGAGACCGGGAAGTATGTGACGGCGTAAACGTTTATTTTCACCACGGAGGCACGGAGGACACGGAGAATTCAAAATGACTTCTCTGTGGCCTCGTGTCTTCGTGCTCGATGCATTAAAGCGAGCAACTGTGGCGCGGTTGCTGGTGTAATCGCCTTCCATGAGAAGGCCGGTCGCGGTCAAGTTCTGTTTTGCCTTCCTAGATTCCACCTTC
>PLXE01000046.1 GCA_003151335.1 Acidobacteriaceae bacterium
ACGGAATCTGGACCCGTCGAACTTGTTAGCGACCAGCTTGCGATACCAACCCAGAATGGTATCCGGCATGGCCGTGGCCGCTACTTCCTCCAGCGCCTTACGCCCTAGGCGGTGAGCGATCTCCGCCAACGTGGCCTTGTCAGCTTCCGAAAGAAGCAGCCGGCCCTTGACCTGGGCTTTCAGGATACGGTTCTCCGCAGCCAGATATTCGTTCCTCACCAGCAGTTCTTGATCGACGGTACCGGTGATGTAGGCCAGCATGCGAACCCAAACCATTTTGTTCCTCTGGGTTGATCGAGTTAGGGAAAAGCTGAATTGTAGGCCTTATCGAGGCCGCGGAGAAGGCAATCCGAAGAGACTAGTCGAGGCTGCAAGCCTCGCCTTTTCAAACTGATCGAATTTCTTGACCTTACGCGATTGTCCGGAGGAGATTATTGATCGCGTTTTGATCAAAACACGCTTAGCCAATTCTTCAACTCTTACCGCTTCCGCTTCCTAAGAAAGGCAGTGATGAAGCACCCAATCCCAAAAGAGAAAGTCGAGAAATTTGCACCGGCAGCTATTGCGCGACCCGTGACCAGCAGGCCAACGCCCAGAGCTCGAAGGGCAGGAACGCCAGCCATGTTGGATCGTAGGCAGCCCAATCGGAACCTTGAAGCAGGTCCTTCAGTCGCACTTGAACATTTCAAGACGTAACGATCATTCCCACTGCTGCCGCCGTCATGACACCGAAGGTAGCCCAGCCTAAATATCTGAGTAGAGGCGGGTTCACGCGCTTTCCCATTACTCTTTGGTTGCTGGTTAGGAGAATGACAAGCAGGATTAGAGGCGGCGCCAGGAGGCCATTGATTACTGCCGACCAAAACAGCATTTTAACCGCATTGAAACCCAGGTAATTCAGCACGAGGCCCAATGCCATGGCAACCGCCATTACTGCGTAAAATTTCCGTGCGCTTCTTGGCTTGTCGGCCATTGAGCCACGCCACACTGCTCCTTCCGCCACCGCGAAAGCACATGATCCCACGAGGACCGGCACGCCCAACATTCCAGTGCCGATCAAACCCAGGGTGAAGAGTAGGTAGGCGCCATTGCCGGCAAGTGGACGCAACGCTTCGGCGGCCTGGCGGGCAGTTGTGATGTCCGTTTGCCCGTGCGCATGTAACGTGGCAGCCGTGGTCAGAATGATGAAATACATGATGAGATTCGAGAAAAACATCCCTACCATTGTGTCGGCGCGCGCGCTTCTTAGGTCCGCTGCTGTCGCATTCTTGCGATCGGCGAGCCCTCGGCCCTTGGTCCGCCCTTCTTCGACCTCCTCGGCTGCCTGCCAAAAGAAAAGATAGGGAGAAATCGTGGTCCCCAGAATTGCCACCAGCACCGCCAGAAACCCGCGTGACCACTCCAGATGAGGCACGAACGTCATCGCCAGCGCGTGCCTCCAATCGACGTGAGCGTAAAACGATGCGAACACATAAGCGAACAAGACCAGCGTCATCCACTTGAAAATCTGCGCCATCAGCTTGTAAGAAGTCCAAATCAACAGCCCGATAATGAAGCACGCATAGACTGGAATCTAGATGAGTGCTCGAACCCCGGTGATCAGCTGCGTTGCCTCGGCCATGCCGCCGAGATCAGCACCGATATTAATGACATTCGCAACGACGAGAATCGAGCAGGCTCCCCAGAGCACCCAGCGTGGATAGTAAATTCGCACTGCGGCTGCCAGCCCGCGCCCCGTAACCATGCCCAGCCGCGCGCACATGAGTTGGACCGCAGCCATCAGTGGAAACGTGAGCAGCGCAATCCACAGCATGGTATATCCGTAGGCTGCTCCAGCAACGGAATAGGTTGAGATTCCCGACGGATCATCGTCGGCCGCCCCGGTGATCAATCCGGGCCCTAAGATCGCGAAGGATCTCTTCAGAAGCCCAGGCCCCTTGCCCCTTTCGACATTCTGGGTAGACAGATGTTTTTTCGCCGTCATATCCGTCGGAAGCGATGCTCGGCATCAAGGGTTCGTGAGACACCGCGGCATTGAATTGTCCAATGGGAGAGTGATACTTGCAAGTTTAATCGCCGCCGCGAGACTTTGCCCGAACGAAAAACTTCTGAATCGCTTGACGGAGGGAGAGGGAGGAGGAAATCGCTTCCGCTTAGCTGCCCTTCCTAGTCGCCTTCATTACTCGGGCCCGTGGCTTTGGAAGGGACGCTGACAAAACAGAAGTGGCCATCATCTGCGGTGCGACCACGCGACAAATATCGTAATGTGTCCTTTTCTGTACAGAAGCACTTTATGCCGGTGACTAGTATTTGAGCGTGGATCTTCTGCTCTGGTCCGAAGTTGGAAGAAGAGAAATGGTCCCTGCGACAGCCGAGAAGTGTGCCCACTTAGTTTGTTCGCGCGTGACAACATCGGGCAAGTACTGCTGCACCGAGTGTGAGGCAATGCAAAAAACGCCGGCCGTCGATTGTATGTGCGAGTACACCCGATGCAAAGACAACATGCACTAGCCATCGCTTCATCACCGTTTGAGATTCCATTCCGAATTTATCAAAGGAGATAATATGAAAAAGCTTAGAGTGTCAGTGGCAATACTGGCGCTGCTCGCCGTCGGGATTCTGGCCGGATGTTCCGGCACCACGAAGTCACCTGATGTTTCCGACAGTATTCGCAAATCGCTCGATCAAGCAGGCTTCAAAGATGTTACCGTCAGTCAGGATCGCGACAAGGGCATCGTGACCCTCGGCGGAAAAGTCACCAGCGAGAACGACAAGTCACAAGCCGAATCCCTGGCAAAGTCTCTGGCGGGCACTCAGGTTGTTGCGGACCAGATTGCCGTGATTCCCGTGGGCATAGAAAAAGAAGCAAAGACCGTGAACTCCGATCTGGACGATGGCATCGAGAAGAACCTTGACGCTGCGCTGATCCAGAACAAGATGCATGACAACGTGAAATACGACGTGAAGAGCGGCGTAGTCACGCTGACCGGGGAAGTGAGCTCGCAGTCCAGGCGCGACCAGGCCGAGAAGGTGGCCGCGAGCGTGCCCAATGTGAAGCAGGTCGTGAACGATCTTCAGGTTAAAAATCAGAAAGCCACTTCACCACAGTAGGAGTTGCGGCGTTGATCCACATGCCAGAGGAGGGGGACGTCCGCATTCCGGGTTGTTCCCCTGCCCGTGTCAGTGGACCTGGGCCTTTTCTCTGAAGGTAAAGCGTGGGTTGTCGTTATTCTTGCTCCCCCATCCTACGGCTGCAAGAGGCGCAAGTAGCTGTCCAATTTTCTGCAACAGCAGGACCGGATTTTCTCCGGTTGTGACGACGCCGTCCGCGCAGGTAAGACTCTCCCCGGTAATGGGGTCCGCTGCAACCGCGATGACGGGAATGTTTTGCTTGCACCGTTTGATTCTGTGAGCGACGATTTCACCGGCTGTGCCGTGCATTGCATAATCGAGCAGGACAACGGTCTGAGGATGCGATCTCCAGGTTCAGGGATGCCTTGGAGTTTCAATGCCGGGTGATTGTCCCGCGTCGCTGCACCTCCTGCTGTTCGTCTGTGGAAAACATTCCGCTCCAAGCCGAACGCCATTCCGCTAGGCGACAAAAACTGTTCGCCTTCCCACCGGAATCGGCGTTCACCTTCGACCGGATTCCCCAACATTGCGTGCCAACCTGTCTAACTTGACGTATAGGAAAAACAAGAATCCATTTCACCTGGATGCGTGAGAGCGACCGGTGGGCAGTCCGGGGGGCGTTTCAGTGACGTGGGATGGCTGTCGGGGTCAAATGGAAGGCACTCGTGGTGTGAGGAAAATGGGTTAGCTCAAATCTAAATTTAGCTGTTGAACGGTCTGAGCGCCGGTCTCAGTACATTTCGCTGACGACCGCTATACGGGCCTTGGTGGAATCGACAGTGGTTGGCAGGCAGTGCTCCCAGGCGCGAGGACCCAGCCGACCAATCCAGCGCATCGGTTGGCCGCGGTGATCGATGAGTGGATCCACTTCAAAGTCCCTTCGCAGCGAAAACGCCCAACTCAATCGTCGTGGGCGAGGACGCTGCCGTTGTCCCAACAACAAGAACAGAGCGGCAGAGGTCCGAGCCTTTGAACCGGGCGCCAGCAGCCCGAAGTAGCGAATCGCATGTTGGTAACGGTTTGGAACCTGTTCTGCCAAAGTGGCCACGAATTCCTCTGGTGTGAATGAAATGTTGCTGGTGGAGAGCCATCTGACGAGGCGGCTCTTTGGGAGTATGGTGCAGCGGATCGCGGTGCTGTCGCTTCCGGCGGGGTAGCCAGGGCTACGGGAGCCGGGAAATCGGTCCAGAGCCAAGAGGGGGACGGAGGGGTGTCTAACAAAACTGGATGGGAAGGCTGCGACCAGCAGTGGGGGGCTCGCATTGGCACAGTGTGAACTCTGTCCCGAGCCTGGGCCCGGCCAAAGAAAATACTTATGCGTTCACATAACGTGAAAGCCGAGGTTCAATTAGAGCCCCGGGTCTGCAGCACAGTCTGCATTCCAGTCCGCAGTCGCTCCTTTGGTACGTTGCGGTGCTGGGCGCGGTGTTTTTCTTTTCCTGGTGGTTGGGCGATCACGAACACCCCTTCATGACCCTGGAAAACCACTTCCTGAACGGCGCCATGTGGTTCTTTTTTACCCTTGCACTGGGCTGCGTCATTGTTACCACCTTGCGCTTGTGGACCGTTTGGGTCGGCGTGCGCAAGTTGCTGGTCGCGCTGGACTCGCTTCCGTTACGCAACGCATTCAAGGCCATCAAGGGATTTTCCTGGGACCCCATCTGGCGCTACGGAGCCGGCAACCTCGAGGAGTTCCAGCGCATGTTCAACCGCGAGAAAGAGGCCTTGGATTGCGCGAGGAACACCTTTCCTCTGGACGCTCCAAATCTCGACAAGGATTGGAAGGACACCTGGGCCTTGGTGCCCGAAGCCAGAGATCCGCGCCTGCAGCCCGCGCCGCAGGAACAAGCCTACGTTCGCGAAGGCTGGGATGATAGCTGCGGGCAAACGTCGCACCCTCCTCGCCGGCAGTCGCGAATTTTGCTTTGGCTTGGCGCCCCCATAAGAAAGGTTGCGGAATATTTTGAGCGGTGGTGGGCGCGACGTGAGGCCGAACGCAAGCTGATCGTCCAGTTCGGCAGGTTTCAGGAGGACGTTGCAGACGTGACCAGCAAGGCGCTGGACCTAATGGCTCACAGCTGGGCCCTGAAAAAAGAAGAACCTAAGCGCTCTCCCCGCGACCCTGCTCCGGAATCATTGCAAGACCTGGCATTGCGTGCCTGGAAACGGGCCGTGTGCATGGTTTATGTGAATTTCCTACTGGCCATGCTGGTGAGGATTCGAGCCTTGATTCTGGCCATTGGCGGCATGTTCGTGCTGACCACCCTTGGCGTCACGCAATATCCGTTCGAGCCCAAGTCCTACACTCAAGTGCTGCTGATCGCGTTGCTCGCGTTCATCGTCATCGTCGTCGGGTTGGTGTTTGCCCAGGTACATCGCGATATGACGTTGAGTAATCTGACCGACACCACGCCGGGCGAACTCGGGGCCGACTTCTGGCTGCGCATGATCTCCTTCACCGCCTTGCCGCTATTTACCTTGCTCGCTTCCCAGTTCCCCTCCATCAATCGTTTCTTCTATTCCTGGGTTCAGCCGGCATTGCAGGCACTGAATCGCTAACATCATTGTGAAAGAGCCGTGGTTAATCAAGACTAAAATGCCGCCGAGTTTTCGATGCATGAGGCTTTACTTAGACAGCGGCTCTTTGCATGGCGTGGTTTTTTTACCACGAGCAGCATGCCGAAAACGAGCGCTAAGGTCTCGACTGCCAGATCCGGGCGCGAATTTTCCTCCCATCCTGACAGCGAGCGAGTCCGGTTAGAAGTTGGAAGTTGTTAAGCCGCGACTGTGTAGCGGTGATGTTGGCCGGCTCCGAGGAGACTGCCGTTGCCATGCGCGGATTCCATGTGCTTCTCCCTTGAGATTCGTTTGGGTCGAGTCCAAAGAAAAACCGCCCCTTGAAAGGGCGGTCAATGGATGTAGGTGTTGTCGGGATTCACCAACAATAAGAAAACCGCCTTCCGGCGGTTATCTGAGGATGTGTCTGACTGATTTCATTGTGCTTCCGGAACTCAGTCTCTTCTTATCAACGTGGCGAGTTCTACCGCGACAAGTCACGCAGGTCATTTGAGGAAGCCTTGGCGCTCGTCCACTTTACTATCCTCCTCAGTCTCGCCCGCACTTTCCGTCAAATGGCAGTGATTTCAGTGCTTGTCCCGATGCTGAGCCGCGCGCCCACGGGGAACCTGCGCTGGAAGTCTTCTGGCATATTTTCGGTATTACAACGGTAGATCTGGATGGTGCCTAACACAAGGCCCTGCTCGATTCCTTCGATTCCGATGGTCTGGACCTCGGCGAACTCCCCGTCGTTGTATTCAACCTCACCTTCTACTCGTTTGCTGGTAACCATTTCTGTCTTCTCCTTTTTCGTGTCTCGATTCAGTGCGCGGGGCAAAATCCGGTATTGAGATGAAACTCGAACGTTAGACCAAATTACGCATCGCCATCGCCTCCACCTGGGTTGCGTCTGGGTTGCGGATTCTGCCGTGTTTTGCCGGATTCTTCCGAGACAAGCTGTTGATCTGTTTTGTTTTCCGTCTGCGTTGGGCGTCTCATAATCCGTAGGTCGCAGGTTCGAGTCCTGCCGCCGCCACCAATCCAACCAACAACCTCAGCCTGGTACCTGGTATCCTGCTTCGCTCTCGTCCCATTCTTCCCGTCAATTGACGCCAATTTCGGTGTAGCATGTATGCCAACCTGTCAGGTCGTGGGGACCACCGTTTCAGCAGGACCGTGCCATGAATGTACTTCTCCTTTCCATGCCCGACTCCTTCGAGCACATGCCGCCGGTCGCGGTGCGGATGCCCAATGGAGCACTGTGTTCGCTGGCGGGAAATATCGATGCGCACCACCGAGTGGCAGCGGCCGACCTGATCCTGGTGCAGCACACGGTGCGCGAAACGGTGGAGCGGCTGGTACGCGAAATCCAGCCGGACGTGGTTGGCCTGTCCGTCATGACCTTCCAGCGCAAGACGGCGCTGCGCATCATTCAACTGGTGCGCGCGTTGCGGCCCGGCGTTCACGTCGTCGTGGGCGGCTACGATCCCAGCCTCGCGCCCGAAGCCTATATGGAAGCCGGATGCGGCATCGATTACATTGTCCGCGGCGAAGGCGAGATTACCTTCCGCGAGCTGCTGCGCTCGCTCGAAAGCGGCGAGGGCTTTGCTGCGATTCAGGGGCTGTCGTATCACGCCGCGGATGGCTGGCATCAGAACCCGCCGCGCCCCGTGCATACGCTCGAGGGCGATGAAATCCGTCTGCCCAAGCGCGACGCCCGTGTCCTCAGCGGCTATACCATGCTGGGGCGCGGGGTGGATGTGGTGGAAACCTCGCGCGGATGCACCTTCGACTGCGGCTTCTGCTCGATCATCGAGATGCGCGGGCGCAACTTTCATACTTACTCGTTCGATCGCGTGCTGGCCGACATTCGCGACGCCCGGGAGCACGGCGCGCGCTCCATCTTCATTGTGGACGACAACATCAGCCTTAACATCCGCCGCTTTGAAGCGCTATGCCGCGCCATCATCGACGCCGGTTTGAACGACATCGATTACACCGTGCAGGCGATGACTTCGCCCATTGCCATGCATGGAGAGACGCTGGCGCCGCTGATGCGCCAGGCGGGGTTTCGCTACGTTTTTCTCGGCATCGAGAACATCCTCGAAGACGATCTTCACTTCCTGAAAGCGGCGGCCAAGAATGAGTTCCGCGAAGACGGACGCACCACGGGCAATGCAACTCTTCGAGCGATTGAGCATTTGCACCGAAACAGAATGTATGTGGTGGGCGGCCTCATCGTCGGTAATCCCGATGACACGCGTGAGTCCATCCGCGCCAATCTGGAGTTTGCCGGCAAGTATGTGGACTGGCCCTACATCCAGCATCCGACACCCTATCCTGGCACGCCGATGACGAAAGATTTTCGCGCGCGCAACTTGATCGTCATCGACAAAATGGAGGAGTACGACGGCACCACCGCGGTGGTGGCCACGCAGCATTTGCAACCTGAGGAAATCGAGTACGAGCGATGGCGCGCCGAGCGTTGGATGAAGACCCGGCACATCCCGGCGGTAATGGCGCATGAACCGTTGTTCGTGTTGCGCAACTGGTGGAAGATGCTGGCGCACACCTTCCGCGGAACTTCCATCCAATCGCTGCTCGGCTTGGAAAGCGACAAGAGAGTTTTCCAGCGCTATCGAAACCTGCGCAGCGCCGAACGCGTGTACCTGTAGGGCTCGCAAGTCTTGTTGTGGCGCATTGGCCTTCGTAAGATAGTTTCTTGGACTGTCATCCTCAAGGTTGTGAATAATCCCAGATTTAGGCGGCGTTGACGGTGTCCCGCGGGAACTCGCGTGCCGTAAAATCAAACAGGATTCAATCTCATGCCGCCGGCCCCTCGCACACACGACAACAAAGCCGGGCTCGCCTATTGGGCGCAGCGCACGCTGGAGGAGTGTGACAAAGCCAGCCATGAATTTGCCGCCGATCCCGTGCACGATCTCCGGGTCGCGATTCGCCGTTGCCGCTCGATGGCGGACGGTTTCTTGTCCGTCGATCCCGATCCAGCATGGAAGGAGATGAAGAAGCTGGGCAAGGCCCTGTTCAGCAGCCTGGGCGATCTGCGCGATGTGCAGGTCATGTTGGAATGGGTCGCTCGTCTTTCTGCGCCTGACGATTCCGTTCGCCTGGTTCTGCTGGAAACCCTGGGCCAGAAAGAGAGCCAGCTCAAGGCGGCCGCGCAAGAGGCGCTGCACAACTTCGACCGCAAGCGATGGACTGCGCTGAATGCGCGGTTAGCGAAACGGGCGGCCCGGGTCCCAGTGGAAGGGCTGGTGTTTCAGCATCTCGCGCTGGAGCGCTGGATGGACGCACACGCGTTACACCGACAGGCCCTGCGAAACCGCACGCACGTCGGCTATCACCGGTTGCGAATCGGCATCAAGCGCTTTCGCTACACCTGCGAAAATTTCCTTCCGCAGCGCCACGAAAAGTGGGCCAAGGACCTGCGCGAGTTGCAGGACGCTCTCGGCGAGGTGCACGATTTCGATGTGCTGAAGGCGACGATCAAGGCGCATCCCGGGATTGCAGCCGAAGATCGCGAGCGCTGGAACAAGAGGATTGCGGAGGAACGGCAGCCGCGGCTGGATTTGTATCGCCAGAAAATGTTGGGCAGGAATTCGCTGTGGGCGGTGTGGCGCGCTGAACTACCCAGCGGTTTCTCATTGCAACAGGCCGCCATGGAGAAGCTGCGGACCTGGGCTTCCTTCCTGGATCCGGACGTGAACCACTCGGCGCATGTTACCCGGCTGGCGCTGCAACTTTACGACGGCCTGGCGAAGCTGGGGACCGTGATTGCTGACGCCGAGCACCGCCGTATCCTGGAGGCGGCCGCCATGCTGCATGAGGTGGGACAAAGCCGCGGCCCCGAGGGCCATCGCAAGCGCGCTTATTCCATGATTCGCCGCCTCACGCCTCCCCTGGGATGGAGCGCGGAGGAACTTCAATGCGTCGCCGTGATTGCCCGCTATCATGGCGGGGCGCTGCCGCAAACCAGCAGCTCCGCGTTTGTGGGACTGACGCCAAAACGGCGAAGGGCGCTGTTGCCCATCGCCGGTATTCTCAGGCTGGCGGATGCTTTCGATTTCTCGCACGACCGGCAGATCGATCGGCTCGCGGTGGAACGACGGGACGGAATGCTGATTGTTTACGGACGAGGCCTGCAAGAAATAGGCCCGGCGGCGGAACGTCTGGCGCGCGCGCGATACTTGCTGGAAACGACCTGTGGGTGCCCGATTATGGTTCGTCCTCAGGCCATCAAGCCGGCGGCTGCATCTCCGGTTGCGGGACACGCGCGCAAAGTGGCCGCCGGTTCGCGATCAAGACCTTAATCCTGAATCAGTCAACCGATTTCTTCTTGTAAGGATCTCCAACCACCACAAAAGGATATTTGCGGAGCGCCTGCACATCGCCGGCGGCAGCATAGCCCTCAACTTCTGCCATCAGATGCGTAACCTCGTCCGGAGGCATGTTCTTGGTGGCCCGCCAAAACTTGTCCGGAAAAAACCAAATACGTTCTCGAGGGTTGGGCTCTGTAGGATTACCGGAATTTGGTGTCATAACTCTCCTCCCACAATGTGGGATATGCAGAAATCACGGTGAGTTTGGAAAGGTGAGTGCCCTGGGTCGACCGATTACTGAATATCAATTATGAACTGCGGCGGTCCGCTTGTAAACCGCCAATGGCGCGCCTTTGGCCCCTCCATCCCTTTTTAGGAGCTGCAATTACATTTCCATTTGCTAACTGCAAGAAATTAAAGGAGACGAGTCTTCCTCGTGGCGGCAAGAAGTGGCGCGCCCTCAAACTTAGCAGATGATTCTCCAGAGGCTGTCGCATTTTTTCCACAGCAGACGCTGGTGCCGCCACGCTCCACGGGAGGTTGAAGCGTACCTCGCTGCGCCATTTGCCGATGTCTGACATTGTAGGACATAGCGAAATGTCTGCACGCCCTTAACGGGCGACAATCAATAGTCCATCTCGGCGGGCCGCCCGGTAAGCCGCTCGATGCGCTTGGCGATGGGCGGATGGGTGGAGAACAGGTTCGCGAAGGTAACGCCGCTGAGCAGCGGCGCAACGATGAAGAGATGCGCATTCGATGGCGAAGCCTGCATGGGGATGCGCTTCGAAGCAGCATCGAGCTTCTTCAGCGCGCTGGCCAGAGCGTAGGGATTGCCGGTGATCTGCGCGCCAGTGGCGTCGGCCTGGTATTCCCGCGATCGCGATACCGCAAGCTGAATGAGCGTGGCTGCGATAGGGGCGAGGATCAACATCAGCAGCCCAACCAAGCCCCCGCCTCCGCGGTCGCGATCGTCGCGGCCTCCCATGCCCCCGAAGAGCGAAGCCCAATAGCCCATGCGCGCCAGCATGGTGATGGCGCCCGCCAGAGTTGCGGCGATCGAGCTGATGAGAATGTCGCGGTTCTTCACGTGTCCCAGCTCATGCGCCAGCACGCCTTCCAGTTCTTCGTCGCTGAGCAGATTCAAAATCCCTTCCGTCATCGCAACCGACGCGTGTTGGGGATTGCGTCCGGTGGCAAAGGCGTTGGGCGAATCGGTGGGGATCACGTACATCTTCGGCATGGGGATGCCGATCTTTTGCGTCAGCCGCTCCACCACCTGGTAAGCGCGCGGCAGTTGTTCGCGGGTGACGGGCTGCGCGCGATACATGGCCAGCGCGATCTTGTCACTGTAGAAATACGAAACGAAATTCATGACGACGGCCAGCCCGAGAGCGAGCTCCATACCTCGCTGGCCGCCGAAGATTTCCCCCATCAATAACAGGAAAAGCGTCAATGCGGTCAGCAGTAACGCGGTCTTAAAGGTGTTTCCCATATCTGACAGAATAGATGATGGCGGCGGCGGCCGGTTGCTGGAAATTCAGTTGCCAGTTGGCAGTGGCCAGTTGCCAGTTGGCCAGGAAAAGCCGAAGCAGGCCCGTCAAGACTGCACCGTGCCACTGGCAACCGGCAACTGACAACTGTAGTATTTCCCTATGCCCGAGTTACACGTTCTTCACCACCGGCCGCACGAAGAACTGATCCTGATCGGCTTCCGTGTGGACGGCAGTCATGATGGTCCGCAGTTTTACACCCTGTTGGCAGTGGGCGGCGAGGATGAACGCCCGCTCACATGCGACGGGCGCATCGTGTTCTTCGCTCACCCCGGGTTAGCGGCGCTGGCGCTGGCGCTCGATCCCAGCATGGCGAAGCTTGGTCCTCCGCCGGAAGCCATCGAAACGTTTTGCGACGTGGCGGAGGCACTGTATCGGGTCAACTCGCAGCCAGCCGATCCCGACGGCGTGATCCTGGATTGTCTGCTGGTCTTCGACGACCTGGTGCGCGCCACCAAACTGCACATGCCGGACCGCTATCAGGGCATCTTGACCGAGTTGGCGGCGCGCCTGACCGAAGGCGCGCGACTGGTGAATATTTTTACCAACCCGTCGCTGCGAGAGCACGTAGAAGATGCCTTGCTGTGGTGCGTGGGCGCGGTGGCGATGAAGGCGCGGATGATAAGCGAGTGAGGCGGCGCGTCGCTAAAACAGTATTGCCCGGTCTATAGGCGACCGGTGGAGCACTCCTTCCAGGCTGCGGAAAGGGTGTGGGGAATCCTTTTGGTGGAAGCCCCCTGCTTTCAGCAGGGGGAGCTGGACTTTAGTCCAGCGGAGAAGGAGCGATTCTTGAAATGGGCTTCAGCCCTGGGTTCTTCGATTCCCGGCGCCAAAGCGCATGATCAAAGCCGAACTTTTCCCGGAGCGCTGAAGCGCTCCTTCCCCCGCATAAATGCGGGGGCTCCCACCAAGAAGTACCCTGCCTGAGTTTTGTATAGCCGAATTCACTCCGAGGTGAAGTAATCCACCGTGACCGGGTTCTCGAACAGCGAATAATCGCGGGTCACCACGGTGATGCCGCTGTCGGTCACGTGATACTTCTGGCGGTCGGCTTCGGTGTCATAGCCGATGACCGTCCCCTCGGGGATATCCACATCGCGATCGATGATGGCCTTGCGAATGCGGCAGTGGCGGCCGACTTTCACATGGGAAAAAATAATGCTGGTATCAACCTCCGAGTAGGAATTCACGCGCACGTCGGGCGAGAGCACGCTGTTGCGCACGGAGCCGCCAGAGATAATGCAGCCCATGGAGACGACCGAGTCATGCGCTTCTCCGGTGCGGCCGGGATCGCTGAACACGAACTTGGCCGGAGGATACTGCCGCATATGAGTGCGAATCGGCCAGGCCGCGTCATACACGTTGAAAACCGGCGCCACCGAGACCAGATCCATGTTGGCCTCGTAATAAGCTTCCAGGGTCCCCACATCGCGCCAGTACAGCGCCTCTTTGCGGTTCTCGTCGATGAAGTTGAAGGAGTAAACCTTGTAGTCGTCCACCATGCGGGGCAGAATGTTGTGCCCAAAATCGTGGCGCGAAGTTGCGTCTTCGGCGTCTTTCAGCAGCGCCGGAATGAGCACATCGGTGTTGAACACGTAAACGCCCATCGAGGCCGAAACCATGCGCGGATTGTAAGGTGAGCGCAGGTCGGTTTGCTCGGGCTTTTCCTGGAAGCCGACGACCCGGCCGGTGCGATCGATCTCGACCACACCAAACAGCTTGGTTTCCGCCGGATCGACCAGGATGGTGGCCAGGGTGACGTCGGCGCCCGAATCCTGGTGCTGCCGCAGCATCAGGTCGTAATTCATCTTGTAGATGTGATCGCCCGACAGGATGAGCACGTAGCGCGGCTGCTCAGAGCCGATGGAGTAGAGATTCTGATACACCGCATCGGCCGTGCCCATGTACCAGTTCTCGCTGACCCGTTTCATCGGCGGCAGGATCTCGATGAACTCTCCCAGTTCGCGTCCCACAATGTTGCCCCAGCCTTCACGGATGTGCCGATTCAGGGAGAGCGCTTTGTATTGGGTCAGGATATAGACTTTTCGCAGATCGGAGTTGATGCAGTTGGAAAGCGTGATGTCAATGATGCGGTAAATGCCGCCGAAGGTGACGGCCGGCTTGGCGCGATCGCGCGTCAGCGGATACAAACGCTCGCCCGCTCCTCCCGCCAGTAAAACTCCGAGGGTGTCTCTCATCCTGATGGTTTCCGATTACGAATTCCCCCGATGGGCTAAGAATGCTCGTTTGTTGGAAGGGCTGACGGCGCCTTGGTGGCGCGTGCCGGCCCATAGGCGAAGTCGAATGTTAGCACACCGCACGCGAGGCGGGGCGTGCAAGGCCGGATGCCTGAGCTGCGATGCTACTTCTCCTCATCGACCTTGATGCGAAGGGACTTGAGAAACTTCACATCCTGTGACGTCACCTGAAAATCGGCGGCCGAGCGCCGGTCGTTGACCGGTGTCGGCTCGGCGGCTTCGTCACGCTCATTCAATCCTATGGTCGCCTCGAGGACGAGAAATACATCGTATCCCCCGGCTTTAATACGAGTGATGACCTCCGCTATCTGGTCGGAATCGGAAAGCGAGTTGTTGATCGCTTCCCCCAGTTGTTCCATCAGGCTTTTTAGTCGTTTATCCACGATTGCACCTAAGCTAGCTGGCTGGCGACGGACCGCGCAATTCTTCTTGGCGATGCTGCTGAAAATCTCGACCCGCACACTCTACCAGCTTAATACGTTGGATGCTTCCTGTGGAGGCCGAGTTTTGTGATTATGGGGCGCGGTTGCGCCGCAATGGGAGCCATCTCCCGCGTTAGTCCGCTGATAGAATGAGGAGTTAGGCGGCAACAGCGCTGAGCGAAAGGTAAGAAGCGTGCCATCCCACAATTTCGGCACCCAGGGCCGGGCGTTTCTGCGCGTAGCCGGCCGTAAGACTGGGGAGAATCGCTGGGTGCGGGCTTTTTACCGGGCAGGCAGCGTCACGCTCGGCAGCGTAGGGCGGGTGCTGCATGTGCTCTGGCTGGAGGTGGCAGGACTATTTTTCCTGGTGCTTGCAATGGTCGGGGGCGGGGCGGCGGTGCGCGAATACCATCGTTACGCTAACGGTACTAGCGGAGTGGGCAGGGTGCTTCTGGCGGCCGCATTCGCGCTGGCGTTTTTGTACTTCGGCGTGACCTCCTTCACCAGATCGCGAAGAAGATAGTTTCGAGTTTCCAGTGGGAGCGAGAACTCGAAACTGGAAACTCGAAACTGACTGAGACTCTTATGCCCGAAAACAAACCTAAAGCGTCCGTGGCTACCAAGCTGGCGCCCGAGCAAGAAACCTCCTCCCACATCAGTGTTCATCCGCTCTACACACCGTCTGATCTGGACGGTTGGGATTACGACCGCGATCTCAACTTCCCGGGGCAGTTTCCCTACACCCGCGGCGTGCAAGCCACGATGTATCGCGGGCGGCTGTGGACCATGCGGCAGTACGCCGGCATGGGCGACGCCGAAGAATCGAACCGCCGCTACAAGTACCTGCTGAGCAATGGCACCACCGGATTGAGTGTGGCCTTCGACCTGCCGACGCAGATCGGGCTCGATTCCGACAACCCCCTCGCTACGGGAGAAGTGGGAAAGGTCGGCGTTGCCATTGATTCCATCGACGACATGATGCGCCTGTTCGACGGCATCGACCTGGAGAAGATTTCCACCTCCATGACGATCAACGCCACCGCGTCGATCTTGCTGGCGCTCTATATCGTGACGGCACGGCGCACCGGCCGCGACGTGCGCAAGCTTTCCGGCACCGTACAAAACGATGTGCTGAAGGAATACATTGCGCGCGGGACGTATATTTATCCGCCCGCGCAGGCCATGCGCATCATCACCGACATTTTTTCCTATGCCCACCAGAATGTGCCCGAGTGGAACACGATTTCCATTTCCGGCTACCACATGCGCGAAGCCGGATGCACGGCGGTGCAGGAGGTGGCGTTCACGCTGGCCAACGGCATCAGCTATGTGCAAGCGGCCATTGACGCGGGACTGGGCGTGGATGACTTTGCGCCGCGGCTGTCGTTCTTCTTCAATGCGCACAGCAATTTTCTGGAAGAGGTGGCGAAGTTTCGCGCCGCCCGCCGCATGTGGGCGCGCATCATGCGCGACCATTTCGGCGCCAGGAACCCAAAATCCCTGATGTTGCGTTTCCACACGCAAACGGCAGGCTCGACGCTGACCGCGCAGCAGCCCGAGAACAACATCGTCCGCACCGCATTGCAAGCCATGGCAGCGGTCCTGGGCGGGACGCAATCGCTGCACACCAATTCGTTCGACGAAGCCCTGGCGTTGCCCACCGAACAGTCGGCGCGCATCGCCCTCCGGACCCAGCAAATCGTCGCTTACGAGTCAGGCGCGGCGCAGACCGTCGATCCGCTGGCGGGTTCGTACTACATCGAATCCTTGACCAACCAGATCGAAACCCAGGCGCGCGAGTACCTGGACAAGATCGACGCCATGGGCGGGACCTTGAAGGCCATTGAGCGCGGATTCATTCAGCAGGAAATCCAAAACGCGGCGTACGAGTATCAGCGGTCCGTGGACAAGCGGGAGGCAATCGTCGTGGGCGTGAACGCCTTCGAACAGGAGAAAGAGAAGCCGATTCCGCTGCTGCACATGGACGAGTCTCTGGAACGCAAGCAGGTGGAGCGTTTGCGCGCCGTGCGCGCCCAGCGCGATCCGGCGAAATGGCAGGCGGCGCTGAAGAAGGTGGAAGACACGGCACGCGGCACTGGCAACTTGATGCCCCCGATTGTGGAAGCGGTTGAGGCCAACGCCACGGTCGGCGAAATCTCCGACGCCATGCGGCACGTGTACGGCGAGTATCAGGAGACGGTGGTGATCTGAAGGGCCGCGTTTCGCTCTTCGCTATTCGTTTTGGGGAGATCTCGATCTTGCCGTGTCGTGCCAGCAAGGATAGAGCGGCGCTTAGCGTCGGTCCGCCGTGAACAAGATTGGTTGTGCGCGCTCAAAGAAAAAACCCGCTTTAGTTGGCTAGAGCGGGGCGTGCCGTCCGCTGCGAATCATCTCAACTGCCGCAACCCATGCCTATTAATACCTTCCGGTTTCGCGCATAATACCGGCGTGCCACCCGAGCATGAGCGCTATTACGACGATAACCATCCATTGAATGTTTTGAGTGAGTCCGGGCTCGGAAGCGAAATCCCGCCAATAGCGACCAAGAAGAAGGAGAGCGCCGGCCAGTCCCGTTCCAACAATAAGTACGTTGTAGCCGACAAGCATAACGCCAACGGCCACAACTACAATGGCAACCGCTGAAAGGAAGCGCAACATACCATAAGTGTAGGACTGCTGTGTCCCGGAATCAATAGGCGCGTATAGAGAAAAAGCTCACGGCACTAAGAATAGTAATCATAGGCATTCGTTGTGGCCGGAACAAAATAGCCATCCCTGCCCAACAGGACATCAGTCGCTGAAGACTGAACAAAAGGCCGGCGTCGGAAGGCGCCGGCCTCGGGTTCAAGGCGACTGATCCGCAAGAGCTCAGTGCCCAAACACGAGCACTGCCGCGTCCGTGCTCGGCAGCATGATGACGAATTTGGTGGGTGAGATCACGTAAACAACAGAGGGAGCCTGGTCGCCCGGCGACTCTCCCGTGCCCCTGCCATTGGAAGCGATCGAGTAGTTAGCGATTATGCCAAGCTTTTGTTGAAGCCCGCCGGAATTGCTGGAGTCCAAACTCACCGTAAGCGTGCCTAGACCATCCGCCGATCCCACCAATACGCCGTTACTTGCATTTACATAATCCAGCGGGGGGAGTGAGCCTGCAGCATAGGTCCCATTGATAGACGCATTGGAGAACGGCCCGCCGGTTTGCGGTTCGATTGTGCCGAAGATGGAATTGGAGCCAGTACCCACAAAGAATCCGTGGTTCTGGCTGATCAGGAAGCCCGCCGGATTTCCCGTGCCGAGGCTTAGGGCGCCATTGGCAGCTACCGTGTACGTCCCCTGGAATGGCGTTTTCTGGGTGATGACACCGGCGAGGTCTTCGTCCGCGGCGATACCATTAGCGTTGCCGTTGCCGTTGAAGTTGATGATCATGGCGCCGGATTGGTCGGCACCTTCCGCGGCGTGGATGTCCTGATAATAGAGAACACTTAAGCCGTTCAGCGAGCCGTTGTTGAACGGGCCGGTTTGCTTTAGCACCGAGCCCGCCGCCGCATCAACGCCAGTTCCCTGAACCGAATCAATTGACTCCATGACTAACTCGCTGGCGGAAACCACATATGCTGCGCTATGAGTGTTGAAAGAGCCGTCAACTGTGGTGGTGACCGCAGCACGGCCGGTTTGCGGATCAACCGCCGACACCGTTCCAGTGTAGCTGCAGGTGCTGTAGCTCCCACCGTGATTTATATCGCACGTCCCATTCGTGATGTTCCCGGAGGTCAGCGTGAATTGTCCGACATTAACCGCGCGCGCTCCATGGGGGCTGACTCCCGCCATCCCATACACCCAGCCGCCATTCAGCGCGCTCAGCGAGAATGCGCTGGGATTCGCTTTGCGCAAGACGCCGGAGCCGCGGCTGCCCTGGCCGGTGGTGTCGTCGTAGCGGATGATTCGTCCGTTGGCAGACGCGTCCAGCACAAACGCAAACGTGACCGGTCCGAACGACTGCCCCTGAATCGTGAGCGTGTTCAAACCGTTGGCCGCAATAAAATACGTTCCGCTGACGGTTGTGTTGAACGGCTGGCCCGTCACTGAATTGCCATCCACGACGCCGCTGGTAATGTTGCCATGGCCATCGGAGATGAAGCTGCCCGCCAGCGTCCACGCGCCGCTGGAGTTGAAGCCGTTCAAGAAGAACGCATAGTTGCCCGTAAGGGCGCCTGGATTGCCGCCGCCTCCCGGATTGATAACGATGCTGAGTGGCGCGCTGGCCGTGGCTGGCGGGGTTGCCGAGTCGGCAACCTGCACGGTGAAGTCCGATGTACCGGCTGTAGTCGGCGTGCCTGTGATCGCGCCCGTGCTCGCGTTCAAAAACAAACCAAACGGCAAGGCGCCGCTGGTGAGGCTCCAGGTATAGGGATAAACTCCGCCAGCCGCTGTCAGGGTCGCGCTGTAGGCGGTGCCCGCCGTACCCGACGGCAACGAGGTCGTGGTGATGCTCAACGCCACCGCCGGTGCAATGGTGATGCTCAGTGGCGCAGTCGCGGTCGACAACTGGAAATCCGTGACCTGCACCGTGAAGTTGGAAATGCCCGCCCCGCTGGGCGTCCCCGTGATCGCGCCGCTGCTGGCATTCAAATGCAAGCCCACCGGCAAGCTGCCTGCAATGACGCTCCAGGTGTAGGGAGTGACTCCGCCGGTGGCCGCCAGCATCGCGTTGTAGGCGGTGTTCTGTGTGCCCGAGGGCAGCGACGTGGTCACCACCGTCAATTGCGTCAGGGTCGGGTTCACCGTGATGCTGAGCGGCGCCCACGCGGTGGCAGGCGGCGATTGCGCGTCCGCAACCTGCACGGTGAACGGATATGTTCCCGTCACCGTAGGCGTGCCCGAGATCAGCCCGCTCGCCGGGTCCAGATTCAATCCGGGCGGCAAGCTACCGACCGTTACGTTCCAGGTGTACGGCGGAACGCCGCCGCTGGCGCCCAAGGTCGCGCTGTATTGGAAATTTAAGGTGCCCGAAGGCAACGAAGTGGTGGTGATGTTCAAAGGACTAATCGGTGCAAAGTAGCTGAAGATGTCGGCCACCAGGTCGGTGGGCGTGGTGGCAAAAGCATCGATGGAGCCGTTCAGCGTGGGCACAATCGCCATGTTGGAAGTGATGGCCCCATCCAAGGCGTTGAGCGTGGCCACCACCGGCTTGCTCTCGGCGTCGGGCCACAACGTCAGATAGCCCAGAGGCTGGCCGTGGTAGGGCACAACTGTCGCGTTCAACACATAGGCCTGCGCGCTGGGCACCTGGCACACGCTGGTCAGCACATCGACCGCGATCGTGCCACTGAAGGCGCCGCTTCCGTGGCGCGTGTCCAGCACCCGGCAGGGAGCCAGGGTGTACAGCGATAAGGGTTGTGGTCCGTCGGCGGGTTGCGGTCCCGATAAGGGTTGCGCGAAGTAGCCGTCCACATCAATCACCAGGTCGGTGGCGCTGCTGGGATACACGCTGATGGCGCCTTGCAGTCCCGAAGGCACCAGAGCGGCGTTGGCCGTGACCGTGCCCGTCAGTGCGTTCAAGGTGGAAACCAGCGGCTTGTTTTGTCCGGTGGGCCATACCGTCATGTAACCCAGCGGGCCATGAGGGATGGCGGCGAAATTCAGCGAGTAGGCCAGCGCCGTGTCGGGTATGTTGCAGGTACTGGAGAGCACGGGGAAGATGCGCTCCTGGCCTCCCGCCAAGTAAGGCCCGCCTAACGGTCCGATAGTCCAGCGCGTGTCCGCCACCCGGCAAGGCGTGAGCGGGAAGAAGGCCAGGGTCGCACTGGTCGCCGGCACAAAATAGCCGTCGATGTCCAGAATGACATCGGTGGTTTGGGTGGCGTAAACACTAATGGCCTCGTTAGTGCCGGCGGGAATGATGGCGGCGTTCGCCTTGATCCGGCCATCCACCGAATTTAAGGTAGCTATTACCGGCCGCGGTTGTCCCGCCGGCCACACCGTCAGATAACCCAGGCCGCCGTGTGGCACCACGGCCACATTCAGCGAATACGCTGCCGCCGTAGAGGGAATGCTGCAGGCGCTCTCGGGGATGGCGAAGTCGCGCGAGGTCTGGCCTTGCAGGGCCGGCCCGCCGAACGGACCGGGGGGCAGGCGCGTGTCCGCCACCCGGCAGGGAGTAACGGGAACGAACTGCAGCGGCACCTGCGCGAACCCCAGCGGAGAAACCGTTAATGCGGCGAATAATAAGGCGAACAGAACAACAACCGATAAGGCGACGTGGCGCATGGAGTGCATGGAGTTTCTCCTAAAACTGGCGAATGAACTTTCCTACAACGGGGGAATCGACTTCCGATCTTGGCGTCTGCCGGCAGCACGTGGACAGCATCATCGGGTCCGTCGCCGACGTTGCGGTGCTGGTTCGAAGGACGCTGAACAGGTCGTAAATGTGTTTGTCGCGATGCGACCCCGATTCGGTTTGTGGCAGATGCGCTCTTGTGTAGGGCGGGTTTCTCTCGGGGCCTCATAGAAGACAAGAGCCGCTAGAACTTACCGACCCAATGGGTTAAACGTCGTGGGAGGGTGCCTACCAGAATCATTGTGTCGGTTCGCCAGCCGGGTTGCCAGCAATTTCATTACGGCGCTGGTTTTTCCATTCCCAAAATGGGAATGCATCCTTGCCGCCAGGATCATGTTCTAGCTACCGCCGCTTCTTGTTGAGGATGCCCAGAATTTCCTGCAAACCCTGCCGGACTTTCTTCAGGGGGTCCGCGGAGCGCGGCTTGGGAAAGGGCAAGCCATTCTGCCCATGCGAAGGTTTGAGCTCGGCCTTGAGATGCGCGCGGGCCCCAGCGATGGTGAAGCCCTCATCGTAGAGCAGCTTCTTGATGCGCAGCACATTTTCCACGTCACGCTGGCGATACATTCGCTGTCCAGTGCTGCTCTTGACCGGCTTGAGTTGCGGGAACTCAGTCTCCCAGAAGCGCAACACGTAAGCCGGCAGACGGCAAAGGCCGGCCACTTCACCGATGCGGAAGTAGAGCTTGTCGGGGATGACGGGATCGGAGGCACCGCGGGCCTTGCTGCGTTTTTTCTTCTCAGCAGTCATCGTGTCGGATCGTGGCGTCCCTCTGTCGTCCCAACAAGCCCGCTGCGTGGGGACGCTCGTTGGAGACTGTGGCTACGGGACTCGGAGTCTTATTCTAGACTTGGTGTCCTATTCTAGACTCGGTGTCCCATTCTAGAAGATAACGGTCCCCTACCCAATATAATCGTCGCAGTCAGGAGGAAAGATTGGGTTCGGCGGCTTCGCGATCCAGGAACCAGAAGAAAAATCAGAAGCGGATGGATGTCCGCCCTGGCCCTGGCCGGCTTGCCCCGCCCGGGCGGTTGATACTTCTTCTCAGCTTTCTCCTCGTGGCGGCGACCCTGGCGCTGTACTCTCCGGTGAACCACCACCCCTTCCTCAATTACGACGACGACGAGTATGTAACTGACAACGCTCACGTGAAGGCGGGTTTGAGCGGGGATACGGTCGCCTGGGCTTTTACCAGTTACGATGCGGCTAATTGGCATCCCCTGACCTGGCTTTCTCACGCCCTCGATTACCAGCTTTTTCAGCTCGACCCAGCCGGTCACCACGACGCCAATCTTCTGTTGCATGGGTTGAACGTCGCGCTGCTGTTCTGGGTGCTGTGGCAGGCGACAGGCTACGCCGGCCGCAGTCTGATGGTGGCCGCGCTGTTTGCCCTGCACCCCATCAATGTTGAATCGGTGGTTTGGGTCGCGGAGCGCAAGAACCTGCTGAGCCTGTTGTTTTTTCTGCTCGCATTGGGCGCCTATCGCTGGTACGCCAGCCAGCCGCGCGTGGGACGCTATGCGGCAGTCACGCTGTTCTACGTCTTGGGACTGATGTCCAAGCCGCAGGTAATTACCCTGCCGTTCCTGTTGTTGTTGTGGGATTACTGGCCTTTGCGGCGAATGGCGATCCGCGAAGAGAAGGCTACAGACGCGCATGGGCCGGACGCGATCTTGCCGCAGCGAAGCTTTGCCTGGCTGGTCAAGGAGAAGATCCCTCTTTTTGTGCTGTCCGCAAGCAGCGTCGTGATCACCATGAGAGCGCAACGGTTGGGCGGCGGGATCAATCCAGATAGCGCGCTCTTGACTCGCCTGGCAAACGCCATCGTCTCCTATGCACGATACCTGGGAGAGGCATTTTGCCCAACCCGTCTCGCGCCTATCTATCCGTATCCTGTGGGTCCGTTCAAGGCGTGGGAAGTAGCGGTGGCAGCGCTTCTCCTGGCAGCTATCACGGCTTTGGCCATCGCAGGCCGGCGTCATCGTTATCTCCTGGTGGGATGGTTTTGGTTTCTCGGAACGCTGGTGCCGATGATCGGCCTGGTGCAAGTGGGCCGGCAGGCAATGGCCGATCGCTACGCCTATCTGCCGTTCGTGGGCCTATTCATCGTTATCTGCTGGGGAGTGAGCGACTGGGCCATGCAGCGGCATGTTCCTATCGCATGGCAAGCCGGTGTCAGCGTTGGCATCTTGCTGGCTTTGGCTGCGCTCACCCATCGTCAAATCGATTTCTGGAACGACAATGTACGGCTTTGGACACGTACGCTGCAGGTCACGAATGGCAACTACCTGGCCGAAGACAATCTCGGCAGGGCGCTGCAAGCGGAAGGCAAACCACAGGACGCGATGCCGCATTTCGAGCGGGCGGCGGAAATCGAGCCGGCTTACGTCTTCGCCTACATTCATATGGGGATTTACCAGCATCAGCAAGGCGATTTGCAAGGCGCCCTGCGGCAATACCAAAAAGTGATAAGTCTCACCGCGAATGACATCGCCCATTATGGCGAGATCCGGTACGAAATCTTGGTCAATATGGCGTCCGCCTATGCCGGCGTGAGCGATTTCGTGCGCGCACATGAGTGCCTGGAGTCGGCTGTCAGCTTAAACCCTGACAACGCTGAGGTGTGGACCAACCTGGGCATCATGGCACAGAAGACAGGAGAAGTTGAGAGAGCCATTCAAGCGTATTCCAAGGCCGTCAAACTTCAGCCCACAGAGCGCGGTTACCGGCTGCTCGCACAGGCTTTGCAACAAGCGGGCAGACAAGAAGAAGCCCAGGTGGCCGTGCAGAAAGGCATGGCACTGGCCGGTGAGACAGGTCAGGTCCCTTAGAAGTCGTGGCCGTGCGCTTACGATGCACGCAAGTTTGTGTCGGGCCGAAGTTCAGCTGCTCCATGACATTGGATGAACGCTGGGTATCAGCTACTCTGAACATATGTCGCAAGCGGTAGAGCAGGCGCTGGACCTGATTCGCGAGAACCAGCCGGAATCATTTATCATGAAGCCACGGAAGGCACGGAGTTTTTGGTTTCGATCAAGTTTTCTCCGTGATCTCCGTGCCTCCGTGGTTAATTTCCATTCCTATCGCGAGCGAGCCTCCACTGGCTTGTTTTCCCGAATTGGGAAATCCCCAACATCCCCCGCAGAATTCCCGTAACGGTGCGCCCCGTCACTGCGTTTATCCGTGTGGCCCGGATGTAATAGGCCATGGGGCCCAAAGGCTCCCACGGAGAACGACATGATCTCGGCAAGCGTAACTTTGACTCAACCCCTCAGTACTCATAGGCAATTCGTTGCTACCAGCGGTACCGGCCACCATTTCCTCCTTGACGACGCTGCCGGTAACACCGGAGCGAAGCCCATCGAACTTGTCGCCGTCGCGCTGGCGGGCTGCACGGCGTTCGATGTCATCACCATCCTGCGCAAGAAGCGCCAGCAGGTCACCGGCTACGAAGTCAAGGTGGAAGCTGACCAGACGCCGAACCCGCCGCAGGTCTTCACCCAGGTTCGCACCCACCACATCGTCAGCGGGATCGATATTTCGGCGCAGGCACTGGAAGACGCGATCAAGCTCTCCGAAGAGAAGTACTGCTCGGTCGGCGCCATGGTCAAGTTGAGCGCCGAACTGCACACCACGTTCGAGATTGTGCCGGCGCTGGAAGCTGCATTGGTCGGGGCGTAGGAATGTTGGGAGTTCCACGCACGCCGATGCCGGCCATCGTGAGTGATGGCCGGCGAAGTGGCTTCCACGCTGTTGTCGCGCATGGCCGTCCCGGTGCTGTATTCCATGGTTGAAAAACGCAAACTGCCGGCGCCACCAACTCTAGAGTCCGCGCCGGCCCCTTCGGAGGTACGCGTATGAACATCGAACGCTCAGTGCGCCTGATCGCGGGTGCTTTTGTCCTGATCTCACTCGCCCTCGGCCATTGGGTCTCGCCCTACTGGTATCTGTTCACCGCCTTTGTCGGGCTGAATCTCTTTCAGTCGGCCTTCACCAATTGGTGCCCCATGATAACGTTCCTGCGCAAGTGTGGCGTTAAGCCGGCGGGTGGAGTGTAATAGAAGCATGCCTGGCTGGGTCCCAATAATCTTGATTCTGGTTGCCTACGTAGTGCTGACGCAATGGCTTCTGCCCAAGCTCGGCATTCCCACGTGACGGAGCCAACGTAGCGCCGGGTCCCGGTGCGAAGCCAAGCCTGACGCCAACTCGTCCATGGGTCAGGCGCCTCCCGCGAAAGAAGAGCGCGGAACATAACGCTTTCCCTGCGATTTGTGTTCGGCTGGCTCCGGCGTTTATACTGCGCTCCCCAGCATGAAGGTCATTGTCATCATTCCCGCAGCCGGATTAGGCACGCGCATGTCCAGCGCTGCCGGAGCTCCCAAGAGTAAGAGCAAGCAGTTCTTTGAGCTGGATGGAACTCCGATTCTCTTCCATACGCTGCGCAAGTTCGCGCAGTGCCCGGCGGTCAGCGAGATCGTGGTGGCACTGCGCAAGAACGAAACCGCGAGCTTTCAAAAGCAGATCGAAAAAGAGAAACTGAAGAAACCGGTCCGCGTAGTTGAGGGCGGAGAGCACCGGCAGAACTCCGTGGGCAATGCGCTGGCGGCGATCGCCGCGGCCGACGACGACATCGTCCTGGTGCATGATGCGGTGCGGCCCTTCGTTGACCAGGACACCATCGTCGGCGTGATTGAAGCGGTGAAGAAGTATGAGGCTGCGATCGCTGGAGTCCCCGCGGTTGACACCGTGAAGCAGGTGGAGCGGACGGCCGATGGCGCCGTGGTGATTGCGACCGTCCCGCGCGAGCGCATGGTGCTGGCGCAGACCCCGCAGGGGTTTCGCTTCGGCCTGCTCAAGAAGGCGTTCGACGAAGCCGCTGCCGACGGATTCATGGGCACCGATGAAGCTTCGCTGATCGAGCGCAGCGGAGGGACGGTGCATGTGGTGATGGGGTCGCCGCGAAACATGAAGATCACCTCGCCCGCCGATCTGGAGTTGGCGGAATTCTTTCTCGCGCAGGAGAACCGCCGCAAGGCCAGCCTGGGCGGGTGAGTCGTAGGGCCGACACGTGACTTTGTCCAATCCACAACGCACACCGCGCATTGGCTTTGGCTGGGATTCGCACGAATTTCAGCCCGGCATCCCGCTGAAGATCGGCGGGGTGCTGATTCCACACGACGCTGGCCTGGCGGGGCACTCCGACGGCGACGTATTGCTGCACGCTCTGACCGATGCGCTGCTGGGCGCCATCGCCGCCGGCGACATCGGGACCTACTTCCCCCCGACGGATCCGAAATGGAAGGGCGCCGACTCAGCGGTCTTCGTCCGCGAGGCGCTGAAGCAGATCGACGAAGCGGGCTACGTAGTGGGAAACGTGGACAGCACGCTCATCCTCGCCGCCCCCAAGATCGGACCGCATGCCAAGGCGATCCAGCAACGCGTCGCCGCGTTACTCGGCGTCGATCCCTCATGCGTGGGCATCAAAGCCAAGACCCCGGAAGGCATGGGTACCGACAATGCTGCCATCGCGCATGTGGCCGTGCTGCTGAATGAGATTTGCTGGCCGTAAGACTGGACTGCGACGCACCCAGCGCCTTGGACGCGACACAAGATAGCCCAGCGCTTCAGCGCTGGGTGGGCGGGTTTGGTCATCGAGTGCCCCGGGCACGGCACAATTGCGCGTCGCCAAAGAAAGAGGTCTGTCGTCCCCGGGGGACTCATTTCATTCTCTACGCTCACCCACCCCTGAGGGGGTGGGCTATCTTCTTTCGTCCCGCAAGGCGGGACTGGGGTGGCTAAGCGCCGGGTGGAGTGAGAAATTTCAGGGGAAGCCGGAATCAGCGATCATGTCCGGCGCGTCGAGGAATTGGGTGCGCTGCTCCACAACGGAATCCGCCACGAAACGGATTGACAAAGGGGATATCCTTAAGGGCACTTGGGGGATACTGGAATGCAAACGCGCATCGCTGGGCTATTGCTGCTCGGTTTATGTTGGGCATTTGCTGGTCAGGCCCATGCCGACACGCTGTACAAGAACGGCCCCGTCAACGGGATTTGCGACATCGAGCGTTGCACGGTCGATGCCTGGACCATCAACTTCGGCTTTTCGGTGACCAACTCCTTCACGATTACTTCTCCCTCGACCATTCAGGGTTTTAACTTCGCAGTCTGGCTCTACCCGGGTGATACCTTGACTTCCGTCGATTGGGCCGTGGGAACGTGCACGTTCTGCTCGGACATCGGGAGTGGAACAGCATCGGGTGCTAGTCTGAGTTCGTCGTTTATGTTCACCAACACGTATGGCTACGACATCTGGGATGTCGGCGTCACCGGGTTGAATCTTCATGTGAGCGGTGGTCCTCCCGACGCCTACTGGTTGACCTTGCAGAACGCCGCGGTGCCTAGCGGCGATCCCGTGTACTGGGACGAAAACGGCGGCCCGTCTACGGCGTGGACGGAATGTATTCACGATGGCCAGGGCTGTATACCCTCAGAATCGTTCAACATCGTCGGCACCCCCGACTCGGGCACAACACCTGAGCCAAGCAGCATCATCTTATTCGGCTCTGGAATTCTTGGTCTCGCTGGAATACTCCGCCGGAGGCTGCTGTAAGTTTTCCCTGTGGAAATCAAACCGACCCACTACCCACCAACCCAATCCTCGCGGATATACCGTCGCGACCACGTAAAATAGAACTTTTGGCCAGCGGTGCTCGTATCCTGCCGCCAACCGATGGCGACAAGGTCGGGCTTCTCTGGACTCAGAAGGAATCATGACCATCTCAAACCATGATGCGGAGGCGTCTGCCCCACCACAAGCCGATCGGCCGTCAAATTTCATCCGCGACATCATCCTCGAAGATCTGAAGACCAACAAATTCGGAGGGCGGGTGCAGACCCGCTTTCCGCCCGAGCCCAACGGATATCTACACATCGGCCACGCCAAATCCATCTGCCTCAACTTCGGGCTGGCAGCGGAGTTCGGCGGCAAGACCAACCTGCGCTTTGACGACACCAATCCGGAAAAGGAAGAGCAGGAGTACGTTGATTCCATCATCACCGACGTGCGCTGGCTGGGCTTCGATTGGGAAAACCGGCTCTTCTACGCTTCGGATTACTTCGATCAGCTCCACCAGTGGGCGGTGCAACTGATCAATGCCGGCAAGGCTTACATCTGCGATTTAAGCGCCGAAGAAGTTCGCCAGTATCGCGGTACGCTCAACGAGCCCGGCAAGGAGAGCCCATATCGCAGCCGCTCCGTCAAGGAGAACCTGGAACTGTTCGCCAAGATGCGCGCCGGCGAGTTTCCCGATGGCTCGCGAACTTTGCGCGCCAAGATCGACATGGCGTCGCCGAATCTAAACATGCGCGACCCGGTCATGTACCGCATT
This sequence comes from Acidobacteriaceae bacterium, assembly GCA_003151335.1. GTDB lineage: Bacteria > Acidobacteriota > Terriglobia > Terriglobales > Acidobacteriaceae > Bog-257. Next base: position 27,987 of record PLXE01000046.1, read on the forward strand.
CTTCATGCCGAGCATCATCGCACCGGCGACAAGTGGTGCATCTACCCCATGTACGACTTCGCGCATGGGCAATCCGACTCCATCGAGAAGATCACGCATTCCATTTGCACCCTGGAGTTCGAAGACCACCGCCCGCTGTACAACTGGTTCATTCAGCAACTGGGCATTTTTCCGTCGCAGCAGATCGAGTTTGACCGGCTGAACATTACCTACACGCTGTCGAGCAAGCGAAAGCTGTTGCAACTGGTCCAGGACGGCCATGTGCGCGGCTGGGACGATCCCCGCATGCCGACACTCTCCGGGCTGCGGCGGCGCGGCTACACGCCCGAGGCCATTCGCAACTTCTGCGCCGCCATCGGCGCGTCGAAAACCAACGGCACCATTGAACTGGCGATGCTGGAGCACTTCCTGCGCGAGGACCTCAACAAACGCGCGCTGCGGGTGATGGCGGTCCTGCGTCCGTTGCGGGTCGTCATTGACAACTATCCGGAAGGCCAGGTCGAGGAGCTTGAGGCGCTGAACAATCCGGAAGATCCCGCCGCCGGCACGAGAAAGGTTCCGTTCTCTCGCGAGCTCTACATCGAGCAGGATGACTTTCGCGAGGAGCCGCCGAAAAAGTTCTTCCGGCTATTCCCCGGGCAGGAGGTCCGTCTGCGCGGCGGATATTTCATCAAGTGCACCAGCCTGGTGAAGGACGAAAAGAGTGGCGAGGTGGTCGAGGTCCATTGCACCTACGATCCGGCGACGCGCAGCGGCAACGCGCCGGATGGCCGCAAGGTGAAGGCGACCATCCACTGGGTCTCGGCGCAGCACGCCATCAATGCCGAGGTGCGCCTGTACGAAAGCCTGTTCAGCAAGGAAGACCCGAACGATGTGCCTGAGAGTCAGGAGTTCACCGCCAATCTCAATCCCAACTCGCTGGAGACGTTGACCGCCGCCAAGTTGGAGCCGTCACTGGCCAGCGCCAAGCCGGGCGATCGCTATCAGTTCGAGCGGCTGGGATACTTCTGCGCCGATCCGGACTCGACATCGGAGAAGTTGGTCTTCAACCGGACGGTGCAGTTGCGCGACACCTGGGCCAAAATTGAGAAGCGGGAGAAGGGAAAATAGCGAGACCAGTTACCGCCACCAATTCGGATAAACAAACTGAATGGTCTTCTCTTTTTGAATGCGTTTCCAGTTTGTTTTCACGAGTGCCATTTGTGTTTGGAGGGCTTGATCTGGCCGAAAATAGAAGCCGGGTTGAACGCAGGCACCTAAACCGTCATCAGAGCAATCCGGAATATACATGCGGCTGTCACGGTAGCCAGTGAAATGCATCAACAGGTCCAAAGCGACAAATCCAACTGGAACCGGCCTGTGCCGAAAGGTAGCGCGGGTTAATCGAGTATCGTCTAGATGCTCGATTAAGAGTGGGATAGAGTTCGGCCCTAACGCAGCAATGGCTTTCAGTGCCGGAAGAGGGACAACGCATGTGTAATTGCATTCAACAGGCGAGCCCAACTCGGTCACGGTACCGTCGGATGCGCCATCGTCGAAATAGATGTCACTTCGTTGGGGATGTGTAAAGTCTGCCGTAGTCAAGGCGTCTATCAGTTGGTCATTCTTAACCTGAGACAAAGAGGACTCAGCCGCTACCAAGCTGAGGAGCAGTATTGAAATGGGCGCCAACAGGATCAATCGCTGCACCTTGCAATTCTAGAACAATCAAAGGTCATGAGTTCTAAGCTTTCATCGTTAATCGCTCCCCGCCTCCGTTTTGCGCCGTCGCCTACCGGCTACCTCCATGTCGGCGGGGCGCGCACCGCGCTGTTCAACTGGCTGTTCGTGCGGCATTACAAGGGCACGCTCATCCTCCGCATCGAAGACACCGACATCGAGCGCTCGACCGCAGAGATGGTGGAAGGCATCCTCGTCGGGCTGCGCTGGCTGGGCATCGATTGGGACGAGGGCCCGTACTTCCAATCGCAGCGTATGGATCTTTACCGCGAGGCCGCGCAGCGCCTGGTCGAAAGCGGCCATGCGTACTACTGCTTCTGCACCAAGGAAGAGTTGGAGCAGCGCCGCGCGCAGGCACAGGCTGAGGGTGGCGATCCGCAATACGACCGCAAGTGCCGCAGTATCGCGCCAGAACAAGCGAAGGTGCGCCGCGATGCAGGCGAGCCCGCTGCCATCCGATTCGCTGTGCCGGAAAGCGGCAGCACCTTCTTCGATGACGCCGTCTTCGGCCGCGTGGAGTTCGCCAACCCCGAGCTGGAGGACTTTGTCCTGCTGCGCTCCGACGGCGGGCCCACCTATCACCTCAGCGTGGTAGTGGACGACATCGACATGCGCATGACGCACGTCCTGCGCGGCGCGGACCATCTTTCCAATACGCCCAAGCAGGTGATGCTCTACCAGGCACTGGGCGCCCCGCAGCCAATATTCGCGCATGTGCCGCTCATTCTCGGCCCCGACAAGACGCGGCTCAGCAAGCGCCATGGCGCCACCAGCGTGATTGCTTACAAGGAGGAAGGCATCGTGCCGGAGGCCTTCCGCAATTTTCTGGCGGTGCTGGGATGGACGCCGCCCGACTCCTCGAAAGAGATCATGGACGACCGGGCGCTGATTGACCTCTTTGATCTGAGCGGCATCGCGAAGTCGAATGCGATTTTCGATCGCGGCAAGCTCGACTGGTTCAACAGTGAATACATTCGCGCCTGCCCGGCAGTGCAGTTGTTGCCGCTGATCGAAGAGGAATGGAAGAAGGTCGATCTAATTCCGTTTCAGACCAGCCGCGATGCCATGGCCGCCACGGTGGACTTGGTAAAGCCGCGGGCGCGCAATCTGAAGGACTTCGCAATCCTGTTTCGCGCTTACTTCAGCGATAGCTTTGAAGTGGATCCCGCGGCGGTGCAGAAGTTCCTGAAGGACGATGCGGTGCGCGAGATGCTGGTGGAGTTAGCGTCGCGCTACGAGCAGGAAACCGAGTTCTCCGAAGCGAGCACCGAGAAGGTGCTGCGCGAGTTTGCGGCGCAGAAGAACGTGAAGGCCGGCCTGCTGATCAATGCAGCGCGGGTGGCGCTCACCGGACAGGGTGTCGCTCCCAGCTTGTTCGCAGTGATGGCGAACCTGGGACAAGAGCGGACGGTAGTTCGGCTGAAGAAAGCGACAACCCTATAGCAAAAACGTGTACCACGGAGACACCGAGGACACGGAGTTTTTTAAAGAGTTTTTTCTCCGTGATCTCCGTGCCTCCGTGGTAAAAGCGAAGGGCGAAGCGCGTAGAGCGAAAAGCGGATTTGCCTCTACTTCTTGATCACCGTCACTTGGAATTGCACGGGGATCGAGCGGGGCGGATAGCAGGCGCTATGGTCGCAGGCCTGGAATCGCAATTCGCCCTTCACCGGATAGCTGCCGGCGGCGGCATTGGCTGGCGCCTTCAACACGGCATTGATAGTGAAGTCTCCGCTATAGACGCTTAGCTTATCGTTGGGCGCGAAAGCGAACGCCATGTCCTCTCCTGCGGGATACTTCACATCCGCCACGGTAAGCTGCTCCGGAACATTCAACTTGAGGACGGTTGGAATCAAATAGTCGGCCTTGGGGTGATGGGAGTTGATGTGAAACTCAGACCCAATGCGAAAGTCCATCTCCACGCTGGTGCTGGCGCCCGCGCGTAGTTGCACATTGCCTACCGGCGCCATGACGACGTAGGATTGCTTGCCGCCTGGGGCCTGCGCCAGACCAAGAGTAGCAAGGAAAAACACGACCGCCGCCGCTGCCACCGTTCCCGCGCGCTTCGTCATGGGGCATCCTTCGTTGGAGGTGCCCAGGGGTTGCCGGCCGATGCGCGGCTGGTCTGGGGAGCCGCAGAGTTGTGGCTACTCGCCAAAATCTTCTTGATGTCGTTCTCGATCTCCCCGCGGCTGAACAGTCCCGCCGCTTTGTCCACGATCACGCCGTTGCGATCAATGTAGAAAGTGGTGGGAAGATATTGCACGTCGCCATAATCGTCGGAAACCTTGTCAGTGCCCAATAGAACTTGATAGTTCACGCCCATCTCATGGGCAAATTCCGCAATCTTAGGAGGTTCGGTGTCATCCATCGCCACGCCCAGGACCACCAGGCCATCCTTGCCGTATTGCTTCTGCAGCTCCTCAAACCATGGCATCTCGATTTTGCAGGGCGGACACCACGTCGCCCAGAAATTCAGCAGCACGGCTTTGCCACGGAAGTCGGAAAGCTTCACTCTTCGCCCGTCCAAGGTGGCTAGATCGAAATCGGGCGCCTGCACCCCTTTGACATTCCCTACCATCTTGAGGGGCCCATGCTTACGGGTACGATCCAAGTACTTGCCGGCAGCCAGCATCCCAAGGATGGCTGCTACCAGAACGACGAACACTAGGGCATTGCGTTTCACGAAGGGCACCTTTACAACGCAAATCGGTTGAGGAACGAAAGATAGCCGGAAAGCAGTCTCAGATTATTCAAAAAGATAAGCACACCCACCGCAATCAAGAGCACGCCGCTGATGACTTCGACGGTGTGCAGGTGGCGGCGGAAGCGCCCGTAGAACGCCAAAAAGCGGTCCACTCCCAACGAGGTCAGCAAAAAGGGTACGGCCAGGCCGAGCGAATAGATGGCCAGCAGCAAAATTCCCTTCAGTACAGTGTCCTGCGTCTCCGCCAACACTAGGATAGCGGCCAGGATGGGACCGATGCACGGGGTCCATCCGAAGGCAAAGGCAAAGCCCACCAGGAAGGAACCCGCCACGCTGGAACTGCCCTTCACATTATGCAGGCGCTTGTCGGCGTAAAGCGCCTTGATTTTCATCAGGCCGGTGAGGTGCAGCCCAAAAATAATGACAACACCGCCTGCGATTTTCGTCAGCAGCGCGTGGTACTGGTTGGCGAATTGTCCCACGCTGGTCGCGACCGCGCCCAAGGCAATGAAGACCACGCTGAACCCCAGCACGAAGGTAACGGAGTGCAGCATTACGGTTCGGAGCAGGCGCCGGTCCGACGATTGCAGGTCCTCGACGGTGGCCCCCGAAATCAGCGACACATAGCCCGGCACCAGGGGAAGCACACACGGAGACAGAAACGACAACAATCCCGCCACGAAGGCGGCGATTGGTAACGGCAGGCTATGCATAAACCTCTATTGTAGCAATTCGGCCATCGGGCGCGGGTTACGACGGTACCCCTGTATCAGGCGCTCTTCTAGAGACGCTCAGGGCTGCCTAAAGTCACCTCACAGTGCTGGCCTTGGTAACGACGCCGGCTGGCACCCGAAGAGGCGATCTTCGCAGTCCAGACCAGGTTTCGGAGATAACGATTGAATCTCCCGGATTGTGGGGATCATATTTGACCGAAGCCGGCAAGCCCAGGCGGCAGGAATATAAGTCAATGAACTGCCGCAGGTGGGTCACATCCTGCGATGCCTCGTAGGTCACGCCCGCGACATCGTACTTGTAGATCAGGAGAATCATCTGCCGGACGGATTCACTCTGCTCCAGTTCCAATACATCGATGACGTTGCCGTCAATGATGCGGCCACGCAACGTGAGCTGGGTCCTACGCTCGCGTTCAAGCTGCTCCGCAGGCTTCTTGTTCCGGCGTGAGAGCAGGGCGTAGCCAACGATGGCGGCAATGGCCCCGAAGGCTAGAACTGGATACAGGCGGAGTGCATTCATGGCTGGGCCGCTAAACTTGCTGACTCTTCCCCCAAGATAATCGCATGGGGCGGCGGAGGGGAATCGAAAAATTGCCGTAATCCTGCGTTCACATGCGCGGCAGCTCCGATTGCACTTCGGCCGGGCAGAATTATTTGCAAGCTGTGGCCTACTCGAGGTCCAGCACGGGATTCTTCAGCGTGCCGACTCCTTCCACAGTGACCTCGACGGAGTCTCCCGGTTGTAACGGTCCCACGCCGGCGGGGGTTCCGGTGGCGATTAAATCTCCGGGTTCGAGCGTCATCACTTGCGAAATGAAGTGAATGAGTGTGTCGAGCGGGAAAAGAAAGTCCACGGTCGTCCCATTCTGCCGCAATTGGCCATTCACGCGGGTTTGAACGCTTACGCCGGTCCACGGATCAAGGTTCGCCGCGACCACCGGACCGACCGGGCAGAAAGTGTCGAAGCCCTTGGCCCGGGTCCACTGCCCATCTTTTTCCTGCAGGTCGCGCGCGGTCACGTCGTTGACGCAGGTATAACCAAGCACGTAAGGGCGCACGTTGTCCCCTGGGCGCAAGCGGTAACAGCGCTTGCCGATCACCACTCCCAGCTCACCTTCGTGGTCCACGCGCTGCGAAAGCGTATTGGGGCGGCGAATGGCGTCGTCGGTGGCAATAACGGAAGATGGCGGTTTTAGAAAGATCAGTGGCTCGGTGGGAATCGGATGCTTCAGCTCGATGGCGTGCTCGCGATAATTGCGGCCGATGCAAACCACCTTCGACGGTTCCACGGGAGACAGCAAGCGCGCTTCGCTCAGGGGCAGATCGCTGCGTTCGGCACCCTCCAACTCAGGCCAGGAACGCGGAGCTGTCGCCATGGTGCGAATGATGGTCTCGACGCCGCGCACCCTCTCGATGAGTCCGTAGCGGATGGCATTCTGGTATTGAAAGCGGCAGTAAGACATACGACCTCGATGAACTCTTACTTGTCAGGAACTGCTTCGCTGGCCTCGGCGGAGCGTTGGCTCTCGTTGCCCCGCAGATCCACAGCAGAAACAGAATAAATATATTTCTTGCCAGCCTCGACATTCTCGTCACGGAAGGACGAGGTCTGCACCAATGGCTGATTCAGCTTTTCAAACTGCGCGCCCTCGACCCGCCGGAAGATGTTGTACCCGGCGAGATCGCTCTCCAAGTTAGGGGCCCAGGTGAGATCGATGAATGGCTTCTGGCCCACGCTGGAGAAGACCGCCTGCAGTCCGGCGGGCTGGGCCGGCGGATAAATATCGCGCGTGAAGACCTCGACCGGCTGCGAATCGTCGCCCTCGACCGCGGTGTTGATGCCATGCGAATCAACCTGGGTAACCGTGGTGATGCGATATTCGTACTTCGTTTCCCATCCAATAGTTTTATCAAGGTACGATCCGCTGGCCGAGGGTTCTAGATCGACCAATGCGGTATAGGCAGGAGCGCCCACTGGCTTCCGCATAATGCGGTAGCGGTAGCTCAGACCCGCGGGCGCCGCAGCCGTAGCGGGGCCGGCCCAGGAGACGCGCACGCCTTCTCCGCTGACCTGGGCCGACAACTCGTCGGGGGCAGCGATGGTCGGAGCCACCGCAATCGGCACTTGATTGGAGAGCCCGGCACTGCGTCCGTGAGAGTTGATCTCTTCCACCGCATAGGTGATAAAGTCCGCAGGATTCTCCTGCCCCAACTGTGGCGGCAGCGAATCCACGTAGCGCATCCGAATCGCCGGCTCCTCCGCCTGCTGCTTCTTTTTGGGCTGCGGTTGGGGCTTGGGTGGAGAAACTTCGGCGACCACCTCACAGGTGCTCATTAGCCCGGTGCCTTGGTGACGGCAAACGCGGATTGCGGGCAGATGCTTGACCAGGGTGCGGTCGGTATTCTTGCGTTGCAGCGACCAATCGAGTTCGACGTGGTTGCCCTTGCGGGAAGCGGCCAAGTCGTCAACCGGACGCGCCAGTTGCAAGGATGGCGGTTGCGGCGCGCCGGGAGTTCCACAGCCGGAGAGCGCCGCGATCAGAAGCAAACCTCCGGCCAGACAATAGAAGCGCAGTCTCATGGAAGCTAACAGGGTAACAAATCCCAGGCAGTTCAACTCGGTGGTGGTGTGCGGAACATGTGCCGGCGCCGCTGGACAGTCGAAATAACGTTGTTGGCTGACGGCGAACTACCCCAGCTTCTTGGCCAGAAGTTCGTTGACCATTGCTGGATTGGCTTGTCCCTTCGACGCCTTCATCACCTGACCGACAAAGAAGCCGATGACGGTCTTCTTGCCGGCGCGATACTGCTCCAACTGCCTGGGATTGGCGGCGATCACCTCGTCGATGATCTTCTCGATGGCGGCGATATCGGTAAGCTGCTTTGGCTTCTCCTTTTCGTAGATCGCGGGAAAATCTTCGCGTCGCCCGAAAGCCAGATCGTACAGCTCCTTGAGCATCTTGCCGCTGATGGCGCCGCTCTCGACCAGGTCAGCCGACATGGCAACGCCCTCCATCGAAATCGGGGACTGCTCGATTTCCAGCCCCGCGGCATTCAGCCGGCCAAGCAACTCGCTCTGCACCAGGTTGGCGACGCGCTTGGGATTCTTGGCGGCTTTCGCAGCCTCTTCAAACTGATCGGCCAGCGAGCGAGTGCCGGTCAGCGTGGTGGCATCGTACTCGGTGATGCCATACTGCTCGACCATACGCGCACGCCGGGCCGCCGGCAGTTCGGGCAACTGGTCTGTGATCTGCTTGCGCCATTTCTCATCCACCACCAGCGGCAACAGGTCAGGCTCAGGGAAATAACGGTAATCGTGCGCCTGCTCTTTCGACCGCATGCTGTAGGTCTTGCCCTCCGCGGAGTTGTAGAGGCGCGTCTCCTGCACAATCCTGCCGCCCGACTCCAGCACCTGCTGGTGGCGCTCGATCTCGTATTCCAGCGCGTGGCGGATAAAGCGGAAGGAGTTGACGTTCTTCACCTCCGCCTTGGTGCCGAACCTGGTTTCGCCGCGCGGCCGGATGCTGACGTTGGCATCGCAACGCAGCGAGCCTTCCTCCATGTTGCAGTCGCTGACGCCGGTGTAGAGGATGATCTCTTTCAACCGCGTGAGGTACTCGTGGGCTTCGTCAGGCAACGCGATGTCGGGCTCGCTGACAATTTCGATCAGCGGCACTCCGGAGCGATTCAGGTCAATCGAGGTCCAGTCGCCGCTGTCGGGAAGGCCATCGTGGAGGCTCTTGCCGGCGTCTTCTTCCAGGTGCACGCGGGTGATGCCAATCCGCTTGAGACCGGTCGCACCCTTGATTTCGATGTAGCCATGTTCGGCCAAGGGCTTGTCGTACTGCGAAATCTGGTAGCCCTTGGGCAGGTCGGGATAAAAATAGTTCTTGCGGGCGAAGATCGACGTCTGGTTGATTTTGCAGTTGAGCGCCGTGGCCGCCAGCACGGCGAATTCAACCGCCCGCTGGTTCAACACCGGCAACGGCCCGGGCAAGCCCAGACACACCGGGCAGACATTGCTGTTCGGCGGATCGCCAAACTGGGTCGAGCAGCCGCAGAAGATCTTGGTGCGGGTCAGAAGCTGGACGTGGACTTCCAGCCCGATGACCGGTTCGTACCTGGACTGCGCTGCGACCGGGTCTTCCGGCGTGGTGACCATTTCTTGATTATAGTGGCGAGCGCCGCGGATCACGCGCTTCGAGCAAGCTTCGGAATGCGGTGCAGATGTGCCACCTTCTTCCTACGCCTGCGCGACGCCACCCAAAGATCGTACTGCGACTGCATGCCCGCCCAGAGTTCCGGCGACGTGCCGAGAGCATCAGACAACCGCAATGCCAAGTCGGCGGAAACGCCCGCCCGGCCATTCAGCACCCGGGACAGAGTGACTCGCGAGACTCCAAGATGTTCCGCTGCCGTGCAGACGGGCAGCTTGCCCAGGTACTCTCGAAGCACCAGTCCAGGGTGTGGCGGGTTAAACATACGCATAATGATGCTCCCTCAGTGATAATCCTGATAGTCGACCAAGATAGCGTCTTCACCTTCGAAAGCAAATGTCAGACGCCAATTCCCGCTGACGCTTATGGACCAGCGGTCCTCCCACGTACCTTTCAGCGGATGAAGCCGCCAGCCAGGCGCATTCATATCGGACGGCCGTTTCGCGTTATTGAGGGCAAAAAGCTGAACCGCCAGCCGATTCGCGTGCTTTGCCTGAATTCCAGCCTTCGAGCCCGTTCGGAAAAACCGTTCGATGCCACGATTCCGAAAGCTCTTGATCACTATGTAAAGAGTAACGCTACGCGATACAAAAAACAAGACTAATATCTGAGCGGCAAATCGATTATCTCTCGCCCGCCGCATTCGCCGGAGTCAGCGGAATCTCGAAGTACATCAACTCGTTGCCATTACTGTTGCGGATTTCGGTGAGATAAATGTGCGCACCGTCCACCGGTTGGCTCACCCCCTGCACGTCGAAGAACAGGAAGCCTGACTGGGTAGAATGCGGCTCGACCGCCGCAGCGGTGAATTTCGCGCGCGTGAGTTCGTCATACTGCTGCTGCGCCTTCTTGTTCTTGGTTCCTCCGGGAAGCGGAATGGGGCCGGCGTGCGGATTGGGGTTGGTGCTATTTCCCTTGATGTGGGCCACGCGGCGGAAGACGTCGTCCAGGTCGAGCGCTTCGCGTTTGTTACGCCGGGCTGTCACCAACTCCGCTTGCATGTTATTCACGGCGATTGGCTGGTCACCGTCGTTGGTGATGACCAGAAACACCGGCAGTATTCCCTCGTCGCTGAAGTGGGTGATAAAAATGTCAGCCTTGGGAGAGCTGTTGTACACATCCACCGCGGCGGCAACGTGCTCGGTGGGGTGCGTGTCCTTGCAAGCATAGGCGCCCGCGTTACTGGCCTTGGGAGCAACGAAGTCCCTGGCGCCCCAAAGCGCCGCGGAGGACAACACGATGGTCAGGGTGGCAAGGCAAAGGAAGACGCGATGTGGAGAGCGCATAGCGGGATTATCCGCTATCGGCAGGCTGGGCTCAACTGAACCCCGGTTTGGATGATCGTTCTGGCGCAATTACAATCGCAGCGTGTATTCCCTGTACAGCATTCTGCTGCTATTGGCGCTGGTAGTGAGCGCGCCCTGGTGGCTGCTGGAGATGCTGCGCCACGGCAAGTACCGCGCCGGCTTGGGCGAGCGGCTGGGCAAGGTCCCCGACCGGCTGCGCCATCCGGCCGCGGCCAACACGATTTGGATCCACGCCGTCTCGGTTGGCGAGGTGCTGGCGATCTCGCGAGTCATCGGCGAGTTGAGGTCGGAGTTGCCGGCTTGGCGCATCGTGGTCTCAACCACAACCGACACGGGGCAGAAGCTGGCGCGCGAGCGCTTCGGCGAAAACAACGTTTTCTATTTTCCCGTCGATTTGCCTTTTGCGGTGCGCGCGTACTTGCAGGCGCTAGGTCCCAAACTGCTGGTGCTGGCGGAAAGTGAATTCTGGCCCAACCTGCTGCACTGGGCGCGGCTCTCGGGCGCGGCCGTGGCCGTGGTGAATGCCCGCGTTTCCGACCGCTCACTGCCCAGGTATCTACGATTCCAAGAGTTGCTACGGCCAGTCATGCAAAACGTGCAACTCTTCCTGGCACAAAGCGAGGAAGACGCACGCCGGCTGGTCCAAATGGGCGCTCCCGCCGAGCGGGTACAGGCCAGCGGAAATTTGAAGTTCGAAGTGAAGCCGCCGCTCCGGCCGCCGATTGCAGCGGTATTTTCCGCCATCAAGCGCGAAGAGAACGGTCCGTTGCTGGTGGCGGGCAGCACCCTCGATGGCGAAGAGGCCATGCTGGTCGAGATGTTCCGGCAGGTGTTGCCGCGCTATCCCAAGGCGGTGATGGTGCTGGCGCCGCGGCATCCAGAGCGGTTCGATGTGGTGGCAGCGCTGCTGGAATTATCCGGCCTGCGTTACCAGAGGCGCTCGCAATGGAAGGCAGGGAGGCCAACCGCGGGAGACGTCTTCCTGCTCGACAGCATTGGCGAGTTGGCCAGCCTGTATGAGTTTGCCGAGGTGGCGTTTGTTGGCGGCAGCCTGGTGCCGCGGGGCGGACACAATGTGCTGGAAGCGGCCCAGTTCGGAACGCCGATTCTGGTTGGACCCTACACGGAAAATTTCCGCGACATCGTCGATGTCTTCCGCGATGCCGATGCTTTGCGCGTGGTCACTCCACAGTCGTTGACCGCGACCGTGCTGCAATTGCTGGAGGACCCCGACGAACGCGCTGCTCTCGGGCGCCGGGCTTTTGAAGTTCTGCGCTCGCAGCGCGGGGCAACCGAGCGGACCGTGAGCGCGCTGCTGGAGTTGCTGGCGGAGCAGGGCGCTCTGGGACGGGCAGAAATGATTTCGGAGCGGCGGGTGTGAATCCGCTCACCGCACTCTACGGCGCGGCCGTGCGCGCGCGCAACGAACTCTACGACCGCGGCACGCTGAGCCTCAGCCACCTGCAGGGACCGGTGGTGAGTATCGGCAACATCACAGTCGGCGGTTCGGGCAAGACGCCGTTCCTTATCTTGCTGGGCGAGCTGCTGAAGCAGTACGGCATTCCTTGCGATGTCCTCTCGCGTGGCTACCGGCGCCTGACCAGGGGGACACTGCCCGTCAATCCCCTGGGATCCCCGCACCAATATGGCGACGAGCCTTTGCTGATCGCGCGCAAGTTGGGCGTGCCCGTCATCGTCGGCGAGTACCGCTACGCCGCCGGGCGATTGGCCGAGGAGAAGTTTGGTCCCCGGTTGCACTTGCTGGACGATGGCTTCCAGCATCGCCGGCTGGCGCGCGAATTCGACATCGTGCTGGCCTCTCCCAGCGACGCCCGGGATTCGTTGCTGCCCACCGGCCGGCTGCGCGAGCCGCTCTCCTCGCTGACCCGCGCCGATGCGATCGTGCTGACTAATGACACGGGGGGAGACGGCCTGCGGCTGGGGCGCCAGCAGGTGTGGCGAGTGACCCGTGACATCGTCGCTCCCCAAACCGAGGAACCCTGCCTGGCGTTCTGCGGCATCGCCCGTCCGCAGAACTTTGTGGCCCAATTGCAGGCGGCGGGAGTTATGCTGGCCGGCACCTGCAGCTATCGCGATCATCATCGCTATTCGGCTGACGACATCCGCCACCTGTTGCAACTGCGCAAGCAGCTCGGCGCCAGGGCATTCGTCACCACCGAGAAAGACGCGATCAACCTTGAGGGGTATCTGGAAGCACTGCAACCGATTCATGTCGTTCCGGTGAGAATGCGGTTGCACAATGCGGCCGCCGTCCTGGAGTTCATACTGGCCACGGTTAGCGAGCGAAAGCGGCGGCCCGCGTGAGACAATCATCGGTTGCCCCGCGCCCGGTGGCTCGAATTAAGCGCCGGGCGTTCATCTGAATTCATGACCAGGCACCTAAAAGATACGGAGCGATGGAAGAAGATCGTCCAGTTGTTCGGTGACGTTTCGGTCACCGTGCTGGCCGATTTGGTGGCCGACGAGTTCATCTTTGGCGAGATCGCGCGGGTGTCACGCGAAGCGCCCGTGTTGATCCTGAAGCATCGCGAGCGCACCGTGGTGCCCGGCGGCGGCGGCAATGCGGTCATGAACCTGGCTTCCCTGGGCGTCAATGTTCTGCCCGTCGGAGTGGTGGGCGATGACGAGGTCGGCAGCCTGCTGCTGGAACGATTGCACGAGAAGAAGATTCCCACCAGCGGCATCGAGCGGGTGAAGCACCATACCACCACCACCAAGAGTCGCATCCTCGCGGGCATGTCGCACACCAGCCGGCAGCAGGTGGTCCGCCTGGATCGCGAACCAGAACCGCTGGACGAACTGCATCCCGTGCTTTTGAACCTGGTGAATGCGGCGCGCGAATACGCGAGCGCGTCGGACGCCTTTCTGATTTCCGACTACGGATACGGTGCGGCCACACCCCGGCTGCTCAACTTCATCAAGTCGAACCGCTGCCTGGCGGACAAGCCGGTCACTCTCGATTCGCGCTATCGCATGCTCGACTACGAGGGTGTTACCGCGGCCACGCCCAATGAGCCGGAGGTGGAAGAGGCGTTGGGCATCAAGATTGGCCATGACAACCAGAAGCTGTTCTGCGCCGGCGAGCGGCTGATGCAGGAGATGGCGCTGGAATCGCTGGTGATCACGCGCGGCCGCCATGGCGTGGTTGCCTTCGAGAAAGATGCGCCGCCGCTGGTCCTGCCCATCCATGGCTCCGACCAGGTGGTGGATGTGACCGGAGCCGGAGACACCGTGATCGCCACCTTCACCGCGGCGCTCGCCGCCGGGGCCGATACGGCTTCGGCAACGCGGCTGGCCAACTTTGCCGGCGGCATCGTGGTGATGAAGCGCGGCACGGCCACGGTATCGAACCAGGAATTGCTGGCCGCCATCGACCAATATTCGGCAACTACATCTTCGTGAACGACGACACACAAAAAATCCTTTCGCGCGACGCCTTGCGTGACCGCGTGGCCGAGTGGCGCCGTAGCGGCCAGCCGATTGTGCTGGCCAATGGCTGCTTCGACCTGTTGCATGTTGGGCACATCCGCTATCTGCGGGGCGCGAAGGCGCTGGGCGGAAAGCTGGTGGTGGCCATGAATTCGGACGAGAGCGTTTCCCGGATCAAGGGAGCGGGCCGCCCGCTGATGCCGGCCGCGGAGCGCGCGGAGATCGTCGCCGCACTGACTGCCGTGGATGCCGTAGTTCTGTTTGACGAACCTGATGTGCGCGCCCTGATTCGCGAGATTCGCCCCGACGTGCAGGCCAAGGGCACTGACTACACGCGGGAGAATGTCCCTGAGCGCGACGAGGTCCTGGCTTATGGCGGACGAGTTGAAATTGTGGGCGACCCCAAAGATCATTCCACGACGGACTTCCTTGCGCGACTGCAATCCTGGAGCGGAGGACGTGGCCAACGGTGAGCACTCCTGTATCACCGGAGGAGCAGACTCCCATGCTTACCGAACACCGTTCGGCCATCGTCTCGACCGACCGGCTCGTGGTGGTGCGACTCAGCGCCATGGGCGACATCGTTCACGCGATGCCGGCGATTGCCGCCTTGCGCCTCGCCAAACCCGATCTGCAAATTGGATGGCTGGTGGAAGAGCGCTGGGCGGAATTGCTGTGCGCGCGTAATGCGGAACGATTGGCTGCGCCCTCGGAGCGCAAGCCGCTCGCCGACTGGGTGCATGTGGCCAGGTTCTCCGGTTGGCGCAGGGCGCTGCTGTCCCATGAGACATGGCGTGAGATCCAGTCGTGCCGGCGTGAAGTGCGCGCAAGAAAATACCAGGTCGCGCTCGACCTCCAGGGTGCGATACGCTCGGCATTGGCAGCGTATTCTACAGGCGCCGCGATTCGAATCGGGGCGTCGCAGCCGCGCGAGGCGCCGGCGCGCATGTTCTACACTCACGCCATCGACGTGCAAGGGGCCCACGTGATCGAGCATGCGCTGTCTCTGGCTTCGGAGATTGCAGGCCAGACGCTGGAATTTGTTCAGCCCCCATTTCCTGTTGATCCCACCAGCGAGGGGTGGGCCGATCGTCAATCTGAAATGTTTGGCGGCAAGCCGCTGGGAATTCTCAACCCCGGTGCGGGTTGGGGAGCAAAGTGCTGGCCGCCGGACTCCTTCGGCGCGGTGGCACGCGCGCTGGCGGACCGGGGCATGGCGGTGCTGATCAACCATGGTCCCGGAGAAGAAGCGCTGGCCGAAGCGGTCGGTAACTCCAGCGGCGGAGTGGCCGTGCCGTTGAAATGCTCGGTCGGTGAATTGATTGCGCTGACGCGGCGCGCCCGCCTCTTCATCGGCGGAGACACGGGCCCCATGCAACTGGCGGCGGCGTTACGGGTCCCCGTGGTCGCGTTGTTCGGGCCCACGCGACCGGAGCGTAATGGCCCCTTCGGCACGCCCAGCGTGGTGCTGCGCAGTCCTCAGAGCGTGTATAACACGACGCATACCGACCGTCGCGATAAGGGCCTGGTTTCGATCGGGCCGCAAGCGGTGATACAAGCGGCTGAGCGGTTGCTTGGGGAACAGCATGGCTGAGCCGCACGTCGCCAAGCCGCCTGTCGCCAAGCCGCCTGTCGCGTGGGGTCGCGTGGCCCGCCGCAGTCGGGTGCCGCTGGGGTTTGTGTTTGCGATTTTTTACCTCTGGCGCGCAAAACCAACCTGGAGGGTTCTCGTCCTTGGCGCTCTCATCGCGGCGATCGGTATTGTCCTTCGCACCCTCGCCTCGGGACAGGTCAAGAAGAACCAGGAGCTGACCATGACCGGGCCCTACGCCTATGTGCGCAATCCTCTTTACCTGGGCTCGATCATCATGGCGATTGGATTCGCCGTCGCCGCTCTTGACCTCTGGGTGGCGATCGCGGTCCTGGCGATGTTCGCGCTCATTTACGTGCCGGTCATTCGTGGCGAGGAAACATTTTTGCGAAATCAATTTCCGGCGTATGACGACTACGCGCGCCGCGTGCCCAGCCTGCTTCCCCGCACCTTGCTGTTGCGTCAAATCAGGGACGGCTTTTCGCGCGAGCTATATTGGCAGCATCGCGAGTACAATGCCTTGCTGGGCGCCGCGGCCATGTCGGCGGCACTGGCAGCAAAGATCCTGTGGTGGCACGGGTGAAGGTGAATCTGACTAAGCGTAGCAGTGCCGCACTCACAATCCTGTTGGCAGTTGCAGCGTCGCTGGGACTCAGCGCGCCGGCCGTTCCCGGTGCGCAAGTGCCGCATGCCGGTGCGCAAGCGCCGCCAGAAACAAAAATTGGCGCCTCAGCGCACATCGAGCCCTTGCGTCCCGGCTATGAGTTTGCGCATGGACAGACGCTGCATTACGAAGGCGAATGGCGCTTCTTACCGGCGGGCGTAGCGACCCTACGCATTGAGCGTGCAGGGCCGCAGGAGCATGTAACCGCAACCGCCGACTCCATCGGCGTGGTGGCGCTCCTCTATCGCGTGCAGGACCAATTCAACTCCTACTTTGACGCCAAGAGCCTGTGCTCGTACAAGCTGTTGAAGCATACGGAAGAGGGCTTGCACCGGCGCGACACCGCAATCTCGTACGACTACGCGCGCGGCAAGGCCATCCTGGAAGAACGCAACCTGAAAGACAATCAGCAGAAGAAGACCGAGAACGATATACCGAGCTGCGTGACCGATGTGCTGTCGGGAATTTTTTATGTCGGAAGCCTGCCGCTGCAGCCAGGGGCCAACTATCGCTTCCCGCTCAACAACGGAGGTAAGACCGTAACCGTGCAGGCGCACGTCGAAGGTAAGGAGCAGATAAAGACCCCGGCCGGGACGTTTCAAACCATTCGTGTGGGGCCGGAAGGCGACTCGGGAATTCTCAGCGGGCGAATCTGGATTTGGTACACCGACGACGCTCGCCGCCTGCCCGTGCAGATGCGCGCCAAACTATTCTGGGGAATGCTGACCATTTACCTGACCAGCATCGGCAAGTAGCTTCCTCACTGCATGCGGAAGCGTTCCGCCATCAGCCGCTGCAGGCGCGGCTTGTAGAGGATGTCGTAGGCGAATTCCTTGTCCGGGAACATGGCCAGCGCGGCGCGTTTGGTGTTGGCCACCAGTTCGGCGGCCTCCTCCACGGTAAGCTCCTGGTCCTGGCTGATGACCGACATCACCATGTTCATCATCACCTGCAAGCGGCGCAGCTTGCGGCGTTCTTCTGCCTGTTCCTGCTGCTCCCTGCTGATTTGCCGTCCAACCTCTTCCCGGCGTTCCGATAGCCCCATAGACTCCTCGAAAAACAGCCGCCACCCGCGGCCGCCTGAAATCGTGCTTGCTTAATTTCCGCTACAATTTGGATGTCAGACCTGACCCCACTGTTGCGCTTGAACGTGGTGGGCGGCATCATACACCGAAACGTCAGGATTTTAGCCGGAAAACAGGGCCATTACGAACGGCTACCATTTACATCGAATCCATGGGAGGCAGTATGGCAGAGGCAGCCAACGAGCACGAAGAGCTGGTAAAGGTTTTCGATACCGACGAAGAGTCCGAGGGGATGGTAGTGCGTGGTTTGCTGGAGTCGGCAGGTATTGACGCTATGATCCAAAACCGGGAAGCTCCGCAGGACATCCTGCCTGGCGTAGGTGGCGTTTGGGTGATGGTACGGCCCGATCAAGCTGTCGAAGCTCTGCAGACCATCGACGAGTACAGAAGGAATCCCACCACCGACGCAGATGAGGCCATCAGTGAGGAACCGGCCGAGCGGTGATATTGGCGCCGTCGAGGTAGAAGGAGACGGCGCCGGACAGGTCGGTGCGGTAGGTTGGGATGTGCGCGTCGGCGTAACGCTCCATTACGTCGGCCCGGGGTAGTTTGAACGAGTTGTAGAAGCCTACCGAAACCACGGCATAGCGCGGCTTCACCGCGGCGAGGAATTCGGGCGAGCTGGAGGTCGCGCTGCCGTGATGTCCCACCTTGAGCAAATCGGATTGCGGAGCTTCGTCCACCAGGAACTTCTCCGTCCGCTTATGCGAGTCTCCCACCAGTAACACGGAATTCCCTCCATACTGCAGGCGCAGGACCAACGACTCGTCATCTTGCGGCGGATCGCGGGGCTGCCATCCCGGCTGAGGATTCAGCACCCGCACGTGAAGGCTTCCGAACGCAAACGATTCACCGGCGACATGCCCCTTCAAATGCATATGATTGGAGCGCGCCGCCTGTTCGACGTCCTGGAAGCCGCGGCTCGGAGATTCCACCCCATACCAGAGTTCACGCGGCTGAAAGTTCGCAATCACGCTGCGCATGCCGCCCATGTGGTCGGCGTGGGCGTGCGAGATCGCCACCGCATCCAGCCGGCGAATACCGCGTGACCACAGATATGGCGACACCACCTCCTCGCCAACATCGAAATCGGAGCGTGCGTTGCCGGGCATGCCGCCGGCATCCATGAGCAGGGTTTTGCCCTCCGGAGTAATGAGCAGCAGCGAATCGCCCTGACCCACATCAATGGCCGTGACCTCCAGCACTCCGGGCTGCCATCGCGGCTTGGGAGGAAACAGCACAATCCAAACCGCAGCGACCAGCAGGCCAGCAAGCCCAACGCTGGCCAGGACCGCCCGCCGCCGCGCCAGCAGCAGCGCCAGCCCGAACGCGCCCGCAGCCGCACAGCAGACCAACAGCGCCGGCGTGGGCACGCGGACCTCGGAGACGCGCAGATGGCCGATCGTATGAATCGTGCCCGTCAAGGCGTCGAGGGCGTAGCGAGTGATAAGCGCCGGCAACCACGCCAGCCACTGAGTGACATAGGAAGCCGCGACTGCGACTACGGCGGCGGGCAACAGAATCCCGGCGATTGGGATCACCAGCGCATTGGCAGGCAACGCCATGGTGGTGGCGCGGTGGAAGTACCACGCCATCGGCAGCGCCAGCGCGACCTGGATAACGGTAGAGGTGAAAAGCAGCTCGACCGCGCCGATGACGAATCGACTGACGCCGACTACTACCAAGTTCGCGACACGCCGGTTGGAGATGCTCTCGACGAAGTCGCGAGCCAGCCGCGCGTCGAACCGAAATTGCGCCGCTCGAGTCGGAAGCGCGAAATCAAAGGCAGGCGAGTCGAGGTTGCTAAGCGCCCTGCGAAATGGGTACACCGTGCGCCGCAATACCGGCACTGCAATGCCGGCAACCGCGATCACGGAAAGAAAGGTGAGCTGGAAGCTGGCTTCGAACAGGGTCCGCGGATTCACCAGCAAGATGCCCAGGGCGGCAACGCCGAGTCCGTTGAGCGCGGCCCGTTCGCGAAACAGCAGACGCGTGACCATGTAAATCCCCAGCGTGATGGTGGCGCGCACGATAGGTGAGCCCAGATCGGCTAGGAAGGCGTATCCCCACGAGAGCAGGACGGTAAGGATAGTGGCCCAGGTCTCGCCCAAGGGCAGCTTGCGCAATGCCCAGAAAACCGCGAAGGCGAGAATGCCGACGTTGATGCCCGACACAACCAGGATGTGATACGTGCCAGTGCGCTGAAATTCCGTCTTGATGTCGCGCCCGAAGAATGCGCGTCCGCCGATGAGCATGGCCTGCATCAGCGCGCCGCGTTCGCCGGGCCAGAGTTGCATGATGTGGGCCAGCACGCTGCGCCGGGCAGCACTCCTCCACAACCCGATGCGGCTGCCCACGAAACCAGGCAGTACCTCCACGCTGCTGGCGCGGGAGGAGCCGGTCAGGCGAATGTCTTGCGAGGCCAGATAGCCGCCCATGTCCATGGCGCCGGGATTGCGATAGTTGCGCGGCAGCCGTAGCTTCGCGATGAAGTGCAGACGCTGACCGTAGGTGTACACGCGAAGCGGCGAGCCGGCCCCTTCCTCGCGAGCTTCGTCCTCCTCCGTCTGTTTGCTGTAGATCGTAAGCCGAATGCCGACGGCCGCGTTGAGCACGTGGTCGCCGAGCTGAAGTCGCTCGGCGGTGACATCCACCGACTCCTGCTTACCGCCATAGGAGCTGTCGCGCACCAATCCCTCGCGGATGACATTGGCAGTCACATCAACCTGGTCGTCTCCATTGGCAAAGGGCTGCAGGTTTTCGGCGATCGTCGGAGCCGCAGCATCGCGCGCTTGAAGATAAAATCCGCCGAGCGGAATCAACGCCACAAGCGCCAACCCGAAAGCCGTCTGCGGCGAGCGGCGGTAGAAGAATGCCACGCCTGCAAGCGCCACCAGACACGCGATCAACCAGGATTGGGGCGAGCGCCAGAGGTAGTTGGCGGCGATGATTCCTAGGGAAAAAGCGAGGGCTGCAAGGAAGACCGGCTCTTTGCCGCCGCAGTAGAGCAACGGTGCCGCAGGTGCGGGTGCCGGTACGGTGATCGTCGAAGAGGAGGTTGTCGCCACTGAACGTCCAGTCGCGCTACCTCAGCTACCTGGGTGGTTACAGCCGGTCCAGGTCCTCCGCGCCAAAGGCAGGGGCCCAGGGCCATAGTTCGTATTGCGCGACCCCGAAGCGGGTGAACGGATCGTTGTCGCGGATACTGTCCAGCGTTGCCTGCGCTTCGTTATCGGGGACCCGCAGCAGCATGGCGCCCCCGGAGCGCGGCACCAGCGGCCCCGAAGCAATCAACAGTTTCTCCTGCTTCAGGCCCTGGCAATAGGCGCGGTGAGCGTCCACGTGCTGCAAAACTTCTTCCAGCGGCTTGCGATAGCGAAGGATGGCGAGCGCGTACATTGGTCCTCCGGGCGAGTCGTCGAGGGTCAGCGCACCAGATGCAGAACGGTTTCCAGGTGAAAGGTCTGCGGGAACATATCCACAAGGTGCGCCTGCTCGACCCGAAAACCTGATTCTAACAGCAGACGGAGGTCGCGCGACAGGGTTGCCGGATCACATGAGACGTAGGTCACATGGGAGACGGACATACGGCCCAGGGCGGCTGCCGTTTTTTCGCTCAGCCCGGCCCGCGGTGGATCGACCACGATCAGGTCGGGCGCCAGCTTGGGACCGCGCTCGAGCAGAAAGCGTTCGGCGGTCGCATGAATGCATTTCACATTGCCTGGAACGTTGAGGCGCAGATCGGCTAAGGCGTCCTGGGACGATTCCACCGCCAGCACCTGGTCGAACTTACCAGCCAGCGGCAGCGTAAACAGGCCGACACCGGCATAGAGATCGAGTGCAGCGCGCCCCCCTCCGTTGGGCGTTGCCACCTGCGCCAGCGTGTCCACCAGATGGCGATTGGTCTGAAAGAACGATCCGCCACTGACCCGGTACTGCTGTCCTACAGCGTGGTACATCAAGCAATTATGGCCTACGGCCGGCGCAATTTCGGGATGATTGGCGGTGCGCAGGGCACGCTCCCGGCCCTCGTCTTCGATGGAAGAGGCCGGGAACATTACGACTCCCACCACCCCTGGCAACGCGGTGCGCAAGGCTGCGGCCAGCGGCTGCAATCCTGCGGGATCGTCGCCGGGCCAGATAAAAGCGTCCACCAGAAGCCGCGTGTCATCGTGGTTGGCAAAGAACTGCAGGCCGTGCAGGATCTCCGGAACGGCGCCTTCGCGACCGAGGGTCCACACTGTAGCGATCGCCTGGTTGATCAGGGGCGAGCTGATGGGACATGCCTCCACCGGAAGCACATCGTGGGAGTTGTAACGGTAGTAGCCCAGCGCAAATTCAGGCGTGTGCCGCACGTGCATTCGGGTGCGGTTGCGATAGTTCCACGGCGGCGAAGGATGGAGCTGAATTTCCTGCTGTAGTTCAAGCTTGGCGGTGCGGCGCAGCGTCTCGCGCAGAATTCCGGCCTTCTGCCGCAACTGCACTTCGTAGCTCATGTGCTGGTAGTGGCAGCCGCCGCAGCCGCCGAAGTACGGACAATCCGGCTCGATCCGATCGGGGGAAGGCGTCACCACCTTTTCCAGTTTGGCGCGAGCGAAGCCGGAGCGGCTCTCGATGACCGAGATTTCGACCTGCTCGCCCGGCAGCACAAACGGCACGAAGACCGTTTTGCCGCGGCCTTGGTCGTCGGCGGGCATGCGTGCCAAGCCATCGCCACCGTATATCAGTTTTTCGATCTCTATGTGCAAAGGCGGACCATACCAGACGGCACGTCTGAAGACGTGCCCCTTTACAGCATACCTTCGACTCCTACATATAGAACAAGCTTAATCGGGGGACGTGGTACTGCTCCAATACCCGCTTGTGGACATATTGTTTGTGAAGCTGCTCGATTTGCGGCGCGCTCATCTTGCGGCGATAGGGCGCCAAGTCACGGTCAGCTTCGGTGCGTACCGCGAGCAATACGTCATCCGGCGTTGCCGCCAGCAGCGCGGCCAAAATTTTTTCTTCCGCCACGGTCAACCGCCGCTCCAGGTCCTCCATGGACAACAGGCGGTCCTGCGACAACGAACCCGCCAGAGTGCGCAAGGTCGAGGCAGTCTCTTGTGCCAGCGTTTGCGCCGTCGCTGGTAATTGTAGGCGATCGAGCTGCTCGGCGTTGCGATTCAGGTACTCCACCACGGCCGCGTGGTCCAGTCCCGTGTTCTTCCTTTCGCTTGGGGCCGCACCTACGGCGGCTTCCTTCATCTCATCCGTCGAAGTCAGCACTTCCTGCGAGCAGTAGGCAAGGCCATTCACCTTTTGAAATCGCTTCGGGCGCCGCTCCCACTTTTCGAAGGTGACATCAATGCCACGCAGCACGGCTTCCAGCGGAACGCCTGCATCCTTCCAGGTCTCCATCAGCGCCCAGTCGAGCGGCGACAGCAGCAGCAACGTGCCCCGGCGGCGCTGGAAGTGCTCCTCGATCTCGGTAAAGTAGTTGAAGTAGGTTTCCATCGAGAGGCCCAGCGGAGCTGAACAGACGGCTGAAAAGTCGTTGCAAAGGAACGAAACGCCTCAATCGGGCTTGGGCACAGTACCTATCGTCTCGCGCGCGCTGCCGCCTTCCGGGGTTTCGTTTCCCGCGGCGTGCTCATTACGGCGGCGCACATGTGCCTGGTTGCGCTCATAAATAATGCGTAGTCCCTCCAGCGTGAGCAGGTCGTCGATCTCGCGAATGTATCTGGACCCTCCGCCCATCAGAGGCGCAAGGCCGCCAGTGGCAACGATGGCGACGTTCTCGTCCAACTCGGCAATGAGCCGCTCCAGAATTCCGTCGATCAGCCCGAGGTAGCCGTAGTAAAGACCTGACTGAAGACTGTTGACGGTATTGGTCCCCAGCACCCGGGGCGGCTTTCGGACGTCCACGCGAGGCAAGCGCGCGGTGTGCTCAAAAAGCGCCTCGGCTGAGATCCCGATTCCCGGCGTGATAACACCGCCCATGTACTCACCCTTGCGCGAGACCACATCAAACGTCGTCGCGGTCCCGAAATCCACCACGATGCACGGGCCCCCGTACTTTTCGAATGCGGCCACACTATTGACGATGCGGTCGGCGCCCACCTCCGCAGGATTGTCGTAATGCACCGGCATGCCGGTCTTCACGCCGGGTTCGACAAACAGCGGGCGCGAGTGGAAGTAGCGCTCGCACACCTCGCGCAAGGTGGAGTCCAGCGGAGGCACCACCGACGAAATCACGATACCCTGCACCGAGTTGACCTCGAGCCCGTGCATGGCAAACAAGTTGCGGAAGAGGACGCCGTACTCGTCCACCATCTGCGTCTTGATGGTGGAGACCCGCCAGTGCGCGAGCAGGCGGCCAGCGCCCGGTTTGGCGGACTTGGCCTCGAAAACGCCCAGCACCGTGTTGGTATTGCCTACGTCGATGACAAGCAGCATGGCTTATTTCCCGCTGAGCGCGCGAACGTCTCCCGAAAGCACGGTGCGCAGACCCGACTCGGTGCGCACCAGCAGAAAGCCGCGATCGTCAAGCCCTTCCGTGACCCCGACATAACCGCCGCCACTCGCTTCAACGTGCACCTGACGCGAGCGGGCATACGAGGAGCGCTCTTCGAACCTGCGCAGGATGGAAGAGCGTGCCGTTTGGCCGCCTTGCGTGAGCTTGCGGTACTCGCTGTCGAGGGATTTTAGCAGAGCCGCGGCCAGTTCGACGCGCGACCAGGTGCGCCCGCTCTCCATACGCAGCGATGTCGCAATCGGTTCCAGCTCGCCCGCGAACGATGCCTGGTTGACGTTGATCCCGATGCCGACCACCACGTAGTGCACCCGTGTCGGCTCGGAATTCATCTCGGTCAGGATGCCGCAAAACTTTCGCTCACCCAGCAGGGCGTCGTTGGGCCAGCGCAGATCGGGATGCAAGCCGGTGGCTTGTTCCACCGCTTCCGCCACGGCGATGCCGGCGATCAGCGAGAGCATCAAGGCATCCGCCGGTGACAAGACCGGCCGCAGCACCACCGAGCAGTAGATGCCCACTGACTGCGCCGACTCCCAGCTGTGGCCGGCGCGTCCACGTCCGGCGGTCTGCTCCTCGGCCAGGAAGACAGCGCCTTCCGGCTCACCGTCGCTCGCCGCTTGCATCGCCGTCACATTGGTTGAGCCAATGCGGAAGTAATGATGAATGCGCGAGGCGAAGATGGTCCCCTTTAGCATTGGGCTCAGGATGTCGGGGAGCAGAAGGTCGGGCACAGTTTCCAGTTGATAGCCGGTAGCGGGATGACCCGTGATCTGGAGGCCCATCTCGCGCAGATGCTGCACCGCGCGCCACACTTCGGAGCGGGTAGTGCCCAGCTCTTCGGCAATGCGCGTGCCGCTGATGACGACCGTCGCGTTGTCGCTGAGCAGGCGCACAATGCGGCCCAGGCGCGCGTCGGTAGAACCGTCGGGCGGCAGGTCGGTGCGGGTTGGCGCGGTTCGGGCGATACAACGATTATGCGCGAACGGGGGAAGATTGGGTAGGATCACTTGTGATATGGCGATTTATCGTCAGTTGGACAATTCACGAGCTACTTGAACGCGATTGCGCGTCATCTGCCGGAAGGTCTCCACTAGCACACCGACCATCGCATACGTAGCAGCGTTCGCAGCAATAACCCAATAAAAACGTAGGTCGTGATGAAGAAAGAAGCTGGCAAATACGACGGGTTGAGATAGGCGAGCAAGCATCCACAGAATCGGTTGATTTGAGATTATTGGCAGAGCAGTTGGATAGAGGTAAATTGCCCAAAAGGCCGCAACGAGAAAACCCACGCCAGCCCACATCGCAATTCGACGTTTCATGCTGCCACCTCTCACTGACCCGAATGATACGCCAATTCCAAGGGTCTCCCGGTGAAACTTCCGTAAACAGATGGGATGAGAAGGCCGGTCTCCGACGGGCCGCTGTACGCTCCCAAGTTATCGACGCGCTCGAAGCACAGCTTGACCCCCATCGTTCCTCTGGCTAAAGTCTT
>PLXE01000018.1 GCA_003151335.1 Acidobacteriaceae bacterium
GCTTCACTGGAATGTCGCTGGCCAGCTTCGTGCTCGCCCTTTCCATGATGCTCAGCAGCGGTGCGGTGGGATTTCGCCGCCTTTTCATGGTGCTCAGCGGCCATGTTGTGCTTATCTTTTGGCATTATTTCACCTCTTGTTTCGAAATTGATTTAGAACAAAGCGGTACCCTTCTATGGCAGCACACCCTGCACAAGCAGTAGACGTGTCCGAGATTCTTTCAGTCTGTTCAATATTGCTCAACGCCGCGCGATTGGGCGGGTCCGGGCTAATTCCGTGTGGGTTAAAATCCGGTTTGTGCAAAATTGACCAGACATCCTAAGGGATAGCGGAATATTGTCGCTGGGAATCCTCTTCTTAGAGGATGATTTATGTAGCACAGAGGCCGCCCTGGCTAAGTTCCAGGCAAGATTCAACGATAAGGAGAAAACCGATGAGCACGGGTACGAAGGATGAGATTAAAGGCAAGTTTCATGAAGTGAAAGGCAAAGTCAAAGAGAAGACAGGCCAAGTCACGAACAATCCCGACTTGGAGGCTGAAGGCAAAGCCGAACACAGGGCCGGAAAAGTTGAAAAAAAGGTCGGGCAGATCGAAAAAGTACTCGAGAAGTAAATTAGGCGGGCTCTGTGCGGGTCATGTTTTTCTGCGTTCGGGGAAACCTGTCATTACCGGTACCAATCCGGCTGACTTCCCCTAAGCCGGTTTCTGAACAATGAGACAAGCGGGAGATTCGCTGATCAATTTGTCCGAGACGGATAGGGTGCGAGATGGCCTGTTTACAACATCTATCTGGGGAAGGCTAATCACAGCTTTCGGTGACTCCAGTCACTTCGCTTTGAGCAGGGATGTAGCAGAGTGATGAACATTATTGGCTAGGCGCCCTTTGGGATGGGGATCATGCAACCGTTGCTATGGAGCGACTGGAGGTCCCCAATGCGGTTTCACTGCTTGCTCTCAGCCCTTCTGCTAGTGTTCGCCACGGGCTCTTACGGCCAGTCATCTCCCAGCAAGTACACAACCGACTGGCTGAAATCCTATGGAAAGTATGTTGAAATCGCAGGCGCGACCCGCGCGGGCGCCGAAGTGTGCGCCACCTGTCACGCCGAGGACTCCATGGCTTATCGTCACGGCTTTCACGCCCAGCAGGGAGTCGAATGCGAAGACTGCCACGGAAACGGCAGTCTGCACGTTGAAGGCGGCGGCGACAAAAGCAAGATCGTCAGCTTCCACCAGCGATCGCCGCGGGACGCGAACGGCGTCTGCCTCGGTTGCCATGCCCAGGATGCCCAGGTGCGGCACTGGACGGGCGGCTCCCATGCGATGAACCACATCCGCTGCACGGATTGCCACCAGGTCCACAGCAAGAGTTTCCAGGCAACAGCCGAAAGAAACAACGCCTTCGATACCACGACTCGTGGGCGTTCCACGATGGTGGAGTCGCTCACTCCTGAAAGCAGCATAGCGTTCCGGCCTCGCGCTGAGACGAATGAAGCCTGCCTGAAGTGCCACCAGACCCAGAGAGCACAGAGCAACCTGCCCTATCATCACCCGATTCGCGAAGGGAAGATGACCTGCGTCGATTGCCACGACCCGCACGGAGGAGCTGCGGGCAAAAATCTGAAGACCGCGAACATTAGAGAGCTCTGTCTTAGCTGCCACGCACAATACCGCGGCCCTTTCATGTACCAGCATCCCCCGGTAAACGAGAATTGCATGCTGTGCCACACCGTGCACGGTTCACCGAACACCAATCTGCTGAGTGTGAGCATGCCGGCCTTGTGCTTGCAATGCCATACTGGTCACCACAATGGGGACGGTACGCCTATACCTGATCGTTGCACCAACTGTCACGGCTCGATCCACGGCACCGATGTCGCCACTCCGAGCGGTGGTAGCCGGTTCGTGGACAAAGGGCCTTACGGCCTACCGTCAAGCCCTGCTCCAGCGCAAGGGCATTTGGGGATGCGCGCTTCCCGGCAGTCGTCGATGCAGACTTCGTTGCCGGCGCCGCTGGCCTCGCATGCAGCAACCTTCGGCCTATCGGGGGAAGCAATGGGTGGAGCATCTGGGCTGGCGGCCCTAGGGACTCTCTCCCAAGTCTCGGGCGGAACCCAGACGAGCGGTGGGGGAGAATTGGCGAATTCGTACTCGGCCTACTCGGTGACTCCCGGCGCTTATCAGTTTCTCGACGTGAGCGGCTTCGCCGGCCGGGTCGGGGAGTATAACAGCCTGCAACAGTCGGCAGGCGTCGATGTGGAAACGGCGTACGTTTCTATTCCCAATCGCACCACTCTGGTTACCCGCAGCAATGTCTTGACGGGCGACGATTATCGCTTTGCCTCCCAGCTCACGATCAGCAAATGGCTGCAAGCCGGCTTTGACACGCGCAGCTTCGTGCAGCAACAAGACCATTATCCTTTCTGGGCGGGAGTTCTCTCCTCAGACTTCCTTCCTCCCGACGGCAGCACCGATCTCATCCCTTCGCATGCTACTTTTGCCGTCACTCGAAGGCTGGGTAATGCATACGCGCGAGCCAAGGTGCCGAAGGTACCGGTCCATCTGTTCGCGACCGGAGACTGGCAGGCGAGATCAGGAGTAAGCCAGTTAGGATACGTGGACGAGAATGCGACCCCCGCCGTTTATGTCGGTGGGGTAAATACAACCTGCGGCCAATTGTGCCATTACAGCTCCCAATATCAATCGGTGAACTACACGACGCGAAACATTGGAGGAGGGGCTGACATTGATCTGGGCCCGGTACGGCTCACCTACCAACACCAATTCAGCAGTTTCAATGACCGGCTCGTATTCCCGACGGGGAGGTACGCCGGGCCGTTTACCCCGGAAAATGAAGGTTTTTCCATAATCAATCCCCCTCCGTCGGGACCGGCGCCACTCGATGTTGCCGCGGGGAACTATTTCCTGGATATTCCCTCGCCGAGCCAGGCTTCTTCGGATCGCCTGAACTTAAGCTGGACGGCTTCGCCGCAGCTCAGCTTCAATGGAAACGTTCTCTACACCCGCTTACGCAACACGTATACCAATAACCCGCAGAACACCTTC
>PLXE01000104.1:0-167372 GCA_003151335.1 Acidobacteriaceae bacterium
CTTGACACACCACAGCTAAAGCCCGGCCTTTTCTGTGCTAAGTTCGGCACGACTGAAAGTCGTGCCCTGATACGACCCGGCTGAAACCCAATGTTGAATGCTGAATGCTGGATTTTGAATCCTGACCGCTAGCCCCTGACCGCTAGCCCCTGGCCCCTGACCCCTGGTTTCCAGCCGCTGCCTCACGACCCGATATAACGCGCGTACAAACTGCGGGCGATGGCCGTGTCGGTGGTGCCCTTGATGATGGCCCGGCCGTCGGGGAAGAGCGTCAGCTCGTAGGGATCGCGCCAGAATTTGAGAATGAACTCGCTGTGCCGCACCGTGCCGTGAGGGGTGAGACGGCGGGTGAGTTCGTCGAAATCAACCGGCCGCTGCCGCTCATGGATCTGGACGGAATTGCGCCCGCAGAGCGTGATGTGCGGGCGTCCCTCGCCGGCGAGGTGGACAAAGTCGTGCCGGTCGCACGCCCGGCAACCCTGCCGAGGTTTGGCCGTCTTGATCTCCGCGAAGTCGTTGCTCCACACGTCGTAAGACAGAAGTGTGCGCCGGACCTTGTCGCGGGCGCCGACCAGCAGCTTGATGGCTTCGGTGGAGGCAATCGAGGCGACAAAGTTCACCGCCGAATTCAGAATGCCGGCAGTGTCGCAAGTCTCGACCATGCCACGGGGGGAATCAGGAAAGACACAGGCCAGGCACGCCGTCTCAGCGGGAAGGATGGTCATGGTGACCGCGTAGCTGGCCACAGCGGCGGCGTAGATCCACGGCAATTTTTTCCAGATGGCAAAATCGTTGATCAGGTAGCGGGTTTCGAAATTGTCGGTGCCGTCGAGGATGAGATCAACATCGCCGAGCAAGGCTTCCACATTGGCGGGTGTGAGGTCGGCGGCGTGCGGCTCGACTGCAATCTCCGAGTTGAAACCTTTGATTTTGCGGGCCGCAGCGATGGCCTTGGGCAGGGACTCGGCGGCGTCGGCCTCGTCGAACAGCAACTGCCGTTGCAGATTGCTGGGCTCGACGTAGTCGCGATCGATGATGCGCAGGCTGCCCACTCCGGCGCGGCAGAGCAGAGAAGCCATGGCAGAACCGGTAGCCCCACATCCCACAATGGCGATCCGCACCGCCGCAAGCTTCTTCTGTCCTTGGGGCCCAATGGGTGGAAAGAGGACCTGGCGGGAATAGCGTTCAGCGAATTCCAACGACGGCACCTGCTCCGGGGAAGGCTTCCTTGTTTATTATAGGGATTCGACATTAACTTCGCCGTGAGGACCGGATCCATCTTCGCCGGCATGGCACACCGGACTGGTCCCTGTGGGACGAGGCCCTCCGGGCAGGCGGAAGTGCTGAAGGTCAGAGTTTGACGGAGCCGATCACGCCATCATTCCATAAAATTGCGTTGTTCTGCGCCTGGCTGGTGCTGAGCGTGCCCTTGGCGTGGCCGCAAACCGCGCCCTTGACCACGGGCCAGAATCCTGACTCGGCGGGTTCCCAGGCGCGGCCGCAAACCGGGCCCTTGACCAGCGGTCAAAATCTCGGGCCGACGGCTTCCCAGGCCGATCTTCCCACGGCGCTTGGCGAACTGAGTAAGTACCAGGGCGTCACCGTTCAGGCCATCGAGTTCCGCGGTATCAAGGGCACCAACCCGGAAATGCTTCGGCAATTGCTGGCGCAGAAAACCGGGGAGCCGCTGGATCGCGACAAAATCCGCGCCAGTCTGCGGGTCCTCTACGCCACCGGACGCTTCGCCACGCTGCAGGTTGAGGCCGAGTCCCGCCAACAGAACGGGCTGTCCCTGGTCTTCGTGGCCACGGAGAACTACTTCAATGGCGACGTCAACGTGGACGGAACGCCGCCCAAGACGAATCCCAAGCCGCATCAGTTGGTGG
Source organism: Acidobacteriaceae bacterium (assembly GCA_003151335.1). Taxonomy (GTDB): domain Bacteria; phylum Acidobacteriota; class Terriglobia; order Terriglobales; family Acidobacteriaceae; genus Bog-257. The sequence goes on from PLXE01000104.1 coordinate 1,887, forward strand.
AATCCAGCAAGCTCGATCTGGGAGATACGTTCTCGCAGCAGAATGTGGATCGCTCCGTCGAACGCATGTTGAAGGTGATGGCCGACAACGGCTACTACAAGGCCACCATTACCTATAACTTCATTCCCCACGACGACACCCGGCAAATGGACATTGATTTTCATGTGGTTCCGGGAGAGCTGGCGCGCGTGGGAGAGGTCACGATCGAAGGTGACACCGGCATTCCACCCGACAAGGTCCGCAGCCTTACCAAGCTGAAGCCGGGCGACAAAGTGAAGCAGGAGCACGTCACCCGCGCCCTGGAGCGGCTGCGCGAGAAGTATCAGAAGAACGATCATCTGGAGGCCCAGGTCTCGCTCATCGACCATCGCTACCATCCCGATAGCAACCGTCTCGACTATGTCTTCAAAGCCGAAGAAGGACCGACGGTGGCGATTACGGCCGAGGGCGCGAAGATCAGCAAACGGCAATTAAGGAAACTGGTTCCGGTTTACCAGGAGAACGCGGTTGATGACGATTTGCTGAACGAAGGACGCCGCAACGTGCGCGACTACCTGCAGACGCAAGGTTATTTCGATGCCACGGTGGACGTGCGACGGCAGTCGTCGCCGGAGAAAGACCACCTCAACATCACTTACAAGATCGATGCCGGCGTGCGCCACAAGCTGGCCGCGGTGCGGGTGGAAGGCAACAAATATTTTGATGGCGACACCATCCGCGAGCGCATGGGGTTACAGCCGTCAAGCGTGCTTCTGCCCAATGGCCGTTTCAGCCAGAGACTCCTGGCCGACGACCTGACCGTCATCAAGAACCTCTACCTGGCAAATGGGTTTCTCGATGTCAAAGTTACTGCCGACCTGCAGGACGACTACCAGGGCCGGGAGGGCCAGATGGGGGTAATGATCAAGATTGAGGAAGGCCGGCAGACCCTGGTGAATTCGTTGCAGGTGGCGGGCAATCACAGCTTCCCGCAGGAGCGCTTGGCCCCGTTAATGAGCGAAGTAGAGGGCCAGCCCTATAGTGAAGTCAACGTCGCCAGCGATCGCGACGCTGTGACCTACTTTTATTTCAACCACGGGTTTCCCAATGTGCAGTTTGAAGCGACCGCGTCGCCGGCGCCGGGCGAGCCACAGCGCATGCAGGTGACCTACACGATCACCGAGGGGGAACAGGTCTTCGTCGATCGCGTGTTGGTAAGCGGGCGAGAGTACACCCGGCCTTACATCGTGGACCGCCGGATGCGCATTGGCGCCGGCGATCCGTTGAGCCAGGCGCGAATGGTGGATTCGCAACGGCGGCTCTACGACCTGGGCCTGTTCAACCAGGTGGACATGGCGGTGCAAAATCCGGATGGCCAGGTACCTTCCAAGGCTGTGCTTTTCAACCTGCAGGAGGCCAAGCGTTGGACCTTCCGCTACGGCGGCGGCATCGAGTTTGCCACCGGCAATATTCCTACCACCAACAACCCACAAGGCAAGACCGGCGTCAGTCCCAACGGAGTACTGGAAGTCACTCGCCTCAACATGTTCGGACGGGACCAGACGCTCACCATGCGGGTGCGGGCCGGTTTGCTGACCCGCCGTGCCTTGATTGGCTATGACGCGCCCCGCCTGTTTCACCGCGAGAAGTGGCGCCTCAACGCCACCGTCTTCTACGACAATACGGCCGATGTGAATACCTTCACCTCGCAGCGGCTCGATGGGACCGTCCAGGCCGAAGAGAAATATAGCCGGGCGACGACCCTGCTTTACCGGTTAAGTTATCAGCGCGTGTCGATCGATCCCAATAGCCTGGTCATCGATCCCACTCTGATCCCGTTGTATTCGAAGCCGGTGCGACTGGCCATTCCGAGTTTCACCTATGTGCGGGACACGCGCGACAATCCCATCGATTCGCACAAGGGAAGCTATAACATTGCGGATTTAAGTTTGGCGACCAGCGCGCTGGGGTCACAGGCGAACTTCGGCAAGGTGCTGGTGCAGAATTCCACCTACTACAGGATTAAGAAGCGCTGGGTGTTCGCGCGGAACACGCAAATTGGGATCTTGCATGCCTATGGCGTCAACCACTTCCTCAGTTTGCCACCCTCGGGGAAGCTGCCGACGGAGGCCACTTCCGTCCCCTTGCCCGAGTTGTTCTTCGCGGGCGGCAGCAATTCGCTGCGCGGCTTCTCCATCAACCAGGCTGGACCTCGCGACTTGGTGACCGGATTTCCCATTGGCGGTCAGGGGCTGTTCGTCAACAACCTGGAGATTCGCACTCCTCCAGTGGCCTTGCCCTACGTAGGCGATAACCTTGGATTTGTTTTCTTCCACGATATGGGTAACGTGTTCGACACCGCAAACCATATCATCAGTGGGATGCTGCAAATCCGTCAGCCCTCGATCGCCAATTGCTCGGCGCCGACCAGCAAGGCAACCTGCAATTTCAACTACAACCCCCAGGCTGTCGGCATGGGTTTACGCTATAAGACACCGGTCGGGCCGGTGCGCTTCGACATTGGCTATAACCTTAATCCGACGCGGTACCCAGTCCAGAAAAAGGATACGGTGGAAACGCTGCGTCATATCAATTTCTATTTCAGTATTGGACAGACATTTTGATGAAACGAATTTTCCATTTAACGATTGGCTTATTGTTCTTGCTGCCCGGGGTTGCGCCCTTCGCCCTGGCGGGCGAAGTCATCGATGGAATCGTTGCCACGGTGAACCGCCAGCCTTTGTTCCAGAGCGACTGGGAGGAGGCGATCTGTTTCGAGGCGTTTATGCAGCAGAAGCCCATTGCCCAGGTGACCCAGGCAGATAGGGTGAAAGCCTTGCAGCGCCTCATTGACCGCCAGTTGTTGCAGGCGCAGATGGGCAACAAAACTTTCCTGCAGCCGTCGCCAGACGACATAGAAAAGGATGTCGCCAAACTCCGCGTGCAGGTACCGAACGGCGACGACGACGGCAGTTGGCAGAAGTTGCTCGCCAGCTACGGACTCACTCCGGACATATTAAAGGCACACCTGTTGACCGAAGTGCGAGTGATGAACTTCGTGGAGGTCCGTCTGCGCCCCAACGTGCACGTTCAGCCCGAGGAAATTGAGGCGTACTACAAGAGTCAGTTGCTGCCCGATTTGAAAAAAGATGGCGGCAAGGTAATTGCTCTGGACGAAGTGGCACCCCGGATTCGCGAGCTGCTTGTCCAGCAGCGCATGGATGAGATGCTGGACGCGTGGTTGCATAACTTGCGTCAGCAGGCGGAGATACACAGCACCGTACCGATTCCCGCCGAAGCTGCCGTGGCCGAGCAGAACCGGGCCTCCGGCACTAACTGAGAATGACCGCAGAAACCCAGCTTCGCCGTTCGCACACGCGCTTGTGGATTGAGGCCGCACTCGGCGTGGTGGTGTTGGCGGCCGCTATTGTCCTGCTGTGGTATGTGCGAAGCCCGCGGTTCGCGGATTTGGTTCGGCGCAAAACGATTGCCACCTTGGAGGAGGCCACCGGCGGCCGCGTCGAGTTGCATGCTTTTCGCTGGAACCTCTCCAAGCTTGAGTTCGACGCCGACGATCTGACCATCCACGGACTGGAAGCTCCTGATCAGCAGCCGTACGCACACGCTGACCGCATCCACGTTCGGCTGCACATCATCTCCTTCGCGGAGAAGCGGATCAGCCTCAAGGAATTGACCCTGCACCGTCCTGTCGTGCACCTCATTGTGAATCCCAACGGGACGACCAACGCTCCGGAACCGAAGCTGCGCAGCCGTGCGGCGCCGGTGCAGCAATTGTTCGATCTGGCGATCGCCCGCCTCGATCTGCACAACGGCTTGTTGCTGGTGAATGACCGGGCGTTGCCGCTTGATTTCGCCGCCGATGATGTCACCGCCGCCATGACTTACGATCACGGCGAACACCGCTACGACGCTGCCGTGCAAGCAGGCAAGATGGACGTAAAGTACCAGGACTTCCGCGATGTTGCGGCGCGGGGCGAGGTGGCATTCAGCCTGTGGTCCAACCGGCTGCAAATCAAGTCGCTGAATTTGATATCGGAGAATTCTTCCTTGCAGGCGACTGGAGAGCTCACCAACTTCGACCACCCCAAACTAGATTTCAAGTACAGCAGTGCTTTGAACGTTGCACAGTTGGGATCGGTCGTCCGCTTGTATGAGCTTCGCGGTGGCAGGGCAACGCTCGACGGGTCGGGCACCTATTCGTCCACCACGGGCGTCGCCACGCGAGGATATGCTGCGGCGCGCGGCGTCACCTATCTGGACAACGGAGTCGAGGTGCGCGACGCGGGTGTAAGCGCCGATTTTTCGCTCGCGCAGGATAATCTGGCGCTCACTCGAATAGCCGGACGTTTGTTGGGTGGGGGAGTGACCGGCGACGCCGAAGTCAGAAACCTTTTGTCAGGCTCGACCCGTGGCATGAAACCGAGCGTGGAACAGACCACTGGACGCGCGAAGCCCGGCGCGAAGAAACGTCCCAACGGGCGTAAGTCCATTTTTCCGCCAATCTCGGGCCCTGATGTGCAGCAGGGGACGGCCCACTTACGGGTGACCGGCCTATCTCTGACGGAGCTGGCGCGCATGTTCTCCACCATGGAGGTGCCGTACGAGAAGCTGAACACAGTGGGCAGCGTGGGCGGGACGGTGAATCTGGCGTGGACGTTCTCCGTGGCCGATGCCAGCGCCGACCTGGCGCTCGACGTTACTCCTCCGGCGCAGCCGTCCGCCAACCAGTTGCCTGTGACCGCAACAGTGCGGGCCCGCTACAACCCCGGAGCGCAAGTGATGGATTTTTCGGTCCTGACCATGACGACCCCTCACTCCCATGTGAATGCGACGGGCACATTGGGCTCGACCTCGGCGGCTCTGCACGTAGTGATGAACACCACCAGCCTGACCGAGTTCCAGCCGCTGCTCACGGCCAAGGGCAGCCCGCCACCGCCGATAGAACTCGCAGGCGGGGCAAGCTTCGACGGCACACTCAGCGGCCGGCTGAATGATCCGCAGATTGCCGGCCACGTACAAGCCTCTGACTTCACTTACATCTATGTGCCTACAGTGCATGGTTCGGCGCCACCAACTCAGGCGCCTGCGAAAAAGAAATCGTTCTTCCATTTCGCTTCAACGCCGCCTCCGCCTCCGCCACAACCAATAGCACAACCCAGGCGCATTCACATTGATCAGTTTTCTGGTGACGTGCAGTACTCGTCCACGGGCGTTTCCGTGCATCACGGCGTCGTTCAAGAAGGCAGCGCGCACTTGAATGTGGATGGTTCGGCAACGCTGCAGAAAGGGAGTTTCACCGGAAACCTGCCGTTCCAGGTGCAGGCTGCCATCCGCGATGCGGACGTCGCGGACCTGCAGCGCGCCGCCGGTCTGAATTATCCCGTGACGGGCACTCTGAATTTCACCGTGCAGGCCGCCGGAACGGAAGCCAATCCTCACGGCGCGGGACATTTCTCATTGACGGCAGGGCAAGCCTACGGCCGTCCGGTGAAGTCGCTCACGGCGAACCTCGCGTTTGCAAATCACGAGGCGCAACTCGATGACATCCAGATGCAGGCCATGCGCGGCGAACTTACGGGTTCGGCTGCCTACAACTTCGGCAACAAGGAGGTACGCTTCGACCTGGCCGGCGAGAACATCGATCTGGCGAATGTCCCCGAACTGCAAATGCCGCGCGTGCAAGTAGGAGGCGTCGGCAAGTTCACGGCAAAAGGGTCGGGCACCATTGAACAACCGCTCATCAATGCCCATGTGCAAATAAGTGGCCTGGTGCTCAACGGGGACCGTCTCGGCGGCGTTACGGCCGACGCGGTGACCCATGGCTATCATCTGCAACTCACGGCGCGATCGAATTTTTCCGCGGCCAGCTTGGCGGTGGATGGAGGGATTGAACTGCGCGGCGACCTGCCATCGGATCTGAAGCTGGAGTTTTCCGGCCTGGACATCAATCCTTTCCTGCCGGCGGAGGTCCGCCAAAGGGTCACCCACCACGCGTCGCTGGCTGGACATGCGGAACTGTCCGGACCCTTGAAGCAGCCCAGGCTACTGAACGGCAAGTTCTACCTTGACCAGTTCGCCGTGGAAGTGGAAAAGGTTGCGATTACCAGCGACGGGCCTGTGGAATTCGCGATGGCGAACCAAGTGATCACGGTGCAACGCTGCACCCTGGCCAGCGGTGATTCGCGCTTCACCTTGACCGGCAGCGCCAGCCTGAAAGACGATCGCCGGCTGGCCCTGCGCGCCAATGGCCATGTCGACCTGAATCTGGTGCACACGCTTGATCCCGAGGTGAGTTCGTACGGCATTTCGAATCTGGACCTCACCGTGAATGGTCCGATGGCGCAGCCCGCGATCACGGGGCGCATCGATATCCAGCACGGCGGTCTCTCGATGATTGATCTGCCCGCCGGACTTGGCGATATCAACGGAAGCCTCGTCTTCAACCAGGACCGGCTGGAAGTGGAGCGCCTGACGGCCCGCACCGGCGGCGGGCTGGTGACCTTTGGCGGCTTCATCACCTTCGGCCGGACCGGCGGTGTCAACCTGACCGCCAGTGGTGCTGAAATTCGTTTTCGCTATGCCGGAATCAGCGTTACGGCGGATGAATCGCTTCGCCTGGTGGGCACGCTGCAAAGTTCAATTCTGAGCGGAGACGTAACGGTTACCCGGTTCGCGCAGATTCCGTCCAGCGACCTGACCTTCGCCCTGGCACAGGTAGGTCCGGCGCCCATAGCCGTGGCAAATTCACCGCTGAATAATCTGCGTCTGGATGTGCGCATCCTCTCCACGCCGGAGTTGACGGTACAGACGGCGCTGGCGAAACTGGCGGGCGACGTGGACCTGCGGCTGCGGGGCACGGCCGCTCGGCCGGTCTTGCTGGGACGCATCAACATTGCCGAAGGCGACATCAAGCTGGCGGGGGCCAAGTATCACCTGGAGCGCGGCGATATTACCTTCACCGACCCGGTGCGCATTGACCCCGTGTTAGATATAGAGGCCTCCACCCGGGTCCGCGATTACGACATCACCATTGGCTTGCACGGCACCTTCGAGCGGCTGAACACCACCTATCGCTCGGACCCGCCGCTCTCCAGCGAGGACATCGTAGCCCTGCTGGCCTTCGGGCGGACACAACAGGAAAGCGCGATGAACGCTGCGCCGCAGTCAGGGTTTGCCGAGAGCGCCTCGGGCGCCATACTCGGACAGGCGATCAATCAGGCGGTCTCCAACCGCGTGTCGAGGATATTCGGCGTGAGTTCCATCCGGATCAATCCTTCCCTGGGCGGTCCCGACAACAATCCCAATGCCCGCGTCACCTTCGAGCAGCAGGTCTCCAACAATGTGACCCTCACCTATATCACCAACCTGACCAGGTCGGCGCAGCAGGTGATTCAGTTCGAATACAACATCAACAGCGAATATACCGTGGAAGCGATACGCGACGAGAACGGGGTGGTCAGCTTCGACGTTCTTATTCGTAAACGGAAACGATGAACGGCCACCAGACCCCGCCGCAGCAGCGCGCCCGCATGGTGGAGGAGCAACTCCACGCGCGTGGTATTCGCGATCCCCGCCTGCTGGCTGCGATGGGAAAAGTCCCGCGTGAGGAGTTCGTCGCCCACGAAGACCTGGGCAACGCTTATGGCGATTACCCGCTCCCCATCGGTGCCGGCCAAACCGTTTCCCAGCCCTACATCGTGGCCGCCATGATCGTGGCGCTGGAGTTGCGTCCAACGGACCGCGTGCTGGAAGTGGGCACGGGCACGGGATACGAAGCCGCCATCCTGGGCGAGCTGGCGGCTGAGGTATGGACGATCGAACGGCACGCCGAGCTGGCGATGAAGGCGCGCGCGATCCTGGCGCGGCTTGGCCACGTCAACGTTCACGTTGTGGTGGGTGATGGAAGCGTTGGTCTGCCACAGCATGCTCCGTTCGACAAGATATTGGTTGCGGCCGCGGCGCCGAAAATTCCCGAGAGCCTGGTCGCGCAGCTTGCCGATGGCGGCAGGCTGGTGGTGCCGGTGGGAGGCCGCTTTGAGCAGCAGGTGCAGGTTGTGCGCAAAGTGGGAGCGAAGACGATCGTGAGTTTGCACGATCTCTGCCGTTTCGTTCCGCTGGTTGGGGAAGAAGGATGGGAGCCGTGAGCAGCAACTAACAACTAGCAATTAGCGATTAGCCCTCACCAGATTCTCTTGATGCTGTAGCCTATTTGCAAATTGTTATCACGAGCGCAGCGAGGGATCCGCTTTTGTCCAATTGCGGAAAAAGCAGATTCCTCGCGCCCAATCACCCCAACGAGCACAAAACCGGTGCTCGTTGGGGACCCCGAAAAACCGGGCGCTCGTAATGACAACTCATAAAATCAGCCTCCCGCCTCAGTGCACCATATGTCCGCTGGCGGCGGCGACAATGCCTACCGTCGCCAGCACACATCCGAAGTACCAGTAGGCGCGCTTGTCCGTGAGCAACGTAATGGAAGTGACGACCAGCGCGATCTCCAGAAATACCTCGCCCAGGTCGAAGCGATCGGCGCGGCGGCTGGCCAGTCCGACTTCCGCCTCCAGGCTGCGCGCCTCGTTCTGGATGTCTTTCTGCTGGTCGCGATATTTGTCAATCTCATCGTGGAAGCGTTTCTGCACTTGCTCGGCGCGTTCGGCCTTGGTGTTCTCCAGCGCGGTGAGCACGTCGTCGAGGGCCTCCAGATTGTTGCGGCGTATGTTCTTTGCCTGGTAATAGGCCCACTGGTCGGTGGCCCGGGTCTGCAGCAGAATTTCTTCCGTATGCGCCCGATGGCCGAGCAGCGAAACCGTGGCCACCATCACGGCCAGGATCGCCATAGTGAGGCTGACCGGAGCCAGGTGCTTCCTTTCTCTGCCTTCTTCGGCTGCTTCCTTCGCCTTGTCGATCGCTTCCATTTCCGAGCTCATGTGGCCTCCAGTCAGCAATTAGCATTTAGCACTTAGCAATTAGCAATTAGCCAAAGCTACAGCGTCCCTGCCGGCCCAAGGGTAACTGCGAACTGCCAATTGCTAAGTGCTAAATGCTATCTGACTTTCCAAAATACCGCAGAATCGCGTCGGCTTGGGGATGGCTCACCACCGAGGCCAGCGCCGCGGCATCGGCTTCCTTCACCGCCTGCAAGCTGCCGAAGTGCTGCAACAGGCGGTTGGTGGTCCGTTCACCCACGCCGGGAATGTCCAGCAGTTCGGTCTTGCGGTCGCGCATCTGCCGCCGTTTGCGATGGAAGGTCACGGCAAAGCGGTGGGCCTCATCGCGTACCAGTTGCACCAGGTGCAGCACCGGCGAATGGCGGTCGAGCACCACCGGCTCGTCTTCCTGACCCAGGACGTAGATGATCTCCTCGCGCTTGGCGATGGAGGCCAGCGGCTGGTTGATGATGCCAAGTGCCTCCAGCGCCTGCGCGGCGGCGTGCAATTGTCCGATGCCGCCGTCAATCAGCACCAGGCTCGGCATCGTCTGCTTTTCTTCCTGGACGCGCTTGTAGCGGCGGGTGACCACCTCGCGCATCGAGGCAAAGTCGTCCACGCCCTCGACACCCTTGATGATGAACTTGCGATAGTCCGACTTCTTCATCTTGCCGTCTTCCCACACCACCATCGACGCGACGGTTTCGGCGCCCTGGATATGCGAGATGTCGAAGCACTCAATGCGCTTGGGCAGCTCCGGCAGCATGAGCGCGTCCTGCAAGGCTTCCTGAATGGCCTTGGCCGCCGGCTTCATCACCCGGAAGCGCTGATCGTACGCCTGCTTGGCATTCTGTCCCACCAGATCGATCAGCGAGCGCTTGTCGCCGCGCTGCGGCACGTGAATCTGCACTCTCCGCTTCTGCCCTTCCGAGAGCACTTCCTCCAGCGGGACGCGATCTTCGAAGTCCACCGCAACGTAGATGCTGTGCGGCACATACTGCTGGTCCAGGTAAACCTGCTTCAGCAGCGCCGAAAAGAATTCGCCCGGCTGGAAGCCCGCAGTGCCGACCATACTGCTGAGGTCCTCCCAGAAGAACTCGCGTTTGTCCACGATCTTGCCGCCACGCATGTGGAACAGGTTCACCGCCAGCATCTCGTTTTCGTAGTGATAGCCGAAGACATCGGCATCGTCGCCCTCAACCGAGGCGATGCGCTGCTTCTTGTCCAGCAACTCGACGGTGGAGATGAGGTCGCGATACTTGGCCGCCAGCTCATACTGCTGGCGCTCGGCGGCGGCGGCCATGCGCTGCTGCAACGAGCGCGACAGGTCGGCGCCCCGGCCTTCGAGGAACATCCTCACGTCATGGACGGCTTCAGCGTAACGCCCGGGCGTGGTCAGCCCTTCCACGCATGGCCCCAGGCAGCGCCCGATGTAGTACTGCAAGCACGGCCGCGGATAGTAGCGATTCAGATCGAGCTTGCACGAAGGAATCAGAAAGTGCCGGTGGATGAGGTCCACGATGCGATAGGCCAGGCTGGTGGGAAAATACGGCCCGAAGTAGAGCGATCCGTCGCGGCGCAAGCGGCGCGTCGGATACACGCGCGGATGGCGTTCGCCGATGGTCAGTTTAATGTAAGGATAGGTCTTGTCGTCACGCAGAAGGATGTTGTAGCGCGGCTTCTTCTGCTTGATGAGGTTGTTCTCAAGCGCTAGCGCTTCCTTCTCGTTGTCCACGACGATGTAGTCAAGATCGACGGCTTCGCGCAGCAGCGATCCGGTCTTGGCGTTGTCCGCCGCCCCCTCCAAAAAATAGGAACGCACCCGCGCGCGCAGGCTGTTGGCCTTGCCCACGTAGATAATCTCGCCGGCGGCGTTCTTGTAGAGATACACGCCGGGCGAGGTGGGAAGCGTCCGAATTTTCTGGTGCAGGTCCATTCAGCAAAGATCAGTGGCGCAAGCGAGACGGTTCGCCTGGAAGCTTCGATTTCAGTCCCTCGGGATTGGTTCGCGACTTCGGCTGCGGGCCCTGGTCTTCGCCCCGGCTCTCGACAAGGTCCCTCGCTACGCTCGGGATCTCGCCTGCAAGCTCCGCTCGCAAAGACCGCTCGCTCACGCCTGCGAAGCGGCTCAACCCGGTAAAAATTCTACTCCTCGCGTCAGGATTATCCGGTTCGTTAGGCCGAGCCCAAAGGAACGCCTCCCGCCCGTTCCTAAACCATTGAAACGAATACGCATTTCTCCCAGCCGCCGCGATCCCCCAATGGCAGCACGGTTGCTCATTTGTTCCTCAGAGGGCGGAGACTCGAAATGCCGCCGCCGCAGGTTTGCAAGGAGCTTATCCTATGAATCGATTTACCTTCATCGCAGCGCTGGTGGCCGGCAGCCTGCCGTTCACCGTCGGCTGCGCCACCAAGAACTACGTACGCAACGAAGTGACCCCGACGATCAACAAGGTCAATGAATTAGATGATCTGACCGCGAAAAATACTCACGACATCCGGGACACCGACGCGCGCGCCCAACAGGGCATTCAGCAGGCGAAGTCGCAGGCTGACGCTGCCGATCAGAAAGCCTTGGCGTCGGGTCAGGCAGCCGACCAAGCCAATCAGAACGCGACCCAGGCCTCGCATCGCGTGACCAGCCTGGCGGGCACAGTTGAGAATCTGGACAACTACAAGCCGGTCAACGACACGACGGTCTTGTTCGGCTTCAACAAGGCAGATCTTACGCGCAAGGACAAGCAGGCGCTTGATGAGTTCGCGGAGCAGTTTGGCAATCAGAGGCACTACATCGTTCAGGTCGAAGGCTACACCGATTCGACCGGGCCGGCCGACTATAACTACCAGCTCAGCCAGCGCCGCGCCGACGCCGTCATCCAGTACCTGGCGCAGAAACATAATGTCCCGGCGCACAAGATTTACCTGATTGGTCTGGGCAAGGACAATCCCGTAGCCACGAACGCCAGCTCCGGCGGCCGGGCCAAGAACCGTCGCGTGGATCTAACACTCATGACGAATAACGTGACGGAGTCGGCTTCATCCGCGCAGCCGAGTTCCTCTGGTCAGACGCAGTAAACGCAACAGCAGTAATGACCCGGGGGAGAGGCGCGGTCGAGGGGGATCGACCGCGCTGAAAGTTCTTCTCTTGAGGAGTCGGTGGACAAAGGCGCCCATCCGAGGAAGGCCGTCCGTGGTGGACGGCCTTTTATTTTTCTCCGGTACTGCCTAATCTCACCACGACGTACTCGATCCTTGACGGTCTATCATCGTTCTAATCCATGGCTACGAAACTGCAACGATTCATGCTGCGCGCCATCAACATCTGGCCGCCGTTCTGCGGCGCCGGAATTCGCGTGCGCTGGCGCTCCGACCGGGCCGTCGATGTCGAAATGAAGTTGCGCTTCTGGAACCGCAACTACGTCGGCACTCACTATGGGGGATCGCTCTACTCCATGGCCGATCCCTTTTACATGCTGATGCTGATGGAAAACCTGGGCCGCGATTACATTGTCTGGGACAAAGCCGCCAGCATCCGCTTTCGCAAGCCCGGGAAGGGAAGAGTGAAGGCCGAATTTCGCTTGAGCGACGCGCAACTCGACGAGATTCGCGAACAGCTCAAGCTCCAGGAGAAGTACGAGCCGACATTCACCGTGGAGGTGAAAGATGAGGCCGGCGATGTGGTCGCCGAAATACAGAAGGTGCTGCACATCCGGCGAAAATGAGTGGCCATCCGATCCGCGAGTCCTCAACAGAAATGCCGGGTTGAAATAGAATATGGGAGTGCGTTTTCGTTATCTGATTCTCGCCCTACTTTGTCTCTGGTTTACCGGAGTTGCCAGCGCGCAAGATCAGCAGCCGGTCGAACAGGTCCCCACCGATAAGTCAGCGCCGCCACCCAAAGACAACCGCAAATCTCCGCCGCGCTCGGACAACGTCCCTGCCGGAGAAAGCTCCAGCAAGCAGACGCGAATCGACATCTCGCCTCCCGCCGACGATGCCAAAAAGCATCCCGAAGCGGAGCTGGGAAACAACGGCAGCGATGTCGATGAATTCACGCCCTACAGTCCCATGCGGGCCATGAAAGACGTGGAGATCGGTGACTTCTACTTCAAGGTCAAGCAAAATTATCCTGCCGCCATCAGCCGCTATCGCGAGGCGCTGGAGTTCAAGCCCCACGATGCCGAGGCCACGTTCAAACTGGCAGAGGTGTTGAATAAAACCGGCGACAAGGCCGGCGCCGCGGAAAATTACCAGGCCTACTTGAAGATCCTGCCCGATGGGCCCTACGCCAAGCGGGCCAGGGAAGAAGTGGACAAGCTGAAAAAGCAGTAGCCAGTAGCCAGTTGCCAGTAGCCAGTTGCCAGTTGCCAGGTGGCGACAGGTGATCCTGCGGTAACCGGGGTCCCCTCGGCTGCGCTCGGGGCAGGCTCCTCGAGTCCGCAGCCGTCTGACCCAGTTCCACCGATTCCACAGAAATCCGTTGTGCCCACTCGCTTTGTAGGATAATATCGCCTCTCTTCCGTCAGACTACTTTCGCACAGGAGACCTCGGTTGCTATGAAGAAGATGTGTGCCGGTGTGTTACGTTGGGTCGGCTTCGCCGCGTGGTTGTCCTTAAGTTCTACCGTCGCCTTGGCGCAGGTTGCTGTCACCACGTATCACAACGACAGTTACCGCTCGGGTGCTAACCCGCAGGAAACGGTCCTCACCCTGTCGAATGTAAGGACGCAATCGTTCGGTAAGCGGGCTACGTTTGCCGTGCAAGGCTACGTTTATGCTCAACCGCTCTACGTGCCGGGTCTCACGATTGGGGGGACATCGCACAACGTGTTGTTCATCGCCACCGAGCACGATCAGGTTTATGCCTTCGACGTGAACAGTGGACAGCAGCTTTGGCACACCAATTTTCTTGCCGCCACGGGATTTCGCTACGTGATCAGCCCTGTCTCCAGCGGCGACGTGAGCTGTGGCGACCTGGTCCCCGAGATTGGTATCACCGGGACCCCGGTGATCGATGCCACCACCGGTACCATGTACCTGGTTGCCAAGACGAAACAGCTTGACACCGTAACTCACACCACCTCGTTCTATCAGACCTTGCATGCACTCGATATCAAGACGGGCCGGGACAAAGTGGCGCCTCTTCCCATTACCGCCACGTCACCGGGCAACGGTACCGGCTCGGTCGGGGGTATTCTCACCTTTGACCCGCTGGTGGAAGGGCAGCGTTCGGCGTTGCTGCTGCTGAAGGGACAGGTATTCATTGCCTGGGCTTCGCACTGCGACCTTGGCACTTATCATGGCTATATCATGTCGTTCAGCGAGTTGAGTCTGGCTCGCAGCGGCCTTTATGTGGACACCCCGAATGGTTACGAAGGCGGTTTCTGGGGCGGCGGCGCCGGTCCGGCGGCTGATTCCGGCGGATCGATCTATGCTGCGACTGGGAACGGCCACTACGACGGAGGCACAGATTTCGGGGACAGCGTTCTCCGCCTGGCCTGGCCGAGCACCTTCGGATCAATCTCTTTGCGCGACTATTTCACTCCCTGGAACCAGCAGACCTTGGACCAGAACGACGCCGACTTTGGCTCCGGCGGCGCCATGCTGCTTCCCGATCAGCCGGGTACGCCCTATCCCCACCTGCTGATACAGGTCGGCAAAGAAGGCACCATCGATCTGGTGAATCGAGACAACATGGGACACTTCCATTCGGGGAGCGACAGCCAGATCGTGCAAACCCTGCGTTACGCGATTGGCGGCATTTTTGGCGCTCCCGCCTTCTGGAACAACACGGCTTACTTTGGCGGCGCCTACGATCACCTGAAAGGTTTCGCATTCGATCCTCATGCGCAGCAGCTTTCCACCGGTTCCACCTCCGCCTCTCCGGAGTTCTTCAACTTTCCTGGACCCACGCCGTCGGTCTCGTCCAATGGCACAAACAATGGGATCGTCTGGATCATTCAAAACGATACGTACGGAGGAGGCAACGCGGTATTGCGTGCCTACGACGCAACCAACCTGGGGACCGAGCTGTACAACTCCGAGCAGAATGCAAGCCGCGATCGGGTGGGGCTGGCGGTGAAGTTCACGGTCCCAACTGTCGCGGACGGAAGGGTTTTCGTCGGGGCCGAGAACCAGGTTGTCATGTATGGGCTGTTGTGACCGTGAAGTGGGCCGCCTGCAATTCGGTCGAGCAGGGGTTTGACAACTGGCAACTGGCTACTGTTTCTTCTTCTCCGGCTTGATCACGATGCCGCGCCGCAGCGGCACCAGCGCCCCGCGGCTGGGATCGGCGTTTTGCGCGCGCGCCATCACCTCGTTGCGCACGTAGCTGACGAAGCCCGCCATCTGGCGCTGCATTTCGTCCATGCGCTCGCGCATTTGCAGAATGATGGCGATGCCCGAGATGTTCACTCCCAGGTCGCGCGCCAGCGACAGGATCAGTTCCAGGCGCTCGATATCCTCGTCGGTGTAGAGGCGGGTGTTGCCTTCGGTGCGCGACGGCTTCAGCAGGCCTTCGCGTTCATACAGGCGCAACGTCTGCGGATGGATGTCGTACATCTCCGCCACCGCGCTGATCATGTACGCGCCTTGTTTCTTACGCTTGGCCATAGTCCTCTCGATAGCTGTCAGCTATCTCACACCTTCTTCCACAACTCTTCCCGCGGATCTTCCGGATTCAGCTTCGCCAGCTCGCGCAGGATTTCCTTCGAACGCTCGTCGCTGACCTTCGGAGGCACCAGCTTGATCTCGACAATCTCGTCGCCCCGCGCGCCTTCCTTGACCGCCGAAGGAACACCCTTTTCCCGCAGACGCAACTTCTGTCCGGATTGCGTGCCCGGCGGAATCTTGAGCAGCGCCCGGCCATCGATGGTCGGCACCTCGATCTTGGCGCCCAGCGCCGCTTCGCTGACGGTCGCTGGCACGGTGAGATAAATATCGTCGCCCTCGCGCTTGAACACCGGATGCTCACCCACGCGCACAATGATGTAGAGATCGCCCGCGGGTGCGCCCATGGTCCCGGCATTGCCGCGGCCCGGCAGGCGAATGCGCTGGCCGTCCCGCGTTCCCGCTTTGATGCGGACCTTGAGCACGTCACTGTGCTCGATGCGGCCGTCACCGTGGCAAACCGGGCACACGGTGCGGTCTTTGCCGCTGCCGCCGCAGCGCGGGCACGCCACGTTGAATTTCATGCTGCCGCTCTTCTGCGTGATGTGTCCCTTACCGTGGCACTCGGGACACGGGCCGGGGCGCTCAAGGAAGCGCTGGCCGTGGCAGTTGGTGCAGAGTTCGCGGCGGGGAATGGTGAGCTGCATCTCGGTGCCCTTGATCGCGTGCCAGAAGCCGACGTTCACCTGGTATTCCAGATCTTCGCCCGCTTCGGGCCGCGTCATTGGCGCCTCGCGCCCGCCACCGAACATGCCAGAGAAGATGTCGCGGAATCCGCCACCGCCGCCTTTGCGGCCGGCCGCGCCCGCGCCCTCGGCGTAGTCATTGAAGTCGAAGCCGCTGAAGTCGAAGGGAACTTCCTGAGTGTAGGTGCGCGGCCCGCCACCGCCCGCGCCGCCACCAAAGCCGCCTGCGCCACCGCCGCGCGCGTAGGCGTCCGCCGTGGCCGCGTCGATGTTGTCGGAGTAGAAACCGACCTGGTCGTAGATCTTGCGTTTCTTGGGATCGCTGAGGACGTCGTTGGCCTCGGAGAGGGTCTTGAACTTTTCCTCGGCAGACTTGTCGCCCGGATTCACGTCGGGGTGATACTTGCGCGCCAACTTGCGAAACGCCTTGCGGATGTCGTCCGCCGAGGCAGTCTTCTTGACCCCGAGGATGCCGTAGTAGTCTTTGTCTTTGGTGGCGGTGGTTGGCATGGTTGGGCTATCAGCCGTCAGCTATCAGCCTTCAATTGGAACTCTCCGAACTTCGCGGTTCACTACATCCTACTTTCGCATTGTCATCCTTCGACTCCGGCGGCCAACTTCAGGCCGCCTCCGCTCAGGATGACAACTCATGGGGGGCTCCGCTCCTCGCGTGTTAGTTAATGCTGGCCTGGCCGCCGTCGCCCATGGGAATGACGTCGTGTGCGACGAAACCGAATTCGTCGCTGATCACCGGAATGGCTTTCATGCGGCCATCGGCGCCGGCGGTGATCAGATACCACCGTCCGTCGCCGTTGTTAAAACTTAACATGTAGGACTGACCGTTTACTTCAAATCGCACGTTTAATACACGCCTTTCGCTCTTCGCGGTTCGCTTTTCGCAAAACCAAAACCGAGTCGGACACCCGCCGCGGCGGGCCGCGTCCTCGCTCAGCATCACAACTCATGTGAGCAGGGGCGCTTGCGCGCCCCGAACTCGAAAAACTAGCTGCTAATTGCTGGCTGCTAGTTACTTCTTTTCGTCCACGTCCACGTACTCGGCGTCGATTACGCCTTCGTCTTTCTTCTTGTGCTCGCCGCCTGCGGCCTGGCCGTCTCCACCCGGCGGCGGACCGCCCGTTGGAGGCGTTTGCGCCGAGCTCGCCTTGTACATGGCCTCCGCCAGCTTGTGCGAAG
The DNA here is from genome assembly GCA_003151335.1 of Acidobacteriaceae bacterium. Classification (GTDB taxonomy): domain Bacteria; phylum Acidobacteriota; class Terriglobia; order Terriglobales; family Acidobacteriaceae; genus Bog-257. The sequence continues at coordinate 19,362 of PLXE01000104.1, forward strand.
CCGAAGTCAGGTTCTCGCGCGCCTTGTTCATCGCCGCCGCGTCGGTGCCCTCCAGCGCCTTCTTGGCATCGGCCAGCGCGTTCTCGACGTCGCTGCGCTCCTGCCCGGAGATCTTGTCTCCGTGCTCGCGCAGCATCTTCTCGATGCTGTACACCATGCCGTCGAGCTGGTTGCGCGCTTCCACTTCCTCGCGCTTGGTCTTGTCTTCGGCAGAGTGGGCATCGGCATCCTTCGCCATGCGCTCGACTTCTTCCTTGCTCAGACCCGAAGACGACGTGATGGTGATCTTCTGGTCCTTGCCGGTGGCCATGTCCTTGGCATTCACGTTCAGGATGCCGTTGGCGTCGATGTCGAACGTCACCTCGATCTGCGGCATGCCACGCGGAGCCGGAGGCAATCCAGTCAGGTGGAACTTACCCAGAGTGCGGTTGTCGCGCGCCATGGGACGTTCGCCCTGCATCACGTGTACCTCGACCGACGTCTGGTTGTCGGCAGCAGTCGAGAACATCTCCGTCTTCTTGGTCGGTATGGTCGTGTTGCGCTGGATCATCTGCGTTGCCACGCCGCCCATGGTTTCGATCGACAGCGTCAGCGGAGTTACGTCGAGCAACAACAGGTCTTTCACTTCGCCGCCCAGCACGCCGCCCTGAATGGCAGCGCCCACCGCGACCACTTCGTCAGGATTCACGCCCTTGTGCGGTTCCTTGCCGAAGATCTCCTTCACCAGCGCCTGAATGCGGGGCATGCGGGTCTGGCCGCCGACCAGCACGACTTCGTCGATCTTGTCAGGCGTAATACCGGCATCCTTCAACGCAGCCTTGCACGGGCCAATGGAGCGGTCGATGATGTCTTTCACCATCTCTTCCAGCTTGCTGCGGGTCAGCGTCTTCACCAGGTGCTTGGGACCGCTGGCATCCGCCGTAATGAACGGCAGGTTGATCTCGGTCTGCATCGTGGTAGAAAGCTCGATCTTGGCGCGTTCGGCCCCGTCGCGCAGACGCTGCAGCGCCATCTCGTTGCCCTTGTCGCGCAGGTTGAGGCCTTCGTCCTTCTTAAATTCGTCGATCAACCAGTCCACAATGCGCTGGTCGATGTTGTCGCCGCCCAGGTGCGTATCGCCGTTGGTGGACTTCACCTCGATGACGCCTTCGCCGACTTCGAGGATCGAAATGTCGAAGGTACCGCCGCCGAAGTCGTACACCGCGATGGTTTCGTCCTTCTTCTTGTCGAGCCCATAGGCCAGCGCGGCCGCCGTCGGCTCGTTGATGATGCGCTTGACTTCGAGGCCGGCAATCTTGCCTGCGTCTTTGGTCGCCTGGCGCTGCGCGTCGTTGAAGTACGCGGGGACCGTGATCACGGCGTCCGTCACGGTCTCGCCGAGGTAGTCTTCTGCGGCCTTCTTCAGCTTCTGCAGAATCATGGCCGAGATTTGCGGCGGGGTGTGTTCCTTCCCCTGGGCCACGATCGCCACGTGATCGCCCGACTGCACCACCTTGTACGGCACCATCTTCATCTCTTCGTTGACCTCGTCGAAACGGCGGCCCATGAAGCGTTTGATGGAGTAAACGGTGTTCTCCGGATTGGTGATGGCCTGGCGCTTGGCGACCTGCCCGACCAGCCGCTCCCCGTTCTTGGTGAATCCCACGACCGATGGCGTGGTGCGCCCGCCTTCTTCGTTGGGGATGACTTTGGGCTCGCCGCCTTCCATGACGGCCACCACCGAGTTGGTGGTTCCCAAGTCAATTCCGATGATCTTTCCCATTGCAGCCACCCTCCTAGCTTGTAAGTTACTGATAATAAGTGCAATTTACTGCATCTCAAGTCTTACAACAAACCGACTATAGAACTTGAGTGAATCATTGTCAAGGTTTAGATGTGCTGGGAGAGGCGGACGTTGCACGAAATTGGGAAGGACGAAATTGGGAAAACAGACCTACACCTTTACCTGCACCAGCTCGGTAGTGTGCTTGAGTTGGCCGCAGGCGGCGTAGATGTCGCGGCCACGCGGACGGCGGACGAACGCCGGAATCCCCGCTCGCGTGAGCACATTCTGAAATGCCAGCACGCGCTCGTCCGAAGGCGTGGCAAACGGAATCTCCGGGCCGGAATTCAGCGCGATCAGGTTTACCTTGGCGCGCAGTCCGCGAATCAGGTCAACCATCTCGCGGGCGTGCTGAACGCCATCGTTGACGCCGCCGAGCAGGACGTACTCGAAGGTCAGCCGCTCGCGATTGCGCAGAGGGAACTGGCGCAGCGCCGCCATCAGCTTCTCAATCGTCCACTTCTTCGTGATCGGCATGACCTCGGTGCGCAGCGCTTCATTGGGAGCATTGAGCGAAACCGCCAGCTTCGGCCGGACAGGCTCGGCCCCGAAGTCGGCGATGCGCGGCACGATGCCCGAAGTCGAAACTGTCATGCGCGACTCGGGAATGCCAACCGCTTCCACCAGCAGGCGCACCGCTTGCATGAAGTTGTCGTAGTTCAGGAAAGGCTCACCCTGTCCCATGAAGACCAGGTTGACGCGGTCGCGCTGCAGCTCAGCTTGCTGGTCGTTGAGCACGGCGAGAATCTGGCCCACGATTTCGCCCGCGCTCAGATTGCGCTTCAGTCCCAGCAGCGCGGTCATGCAGAAGGCGCACTCGACGGCGCAGCCTACCTGGCTGGAAACGCAGATGGTGGCGCGCTGCGGACGAAAGGATGGGGCACCCGCATTCTGCGGCAAAGTTTCGAGTTTCAAGTTTCGAGTTTCGAGTTCGCGAAACCGAGTTTGCACAGATGCGATGCGTGAAACCGAAGGACCCTTGCCTATGCTGCCTGGTACCGGCTTGCCTTTGCTGAGTGCTGAATGCTGATGGCTGAATGCTTGTTCGCGCAGTTCGTCATCGCCATCCTCGGAGCCATCGCCGGCTTCCCCACCATCGCCGTCGGGCATCCAAACTGTCTCGACACTCTGCCCGTCGGCGAACCCCAGCAGGTAACGAATCGTGCCGTCGGCGGAAACAAACTTCTTCTCGATTGTGGGTAAACCAATCGCGTAGCCCGACTCACCCAGACGCTGCCGAAAGGCAAGTGGCAGCATGGTGAATTGCTCCAGTGCCGACCACCTTTGCCGGTACAAACCGTCTAAAAGCTGGCGGGCGCGGTAGCCGGGTTGCCCGAAACCTTCAGCAATTTCCGTAAGTTGCTGAATCGTAAGGCCTAATAGTTCGGTATGTTGCGGGTTGCTCATGCATCCAATATGCTGACTAGGTTAGATTCCTGTGGGCCCGACGACGCTGCGGGCATTTTCGTCATTGCCGATTCATTGTAGAGAAAGATCATTTTATCCCGAGGGCCCCGGCGTCAGGCGTAAAAGCACAGAATTTGACCCAAGGCGCTGAATGCGAGACAGTTGCCGAGTTGGTGAGTCGGCTTGGACGTGGTACGGAGCAGCAAGTAACAAATGGTGGAAGAAATCCGCAACATACAACGCGAGGTGTTACCCAACGGGCTGACCATCCTGACCGAACACATGAACCACATCCGTTCGGTGTCGATGGGGATCTGGGTGAAGACCGGCTCGCGCCACGAAGATCCCACCGTGAACGGCATTTCGCATTTTGTCGAACACATGGTGTTCAAGGGCACCACCAACCGCTCCGCCGAGGACATCGCGCGCCAGGTGGATTCCATCGGCGGCAACATGGACGCCTTCACCGGCAAAGAGACCATCTGCTTCAACATCAAAGTTCTGGACGAACATCTGCCTATTGCGGTGGATGTGTTAAGCGACATGGTCCTGCATCCGGTCTTCGACGCCAACGAGATCACGCGCGAGCGCGGCGTCATCCTGGAAGAGATCAAGATGGATGAGGACAATCCCGACTACCTGGTGCATGAGATCTTCACCCAAAATTTCTTCAAGGACCACCCACTAGGTAAGCCGATCCTGGGAACCAAGGAGACGGTGCGGCGTTTCGATCAGGATGCCATCCACGGTTTTTATCCCACCAAGTTCGCTCCCGGAAACCTGATCATCTCGGCGGCGGGAAACGTCAACCACGAGGAGTTTGTCGAGCTGCTGCGCCACGGCTTCGGGCAGTTGCCGGCGGGCTCCAACGGCTGGCATGACAGCCCGCCCAAGGTGCATTCCCGCATCATCCTGCGCAACAAGAAATCTCTGGAGCAGGTGCAGATTTGTGTGGGCGTTCCTTCCTACCGCATCAGTGACGAGCGGCGCTATGTGTCGTACATCCTGAATACGCTGCTGGGCGGAGGCATGAGTTCGCGGCTGTTCCAGAATGTTCGCGAAAAGCAGGGGCTGGTGTATTCCATTTTCTCCGAGCTGAATCCCTTCCGCGATACCGGGCTGCTGTCGGTGTACGCCGGCACCTCGCGCGAGTCGGCCCCCAAGGTCGTGCAATCCATCGTGAACGAGTTTCGCCAGCTGAAACTGAATCCCATCTCCGACGAAGAACTGAAGCGCGCCAAGGACCAGTTGAAGGGAAGCCTGATGCTGAGCCTGGAATCGAGCACGGCGCGCATGTCGAACCTGGCGCGGCAGGAAATGTATTACGACCGCTTTTTCGGCATGGACGAAATCATTGAGCGCATCCAGGCGGTGACCGTGGAAAGCATATTGGAATCGGCGAACGAACTGTTCCAGCCGGAGCGGATCGCGGTGACTGTGTTGGGCAATCTCAACGGATTGAAGATCAGCCGCGACTCCCTGGCCTGCTGAGATCTCGGACATCCGCGAAACACAACCTTTCCCGGCGGCGAGCGTCCAAATTGACAGATTCTGGATTTGGGAAAAAACGGGGGTCGAGGTGCCGTTTGCGTTGCTGACCCCTCGCATCATCTTCAAATCTGTGCGATGCTGTGGGCATGGGAAATAAGAACGCACCAAAGCGCGAAGCCAAAAAGCCGCCGAAGAAGAAATCCAAAGCGACCCTCTAAGCTCCACGTAAGCCGCTGTGTTGGTGAAGCGCTGCATGCCGAGGTCCGAGCGCCGGTCGTGTTCCTCCCGGTAGAAGGCTGGAATTCGGGCGGCAGAGCGCGGCTGCACCGGCCAGGGCGGCTGAGAAAGGTTGCCAGTATGCGTAAACGGAACCGCGACCGGGGATTTACCCTGATCGAACTGCTGATCGTCGTAACCATTATTCTGATCATCGCGGCATTCACCATACCGAAACTTACGAAGTCCACCATCCCGGCGCACGAGACTTCTGCTATCGCCAGCATTCGAGCCATCAATGAAGCGGAAATGATCTATGCCAGCAGCCATCCGGACGTGGGCTTCACACCGGACTTGGCTATGCTGGGAGGTACGACGCAGACCGGCGGCGAGGGAACCATCGACAACAACTTGTCCAGCGGCCGCAAAAGTGGCTACACCTTCACCTATACGCCGGGCGAGAAGGTGAACGGCGCGATCCGCGCATATACCATCACGGGCGTACCCGATCAGGTGGGCACGACCGGGCAGCGCAGGTTCTACTCCGACGAGGCGGGCGAGATCCATTACAACTCCTCCGGCCCGGCGGATGCGACCAGCCAGGTGATTCAGTAAGGTGGGCGATTGGGATCCCGGCGTCGAACGCTCAGGATGACACCTCGCGTCCCATCCCGCTGGAATCTTGCTGCGGTTGTCTTACTCATGCTCGTCCTGCTCGGTCCAGCTCCCCTCGTCGCGCAGACCGACGTGCATGCCCTCGCCGCCAAGGTGGACCAGCGCTACGACCACATGCGCACCCTCGAAGCCAGGTTCACCGAAACCTATAGCGGCGCCGGCATCAACCGCACCGAGAGTGGCACTCTGCTGATGAAGAAGCCGGGCCGTATGAGGTGGGACTACGATCAGCCGCGTCCCAAGCTGTTCCTCACCGACGGCCACACCGCATGGTTTTATGTTCCGGGAGAGAAGCAGGTCCGCCGCACGCCGGTCAAGCAGCTCGACGATCTGCGGTCGCCCCTGCGTTACCTATTAGGCAAGACCAAGCTGGAGAAAGAGTTGGATGGCCTATCGCTGGCGCCCGATCAAAAACCGCTCAACCCGGGCGATGTAGTGCTGCGTGGGATTCCGAAGGGAATGGGCGATCGCATTGAGCAGACTTTGCTGGAAGTCACGCCGGATGGACTGATCGCGCGCATCGTCGTCGAAGAACGCGGTGGCTCGGTCACCGAATTTCGCTTTCTTCAGCAGAAGGAAAATGTAGAAATACCAGACGGACAATTTCGCTTTACTCCGCCGCCGGGAACGGAGGTCGTGGCCGGGACGGAGTTGGTGCAGTAGGGATCAGGGGCTCGGGATTAGGGGCTAGCAATTAGCAACCAACAACAACGGGCGGATGAATTGCGCTGTCGTTTGTAAAGAAATTGTAAAAACCGGCCTGATTTTCGCGGGTGGGATGAACTTTTTCCGCCCAGCAACGTCTATACCAGTAACCCAAATCCAAGGCGGGCGCCGCAACCCAATCGAAAGACAAGCCGGCGCCCACCGTTTTTTGGGGATTGATTCTTTCTACTGCGCCGCGTACATCCCAATAATCCTCTCGATGGCGTGCCGGCAGACCGCGCAGAACTTATCGTAGCGGGTGAACATGATGCAATTTTCCTGCGGACGATAGTAGCCGCGAGATTCGTAGTTAGCTCCCTCAAAAGCGCCTACGCGGTCCGAGTACTGGTCAGTCGCCAATAGCTCATCCTCGTGCTTCTTCTGTTTTTCAAACAGCGCGTCCATCCCTGATTCCGGCCGGTTCTCGGCGCGAATATGGCGGCGCTCGGCTTGAATCTCATGCTCGTAGGCCTCGAATTGCGCTTTGTGCCAAGGCGTCGGCAACGGCACGCCGGGGGCGACCAAGTTTTTCCACTTCAGGATCGCCGGATCCAACAGCGCGGTTACATTCGGCTCCCAAGGCTCGATGCGCTGGGTTGCGGGAAGATAGGACACATCGGAGGTGTAGTACTCATCGGCCAGTCCAGCGAAGTGGTGTCCAAACTCGTGCACAAAAACATAGGGCGCCCATTCGCTATCGATTGCAACGGTAGCGTACAGGTTGAAAATTCCTCCCCCGCCATAGGTCTTTGCGTTGGCCAGGATCTCGATGAACTCATACGGAGCGTACGAGGCAATATCGCGTAACGCGCGATTATCGTTGGTCATGAGGTAACGCTCGCTGTCGAACGTGTCGTACGACGTGCCCAGGGGCGAATGGCGATACACACCTGTCGAAGGCCGCGAGACGCCCGATTGCTCGGCTGGCGGACATAGCGCCCAAACGTTGAAGTCCTGCCGATGTTCGCGGAATGGGGGACGTGAGAACAGGATCTCGGTGGCCCGCTTGGCATCCTGTTCGAACTTGCTCCGCTCGGCTGCGGTATATCCATCGCCGAGGACCAGCAAATCGACTTTGGTGGCCGGCTCGCCCATCTTTTGAATTGCTATGAGCGGACCCGGAGAGGGTGGATTCACCCGGTCGATGAACTTGTCCTTGGGATCGATGGTCGTGCTCCACACTTCGTGGAAGCTGAGCTCTTTGCCCTCCTTGCGTTCCTTGAGGATGATCTTCACCGGAGCTGTGGGAGCAGGAAAGCGTAGTGACTCGGAGAACGTGCGATTGAGTTTCTTCGCTTCCTCGGTTTGCGACCACTCACTGAACAACGAGCCGAAGCCGCGCGAGTACAACAGGCGGCCACTAGTTTGATCGCGCACTTCGAAGAAGTAATTCCCCAGATTGCTGTCGTCGATGGTTTTAAAGAGGTCGCCCGGCCAAGGTAGAGGTTCGATGACAACGCGATCAAGGCCAAACATCTCCGCCGTGGCATTGCCGGTGTGATAGTAATCCAGACGCATGGTGGCCGGAGCAGCCGAATACGCCACCGCGCTGAGCAACAACAGCGAGACAACAAGGAAGACGTACAGTCGCATATTCCGTGGTCGGAAGAACATTTTGATTTTCCCTCGTTCTTAGTACAGCTATCGGCGTAGCCTTGCCGGCGACGCGCATTCGCGACGAAGCCTCAATCCGCGGCGTATTGTGCAAGCAAGCGCTGGCTCAGTTCAGCTTTCCGGCAACCCCTTCCGCCGCCTGTAGTATGGTCCCTTCCTTGGCAACGCGCGTCAGAGTGTTGATGTCCTCATACAGCGGCCGGTCTTCATCCAGCCTGCTGACATATTGGCGAACCACGTCGTAGGCCGCCTGCGATGCCGGTGACGGCCTGACCGGAGCGCGCAGGTCGAAGGCCTGTGCCGCCGCCATCAACTCGATTGCCACTACCGTCCACGCGTTCTCGATAATCTGCCGCGTTTTGATGGCTGTGGTCATGCCCATGGAGACGAAATCCTCCTGGTCGGCGGCGGCCGGTATAGAGCCGGTGGCGGCAGGATGGCTAAGCACGCGGTTCTCGCAAATCAAGGCCCCGGCAGTGTACTGCGAGAGCATCAACCCCGAGAACATTCCGGCGCCCCTGGTTAGAAATGCCGGCAGGCCCATGGACAGGTGCGGGTTCATCAAGCGGTTGAGCCTGCGCTCGGAAAGTGCCGCCACCGTGGTGACCGACATGCCGACCAGCTCCAGGGCGAACGCCATCGGCGTGCCTTGGAAATTGGCGCCGGTTAGCACCAACTCCTCATCCGGGAAAAAAGTGGGATTATCGGCGGCGTGGTTGAGTTCGATCTCCAGCATGTAGCGCGCCCACTTGAAGGCGTCTTTGGCGGCGCCGACGACTTGCGGACTGGAGCGCAGGGAATAGGCATCCTGCACTTTCTTGCCGGGCAAGTTCAACAACTCAGAGCCTTCCGTCAGCCGGCGAATGTTCTCGGCGCACTCCTGCGCTCCGGGGTAACCGCGGGTCGCATGAATGCGCGGATGGTAGGCCATCAGGTTGGCGTTCAGCGATTCCAACGTCATCGCCAGCGCGACCTCCTGGGTCTTAAGCCAGCGCATCGCGTCGAACAGCTCCAGGCATCCGATGCCGGTCATCAGATCAGAGCCATTGATGGTGGCAAGGCCATCTCGCTCGCGAAAGACGACGGTGGGAATTCCTGCTTCCTGCATGCCTTGCTTTGCCGGCAGCCGCTTGCCCCGGTAAAATACTTCGCCTTCGCCCATCAGGGTGAGCGCCATCTGCGCCATCGGCGAAAGATCGCCGCAGGCGCCCACCGAACCTTTCTGGCAGACGACCGGCGTGACGCCTTGGTTCAACATCGCAACCTGGGTTTGCACGATCTCGCTCCGGATGCCCGAATGCCCCCAGCAATGCGTGTTGAGACGGGAAATCATTCCCGCGCGGACGTCCTCTTCCGCGCACGGCTCTCCGCAGCCCGCGGCGTGAGAGTAGAGCAGATACTTCTGGAATTTCTCCGCCTGTTCGGGCGTGAGAATTACTTCAGACAGCTCGCCGATGCCGGTGTTCACGCCGTACATGATTTCGCGCGCGCGTATCTTGCGCTCCAGAAGATCGCGGCACTTGTCGATTCGAGCGACGGCGTCCGGATGCACCCCGATAGCATGACGGTCGCGGGCAATAGCCACCAGGTCCTCGATCTTCAGTGAGTGTCCATCCAAGACAACGGTGTTGGCTGTCCGAGTCCGCGGTAGTTCCTCTACTGCAGTGGTCATAGTCTCCCCTCGTGTTGCGGGTGCGAAGATCTCCGTAAGACGAATGCGCGCGAAGATCTCCACAAGACGAATGTAGTCCGCCGTCGCGTGTCGCGGGTATGACCCGTATCACCCGGTGGCGTGACTGTCGCGGAGAGTGGATAGTGTGCTGTGTGTTTAGAGCGGTTCCGTATTGGCATATCTCCGGCACGGGTAGTGCGGACCTTCAGGTCCGCGTCCAGGGGCATGAAGAAATATCGCTTCAGCCCCTGAGGCCGACGACCTCAGGGGCTGAAGCTAGGAATTGGGCGGACGGCTTAACGCGGGCCTGAAGGCCCGCACTACCCAAGAAGGTACATCCACTTTTGGAATTGCCCCGGGTACGGCGGTACAATGAGGAGGAAGTAGTTACCATGCAGTTAACAGTCGTGCAGCCCCAAGTTCACCAGGCGTGCTGGTGGGAGACAATGGCCGACGGCCGTCTCCACTGTTACCTTTGTCCGCGGCATTGCCACATCGGAGAAGGCCAAAGCGGCTTCTGCTTCATCCGCAAGAATGAAGGCGGACGCCTGCTGCAACTCGGCTACGGGCGGCCAGCCGCCGTGGCGATGGATCCGGTCGAGAAGAAGCCGCTCAACCATTTTTTCCCCGGCACCAAGATCCTTTCCATGGGCACCGCCGGCTGCAACATGGGCTGTTCCTTCTGCCAGAACTGGGACATCTCCAAGGCCAAGTCCGACCAGGTCAACGCGCTGACGCTCAGTGCGGAAAACGTGGTCGAAGTGGCGCTGGAGCACCGCGCGCCCCACATCGCGTTCACCTACAACGAGCCGACCATCTGGGGCGAGTACGTTATCGACATCGCGCGCGAAGCCCACGGCGCCGGCCTGAACACGGTGATGGTCTCGAATGGTTACATCACGCGCGAGGCGTTCTTCGATATTTATCGCTACATTGACGCCGCCAACATCGACCTCAAAGCGTTCACCGAGGAGTTTTACGGCAAGATCACGCTGACCCACTTGCAGCCGGTGCTGGACACATTGAAGTGGCTGCGGCATGAAACCGGCGTGTGGTTTGAGATCACCAATCTCATCATTCCAACGCTGAACGACGGCGACGCCGAATTTCAGGAGCTGTGCGATTGGGTGCTGGAGAACCTGGGCGATGATGTGCCGCTGCACTTCACCGCGTTCCACCCGGATTTCAAATTGCAGGATAAAACGGCGACGCCCCCCGAGACGCTGCACCGAGCGCGTACGCTGGCTATGCGGATGGGGCTGAAGTACGTTTACGAAGGCAATATCTTCTCCGATGGGGCAAATACGATCTGTCCGGGATGCAAGCAGATCGTGATCACGCGTTCGTGGCATTCGGTGATGTCGAACCGGCTGAAGAACGGCTGCTGCGAAAACTGCGGCACGCGGATTCCAGGCGTGTTTACCAGAGCCGAAGGCGAGAAGCGGCGGGAGTGGGCGGACGTGGTGCAGAAATCCTAACCACTTGAACGGAACGCTAGATGCTACCGCTCTTCCCGCTCAATCCACTTCGCAGTAGGCTCGGAGCGAAATACCGCCAGCTTTTCCAGGAGGCTGGCGGGATCATCGTCATCCAGCACCAGCCTGCGATTCTCCTCGCGCAAGAAGCCTTCGCGCACAGCGTGGTCAAACAACTCCAGCAGAGGAGCGTAATAGTTCTCGACATTAAGCAGGCCGCAAGGCTTGGACTGAAGGCCGAGCTGCGACCAAGTCACGACCTCGCAAAACTCCTCGACCGTGCCGAAGCCGCCGGGCAGCGCGATGAAGCCGTCGGAAAGATCGGACATCACCGCCTTGCGCTCGTGCATGGAGTTCACAATACGCAACTCGGTCAGGCCGGTATGGCCAACCTCCTTCGCCATCAACGACTCGGGAATCACGCCGATGGCGCGGCCACCTCGCGCCAGTATGGTGTCGGCGAGAACGCCCATCAGTCCGATGTTGCCGCCGCCGTACACCAGTTCGATTCCGCGCTCGACCAGTAATACTCCAAGCCGTTCGGCGGCCGCGCGATAAGCCGGACGCCGGCCCGTATAGGAACCGCAGAAAACGCAGAGGCGACGAAAGAGCATGAAGGGATGATTGTATAGTTCGCCCGCCTAGAGGGTTCCTTCGACTTCGTCGGCGTCCGCTGTCGCGGACTCCCCTGCGCTCAGGATGACAATGTCAATATCTTTCCTGTGTCCTCCGTGTGGCCGTGGTTAAGATTGTTGACACAGACATTCTGAATCCTTTAATAACTATTATCATCTGATAAGTATGCGCCGGGAGACTTACAACGAGTTTCGCCGGTTGTGCCAAGAGCACAATTTGGCGGCGACACACCAGAGGGAAAAAATCTACGAGGCGCTGGTGTCACGACCCGGGCATTATTCGCCGGAGGAGATCTACGAGCAGGTAAAACAAGACTTGCCGTCGATCTCACTCGCGACGGTTTACAAGAACCTCAAGACCTTCCTGCACGCCGGCATGCTGCGCGAGGTCAGTCCTCATCACGGCTCGTGGCGCATCGACGCCAATCGCCATCCCCATCATCATCTGGTTTGTACGCATTGCCGGTCCATTACCGATTTGGACTTCGATTCGCTGGGCCCGGTGAAACTGCACGGCAAACTTCCTTCAGGTTTCAGGCTGGAAAAGTTTACTATTGAGGCGCAGGGCATCTGTAAGGCTTGCACCGCAGCGGAAACAAAGCAGCATTAATTGCTATTTTCAAACCCCACCGTGTAGCGCAATTTCTTCAACCGACCGGCCAATCTGTGACGATCATGCGGGAAACGGCTGCTGCCCCGTTGCCCTGACAGTCACATGTCACAAGCGATTGTGATCTGTGTACTTGTTGGATGTGCGGTGGGAGTGTTCCGCTGGAGTGTATCTGGAGTAAAACCTTGACTGCCGCGACCATCCCAGAACGTCCCGGAGCGCTAAACATGAGGGTTCCCCGCAATTTAGCTGATCACCTGGTTAGGTGACGGAGGACACTCACGCAAGTGCGGGCAAGGGATAAGGGGCAGGGCAGGGTTTCCACCCGGAAGCGCGTTGCACGCGCAATCCGGCCGTATGACACGGGGATATGATTTGAAGTACAGGGGGTCGTCGTGCTTACACCATATGGCTTGGACATCATAGAAAGCTGCCTGGCCTGCAAGATGCGGGCCGAACACATATTTTGCGATCTTCCACCGGCGGCATTGCAGACCTTTGAATCCGTCAAATACGCTACTGCCTACCCGAAGGGCGCGGTGTTGTTCGTCGAGGGCCAGACGCCGCGCGGCATTTTTGTGTTGTGCAAAGGCCGCGTCAAACTCTCCATCTGCTCCACCGACGGCAAGACGCTGATCTTGAAGATCGCCGAACCGGGAGAGGTGCTGGGCCTCAGCGCCACGGTGAGCGGCAAGCCCTACGAGCTGACCGCCGAGACCGTCGATCCTTGCCAGGTGAACTTCGTCAAGCGCGAAGACTTCCTGCGTTTTCTCAAGGAACACGCCGATGCCTGCCTGCGGGTAGCCGAGCAATTGAGCGAAAAGTACAACACCGCGTGCCGCGAAATTCGCTCGCTCGGTCTTTCGCACTCCGCAGCCGAGAAATTGGCGAAGCTGCTGTTGGAGTGGAGTGCCAAGAACGGCGAAGCCGCGAAAGCGGAGCCGCGGGTGAAGCTGGCCCTGACGCATGAGGAGATCGCGCAGATGATTGGCACCTCCCGTGAGACCGTAACGCGTTTGTTTGCCGATTTGAAACGGCGCCAGATTGTACAGGCAAAAGGCTCAACTCTCCTGATCCGCAACAAGGCAGCGCTGAAGGCACTGGCCATTACGCAGTGAGCTAAAGGGTTGTGATTACTGCCGATTGCGGCCTCCGCACTGGCACGTCCGGACGTGGATTGAGTGCTTCGGCTGCCATTCCAAATCCAATCTGCGAAGAGCAATCGACCCGCCTGGTGTGAACAAGGTCACGGAAATCAGTGACTGCAATCACTGCATTCGAAGGGGGCGGAGACGTATTAACTCAATCATGGAGAGCATGATTCAGTCGAGTTGCTTGACCTGCGATTTCCGTCCCGACCGGCTCTTTTGCGACATGCCCGCGGAGTCGTTGAGAACTTTCGACGAGATCAAATCGCTCACCGCTTACCCCAGGAGCACGGTCCTGTTCGCCGAGGGGCGGCCGGTCCGCGGCATTTATATTTTGTGCGATGGCCGGGCCAAGCTGTCCATTTGCTCCGATACCGGAAAACGGCTGACCTTGCGCATCGCCGGCCCTGGAGAAGTGCTGGGACTGGGGGCTGCCCTGTCCAATACCCCTTACGAGGTCACGGCAGAATTGCTGGACCACTCGCAAGTCGTTTTCGTGCGCAGAAAAGATCTGCTGAAGTTCTTGCGGGAACATCGCGAGGCTTGCCTGCAAATCGTGCGTATGTTGAGTCAGGACCTGCATGGGGCCTACGAGCGCGTCCGTACCATTGGCATGATACGCACCCGCCGGCCGCGCATCATGTTCCGGCCCCGTGCCTTGCTGGTCTAAGCCAGGAGTTACCCCTTGGCCCGCGATATTCTCGCGGGCTTTTTGTTTGGAGCGCGCACGCTAACCGGCACTCCCATGCTTCATTCCTCAATGGGCCTCCGGTTGGTGATACCGCTCACCTCTTGCGGTGAGGAGCGCCCCGGGGTGTGACCGCAATCACACCCGCCCGTGAGTGCACTCACTGCCCCTCCGCGCCCTCATCGGCGATGGTTATAAGTGACGCGACAGCTGACGCGTCCGGCGAAAGCGAGGGTTGCGGTGAAGCGTTGCGGTATGGTTCTGTTTGTTGCCTTGCTGCTCGGCACGGGGGCGATGGCCAAGTCCGCTCCCAAGATGAGCAACGAGGACTGCCTGGCTTGCCATAACGACTCCACTCTCAGCAAAGAGGAGAACGGCAAACCAGTCAGCTTGCACGTCGATGACGCGAAGTTCAAGGCCTCAATTCACAGCGTCTTCGGTTGCACCGATTGCCACAAAGACATCCAGGCATTCCCCCACGATCCCACGCCCGCGAAGCCGGTATGCGTTACCTGCCATGCCGACCAGCAAACGGCCTACGAGCATGGTGTTCATGCCAAGGCGGCTGCGGCAGGTAACGCCAATGTCGCGAAATGCCAGGACTGCCATGGCAGCGTGCATGAAATTCTGCCGGCCAGCGATCCCAAGTCAAAAGTAGCGCGGGGCAACATTCCGCAAACCTGCGGCGCCTGCCACGGACAAAAATTCGTCATGGCATCGAGCGGCATCAGCTCCGCTCCCTTCAACTCGTACCAGCAAAGTGTTCACGGTAAGGCCGTGGCTGCCGGTTCCGGCAAGGCTGCGGTGTGCACGGATTGTCACGGTGAGCACGATATTCTGGCCGCCACCAATCCCAAGTCGCCGATCAGCAAATTCAACGTTCCCGTAACCTGCGCCAAGTGTCACGACAATGTCCGGCAGGAGTACGTGCAAAGCATCCACGGCCAGGCGATCGCGCGCGGCAACTGGCAGGCGCCCGTGTGCACCGACTGCCACGGCATTCACACCATCAAGGCCCCCACGGACCCCAGTTCCTCGGTGGCGTCGGCGAATGTCGGCAGCGATTGTGCGCAGTGCCATGGCAGCGTGCGGCTTTCCAACGAGTTTGGCATGCCTTCGGGCCAGGTCAACACCTACCTGTCCAGCTATCACGGCATGGCATCGAAGATGGGTTCAACGACGGTGGCCAATTGCGCCAGTTGCCACGGGGTGCATAACATTCTGCCTTCCCGCGATCCGCGCTCCACCATCAATCATGCCAACCTGGCCAAGACCTGCGGGCAATGTCATCCTGGGGCCAACGAGAAATTCATCAGCTTCAAGGTGCATTCTGACGGCGTAGCGAAAGCCGACTTCAGCAGCAAGGTGATTGGCTATATCAGCAAGTTCTATATCTGGATGATCATCGGCGTCATCGGTGGCATGGTGCTGCATAATCTGATCGTCTTCCGCAAGAAGCTCATCTTGCACCGCATCGGACAGCCCCGCATTTTGTTCCGCATGACGCGGGGACAGCGGGTGCAGCATATTATCCTGCTCGGCAGCTTCTTCACGCTGGTGCTGACCGGCTTTGCCTTGCGCTATCCGTCATCGTGGCTGGGTACGTTGTTCGTCAACGAAGCAGTGCGCAGCATTGTCCATCGAGTGGCCGGAGTGGTGCTGATCGCGGTCAGCTTGTTCCATCTGTGGTATGTAGTCAGGACCCCGGATGGCCGCCGCCTGATCAAGGACATGCTGCCCGACTGGAAGGACGTCACCGACGTACGTGACGCATTCCGCTACTACCTGGGTTATAGCGACCAGCGTCCGTTGTTCCGCCGCTTCACCTATGCCGAGAAGGCCGAGTACTGGGCGTTAGTGTGGGGCATGTTCGTGATGGCCAACACCGGATTGATGGTGTGGTTTAAAGTGGGGGTGGGCGAAAGAGTGCCGGGGTGGTGGATCGATGTCGCGCTCGCCATCCACTGGTATGAAGCCATACTCGCCACCTTGGCCATTATCGTATGGCATTTCTATGGAGTGATATTCGACCCCGATGCCTATCCCATGAATTGGGCTTGGTATGATGGCAAGATGTCGGTTGAGGCCTACGAGCATGAGCACGCTCTCGATCTGCTTGCGATTGAGCGGGCCACGGGCTCGGAGGAAGAAGAAACCGAGCCGGTCGAGGCGGCCGTGAAGGAGCAAGAGGAGACGGTCGCCAGCAAGAAGTAGGGAGCAGGCCGGAAGAAGCCTTGCAACTTTGGGTGAGGTAAGCGGCAGGTTCGGGTTTCTTGTTTGCATACGCTTTTTTGGGGTAAGTTCTGCAACACTGAAGGTGCGTGATTTGCACTGGGGTGGGGCGAAGAAGGGACAATTAAATAAATGACTGAGGACACGCAGAGGGTGGATCCTCTACGCGATCATCCGCCAGTTTCGCAAAATCTCATTCGCAATCCCCTCAGCCTGATCGGCCTGGCGCTGGCCGGCGTCGCGGTCGCCAACATCGTTCTGCTTGTTCTCATTGACGTCCTTGCCAGCCGCTCATCTCCCTACATAGGCGTTCTCGCTTACATGGTGGCGCCGGCATTCCTGGTTCTGGGACTCATTCTGGTCCCCATCGGAATGGTGATCGAGCGTCGTCGTCGGCTTCACGCCGTAGGTGCGCCACCCCATTTTCCGAGTCTCGATCTCAACAATCCCGCGCAACGCAGCACGTTTGCCTTCCTGCTCAGCTTTGTGGTGATCTTCGCGCTGGTCAGTTCCGTCGGCAGCTACAAGGCCTACGAGTTCACCGATTCAGTGGATTTCTGCGGCCAGTTGTGCCATACCGTTATGCATCCCGAATTCACCGCGTATGAGGCCTCGCCGCACGCGCGCGTGGCTTGTGTCGAATGTCACGTCGGGTCGGGTGCGAGTTGGTACGTGAAGTCCAAGCTGTCGGGCATGCGGCAGGTTTACTACACCGCTTTGGGCACCTATCCCCGTCCCATCCCCACCCCAGTGCATAATCTTCGCCCCGCGCAGCAAACCTGCGAGCAGTGCCACTGGCCGAGGAAATTCTGGGGGGCGCAGCTCAAGACCTTCACCCATTATGGCGACGATGAGCAGAATACGCCGCGCGTCGTCCGCATGCTGATGAAGGTCGGTGGCGGCGATCCCCGACTCGGACAGGCCGGGGAAGGCATCCACTGGCACATGAACATCGCCAACAAGGTCACTTACATTGCCAGCGACGAACAGCGGCAGGTGATTCCCTGGGTGCGCATAGAAGACAAGAATGGCCGGGTGGCCGAGTACCTGGCGAAAGACGCCTCCCTCACTCAGGCGCAGATTGACAAAGCCGATAAGCGCCGCATGGACTGCATCGACTGCCACAACCGCCCGTCGCATATCTACGTGCCACCCGATGCCTCCGTGGATCAGGCGATTACCGGGCGCGCCATCGATGCCACGCTGCCATTCATCAAGCAGCAGGGTGTCGCGGTGCTGACCGCCGACTACAAAACCTCTGACGAGGCGCGAAACGCGATTGCCACCAACATTACAAAGTTCTACCAGGACAAGTATCCGCAAATCGTGTCGGCCAAGCCGGACAGCGTCAAGGGTGCGGTGGTCGAACTGCAGCGCATCTACAGCACCACCTTCTTTCCCTACATGAAGGTGAACTGGAAGACGCATCCCAATAACATCGGGCACATGTACTATCAGGGCTGTTTCCGCTGCCACGATGGCAACCACGTAAGCAAGGACGGCAAGGTCATCAGCAAAGACTGCAACTCCTGCCATACGGTGATGGATCAGCAGGAAAGTGGCACGCAGATCGCGGCGGTGCCAGCTCAAACCTTCAAGCACCCGGTTGACATCGGAGACCTGACCGGAGTGAACTGCTCCGATTGCCACAGCGGAGGCGTCGGGCCGTAGCAAAACTCATGGCTCGCGCTTGCCAAAGAGCGTAACGATCAGTAATAATAGGTCTTTGCCTCCAGTAGCGGGGCCCTGGCAAGCAGCGCAGTTGTGCTTGGTGGGGTGTAAGTAGCGGGGGTCCAAGGAACGCCTGGCTGCGTTCGTTGGGGTGTGGAGCGAAGTTTTGGTTCGCTGGAGCACCCGCCCGAGAAGCGCCACGGCGTGCTTATCGGGGACTTCGATCATCTCGCCTGAGGGAATTTGTGCCACCGGCGCTTCCCAGCGCTCCCAACTAAATCTGTGGTTCTAGCTTGGGGAGGGAATGCGCACACGTGTGGACATTGCCGAGCAGGAAAGGGAGCAGCTTCTGTGTTGATGATTCGCCTGTCGCGCCGCGGTGCGCGCAAACAGCCTTACTACCGCATTGTGGTAATCGAGAAGGACCGCGCGCGCGATGGCCGCTCGGTGGAAGTGGTTGGCACCTATAACCCGCGCACCGATCCCGCCAGCGTGGAATTGAAGCGCGAACGCATTGCGTACTGGACCAGCAAGGGCGCGCAGTTGTCTGACCGCGTAAAGAAGCTGGTGGACAAGGCCGCCGCCAGCGCACCGGCTCCGACTGCTGCCTAACGTGCAGTTCGAAGCTAACCTCAAACACCGGGAGCCGCCTGAGCTATGACAAGCAGCGCCGTGAACATGGTTGCATTGGTGGAACATCTTGCCAAGGCCGTGGTGGAAGCGCCTGACGAGGTGACCGTGGAAGCCTTTGAAGAAGGCGGCCAGACGGTGTTGGAACTGATTGTGGCCGAGACTGACTTGGGGCGGGTGATTGGCCGCCAGGGACGCATGGCCCGCAGCCTGCGCACCATTGTGAATGCGGCCAGCTTGCGCACGCGCAAGCGGTATCAGTTGGAGATCGTGGAATAACTGGCGACTTCATTACGATCGCTCGCGTGCTGGGTCCGCAGGGGCGGCGCGGCGAAGTTCTGGCGAAGTTGCACACGGACTTTCCGGAGCGCTTTGAAGAACGACGGCAGTTGTCAGGCTTGGCAGCCAACGGTAGCCGCCGGGAACTGCAACTTGAAGAGCACTGGTTTCACAAGGGTGGCGTGGTGCTGAAGTTCGCCGGCGTGGAGAGTATCAGCGATGCCGAGCAGCTTGCTGGTCTGGAATTGCAGGTTCCGTTTGAGCAACGCGCCGAGTTGGAAACGGGCGCTGCGTATGTGAGCGATGTCGTCGGCTGCGAGGTGTGGATAAGGGATGCCGACGGCCAGCAACTGCTTGGGACTGTCAGCGAAGTGCAGTTCGGGGCGGGAGAAGCTCCGCTGCTGGTTGTGCGAGCGAAGATTGGCGCTGAGCCAGAGATTCTGCTTCCCTACGCTGAGGAGTTTCTGAAGTCTGTGGACTTCGAGCAGCGGCGGATCGAGATGGAGTTGCCCGAAGGGCTGCTGGCGTTGGACTCGCCCCTGAGTGGGGAAGAGAAGCAGCGGCAAAAGAGCGAAGCCGACGAAGCGCGGTCGGCGGGCGTTCGCCGCAAACGAAGGAAATGAGATCAAATCCCCAAGCGCCCAGGGCGCGAATTGGGGAGGCCCGAATGAAGTTCGAGATTCTGACGATTTTTCCGGACTTTTTTCGTGGGCCGCTGGATTACGGCATTGTGCGCAAGGCGCGCGAAGCCGGGCTCATTGAAATTGGCATCCACGATCTGCGGGCGTTTACGCACGACCGGCACCGCACGGTGGACGACCGGCCATTCGGCGGCGGCGAGGGCATGGTGCTCAAGCCCGAGCCCATCTTCGAATGTCTGGAATCGCTGCGGGTCTCGCCGCGTGAAGAGCGGATGGGCGACGATTCGCGCGAGACCGTGGTGCTGCTTTCGCCCCAGGGCGAGTTGTTCACCCAGGCGGTGGCGCAGCACTTGACGACGCGCGAACGCGTGGTGCTTATCTGCGGGCGTTACGAAGGTGTGGATGAGCGGGTGAGCCGGCACCTCGCCGATCGGGAGATTTCCGTCGGCGATTTCGTGCTCAGCGGCGGGGAGTTGGGGGCGGCCATTATCGTCGATACGACGACGCGGTTGCTTCCCGGCGCGCTCGGCAACGCGGCCTCGACGCAGCAGGAGTCATTTACCGCGTCGGTTGCGGCTGAACAGAAACAGGTTTCGGGCGCGCCGCCGAGTTCGACGTGTGGGTCGGGTGGACTGCTGGATTACCCGCACTACACGCGTCCAGCAGAGTTTCGCGGGATGCAGGTTCCCGAGGTGCTGGTGAACGGGGACCACGACGAGATTCGCAAGTGGCGGCGCCGTAGCGCGCTGCAAAAGACATTGCGCAATCGTCCCGATTTGTTGCGCGATGCCGAGCTGAACAAAGAGGATCGCAAGCTGCTGGCCGAGATTGAGGCGGAGCAGGGAAGAGCGTGAAGTCCGAACGGAAGGAATCTCGGCAACAGGGGTCCTTCGACTCGCTCAGAATGACAGAAGTTGAGGAATGAGAGCTAAGAGCTAAAGGCTAGTTGCTAATTGCTAGTTGCTATTTTGGCCGCCGCGAGGCGTGCGACACGGAAGGAAAAGAACAATGTCGAACAACTCACCTATCATTGACCGGCTACTCGCCAAGACGCGGCGCACCGATCTACCCGACTTTAAGCCCGGCGACACCGTCCGGGTACACGTGAAGATCAAGGAAGGCGACAAAGAGCGCTTGCAGGCGTTCGAAGGGGTCGTCATTTCCAAAAGCCACGGAGACCAGCCCAGCTTCACGGTGCGCAAGATGAGCTTTGGGCAGGGCGTGGAGCGCATCTTCCCCACCCATTCGAAGGTCATCGACAAGATCGAAGTGCTGCGTTCGGCGCACGTGCGTCGCGCGAAGTTGTATTATCTGCGCGCGCTGCGTGGCAAGGCTGCCCGCCTGCGCGAAGTCGATACCAAGCGCGCGTAGTTGCCACGAAAATCTCGCTGGAAACAGCGACGCCCACCGTTTTTCACTTGATGCGGTGGGCGTTAGTTTCTCGGGAGCGTGGTTCAGCCCGCCCGCCCTGTCAACTTGCCGCAGCACCCATTCAGAACGCCAAACCCCGCCTCATTGGCGGGGTTTCGGGTCGCGACTGCTGTCGCAGTTTGTGGCGGGTAGTCAGGTAGAGAGTTGCTGCAGCTAGATCTTTACCGCTAGTTCCATCAAACCCACGGCTATGGCAATCCAGAGCGCAAACGCTACCGCAGTGAGAGTGAAGCGAACCGCGCCGTTGTCGATCAGCCAGTTGTATTTCGCGTCCATAGTGTCTCCTTGAAAAACGGGTTCCACTTCGACAATCGCATTGCGCTATCGGGGGACCCCGGAGGTTGCGCCCGGCGTGCCCTGCGGCGTCACCGGATCATGTTCTGCTGCTATATACGGGCGAAGTCCCGAAAGGTTCCGTTAGGATTTGATGAATACTGGCCAGTTGCAGGAATGCAGTGGCAAGCGCAGGTTTTGGTGGGGCAAAAGTCGCATACCTGCGGACTGCTAGTTTCGCTTCTCGCCCGGCGCCGCAATCTCTCCCAGCTCCCAATATTTCTTCAGTAGGGTGTCGGGGACGTTGACTGCTCGCCCCGTCAGCATGTGTTTCAACTGCAGCGCATTGACTGCGGCTTTGCCTTCAAAGTGATTGTTGGCGATGACAAACGTCTTCTGCGCTTTGGCGGCGATGGTGTCAATGCGCGTCTTCCATCCCTGCAGTTCGGGATCGGTATAGAGATAGTTGTAGCGGTCGTTGCGCGAATCGCTGTCGAACCATTGATCGTAATTGCGTCCGTGCAGGCGCACGTAGGCAAACGCCGCGGTCACGTGTTCGCTGGGAGCAATCGCTTTTCCCAAGCGCGGCTGGTCGATATTGCAGAAGGCCACTCCTTTTTCGGCGAAGTAGCGCAGGGTCCCCTCGTTGGTCCAACTGTTGTGCCGCACCTCCACCACCAGGGGATATTGTTTGAACTTCTCGACCACACTCTCCAGATAGTCGCGGTTCGGATTGGTATTCTTAAACGAAATGGGAAACTGCGCGAGGACTGCGCCGAGCATATCTTCAGCGGCGATGGAGTCAAGACCGTCCTTGGCGAGCCGTTCGTCTTCGGGGCCGACGACAATGGTTTCCGAGGATGTGCTCTCCACGACGGCGATCGGCGAGTGGGTGAAGGCCTTGTTCAGCTTGGCCGTGAACATGAATTCGGAATTCACCGCGTGCGATTTGCGGCACCACAGTTTGCCCCACTCCGGCTTGATGTGGCCATAGAACGAGGTGTTGATCTCGATCACGTCAAGGTAGCGCGCCAGGTATTCCACCGGATGCAGCGATTTCTTGATCTGCGCCGGATAAACAATGCCTTCCCAGTCTTTATACGACCAGCCCGCGGTGCCGACATAAATGTTTGCCTGCTTGTCCATCCTTGAAGGCGAGATTAGCACAGACCCTGCGGGGCCATGACAGCGGCTGCAGGCCGGCGAGGAGTACATCAAGGCGAGCCTGGAAGCGAACCCGGTTGCTATTCATAGCGTAAAGCAGACCGCATCGCACCCGGGTCGGGTGCAGTAGCGGCATCAAAGCGGGCCCAGGGACGTTAGAGGCGTCGTCCTTTCCTATCAGTACACCACCATTACTACCCAATAGACTCCTCCAGGTTGGCTCACGCTGGGAGCGAAACAAGCTCCCAGCGAATACCCCGAGGACATGGGACGCGACAACAACTCTTTGGCGCTGCTGGGAAGTTCCCCTGGGACAGCCGTCGTCCAAGCCGCCACCTCCCGAACTCCAAGCAAGTCGGCCACCTTGCGGCCCTGTAAGGAGTCGTTGAGCGCCATGTCGCAGGCCATGTGCCGCAGTTGCGATTGCGGCTTGCGCTTGGGCGCCGGCATTCCATGGCTGGTGGCGTAGTTCTCGACGGCCCGTTGCAGGACGGCTTCCGCCTCAGGCTCGGAATAGGCCGTCAACCGGTGAGCGAAATCCTCAGTCACATACACATGGCGGCCACTTCGTAGGACCGCGACTCCCACCACGTTGTAGCCGGAATGCAGGATGCTGGCACGATGCGCGGGCGAACCCATGAGCGCTTCGTGAGCGGAGGGCACATCCTGATTGAGGGCAATGTTCTCCGCTTGCTGGTCGGAGCGCAGGTGCTCATCAGCGAAGCGAAGGTCCATCGTGGGCTCTCCATCGAATTGGTGGGAGAGGGCCTTATGTTCGGCCATCAACTCAGCGTGCTTGCGAGCGGCCTGGGTGAGACGCTGATCCACGGCCAGCGGCGGAAGGCCCCGGCTGGCGCGCTCCTGGTTAATCAACTGGACCAGTTGCCGCTCGCCTGCTTCCTCGAATTGAGCGTGGGCCAGACCGCGACACAGCAACAACAACGTGACCAATAGCGCGACGGTAAAGACCCGCGGCAAAGAGAGATCCTGGTAGAGTCGCACCTTACTATTAGACGGAAAATTCCGGAGTTTGGTTCAGCGTTTCGTCAACCTACAATACAGCATCCGGAGGCCGGGACTGAAGCCCGCTCGTCCCATGCAAGCCAGCTACACCAATCCTAGATCGCTCTAGAATCAAGCAGATATCGGGAAGGAAAGGCGCGGCGGAAGGGCCGCGCCTTCGGTTATTCGCTGTCGAGCGTCAAGCTGTTTTCCAACCAGGAACGTCCAATCAATTCACATTTCCTGGAGCAAAACGTCTGCCCGTCACGAGCCCGGCTTGTGCTCTTGAGATATTGGGAATAGCACCAGAGGCACACCGCAGTGGAAGTGGCGTCGTCGTACTTATTGGGTTGCATGTACACTCCCGTGGCAAGGGAGCATAGGACAACCCGCCGCCAAACGCAACCAGCAAAATCGTGGAATCAAGAGAGTTAAATCGGCCCACACTCTGGTGGGGGTGGTCAGATGCGCTCAGGTGCCAATAGCTCGCGGATGGACTCCCGCTGGCGCACCAGCCGGACGCGTTTGCCGTCCACCAACACCTCCGCCGGCCGGAGACGGCTGTTGTAATTCGAAGCCAGCGACATACCATAGGCGCCAGCGTCGAGAATAGCCAGCAGCTCGCCCTCCTGCACGGTGAGTAGCTCACGGTCGCGCGCCAGAAAGTCTCCCGATTCGCACACCGGCCCGACCACGTCAACGGTTTCTGTGGCTCGGTCTTTTTGCAGAACAACGGGAACGATTTCGTGATACGCACCGTAGAGGGAAGGGCGGAGCAGGTCGTTCATGGCTGCATCGACAACGACAAACTGCTTGCCGTCGTTGCGTTTGCGGTAGATGACGCGCGTCAGCAGGGCCCCGGCTGGGCCGGCAATGGCGCGGCCAGGCTCCAGCAAGAGATGCATGCCGAGACCCTTCAGCGGCCCCAGCAGCGCCTTGGCATATTGGTCGGCTTGCGCCGCAAAGTTTGTTTCGGGATTCTGTTCGTACTGGATACCCAGCCCTCCGCCGGCATCGACGAAGCGAATATCGTACCCTTCAGCCCGCAACGAACTCGCCAGCGAAGCCACACGCTCCATGGCTTCGCCAAAGGGAGCCACATCCGTGATCTGCGAACCGATATGAACGCTGACCCCGGCCGGCTTCAGGTATCGATTTTCGGCGCCGCGACGGTAAAGCGCTGCTGCGTCGCGCCAAGGCACCCCAAATTTGTGCTGGTGCAGTCCCGTGGAGATATAAGGGTGGGTTTCGGTTGCGACATCAGGGTTCACCCGCACCGCAAAACTAGCTGCTCTGCGAAGATGCGTCGCCCGCGCCGCCAGCAATTCCATCTCGCTGGCGCTCTCCACATTGAAGAGCAAGATGCCGGAGCGAAGCGCGAGATCGATCTCCGGGGACAGCTTTCCGACGCCAGAAAAAACGACTTTCGATTTGATTTTGCGGCTGGCTTCGGTGACCCGCTGCAGCTCTCCCCCGGAAACGATGTCGAATCCCGCGCCCAGGCGGGCAAGCAGGCGCAAGACTGAAAGATTCGAATTCGCCTTCACCGAGTAACAAATGGTGTGCTCGCAGCCGTCAAACGCCTGGTCGAACTGCTGGAAGCGCTGGCGGATCGTCGAACCCGAATAGACGTAGAGCGGCGTGTCGTAGAGTCGCGCCAGCCGGGAGAAGGGAACGTCGTCTGCGTGCAGCTCAACGTTGGGCTTGCGCAGGAGCCGCTTGTCGCGTCTGTAGGTGAACCCAGGCGGGCGTTCCGGTGGTCGGTCAGCTTTCACTTTTTGGCGGATGGTCCTTTCACCTTGATGGCAACAATGGTCTGGTCATCGAACGTTTCCACGCCCTCAGCATGGCTGGAGACGGCCCTGAAAATGGCATCCACGATTTCTTCCGCGCTGCGGTGCGCATTGGCTCGCGCGATTTTCTCCAGCCTATGGCGCCCGAACATCTCTCCCTCCGAACTGGTGGCGTCGAGAATGCCATCGCTGAAGAAGAGGAACACATCGCCGGCCCGCCCGCGCAGACTCAGTTCGTCGTAGGTGGCATTGGGGAACAGGCCGATCGGCAAACCGGTGGCTTGAATCTCTTCCAGCTTGCCATCATGGCAGTGCAGCGGACGCGGCAAGCCGGAGTTGGCAATCTGGAGCAGTTGCTGGGCGTCGTCCCAGATGGCATAGATCATCGAGACGTACTGCCCCTCGATCGGGCGCTCCGCGAGCGACAGGTTGATCGCTTCCAGCATGCCCGCGGCGCTGGGTTCTTCGTTGGCCAGCGACCGTGCAATGCCGCTGACCAGCGCCGCATAGATGGCGGCAGGCGCACCTTTGCCGCTTACATCGCCGACGGCGATGCCAGTCACGCCCTCTCCGCTGTACTTCTGGAAGTCGTAAAGGTCGCCGCCGATCTGGCGCGCCGGGGCAAAGCGGGAAGCGACTTCAGCATGACGGAAGACCGGCATTTTCTGCGGCAGCAGCCGGAACTGCAGCTCCCGCGCCAGCGCCAGGTCCTGCTCCAGCCGTTTCTCCTGGCGCGCGATGCGCTCATACAGGGTTGCATTCTCGATCGCGATTGCCACTTGCGCCGCCAGGGTGGTCATGGTGCGCACATGGTCGCCGGTGAAATACCCGCGGCGCGTGTGTTCGATATCCAGTACGCCGATCACCTTGTCTTTGTAGATCAGCGGAATGCAAAGCTCCGAGCGCGTTTCCGCGTTGGCTTTGATGTAGCGCGGGTCTTTGCTGACGTCCGGCGCCAGGACCGCCTGCTTGTGCTGGGCGGCGTATCCCACCAGGCCGACGCCCAGGGGGATCTCGTTCTTGAGTTTCACGCTCTCGTTGAAGCGTAAGGAAAAGCGATGCTGTAACAGAGTGCCGCTGGGATCGAGCAGCAGAATGGAAAACATCTGGAAGTCGATGATGCGGGTCACCAGTTCGGCAATCCGCTTCAGCAGTTGGTCAACGTTGAGAATGGAGGTCAGTTCGCGGCTGATCTCGGTCAGCAAGGTCAGTTGCCGCGCCTGTCGCGAGACGCGGGTGTACAAGCGCGCGTTCTCGATGCCAGAGGCGATACGCGAAGCGAACAAGGTCAGCAGGCGCTTGTGTTCCTCGGTGAACGCGCCCGGCTGTGCGGCTTCCACGTCAATGACGCCGATCACCTTGTTCTTGGCGATCAGGGGAGCGGCCAACTCGGACCTCACCCCCGGTGCGGAGTTGATGAAGTTCTGCTCGGCGGCCACATCGTTGACCAGCACCGTCTCGCGGCGCTGCACGGCTTGTCCGGTAACGCCCTGCCCAACCTTAATGCGGATGCGTTCCGCCACCTCGGGAGGATGGCCGACCTGGAAACGGACGCGCAGCTCTTGCGTCTTCTCGTTCAGCAGCAGGATGGCAAAAATTTCGTAATCGATGACCCGCTTCAGCATCTCTGCCACGCGTTGCAGCAAAGTGTTCAAATCCAGCGTCCGGTTTACCGCGTCCGCCACCTCCAGCAAGTAACTATCGACGGAGGCGGGCGCTGAAGGCGGTTGGATTTGGAATGGCATCGGGCTGGGACTCTTGTCCTTCATCATAACAGTCGAATCGACCGTAGAATGGGCTTGAGAAGCGCATTCTGGGCCTCTACAGCAAGATCATCGTCAGGCTCGGCGCCAACGCAGCATGGTAACACTGCGACTCGGCTGCTGATGTATCCTCTCGGATGGGCATGGGAAACTGCGGTACCGTGTCGCAGTCCCTGGACTTCTCCCAGTCAAAGACGCGTGAGATCGTGTGAACTTCCTCCTCAACCATAAACGAGAAGTGGCAACTCTGACCGCCGAACACCTGTGGCTGGTGGGAATCTCGATGCTACTGGCCATCCTTATCGGAGTGCCGCTGGGCATACTGCTGACGCGCCGTCCGAAATGGAAAGCGTTCGTGCTCGGCAGCACCAATGTCGTCCAGACGATTCCCAGTCTCGCGCTCTTCGGATTGCTGCTGCCGCTGCCGTGGCTGGGGACCCGCGCCGACCGTTTGGCGATCCTGGCGCTCGCGCTCTACGCACTGTTACCGGTGGTTCGCAATACCTACGTGGGGATAGCCGGCATTAGCGCGCCCGTGCGCGAAGCCGCGATTGCCATGGGCCTCACTTCGGGCCAACTACTCTGGCATGTGGAACTGCCGTTGGCGCTGCCGGTGATGCTGGCGGGCATTCGCGTGGCTGCCGTGATTACCATCGGCGTTGCCACCATCGCGGCGGCCATCGGCGCCGGCGGGCTGGGCGAGTTCATCTTCCGCGGCATCGCCATGGTGGACAACGGAGTGATTCTGGCTGGCGCCATCCCCGCGGCCCTGATGGCATTGGCGGCGGACCTGCTCCTGAGCGGCTTCGAGAAGCTGATGGTCCGCAGGATCCACTGACATGGACCGCCGCCGCTTCCTGGCTGGACTTGCGCTACTTTCTGCGGCTGGCTGCATGCCGCGTAAGAGCGAGATCACCGTCGGCTCGAAAAACTTTACCGAACAACTGGTGCTGGGCGAACTTCTGGCGCAAGTCCTGGAGAGCGCTTGTCGCCAGCCGGTCGAGCGGCGCTTCTATCTGGCCGGCACCTACATCTGTCACCAGGCCTTGCTCGCCGGACGCATTGACCTGTACGTCGAGTACACCGGGACCGCGCTGGCCGCCATCCTGAAAGAACATCCGTCGGGTGATTCCGCGAGCGTGTATCAACAAGTGAAGGACGCGTACAGGCGCCAGTTCAATCTCGATGTCATGTCGCCGCTGGGTTTCAACAACAGCTTCGCCATGGTCATGCGAGGGGATGACGCGCGCCGCTTGAAAGTAACCACACTTTCGCAGCTTGCCAGTGTCGCCCCGAATCTACGCTTGGGAGTGGGATACGAATTTATCGAGCGTCAAGACGGATATAAGGGCTTGGTCAGCACCTACGGACTGAAGTTTGCGGAAGCTCCACGGGTGATGGATTTAGGACTGCTGTACCGTGCGCTGCAAAACAAATCCGTCGATGTGGTTGCAGGCAACAATACCGACGGCTTGATCGCGGCGCTTGGATTTGTCGTGCTCGATGATGACCGACATTACTTTCCTCCCTACGATGCGGTGCCGATTGTGCGTCCGCAGCTCTTTCAGGAATGTCCCCAGGCGAGAGCAGCCTTCGCCCGGCTGGGTGGCCGCATCAGCGCCGAGGACATGCGCAAGATGAATTACGCCCTGGACGGCGAAAAGAGGGACGCCGCAGCGGTAGTGAGGGATTTCCTCCGTGTTCAAGGCTAACAAGCTTGATTAAGGTTTTGGAGTGCACTTGGCTGCGCCCAACTTTCGCCCGGCAAGAGAAACTGCGATACTTGAATCAGAATCGCGAGTCTTTCCTATTTCCCGCTGCACGCGAGTTTGCGCCAGTTGCCCTGATCACGTTCGGCGATTAGCATCCCGCAGCGATAACTTCCGGAAGACCGCACCACAGGACCAATGAGCGACTATCTACAAGCCGTGCAGGAACGCGTCGTCATCTTCGACGGCGCCATGGGCACCAGCATCCAGGCCCGCAACCCCTCGGTGGACGACTACTGGGACAAGGAAGGCTGCAACGAGCTGCTGGTGCTGAGCCGGCCTGACATCATTAAGGACATTCACGCTGCCTTCTACAACGTGGGCTGCGATGTGGTGGAGACCGACACGTTCGGTGCGACGCGCGTGGTGTTGGCCGAGTACGACCTGCAAGACAAAGTACACGAGATCAACTTCGCCGCCGCCAAGCTGGCGCGCGAAGTGGCTGCCAGTTTCTCATCCAACGGCCGCAAACGCTTTGTGGCGGGATCCATCGGTCCAACCACAAAGCTACCGTCGCTGGGACACATCACCTTCGACAACATGGCCGCCTCCTACACGGAGCAGGCTGTCGCGCTTATCGAGGGCGGAGTTGATGTTCTCCTGCTGGAGACCTGCCAGGACATCCTTCAGGCGAAAGCCGGACTGGTCGGGCTTTTCGACGCGTTGAAGCAAACCGGAAAGAACGTGCCCATCCAGGTGCAAGTCACGCTGGAAGCTACCGGCACCATGTTGCTTGGCACCGAGATTGGCGCGGCGCTCACCACGCTGGAGATGTTCGATGTTGCCGCGATCGGCTTGAACTGCGCTACCGGCCCGAAAGAGATGAACGACGCAGTCCGCTACCTGGGCGCGAACTCGCCGAAGCATGTTTCCGTTCTGCCCAATGCTGGGTTGCCGCAGAACGTAGGAGGCCATGCAGTTTACAAGCTGCAGCCGCAGGAACTCGCGGATTACCACAAGCAGTTCATCACCGAATACGGCGTGCGCATTGTTGGCGGCTGCTGTGGCACTACGCCGGAGCACCTGAAGGCCGTCGTCGAAACCTGCGCCAACCTTGAGCCCGCAAAGCGTGACGTCAAGATCACCGCAGCGGCAGCCAGCGCCTATTCGATGGTGCCCCTCGACCTCGATCCCAAGCCGCTGATCGTGGCCGAGGAGATGAACACCACGACTCGCGTCGAGCATTTCAAGAACATGGTTCGCACCCAGAACTATGACGCGATCCTCACGCTGGCGAAAAAGTTGGTGAATGAAGGCTCGCACATGCTCGACCTGTGCTGCGCCATCGTTGGCGAGGACGAGAAGGGCTACATCAGCAACATTTTGGAAAAGATCGCCACGCGTGTGCCCGCGCCGATCACCATCGATTCCACCGAGGCCGATGTCGTGGAAGAGGCCTTGAAGCGCATTCCGGGCAAGGCGATCATCAACTCCATCAATTTGGAAGATGGCGAAAAGCGCACCGCCAAAGTTCTGCCGATGGCCAAGCGTTACGGCGCGGCCGTCATCGCCTTGACCATCGATGAAGATGGGATGGCGCTCACGGCGGAGAAGAAGCTGGCGATCGCCAAGCGCATCTTCGATTTAGCGGTGAACAAATACGGCATTCGTCCGGTCGATCTCATCTTTGACGCGCTGACACTGCCGATCTCGACCGGTCAGGAAGACTATCGCACTGCCGGTATCGAAACCTTGAAAGCGGTGAAGGCGATCAAGGCCGAGCTGCCCGACGTAAAGACGATCCTCGGTGTCAGCAATATTTCGTTCGGATTGAATGCCTATTCGCGTCGAATTCTGAACAGCGTCTTCATGCACGAAGCCGTGGACCACGGTCTCGACATGGCCATCGTGAACTACAGCAAGATTTATCCGCTGTACAAAATTCCCGAGGCGGAAGTTGATCTGGCGCGCAAACTGATTTACTACGATCAGTCAAACGGCGACCCGCTGCAGGTTTACATGGCACATTTTGCGGGCACCAAGGGCAAGGAAGAGACCAGCACCGCGCACGTGGATACGCTCTCGGTCGAAGACAAGCTGAAGTGGTCGATCATTAACGGCGAAAAGACAATTGGCGATGGCGCGAACAAGAAGTCGTTGGCCGAACTGCTGGAAGAGGCGCTCGTCACCTACACGCCGCTGGAGCTCATCAACAACGTGCTGCTGGATGGCATGCGCACCGTGGGTGACCTGTTCGGCGCGCGCAAGATGCAGTTGCCGTCCGTGCTGGACTCGGCGGGCGTGATGAAGGCGGCGGTCGCCTATCTCGAACCCAAGATGGAGAAGAAGGAAGGCAGCCAGAAGGGAACCATCGTGCTGGCGACGGTGAAGGGCGACGTCCACGACATTGGCAAGAACCTGGTGGACATCATCCTCACCAACAACGGCTACCGGGTGGTGAACCTGGGCATCAAGCAGCCTTCAGACGCGATTATCAAGTCCGCGCTGGCGGAGAAAGCCGACGCCATCGGGCTCAGCGGCTTGCTGGTCAAGTCCACGCTGGAGATGAAGTATGTGGTGCAGGACCTGCATCACCAGAAGCTGGAGTTTCCGGTGATCTGCGGCGGCGCCGCGCTGACCCGCAAGTACGTGGAAGACGATCTGCGCCGCGAATACAACGGCGGCATTTTCTACGCCGATGACGCCTTCGCCGGACTGCACATCATGGAGGACCTTGCCTCGCCCAACGGAGCGCGCGAGAAGCGCATCGCCGAAGGCAAGGTAGTGAAGGAGTTTGCCAGGGCAGCGGTCGCCGGGGGCGATGGCGATGCGCCCACCGTGCCCAGCATCGAGATTGCGCCTGCGCCGAACATTCCGCAGCCGCCGTTCTGGGGCATTCGCGTACGGAAGCCGCAAGACTTCGATCTGCGCGAAATCTTCCGCTACATCAACGAGACCGCTCTCTTCAAGAATCAGTGGCAGTTGAAAACGGCCTCGCAGGAAGACTACCCCCGGTTGGTCGAGACAAAGTACCGGCCCGTTCTGCAAGACCTCGAAGGCGAGGTGATCGCGGCCGGCTGGTTCGAGCCAAAAGTCGTGTACGGATACTTCGGCGCGCAGGGCGAAGGCAATGACGTCATCGTGTACAACCTGCCCGAGGGCTGGAAGCAGGGCGGTGCAATCCCACCGGAGACGCTGCGCTTCACCTTCCCGCGCCAACGCGAAGGCCGGCAGTTATCCATCTCCGACTTCCTGCTGCCCAAGAGCAGCGGACGCATGGATGTTCTTGCCATGTCGTGCGTGACCATCGGCGCCATCGCTTCGCGCGAGACCCAGAAGCTGTTCGAGGGCGGAGAGTACACCAAGTATCTCTACCTGCACGGACTCAGCGTGGAGTCGGCGGAAGCGCTGGCCGAGTTGTCGCACAAGCAGATTCGCGAGGAGCTGGGAATCGCGGGCGACGACTCGCCGCATATTCGCGATCTGTTTCATCAAAAGTATCGCGGATCGCGCTACTCGTTTGGGTATCCCGCGTGCCCCAATCTGGAAGATCAAACCAAGCTCTTCGCGCTGCTGCATCCCGACGAAAACATCGGTGTGCATTTGACCACTGGATTCCTGCTCGATCCGGAGCAGAGCACCTCGGCCATCGTGGTGCATCATCCCGCGGCGAAGTACTTCGTGGTTTAGGAACTACTGAATTGCCACGTGCTCCAAAATCGCGTTCTCGGCGCGCCTGATCCTATTCTGCGAATGTGGCGATGGACCTTTTTGCCGGTCCTTATGCGCGACGTAGGTTCCCACGCCATATCCGATTACTGACCCCGAAAAGACATCGGCAGGGAAGTGCACTCCACCGGTCACACGGGTTGTGCTGACCGCGGTCGCCGCGCCGTACATCAGCAGACGCATGGGCCAGTTCGGGTATTCGTGGGCCATGACCGAGGCGAGCGTCCAGGCGAAGGTTGCGTGTCCCGAAGGGAAGGAACCGCTCGTCCAATTGCCGGAGAAGAATTTTCCTTCGCCCGCGCCGGTGTAGGGCCGTTGCCGCGCCAGGACCGCCTTCAGCGCGGCATACAGGATGACGCTGTCGACGCTGGCCTCCGCGCTGCGTATCCCCGTGGAAGTAGCGTGCTCGTTGTGAGTGACCAATCCCGTGATGAAAATGCCTCCGGCTGCCGCGCCCAGACCATATACGCCGGCATTGGAGATGTTGATGCTGGTGTTGTGCCAGCTCGCGGGAACTTGGTGCAGCACGCTTTCGTCATTCGCGATCAGGACCCCTGTGGCGCCGATGGCGAGCGCATCCCACTTGAGGGCGCTTACCGAAAACGGGGACTTGACGATATGGAGTTCGTCCTCGCCAATCGTCTTGATCGCGGTCCCCAACGATTTCCCGAAAGAGCTTGACTGGGACTCTTTTGCGGCGGACGGGGCATCGGGTAGGACCGCCTGGTGCGCCGGAGTCAGCTCTGTTGCAGTCGAGTCGGATGGGTTTACCTCTGACTGCGCCATTGACCACGTCGGCGTCAACCAAGCGATAGCAATCATCGCTACCAGAACTGATTTCCGCCACTGCGTCGAACAAGATCGGAACTTTGTAGATACGCTCATCGGATCATGCACTCCCGTTCCCTGATTGCGTGGTTCCTATGGACAAACCTGGCTCATGTTTGGATTCACATCCGCGGCGAAAGTATGCCAATCTTGACAGATTTGTAATCACCAGGCTTGCACTTTGCAAGCCGGCTGGCATGGCTTCCTGATCGACAACCCTGCCTAAGATGCAGGACCCCTCGCCAAAGTTCGTCTGCCAGCTGCGTCCAAGACCGGGGAAGGCCCGCCAAGGCGGACGACAAAACTGCTTACATTATGGCCGAAACGCCTGCCGGACAGGCCTTTTCCGCCGTGTGCGCTATGTCCGCCGGGTGTGTGACGTATGCCACAGACTGAGTGTACATACCCCCGCAGAATCAAGAGTGGAGGGTACTGTGTTTGAGATCGTGGAAGCGCGCCCGCTGGCGCGAGGTATCAAGCTATTTGTGATCAAGGCGCCCCGTATCGCGCGCAAGCAGCGGCCCGGGCAGTTTGTCATTGTGCGGCTGGATGAGTGTGGGGAACGCATTCCGCTGACCATCGCCGACGCCAACCCCAAGGCCGGAACGGTCACCATCGTGGTGCAAGCCATCGGCAAGACCACCATGCTGCTCAGTATGCTGGAGGCCGGCGACTCCATCCTCGATGTGGTTGGTCCGCTGGGCAAGCCCTCTGAAATCGAGAAGTTTGGGACCACCGTCGTGGTGAGCGGCAGCGTGGGAACGGCCATGGCCTACCCCACCGCTCGGGAGCTGAAGCGGGCAGGAAACAAGGTGATCTCCATCGTTGGAGCGCGCAGCAAAGACTTGTTGGTGCTGGAAGACGAGGTCCGCGCCGTCAGCGACGAAACCTACGTCGTCACCGACGACGGCAGTTATGGCCAGAAGGGTCTGGTCACCGACAAGCTGAAGGAGTTGGTGGACGCCGGAGGCGTGAATTACGTGCTGGCCATCGGTCCGGTGCCGATGATGCGTGCGGTGGCGAACCTCACCGGCCCCAAGCAGATCAAGACCATTGTCAGTTTGAATTCGATCATGGTGGACGGAACCGGAATGTGCGGAGGCTGCCGCGTGCTGGTAAACAACAGCAGCCAATTCGCCTGCGTGGATGGCCCCGACTTCGATGCTACCCAGGTCAACTTTGAGGTCCTGACGCAGCGCAACAACATGTATCGCGAGCAGGAGCGTGCCAGCATCGAGCGCTTGCAGGCCGATCCGGAAGCGGAGTTGAAGAAACTTCGCGAGAGCAATCGAGCGCACGCCTGCGCACTAGAAACGGCAGAGGTGAGCCATGACTGACAAGATCCCCAGCAATAATCCACTGCCCAACAAGGAACGCGCCAAGCTGCCGCGGCAGCGCGTGCCCGAGCAAGACGCCCAGGTGCGCGCCCACAATTTCTGCGAAGTGAACCTCGGCTTTCCCGCCGAGCAGGCGCGGCAGGAATCGCTGCGCTGCATTGAGTGTCCCAAACCCGGTTGCGTCACGAAGTGCCCGGTGTCGGTGAACGTGCGGGCGGTGATCGATCTCATACTCGCCGGCGATTACCTGGGCGCGGCATCGAAGGTTCGCGAAGATAACGCGCTGCCCGCCATCACCGGACGCGTGTGTCCGGTCGAGGACCAGTGCGAATCAGGCTGTGTATTGGGCAAGAAGGGCGAACCGGTCGGAATTGCCTACCTGGAACGCTTCGTAGCCGATTGGGAGCGCGAGACCGGACAGTTCGGATCTCCCGTGTCCGCGCCAGCCACAGGCAAGAAGGTGGGCCTCATCGGCAGCGGCCCGGCGAGCCTGGCGTGCGCTGGCGACCTCATCCAGATGGGACACCAGGTGCACGTGTTTGAAGCTCTGCACGAACTCGGCGGCGTGCTGGTGTATGGCATTCCAGAGTTTCGGCTGCCGAAAGATATCGTCCGCCACGAGATTGAAGTGCTGCGCCGCCGCGGCGTTGTCTTCGAAACCAACGTCGTGGTGGGCAAGACGGTCACGATTGACGAACTGATGCAGGAAGAGGGCTTCAACGCCATCTTTGTCGCGACCGGTGCTGGCCTGCCGAAGTTCTTGAAGGTTCCCGGTGAGCACTTCAACGGTGTTTACTCGGCGAACGAATTTCTTACTCGCGTAAACCTGATGCGGGCTTATCTTTTTCCCCAGTACGACGAGCCGCTCTATCCCTGCAAAGACCGCGACGTGATCGTGGTTGGTGGCGGCAACACCGCCATGGACGCGGTGCGCAGCGCGCTGCGTTTGGGCGCGAAAAGCGCCAGCATCTACTATCGCCGCACCGAAAAGGAGATGCCCGCTCGCGTGGAAGAAGTGCATCACGCCAAGGACGAGGGCGTTCACTTCGAGATGCTGGTGAATCCGGTGGAGTTCTTCGGCGACGAGAAGGGCAATCTCACCTCCGTCAAGTGCATCCGCCAGGAACTGGGCGAGCCGGATGATTCGGGACGCCGCAGCCCTGTACCGATTAAGGGCTCGGAGTTCGTTGTGCCGTGTTCAGTCGCGATCATCGCGGCTGGTACATCGGCGAACCCGCTGATCCAGTCAACCACTCCAGGACTGGCGGTGACCAAGCGCGGATACATCTCGGCGAGCGACGACACCCTAGCGACCTCGAAACCGGGCGTGTTCGCGGGCGGCGACATTGTGACCGGCGGCGCAACCGTGATCCTTGCCATGGGCGCGGGACGCAAGGCCGCGAAGTCAATCAACGCATACCTGATGGGCGCGCCGAAGGAGAGTGTGCAGGAGCAGACTGGCACGGCTGTTTCTGCCGACTAGAACAGCATTGCATGTGTAACAACCTGAACTCGGCCTTACCGGCAGTGCCGAAGAGTCGCCAGTTGTCCGACACTGAGCAGCATCCCGGAACGGAGTTCCCCAACTTCCTGTTTGCCGACTACTCACCAAGTGACCGGCGGGATACGTAAACAGTAGATCGAGAGATAGAAGATCTACTCGCCCGGAGCCCAGCGTGTGCCCACACTAAACAAACACACTCGTCCTGGTGAAAGCTCAATGCATCCGTCCGCACTCCAAGCGGCATCACTGCCCAAAAGTGTCCACTACCGGGACCGCTTTCGCCAGTCTCGGAATCGAACAGCGGCGTAGCCAGGAAGAGCCTGATCGATGTGTGGTTCGCCTCTCTCTAAATGTGAGCGGTTTGGGACAGACAGTCAGATTCTTATCGAATAAGGTTGACTTGTTCTACTTGAATGCTCCAAGTTCTCTGGCCGGGGGCCCGGAACGCGCACGCGTTCGACATGAGAATCGGAAGCACGATCAAATCCCAAGCTGAATTTCAGATCGCCGCAAGGTGAGACTTCTCGGAGGATTCCATGAAACGAGTATTCCTGCTAATCGTTGTACCGGTCCTGCTGGTCGCACTGGGGTTTGCACAGACTCCCGCGGCGAGCACCAATACAGACCAGACTAACATTCCCGCTGCGGCCACCGCTGCACCTGCCGCGACTGCTACCACGCCTGCGCAGACTGCCGTCCCACCGGCTATACCCACCGCGACTGTGAGCACGCCTGCGGAGCCTGTCGTCACACCTGCTGCACCCGCCGCTCACCCGACGCGACCGGCAGCAAGTCCCAGAAAGCTGTCAGCAACACATACTGCAGCCAAGACCACACCCCCTGTGACTGCCAACTCGTCCTGGGAGCCTGTCAGCGCACCTGCTGCAGCCGCCACTGCACCCGCTGCGACTGCCAACTCGTCCTCGGAGACCCCCAGCACACCTGCTGCAGTCGCCCCTACACCCGCTGCGACTGCCACGGGCTGGTCGTCATGGCTCTTCATTCCGTTTGCCATGGCGGTAATCGTCATTGGCGTACTGGCAACTTTCCTCGGCAGGTGGAGAAAACGAAGACTTGTGGAGCAGACGAGCAAGCAAAATCTCTCGTTTTCGAATGAAGTGAGTTCCGACCAGGGCGAGAGAGACAAGCCAGCAGCGCCCAAAGCTGCCTAGGATGAGCATGGAGTAACGATTCTCGAACTTTGGTCGCCATGCGGCGCGTGACATGCGCGGAGATTAAAAAGAATACTGGAGGGTATATTTTCAGCGCGTGATGCAG
This sequence comes from Acidobacteriaceae bacterium, assembly GCA_003151335.1. Taxonomy (GTDB): domain Bacteria; phylum Acidobacteriota; class Terriglobia; order Terriglobales; family Acidobacteriaceae; genus Bog-257. The sequence goes on from PLXE01000104.1 coordinate 56,784, forward strand.
CAAAGGTCCGGTTGAGAAACGATGATCTCCTGCAGGAATGAATGTGCTGCTGTTATGCTGCGCTGGCTCTGTGGTTGCTCTATTCCACCCACAGAGCCGCCGAGCTGCCCGGCTCCCTCATCGCCCCGCCCGAACGGCCGTCGCAAGCCCGGCCAGCCATAGACCAACGGTTTCCCTGGGACCAGCTTCTGCGCTCCCGCGACCAGGTTGCTTTCCATCATGACGCCGATGATGTTCCGGTTCCCCTCCCCTACACCAGCTCGATCGTTACACGCAGCCCGACCATCGCAGCCGCCCGTTGCAGGCTGCCGAGCGTAATGTCGTTTTTCGGATCCAGGATACGGTCAACCTGGGTGCGGCTCGTCTTGAGCAGCGCCGCCATCTTGTTCTTGGAGATTTTCTTTTTCTTCATGGCCTCGGCGAGCTGCCACGCGACAACCTCTTTGACCGCCTGCGCTTGCGCCTCTTCGAAGATGCCCTCTGCTTGAGGAAGTCATCAAGGCTGGAACCCATATGTTTCTTGCTCATCGCTCCAACTCCTTCTGGCGCTTTCGCGCGATTGGCGGGTGGCCTAGCCACGCAACTTATAACCGAGATTCTTACAATAGGGTGCCCCGTTCTAGAAGTGGTTGCATAAATAGGTTCTGACTCAGAGTTGGTACTTCAAGAGATGCTGCTGATTGAGATTAGCTGTTGTCATGATGCTAACCGACCAGCAGTGGAAGCAGATTGAGGATTTGTTTCCGGCACCGCAGCGCCGGAAAGATGGACGGGGCCGACCTTGGGCACCGAATCGCAGCTGTTTCGAAGGCATTCTCTGGGTTCTCCGGGTGGGCGCACGGTGGCGCGACCTGCCAAGCGAATATCCCCATGGCTCCACCTGCTGGCGTCGTCTGCGGCGGTGGGAAGAGCAAGGGGTGTGGCTGCGGGCATGGCAAGCGTTACTGGCCCGGTTGGATGAACGAAAGTTGCTCGACTGGGAAGAGGCCTTTCTGGACGCGACCTTTGTGCTGGCGAAAAAGGGGGCTGCGCAGTCGGAAAAACCCGTCGCGGGAAAGGTACGAAGTGCATGGTGGTGGTCGACGGCCAGGGTATACCTATCGGAGCGCAACTTGCGTCCGCGCAGATCTCCGAGTTCCGGCTCGCGGAAAGCACGCTGGCGCGGGTAAGAGTACCGCGCGGTGGACGCGGCCGCCCGCGCAAGCGGTTGCGCCGTGTGATTGCGGATCGCGGTTACGATTCGGATGGGCTGCGCCAGCGGTTGTGGGATCGAGGCACGGAGTTGATCGCTCCCTACTTGCGCACCAGAAAACAGCGCTGCTTTGAAGACAAACGCAAGCTACGCCGCTATCGGCGGCGCTGGAAAATCGAGCGCACCAATGCTTGGCTGCAGAACTTTCGCCGTGTCCAAGTACGCTATGACCGCATCCTGAGCGTGTATCAAGGCTTCTTTCACTGTGCTTGCCTCATCATCACCTTGAGGCATTTATGCAACTAGCTCTAGCCTTCTTTTGGCTAGGGCGGGGCAGTTCTGCACCTATCTCTGCACTGAATAGGGGTCCTTCGACTCGCTGCGCTCGCTCAGGATGACAGACGCTTTCATTTTATCGCCCCGCCCGAACGGCCGTCGCAAGCCCGGCCAGCAACTCCAATGTTTCGTCCCATCCCATGCACGCATCGGTGATGCTCTGCCCGTACACCAACGGCTCTCCCGGCACCAACTTCTGTGCTCCCGCGACCAGATTGCTTTCCAACATGATGCCAATGATGTTCCGGTTTCCTGCGGCAATCTGCCCGGCGACATCGCGGCAGACCGCAGGCTGACGCGTGTGGTCTTTATTGCTATTGGCGTGGCTGCAATCAATCATGACGCGCGGCGCCAGTCCGGCCTTCTGTAACTGTTCGCACACATGGGCGACCGCATCGGCGTTGTAGTTCACCATCTTCCTTCCGCCACGCAGGATCACGTGGCAGTCCTGATTGCCGGTGGTCACGAAGATGGCCGATTGCCCATGCTTGGTGTGTCCCAGAAACGTATGCGGGTGCGCTGCCGACAAAACCGCCTCGATAGCAATCTGCACGTCTCCTGATGTAGCGTTCTTGAAGCCCACCGGGCAGGAAAGGCCCGAAACCAGTTGCCGATGGATCTGGCTCTCGGTGGTACGCGCGCCAATGGCTCCCCAACTGACCAAGGCCGCCAAATACTGGGGAGTGATCATGTCGAGGAACTCAGTTCCGGCAGGCACTCCCATCTCCGCCAAATCGAGCAGCAGGCGCCTTGCCAGCCGCAGGCCGTCATTGATCTGGTAAGACTGGTCGAGGTGGGGATCGTTGATCAATCCCTTCCATCCGACCGTGGTGCGCGGCTTCTCGAAGTAAACGCGCATCACGATGCGCAGTTCGGTGGAGAACTCTGCGATGGCGCTCCTAAGCAGGCCCGCGTACTCTCGCGCCGCCTGCGGGTCGTGAATCGAACACGGCCCGCACACCACCAGCAGACGACGGTCTCTGCCGCCGAGGATCTCGCAAATCTCATGGCGAGCCCCGTGGACGGTCGCCGAGGCAGTCTCGGTGGTGGGCATCTCCTCCTCCAGAAAGACCGGAGGAAGGACGACCTTCGTCCACTCTATGCGCAGGTCATCGATGGGATGGAACATGATGGTCTATGTTGGCAGTGTATCGCGGATGCGAACTGAAACTGAAGATCAGACCCACAGGGCGGCCGAGCCGCCCACCCATTGCAGGTTGCGATTGTGATCGACGCCCATCATCATGCCACGTCCCATGCGTACCAGCGGCAGCACCGGCGTAAGCTCGCCGCCCTCGGGCCACACAAACATCATGCGGATTTCCATTTGCGTCGGACCGTGAGGCGTTTGAATCACCGGCTCGAACTGCACCCGCTCCTGGAGAATATAGTTGTGGCGCTGGTCTTTGGGGATGGCGTCGATGTCTGCCTGCGTTGGCGAAAACTTGATGCCGACTCCGGCAAAAGAATATAGCGGCTTGAGCAGGCAATTCTCGTTGTCCTTCGGCAGCTCACCGAGATGGTCGAGGAACCACGTCTTCGGTACGCACTTATGCTTCAAGTGCGGGATAGAAAACTTGCTGATCCGAAAGTACCAGTTCGGATGGCCGGCCCACTCGACGTCAAGTTCCTCCCGCAGATCGAAAGGCAGGGTCACCCCTTTGCGTTCGAGCTCGTCCACAATGCAGCGGTTGTAGATGCGTCGGACCTCAACCTCGCGCCCGTCCTTCGCATAGAAGAGCTTTTTGCCGCGCTTCTTCAGCGACAGAATGTCAACGATTGCGATGCCAAGTTCGCGCTGCGTCACCAGGAAGTCCGGCAGCGTCTTCTGGTGCTCCGGATCGATTTCCATCAGGATGACATTCTCAGGATCGTGGCCGGCCACGATGAGCTGGCGCATCAGCTTCCAGTACGGCCCAGGCTGATAGCCGCTGAGGTAAATGCCCAGATCCGCCGGCAAATTGTAAGTCTCAATGTACTGATGGGCCGATACTGCCTGGTATCCGTAGAGGGAAGGGAAGGCCTGCAGCTCAACTAATTTCGGCTCCAATTCTCCCCCCGTGTTGCGCACCACGCCGAAATCCACCTGCACGAACATTGGCCGCGGCGATTCATTGGGCACGTTGTATTGCGGCGGAACCGAGGCGTCAGACGCACGGCGATACTCTGGATTGTCCACCAGTTGCAGGACCAGTTCACGGCCATACTGCGCCATCTGGTCGAGCAAAGCCTTGGGCACAAAGCACGGCGTCTCCGAGACGCGGAAGCCAATGTGCATACCGCAGGCCTGCCCCAAATGCTGAAGGAGTTGGCGGTACTTCTCGGGAGCGAAGTTGCGGTTGAACTCCTCGCGCAGCGCTGGGACCATCTCAGGCCTCGATAAGGAAGCGGCCCTTGTCCATGATCTGCTGGCCGTCAACCCAGATATCGAAGCGCGTCCCCACCACGTCAATGTGAGTGCTGGAATACCACTCCGCGCCGGTATGCGCGCCATAGGGGTTGCCGAAGGCGATGTGCAAGCCGGGAAATTTCTCGTCTTGCAGGATCTGCCCGATAACGTGCTTGAGTTCGAGGTTCGTTCCGATGGCGAACTCGCCGACTAGGTGACTGTTTTCGTCGGTATGCGTGTACGACCAGAACTCCTCTTCCAGAACTCTGTTATCGCTGAAGACCTCGGTAATGCGATTGTTGCGCATGTGGATTGTCAATGCCTGGCGCGCCAGGTCGGGATATTTCTCGCACAGGTAGTCGCCAACCACGCCATCAACGACGTACGTACCATTCACTTCGCCGGGAGTGGTGAACACCTCGCCGCCGGGCAGGTTCCCCCACTTATCAGGACTGATGATGCCGCTGGTTTTTACCCATCGGTAGTTGGGATTCAGCGTGGCCGACAGATCGCTGCCGGCTGGGTTCTTGGCTTTGATTTCCTTCGCTTTGCTAACGATCTCAATGACTTTCTTGCTGAGCGCATCCACGCGGTTGAAGTCGGCGCGCATGCCTTCCAGCATGATCTGGCGGTTGATGTTGACCATGTGCGCGTGCCGCATCTTCCTCCGGTTCACGATGTCGGTCATCTGCATGCGCGACCTTAGTTCGTTCTGCTGCACCCGAACGGCGAAGATGCTGACCTGGCTGGTCTCCATGTCGGCTGCGATTTCCGGCGGCAGTTCGACGAGCGGACGCGGCGCCAGGTCTTCCAGCACGAACGCCTTGAAGGGCGAGCCGACCCGCAGCAGTTCGTGGGCGATGCTGGCCGCAATGTCGCGGCAGGCGTTGTCGGTGATGAGCGTGACCTTTTCCCAGGGCTGAATGCGCAGGCAGGTGTGCACCGCGTTGTGCGCGCCGGGAGAGAGTTCAGCATCGAATGTAGTTTTGGTGAGATCCGTCAGAACAGGTTGAATCAAGACGATCCTTTCGAAAAGATTTGTTCTTAGCCGAGCCCCGCTACCGCCGCGCGGCGGTCTGATCGAAGACCCCGACTTGCGTCTCGGCCACGATGTAGTCCACCACCTTCTTCAAATCGCCGGTCTGTTCGAACACTTTCAACTGGCGGTCGGCGCCAGTGCCCATCTCGAGCATCTGGTGAATGTAATTGATCTCTTCTCGGGATCCCAGCTCATCCACCACCGGGTCAATCAGCTCAAGGTATTCCAGCATCAGGTCGCGGACGGGCACCTCTTCCTCTTTGCCGAAATCAATCAGTTTGCCCTGGATTCCATACCGCGATGCGCGGAACTTGTTTTCCATGATGAGCGCACGGCCGTAGATGCGATAGCTTTTGTTCGATGCATGCAACTTGTAGAGCATGGCTATGGTCGCCTGAATCAGCGCCGCGATGGCGAGCGTTTCGTCAAGCCGCATGGGGATATCGCACACCCGCACCTCGAGGGTGTCGAAGAACGGATGCGGGCGGATGTCCCACCAGATTTTCTTGCCGTTATCGATGCAATTGGTCTTGACCAGCAGATCGACGAAGGTCTCGTATTCCGCCCAGTTGGCGAAAACATCGGGAATGTTGGTCCGCGGGAAGCGCTCAAACACTTTGCAGCGGTACGATTTAAACCCGGTATTCATGCCCATCCAGAAGGGCGAATTCGACGACAGCGCCAGAATGTGCGGCAGGAAATAGCGCATGGAATTCATGATGTGGATGGCGGTGTTGCGGTCTTCAATGCCGATGTGGACGTGCAATCCGAAAACCAGATTGGCGCGCGCGATGAGCTGCATGTCCTCGACCACCTGCGCATAGCGCTCGTCAGGATAGATCTCCTGCATCTTCCAGTCGGAAAAGGGATGAGTGCCGGCCGCCGCCAGCAACATGCCCTGCTCACTGGCGAGGGTGATCATTTCGCGGCGGAGCGACTGGATGTTCTCGCGCGCTTCCTTGATGTCCCTGCAAACGCGGGTGCCAACCTCGATCACCGACTGGTGCATCTCGGGCTTGACCGCCTCGTGCAGCGCCAGCTTGGCTTTGGGGAGAATCTCAGAGGCGATGTGCGAGCGCAGATCGCGCGTCTCCGGATCGATCGTCTGATATTCCTCTTCAATGCCGATGCTGAGGCTTGGCCGCTCCATTGGGTTATTCCTTGCCCGCTCGCTTCGCCGCCTGTTTGGACGCAGGCGACGGTTTCGCAGCCTTCTGCTTGGTTTCGGAACCCACTTGCGCCGCGTGGCCGCTAAGAAACGCGCTCCAGCGATATTCCGGAGCCAGGCCCGTGTGCTCCCTGGCTTTACGAACCGCCAGTTCTGCCACAGCGTCCACAATCCAGTCGAAGTTTTTCTGGCCCACCGAGTTTACATCAGCATCGGGGGCGGGGTTCATGAAGTCGATGGCGTAAGGTATGCCGTCCTCGCAGGCGAATTCAACTGTGTTGAGGTCGTAGCCCAGAGCGCGGCAAAGGATGAGGCAGTCGCGCTCCACCCGCTCCAGCAGCTCCGGATCGGTGGCTGGCGGATTCTTCACATAGCGCTCGTGAAAGGGCGCCGATGGATCGTAGTGCATGATGTGCACCTTCTCCTGACCGACCACGTAGCAGCGGAAATACTCCTTGAAGTTCACTCCGCGCTGCAAGGTCATGCACAGGTCGCGGCTCTGGTCATACGCGTTGAAGAACTCCTCCGGCGAGTTCACCTTGTATACGTCCTTCCAGCCGCCGCCGTCGAAGGGCTTTAGGAACGCGGGAAATCCAACGTAGCTGAAGATGCTGTCCCACGGCATGGGATATTGCAGGTTGCGCATGGAGCGCTCGGTGGTACCCGGGGGATGCTGCTTGTGCGGCAGCAGGACAGTCTGCGGGATCGCAACGCCCAGCTTGGTTCCCAGCGCGAAGTTGAAGAACTTGTCGTCGGCGCTCCACCAGAATGGGTTGTTGATAACGATGGCGCCGGAGAGGGCCGCATTCTTGAGGTAGCCGCGATAGAAGGGAATGTCGTGCGAAATGCGGTCCACGATGACGTGGTAGGGAGATGGCTCCGCCATGCGAACTTCGCCGACGGTGGCGAGTTCAGCCTGGATGTCAGGCTCGTTCATGGAGTTGATCTTGTCCACCAACGCAGGCGGAAAGGTGGTCTCCATGCCAAAAATGACTCCGACTTTCTTCACGGCTGCTCCTTCGAGAGCGATACCAATCGCTTTGGCTTGGCTCACAATTGTACGTGGGAAATCCCAGGAAAACAGCGCCGGGGGCGCTATGGCTCTTCGATTATTGTAGGCGAAAGCGGGGGGAATTTGTAGATGCCATCTCGGAGGCTGGATCACTTGTGAAACGGCCTGTTATCGCCAGTAATCGGAAGTCTTATGCAAGTTCCACTTGGAGTTGAAGTGAACCCTTGCCGTGCCAGCGGCTTATCTGCACAGGTACGCGCAGCGGATTCACTCCCGGCTTGTTCACGGTGATTTGAAGGTAGTATGTTTTACGGCCTTTGACGGGAGGTAGGCTGAAGTGTCCCGTCGAATCCGTCTCCGTCCTTCGGAGTTCGGTTTTCCAATCAGGGCTTAGTTCTACCACCCGTGCCCCCGCTACACGCTCGCCACCCGGATATACAACAACACCACGGATTGCGATCACCTTTTGGAGCGGCAGCTCCACCGTGGTTTCACTGGCGCTTGCGCATTGTGCCACGAATAGGAGTCCAGCAACGATAATCCACGCGAGTGCAATTGCAGGCTTCATTCTGTTCTCCGCTCAGGACGCTGCGTAGGTATCATAAATGTTAGCTGGTGCAACATCCCCATTGCACAAGTAACGCTCTCTAAGAATGTGGGGTTTTTAGTGTCGGGGGTTGTCTTTCGAACAGCCGCGGTTGCCGTTAATGTTTGCGGCAGTCTATGAAGGGAGGTATGTGCGCAGCCTACGCCCCGACCAGTTTTTCCAGTACGGCTTTGTTGCGGACCGTGAGGGTGGATCCCTTCAACACTGCGATCTGGCGCTTGCGGAAGTCCGCCAGCACGCGCGTGACGGTCTCGCGCGAGGTGCCGATAATCTGCGCGATCTCTTCGTGGGTGAGCGCCAGTTTTACTCGAGGCTCGACTTGTTCGGGACTGGCGGAGGTCCACTCCAGCAGCAGGCGCGCCAGTCGCTCGGGCGCGGAATGCGACAGGCCCAGGCTGCGAATCTGCTGATAGGCGCTCTGGCAGTCCTTGCTCAGGTGTTGCGCCGCCTTCAGGCAGGCGTCTCCGTGCTTCTGCAAGAAGCTCAGAAAGTCGTCGCGCTTGACGAAATTCAATTGGCAGGGCTGGCCGGTTTCAGCGGTAATTTCATAAGGCGTTCCGGAGACCGTGGCGTGCATGCCCAGGACCTCACCCGGCTGGGCGATTTTCAGAATCAGGGTCTTGCCTTCGGCGGAAGTGGTGGAGAGCTTCACCCGGCCTTTGCACAGCATGTAGATTCCGCGCGGCGCCTGGCCTTCGACGAACAGCACCGCTCCCGCCGGATAGGAAGCGGTATATTTCATCTTGTCGAATGCTTCTAATGCGCCCTTGGGGAGAGAACAGAAGAAGCTGTCGCTGCGCAACTTGCAGATGAGGCAATTCTCTACCAGCTCAAAGCCGTAAGGTGAACCCACGCATTCCTCCGGGTAATACCTCGTATGGTATCACCTCAGGCAACCCCAAGGTACAAGTACGTCCCGGACGGGCAACCTCCGCCTTGGGACAGGGTCAACCGGGCACCGGGTGACCTACGTCACAAGCACCCGTATCCGGTATCACAGACCGCTGGCCCTCCCGCGAAGGAAAATTCCGCCCACAACGGCTCAAACAGGCGGGAGGCGAAAGGTCTCATAACTTTACCCTGTCGGGTCCAACCGGCGAACCCACGTTCCCGGTTGGAAGACTGGAATTCTAGTTCCGGTCGGCGACGTCGCACCGTAAGGGCAAGGATCTTGACCACTCTCCTCTACCCCAAGTCGCCTCCCGCCGACGGTTTTGCACATCGGCCTGGTTCGCCCAGATCAGGCAGCAGTGGTTAAGCAGCACACAGGTTCTTAGGAGGTCGTGTTGGTGATGGCCAATGAACCCCGGGACAGCCCTTGCATACCCATAGCGTTCCCTCCTAAGTCGTTCAACGCAGCAATTCTATTGCTTACTGGTGACCGTAATAGTAACTTTCTTGCTCGGTAGGAAGGGAGAAATTGAAATGGCTTTAGCAACAGCAAACGCTCAGTCGGTTGAGATCGGCAGCACCGGGTTGAACCGCTGGTGGCGGGTCGTGGGCGGATTGATGATGAACATCGCCCTGGGCACGCTCTATGCCTGGAGCGTCTTCGTGGCACCGCTGGAGAAGGAGTTTGGATGGAAGCGTGCCCAAACCTCCAATGTATTTACCATCGCGGTGGTGGTGTTCGCCCTCACCTTCATTGTCGCAGGCCGACTGCAGGACAAGTTCGGCCCCTTCTGGGTATCCCTCACCGGCGGAGTGCTGGTGAGTCTGGGCTTTTTCTTGTGTGCGTTCACCAACAGCCTGATGTACCTGTACATCTGCTTCGGCGTGATCGGCGGATTAGGCAACGGCTTCGGCTACGCGACCCCCATTCCGGTGATGGCCAAGTGGTTTCCCGACAAGCGCGGGCTGGCCGTGGGACTGGCGGTCGCCGGATATGGAGCCGGGTCGGCGCTGTTCGGGCCTCTGGCAAATTTGAAGCTCATTCCTGCTTATGGTGTGCACACCACGTTCATGATCTTGGGCGCAATCTTCCTGGTCATGACCGTGATTGGAGCCTTCCTGCTGAAGAACCCTCCTGCTGGCTACAAACCCGCGGGATGGACCCCTGCGCCGCCCTCAGCTAAGACAAGTGCGACCACGCAGGAATTTACCCCGAGCGAGGTGTTGCGGACCCCAGCCTTTTATTTCATGTGGATTGCCTATGCGCTGGGAACATCTGCCGGTTTGATGGTGATCAGCCAGTTGGTACCCTTCGCCAAGAGCGTACACATTTCCAGCGCGGCGCTGGCGACCATGGGACTGGTTGTAGGCGCGGCCGGCAACGCCTCCGGACGAATTCTGTCCGGATGGATGTCGGATGCGATGGGCCGGTTGAACGTCTTGCGACTGATGATTGGCATCTCGATGATTTCCATGCCTTTGCTCTACCTGGCTGGCGGCAACGTGAGTCTCCTGTATGTGATGGTGTTTATCGTGTACTGGTGCTACGGCACGCAGCTGTCGGTGAACGGCTCCGCCACTGCCGACTTCTGGGGCACCAAGAACGCGGGTATCAACTACGGAATGCTGTTCACGGCCTGGGGCGTGGCCGGAATTATCGGACCTAGAATCGGCGGCGTCCTGTTCGACAAATATCACAACTATCAGATGGCGTTTTACACGGCTGCAGTTCTGGCAGCGGTGGCGTTAGTTGCTGAGCTGTTGGCTCGCCGTCCCAAGCATGTATGAAGTAATTGGCGTGGCCGGACTGCTGTAACGCCGTCCGGCCAGATTTGCGATTGGAAGGTTGACGTTAACTGTCCGCGATCCGATGCGGCAATTGGGGCGCCCTGGGCGCCCCATTATTTGTGATGAATAGGCGAAGTAGCGGATCGCGCCATCTTCACCCCGCCCTCACGCTCCCGTTGGCGGTGCTTCGGGGTCCGATAGTGGCAGCAGATCCGTTTCAGGAACTGCTGGAGTTTCGATTGCTGCGATCACCGCTTCCGGCTGCGGCATCGTAAAATCCAGCGAATCGGCGGGGGCCGCCTCGGCATATCGCTGGTACCAGGTCGTCGCGCTGGCGAGCTGCCAGAATCGCGTCACCAATTGTGCCAGCAGAATCAGTTCCAGCAGAACAAATGTGACCGGCGTAGCGGTCGGCGGCAGATGCGCCCAAATTGCCACCCCAAGGGCCAGCGTCACCCAGGCGAACAGGCCGATGCGAAAGTACATCCAGAACAGGCCGCCAAGGTCCCCCCAGGTGATTCGGTAGGCTTTCCACAGGTTGCGCCACATGCCGCGTTCGTTCTTGGCCGCGGCTCGCACCTGGGCCACATCGAACCACAGCCGTACTGCGAGCGCGAGCAGCAGAAATACGGCCATGCTGGCCCACCAGGAGAAGATGCCAACCTGATCGGCGACCGCCTTATTTCCGAAATAGTCCGATAGCTTGTCGAGGCCTTGATAAATTGCGCCAACCATGACGAAAGGAATAATCGAAAGCAGCATCAATCGCACCAAACGCCAGAAAAATGCGCCCGAGGCGGCAAAGAAGTCGCCGGTGGTCAGCCCGCGGTCCTGGCGATAGGTCTCCAGAATTCCGCCGCTGACGAACAGCATGAACAGGAAGAACACGAACGCGAAGAGATACGAACTGGTGGTGGAGCGCATCAGACTTACGTTCGGCAGCCGTAGCAACTCAAAGAACATTCCTAAATCAAAGCCCCTGCTGAGAGGCTGTCCGGCCATGCTGTGATGCAACGCGCGACTCAACTGCAGCGCAGCCGGAGCAGTCCCCAGCGCGCCGCAGACGAAGTTCACCACGAACACCCACCACAGAATTCCTTGCCGGCGCCAGAGCAGGCTGAACCCGGCAGTCACTATGCCTTTCTCGTCGTCCGCCATGGGTTTCTCCTTTATGCCAGCCAGCTCAGGAACTGGGCCAGGAATTGCGTCAGGAACATCCAGTAGGTTGCAATCTTCGCCGTTGCTCCGTGCTGCGACTTGGTGACGTGGCTGTTGTTGAGGTAGTCGCGATCCAGCGTGACCCGGTAGTGGGGATCGATTTGCACCGATTCCACCTGCGCTTTCTTGCGATACACGTAGCGCACCCACCGGTCCTTCCCGTCCCATCGCTCGCGAATGCTCTCGCCGTTGTCGAACTTTACCTTCACCTCAACCGGAAAGATAAACTCTCCTTTGCGATGCAGGATGACTTGCGTCTCGTAAGTGGTCTCGCCTTTCTTCTCGGTCGCGTTCTGGTCGTACCAGTTGGTCGGAGTGGAATCGGCCCGTTCCACTTCGTAATCGAGCACCTGTGTCCCATAGACAGCCTGGTCCCAGTACCACTTCAAATCCTGGGCCGCGACTTCGTCCACCGTGCGCATGAAATCTTCCTGCGTGGGATGAGTGAAGCGGTACCGCAGGAAGTACGTGTGCAGGGCGTTTCTGAGGGTTTGCTCGCCCAGGATCGCTTCCAGCGAAATCAGCATCGTGGCTGTCTTGCCATAGGTGACGCCGCCGTATGCGCCTATGCTGATGTCGGTATAGCTGGGTCGCGAAAGCGGATCGGTATCGGCCACATCCACGTACTCCAGGCGTTGCAGTTCACGGTCGCCCGCCTGTGCCCCCAGCCAGTTAATGACGCTCGCATTCGCTCCGTACATGCTGTCCAGCACTTTCACTTCGGTATAGCTGTTGATCCCTTCATCCAGCCATCCGTTCTCGAATTCGTTGGTTGCCACCATTCCGTACCAGTACTGGTGGCCGAATTCATGCTCCGTGACCAAGTCGATCAGGTGAATCCCTTTGGGAATGAACCAACCACTGTCACCTGTAATAAATGTGGGGTACTCCATTCCCCCGGCTTCACCGCCTCCATGGGGAGGATCGACCACCGTAAGCTGCGCGTAAGGATACGGGCCGTACCAGTCGTCAAAACGCTTCATGCTCTCCTTGACGCAAGAGATGTATGGCTGCCACGAACTTTTGTGGCTGTCATAAGTGAGCAGCCGGATTTTCACCGGCCCCACGCTACCGTCGAAATGATCTTCCACCACTTTAAAGTTGGGATCGGCAGTCCAGGCGAAATCGTGGACGTCTTCGGCGTGAAAGCTCACGGTCTTTGTACCGTTGCCGTTATCGGTGTCGCCGGTCTGCACGCCGGTGGCGCCGATGACGTAATTCTTCGGCAGCGTGATCTTCACGTCGAAGGTGCCGAAGTCGGCAAAAAACTCGGTCAGAGCATGGAACTGATGACAATTCCACGCTCCGTGCCACCACACCCCGACCTTGGGAAACCACTGCCCGGCAAGCAGGAAGGTGCGCTTGTAGCCGGTGCGCGCGATCACTTCAGGAAAGGTCGCCTTGAACTTGATTTTGAACTGCACATCCGCACCCGGCGCAACTGGGCGCGGCAGCTTCACCTCGAAGACCGTCTTGTCGTCGGGATTGCCATCGTCCGGGGAGATGAACTTCATCTGCTTTGTCAGGTCTCCCATGCCGACGACCTCGAAGGAGGTTACCTCGTTCGCCCCAGAGTCCTCAGGTTTCCAGTTATCCAAACTGCTGGTGCGAAAGCTTCCGTCGCGGTGCGCCTCATGTATCCAGGTCGACTTCTGCTGAAAAGCATTGAGATAGAGGTGAAAGGGAAAGCGATCGAGCGGCTGGCCTGTCAGGTTGCGATAGGTCAGGGTCTCGGTGGCGTCAACGGTGTGCTTCGCGGGATCGTACTTCGCGTCAATCTGGTAGGCCACGACGCGCTGCGACAGCGGCCCTGAAACTTTGGGAGCAAAAGGGCTTTGCGCAATTGCCGAAGCGCAGCAAAGCACTCCGGCCGCGAAAACAAACAGCGCTCGGTGACGTTGCATCGTTGATCTCCCCGAAATTCCGTGCTGTGATTACTTATTCACCGGGGCGGCAGGCATGGGATCGATCAATCCCATGGCGACTTCGACCAGTTCGGGATCAACGGGACGCGTTTTGTGGATGGCATCGACCAGCGGAATGGTGACAATGTCAGTTCCGCGCAGCGCGACCATCACCCCGAATTGGGCTTTGTGGACCTGATCGATGGCGCCGACTCCGTAACGCGACGCCAGCACCCGATCGAAAGCGCTGGGGGTGCCTCCGCGCTGGATATGGCCAAGGACGACGTTGCGCGTCTCCAGCCCGGTGCGGTGTTCGATTTCGTTCGCCAGGATTTGGCCGATGCCGCCCAGACGCACGTGGCCAAACTCGTCTTTGCCCATATCCGTGACCACCGGCGCGTTGCCATCTTTGGCGAACTTCGCGCCTTCCGCCACCACGATGATGCTGAAGTAACGGCCGCGCGCATGGCGCATGCGAATACGCTCGGCAACTTCCTCGATGTCGAAGGGACGCTCGGGAATAAGAATGACGTCGGCCCCGCCGGCGATGCCGCTGTACATTGCGATCCAACCCGAGTCGCGGCCCATCACCTCGACCACCATCACGCGCTGATGCGCTTCGGCGGTGGTGTGTACGCGATCAATGGCTTCGGTCGCGGTGTTCACCGCGGTGTCGAAACCAAAACAGAAGTCGGTCCCCATCAGATCGTTGTCGATGGTCTTGGGAACGCCGACCACTTTCAGGCCCAGTTCGTACATACGCTGGGCCACGCTCATGGTGTCGTCTCCGCCGATGGCGATCAGGGCTTCCACACGGTTGGCCCGCAGGACTTCCATGCAGCGCTGCAGTCCGCCTTCGCGCTTGGCCGGATTGGTCCGCGAAGTGCGCAGGATGGTGCCTCCCCGCGGCAGAATGCCCGCGATCGCATCCATGTCCACCTCCATGGTCTTGTTCTCGTAAACCCCGCGCCACCCTTCCATGAAGCCGACAAACTGATCGTCATAGTGCATGATGCCTTTGCGCACCACCGCTCGTATGACGGCGTTCAGTCCAGGGCAGTCGCCACCGCCGGTCAAAATCCCGATTCTCATGTTCGGCAGTACCCCTCTACAGAGATAGTAAAGCCATCGCGACATTCCTGCATTGGGGAGTACACTGTCGCGGGTGGGCGGGGCCACTTGGGCCGCTCCGTCGAACTGCGGACGGCCGTGCCTGCAGAGGTGGCGTTTCGCTGCCAACCGTGTTTCGTTGTCCCACCGGTTTACTAGCCCGTTGCCATCTTCGATTTGCCCTCTGAATCCGCTGTGTCTCCTGCTACACTCGCGACAGGTCGGAGACTCATGCGCATCCTGGGAATCGATTGCGGCGGCGAATACACCGGCTACGGAGTGGTCGAGCAGGACGACCAAGGTTCGCTGCATCACCTTTGCAGCGGGGCCATCCGGCTGTTGCCGCGGGAACCGCTGGAGCTTCGGCTCAAGAAGATTTGCGAGAAACTTACCGAGATTATCGCCACCTACACGCCGGAACAGGTGGCCATTGAAGACGTCTTCTATGCAGTGAATGTTAAGTCGGCACTGAAGCTTGGGCACGTGCGCGGAGTCGCCATGCTGGCCGCGGCGCAAGCTGGTTTAAGCGTGGTTGCCTACTCTCCCCTGTCGATCAAATCCGCCGTGGTGGGATACGGCAAGGCGGAGAAGTGCCAGGTGCAGATGATGGTGGCGCGCCTGCTCGATTTGCCCGCGCCTCCGGAGCCGCCGGACGTGGCCGACGCCCTGGCCATCGCCATTTGCCACTTGCATACGGCGGGCACGCTGCGGCGGCAGCACGCAACCGCAGGATGAATCCACTCTTGACGGTCCGGGCTGGCGCATCCGGCAAAATCAGATAAAATCTCTCCCCAGCATGAGATTGTGCTTGGCCTTCATCGTACTGCTGCTGCTCTTACCGGCTGTGGCACAACAACCAGCCGCTCCCGCCCAGCCCTCGGTGACTTTCGACTTTGAATGGAGTCAGGGAATCCCCTGGCAAACGTATTCCATCACGGTGCGGGCGGACGGCAACACACATTTCCAAGGGACACCTGCGCCGGACGAGGCAGGCGGCGATACCGATCCGTTTCAGCAGGACTTCACCATGTCTGAAGTCAATCGCTCGAAGATCTTCGACCTGGCCAAGAAGCTCAACTACTTCCAGAGCGACTTCGATTCGCACCTGAAGCGGATTGCTCAGACCGGAAGCAAGACGCTGGCGTACACGTCAGCGACCGCGCACGGCTCGACCACGTACAACTGGTCGCCGAATACCGATGTGCAGGAGTTGACCCGTCTGTTTTTGGCCATTGCCAACACCCTCGATTACGGCCGCAAGCTGAGTTTTCAGTACCGCTTCGACAAGCTGGGCATGGAGGCTCGGCTGAAGGAGTTGGAGAACATGAGGGCCGATCATCATGTTGAGGAGCTGAACGCGATAGCCCCGATTCTGCGCAAGATCGCGGATGATCCCGATATGATGCACATCAGCCGCCAGGCTGCGCAACAGCTTCTTCGCAGCATGAATGGACCCAGCCAAGCGAACGAAACGCCTACTCAGCCGTAAGCTGAGTACCGAATTCTCACAACTTCCCATCCAACAGGTGTTTAATAAGATTAGGCAGGGAGGGCCTTTGACGAGGCCCGCCATCCCAATGCTTGGTCCGATCGTCCGACGCACCGGACCACGCACGGCCCCAGGAGTAACGGTATGCCACAGTACCTGAAATCCGCATTAGCAATGACAATGGCGTTTGTGCTGGCCGCAGCGGCTGGCGCATTCGCCGAGTCGCATGTCAGGATCGTTCGTCTCAGCTACCTTAATGGGCAGGTGCAGACGGACCGCGCGACGGGACAAGGACTAGAGCGCGCCATCTTGAATACACCCATTACTCAAGGAGTGCGAGTTGTGACCGGGGACAACGGCCTGGCGGAGGTGGAATTCGAGAACGAAAGCGCCCTGCGAATTGCGGAGAACTCGGAAATCCAGTTCCGCGGGCTGTCCATGAACGACAACGGCGCCAAGATCAACGAGATCGAAGTGGTCAAGGGCGTCGTCTATCTCGATGCACGATCCAAGGGCGATGACATCTATCGCATGAAGAGCGGCGACTCAACCTTTCTGGTGCAGCGCGATACGCAACTCCGGTTGAGCGCGGGTCCTGACCAGACGCGGCTGGCCGTGTTCAAAGGCAATGTCGAACTCATGGACCAGCCACATGTGGTGAATGTTCAGCGCAAGCAAACTCTCACCCTCGACCCGGCCGATCCGGCTGGATACAAAGTCGCCAGCGGCAGCGAAGCCCTTCCCGCAGATGCCTGGAACCGTGAGCGCCAGGCTTATCAGCAGGCCTACGCCTCCAATGCCGGCAACCCCGGCCCCAGGTTCGGCTATGGGCTGCAAGACCTCAACTACTATGGAAGTTACTTCATGGCGCCCGGGTATGGATATGTCTGGCAGCCATACGGCTTCGCCAACTCGATGATGGGATTCGATCCCTATTCTTTTGGCGCGTGGACCTTCTGCCCCGGATTCGGGTACGCCTTTGCTTCTCCATACCCATGGGGGTGGCTACCGTATCACTACGGCTCATGGGCTTTCTTGGGCGGCGGTATCGGATGGGCTTGGATTCCGGGTGGGAGTTACGGTAGCGGCTGGTATGGCAATGGATTTCGTGCCGCTCCAGTAGTGGCAAAGGCGCCTTCTGGCTGGGCCGCCGCGGTTCCTCCGCTGGTGACGTCGGCTCAATCGGCGAAGCCGACCGTCATGGTTGGCAAAGCCACTTCAGCGGCGTACATCCCCGGCGGGCGCCTACCGCCGGCTTTTAGCAGCGTGATTCGTGGCCACAGCGTCGGTGCGAGCGCGACCGGCAAAAGTTTCAATGGCGCTGGCA
The DNA here is from genome assembly GCA_003151335.1 of Acidobacteriaceae bacterium. Taxonomy (GTDB): domain Bacteria; phylum Acidobacteriota; class Terriglobia; order Terriglobales; family Acidobacteriaceae; genus Bog-257. The sequence continues at coordinate 74,254 of PLXE01000104.1, forward strand.
CCCGGAACCCCGCCGCGAATGACCGCGAGTTCACCACCCGCTACAACGCTTTCGCTGGCGGACATACTGCGCAGGCGGGACATGTATTCGCCGCTCCTGCTCCGGCCCCGGCTGCGGTGACCGCCGGTCCGATGGCGGTCGGCCCCGGTTATGGGACGAGTGCAGGTCGAGGCGCGGCAGGGTCTGCGGCGCCCGCAGGCCACGCAAGCGCCACCACCGGCCACAGCTCGGGACCGGCTCCCCGCTGAAGGACCACTGGACAATCGGAAAGGGCGGCCTTGGCCGCCCTTTCCCTTTCAGCAGAGAATTCAATACACCGCGATGCCTGCATATCCGACGACCATGTCGCGGTCTCCCGAGATGTCGCCGGAGGTGGCGTAACGGACCAACTCCGCGTGCTGGGCTCCCAGCTTCTTGGCCGCCGTCAGCATCACCACCGCAGGACCGTATCCGCACATGCTGATATTGGCCTGATGCACCGTCTGGTATAGCCCACGCGGATCGAGCGCCAATATCTGATCGATGGCCCGGCGATCCTTCACCCGGGTTACGTCGTCGCTCTCGTAGTGATTCATGTCGCTGGAGGCGATGACCAGCACCGGCCCACCGGCCTCGGCGGCGACGCTTCCAATCACGACCCCCAGCGCGCTCAGCACCTCGAAATTGCTGGTTCCCACGGTGATGGGCACGAACTGAAACCCTGGCGCCAGTACCTGCAGAAAAGGTAGCTGGACTTCCAGCGCGTGCTCGAAGCGATGCGCCTCCTGGTCTTCAGCGAGCAGCGGCATGCGTGACTTCAATTCACTTGCCATGGCCTCGTCGACGGGGACGTCGCCCAGTGGCGTGTGCCATGCGCCCTCGCTCAGGATGGCCAGCGGCTCGCCCACACCGGTGTGGTTGGGACAAAGAATGACCATTCGCCGCGGCAAATCGAGGCGGCGATAGACAGCTCCGGCGACGTGTCCGGAGTACATATATCCGGCGTGGGGAACGACGCATCCCAAGGCGCGAATCCTCGCTTCGGACCGCGCCGAAGCATCGGCGCGCGCCGTGGTGTAAGTCTCTACTTCGGCCCGAAGATGCTGCGCATTGGCGGGATAGAAGCGTCCCGCAACGGCTGGCTGACGAACTGCGGTAGCCATGATGCCCGCTCCTTCGTGCGCTGCGGCGACCGGGTCGCAAGGTGCGTCGCCGGGCCTCGCAGCAGCACTTCGCAACTGTTCCGTTGACTAAAAGTTTACGCCTGTCGCAACGCCCGAAATACGGCCGCGGTTTTTTCCAGCGACATGGCTTCGGCGCGAACGTCGGCGCGCAATCCGGCCGATTTCAGCGCCGCTCGCATGGCGGCATCCTCGTACTGGCCGCGAAGATTGTTCAGCAATGTCTTGCGCTTATGAGCGAAGGCAAGCTTTAGAAACGCGATGAATGGGCCTTCTTCCACTTGCAGCTCTTGCAGCCGGGGCGCCATGGTGAGCCGCAGCGCGCTGGAGTGGACCTGCGGCGGAGGCGAGAAAGCGTCCGGCGGCAGCGTGAACAGTTTGTCCACCCGGGCGAAGAGTTGCACGGTAGCCGAGAGCAGTCCGTAATCCCGGCTGCCCGGCGCGGCCGCGATACGGTCGGCGACCTCGCGCTGCACCATGATCACCGCGCGCTCAATGTTCTGATGCAATTCCAGGATCCGCAGAACGATGTCGGAGGTGATGTAGTACGGCAGATTGCCGATTACGTCCACCGTCTCCGGCTGAGTGGGACGCAGATCGTGCAGCGGTCCCGGCCTGCGCCCGACCATGGAGGTGAATTGCGCGGCAACGAAATCCGATTCGAGGATTTCGACATTCGGCTTGGTCGCATACCGCATGCGCAACTGCGCCGCCATCACGCGATCGAGCTCGATTCCAATTACGTGCCTGGCTCGGATAGCCAACACATCCGTAAGCACGCCGTGGCCCGGGCCGATCTCGATGACCGTGCGATTGGACACATCTCCCAGGGCCTCCACAACGCGCTGCGCCGCGCCCAAATCGGTGAGAAAGTTCTGGCCCAGCTTCGGCTTGCGTTTAACGTGGGTAACGGACTTGCTCGACGTCTTGGTCATGGCCACATTGACCCTCTTTCAGCTCGCCAATTAGACTCAACTGTTTCGGCATTTCTTACATCATAGTGCGCAGTCAGTTACGCAGTTCGGCGCGGCCTGCGGAAGCACATCTCCGTTCGCGCCGGGAGGTCTCATGAATATCGCCTTTGTGGCATCCGAGTGCATACCCTTTTCCAAGACCGGCGGGCTGGCGGATGTCATAGGCGCTTTGCCGCCCGCGGTCGCCAGCTTGGGCCATCAGGTTACCGTCTTCCTCCCGCGTTATAAGCAGACCAAGCTCGACAACCCGCGCGTCGTCATTCCCAGCATCACCGTTCCCTTCGATGACCGCTACCGCTTCTGTTCCGTCCTCGACGGCGGTGTGCGCTCCGGAGTGCAATTCTATTTCATCGACTACCCTCCGTTCTTCGACCGCGATGCGCTCTACGGTACACCTTTGGGCGATTACCATGACAATGCCGAGAGATTTGCGCTGTTTTGCCGCGCCGTGTTGGAGTCGGCCAAGATCCTGGGCACGCCCGACCTGCTGCATTGCCACGACTGGCAGACCGCCCTGATTCCCATACTGCTGAAGACCCTGTACGAGGAAGACCCTGCCTTCGCCAACACCCCGTGCGTTTTCACCATCCACAATATCGGATACCAGGGACTTTTCCCGCCCGAGATCCTGCCCCTGCTCATGTTGCCTTGGGATTTGTTTACCATGTCGAAGCTGGAGTTCTATGGCAAGGTGAATTTTCTCAAGGGCGCGATCACCATGGCCGACTACATCACCACCGTCAGCCGGAAGTATAGCCAGGAAATCCAGACGGCGGAGTACGGCTTCGGCCTGGAAGGTGTGTTGCGGGCGCGCTCGGGCACAGTTAGCGGCATTCTTAATGCGGCGAATTACGATGAGTGGGACCCCGAAAACGATCGCTTCATTGCGGCGCACTACTCGGCGGCGGACCTCAGCGGCAAAGCAAAGTGCAAGGCGGACCTGCTGAAGCAATTTGGCTTGCCGGAAAACACACAGCAGCTGGTGGTTGGAATGGTGTCGCGCTTTGCCGCCCAGAAGGGCTTCGACCTCATCCTGCAGACAGCCGATCGCCTAGCCCGGCAGGAGTTGATCATGGTCGTGCTGGGCAGCGGCGACCGCGATTATGAAGATTTGTTCCGCAAACTGACCAAACAGTATCCGCAGAAATTCGCCGTGAAGATCGCTTACGACAATCCCTTGGCGCACAAGATCGAAGCGGGCAGCGACATTTTCCTCATGCCTTCGCGCTATGAGCCCTGCGGGCTGAACCAGATCTACAGCATGCGCTACGGGACGGTCCCCGTGGTGCGCGCCACTGGCGGGCTCGACGACACTGTCGAGCAATTCGATCGGCAGACCCTGAAAGGAACCGGATTCAAGTTCAAGGAACACACTGGCGAAGCGTTGCTGGACACTTTGCAGGCGGCAATGGCACTGTATCGCTCCGATCCAAAAGCCTGGCAAGCCCTGATGCGCAACGGCATGGCGCAGGAGTATTCCTGGATCAACTCGGCCCGCGAATATGTGAAAGTGTATGAGCGCGCCAGGCAGCTGCGAACGGCAGCGAATGGGTAGGAAGCAGCAATTAGCAACTAGCTGTTTGATCGGTGCGTTCGAAATCGGTGGTCTAATGGGCTGTTCGCAGGCATAATCCCGAAACCTCAAGAGAAATGAATTGGAAGTGTACCCAAGTTGCGAGTAAAGTCCATTTCGTGAACGCTACAAAGCTGCGAATTACAGCGGTGGTGCTGGCCCTTGCATCTGCTTGCGCGCAGGAGTCAGCAAACGGGAAGAAGTTTGCCCTGTACCGAGGGGACAAGTCTTGTGTGTGCATCCTGACGAAGAAGGAAACGAAGTCCATCACGGCAACGGAGAGGCACATAGGCAAGTCGATATATCAAGTGTTCTGGTCGCACACAAAGCCGAAACGAGAATTGTTCCGCGTAAAGGTGGGAACGTATGTCGGTCAAGATGTAGTGAAATGGTGGAACTACGGCGTAACGGATGAGGAAGACTTCAATGGCGACGGAGTGCCAGATTACGCGTGGTACGGCGGAGATGACACTGGATTTGCCATGTATCTGTTCTTGTCGTCGGGCAGTCAATACCAGCGCATAGACGTCCTCAAAACCGTGCAGGGCGCATGGCGGCAGCGGTTTCACAAGCCTGCTCCCGACCTCGGAGGTTCAGATAGCGGTTATGCTCTCAACGATACGGTGCTTGAGCGTTCAGCAACGGGCCTGGTTCTATTGGCGAAGGTTGACCACGTGACGATCAATGGGACGAATAAGGGAACATACCAATTTCGCATCGGCCAAGCCGACTTCAAGCCATAGGGGCGGTCAGGGCGATACCTGTTGAAAATCGCCATCTCACCACCAGCCTTCGAACCGCGCATTTTATGAGGTCAGTTCTCGTTGCTAGCGGCTAGTTGCTAGTTGCTTCTTCTTTCTTTCGAAGTACAAGTAAATCGGCACGCCCGCCAGAATCACGACCACTCCCCACGCAGAGTTGCGCAGGTTTTCGGTGAAGGTGTAATAGAGCAGCACTGCCGCGGCCACAATGAACATTGCCGGAACCAGCGGATACCCCCAAGTCAAGTACGGACGGGGCGCGTCCGGTTCCTGCTTGCGCAGCACGAAGACGGTACTGGCGGAAATCATGTAGAAGAGCCACTCCGCGAAGATGGCCAGCGAGAAAAGCTGGCGGAAATTTCCCGCGAACAACAGCAGAACAATCGACAGCCCAAGTTGCACGATCAGGGCGATCGACGGCGTGTGGAATCGGGGATGCACCTCGGCCATGGCGCGAAAGAAATAACCATCGCGGGACATGGCGAAGGGAACACGCGCGCCGCTCATGATGGTGCCATTGAGAGCGACGAGCATGGAGAGCGCCATGCCCGCCGATACGATGGCCGCTCCCCATGCACCGGCCGCAACCGCAGTCGCCTCCGACGCCGGCCGTGGCGACGCTGCGATCGTGGCCGCCGGAAGCACATATTGCACTGCCGCGTTGGTTAGCATGTAGAGAACGGCCACCACGCCGACACCTGCGATTAGCGCGATGGGAAGATTGCGCCCCGGATCGCGGACTTCGCCGCTCACCATGTTGAGGTCGTTCCATCCGTCATACGCCCACAGAGCGGCGATGAGTGCGGCCATGAATCCGGCGAAGCCACCGGTCGCGCCTTGAAAAATGGTGGCGAAGTTGCGCCATGTGCCGCTGGCGGCGCTGAATCCCAGCAGGACGATCGCGAGGATGATCGCGATTTTCACCACCGTGAATACCACCTGAAACTCTCCGGCACGCTTGATGCCGATATAGTTCAGCGCCGTGATGAACGCCGCCGCCGCTATGGCGACCAACTGTCCGTAGCTGATGGCGAAGGGTGAGCGGACTGCATCCTGATTGAAGAACGCGAGAGCCGGGAAGGTGCCTAGAATGCGGACGAACCCTGTCGTCAGAGTGGCAATCGACGCTGGTTTTGCGATGGCGAACCACGTCCAGGCGTAGAGAAATCCGGGGAGCGGTCCGTAGGCATCGCGAATGTAAACGTATTCGCCTCCCGCCTGCGGCTTCATCGCGCCCAGTTCGGCATAGGTGATCGCGCCGGCAAGCGAGAGCACTCCGCCTACGATCCACGCCAGATATACCAGCCACGCCGAGCCAACCGCCTGCATCATCTCGGCGGGAACCAGGAAGATGCCGCTGCCGATGATGGTGCCGACGACAATCGCGCTGGCATGGCTTACGCCGAGATCGCGCGCGAGCCCGGGCTTGCGATCGGGCGTGTTAGGAAGCTGCAAGATTCGTTCCACCTTCGGTTACGGTGCGTCTTCTGCTTGCGATCGCCGCGGAAGCAACAGACTGGAACTATAACCGACCGCGAAGGTAATCACGCTGCCGATCAGCACGTACCAGGGGAAGGGAATTGGCCGACGTAGTGCCAGGGTTGCAAACGGCGCGCCGGTTGCCCGCTGCAGCCAATGCAGCATTCCGGCGCCCTGCCAGATGTAAACGTTGGCGCAGAATCCAATCGCCATCCCAATCATGCTGCCGCGCTCATTGGCGCGACGCGTGAGCACTCCCAGCAGAAACACTCCCAGCAGCGCGCCATACGCGACCGAGACGATGCTGAGGCCAAGCTCAACCACTTTGCCGCCGCGCCGCGACAGGATCGCCAGCCCGAACAGCGCCAATCCCCACGCGATGGTCGCCAGGCGCGACAGCAGCACGCGCCGGCGCTCGGGTGTGTCAGGTCTTCGCCGCAGGTAGAAATCGACCATCGTCGTGGACGAGAGCGAGTTTAGCGCCGCGCTCAGATTCGACATCGCCGCGGCAAGAATGGCTGCAACCAGAACGCCCGAGATGCCATGCGGCATGTACGTCACGATGAATGTGGGAAAGATGCGATCAGGCTTGTCGAACGGCAGCGCTGGCGGCGAGAGGCGATAGAACACCCACAGCATGGCGCCGATCAGCAGGAAGAGCGAGAACTGGAAGAACACCGCAATCCCGCTGCTGAGTAACGCCAGCTTCGATTGCGCTTCGCTGCGGGCGGCCAGCAGTCGCTGCACAATCAGTTGATCGGTGCCGTGGCTTGCGGTGGTAAGAAATGCTCCGCCGATCACTCCCGACCAGAAGGTATAAGTCCGGTAGAAGTCAGGCGTGAAGTCGAAGACGCGAAACTTGCCGGCACTCGCCGCCTGCGCGTGAATGGTGGCCCATCCGCCGGGCACCAAGTGCAGGATGGTGAACAGGCCAACCAGTGTGCCAGCCAGATAAATGCCGAGTTGTATGACATCGGTCCAGATGACCGCGGCCATTCCGCCCTCGAACGTGTACAGCAGCGTAAGCAGGGTGACGATGCCGATGGAAATCACATCGCGCTGCAGTTCGCTCATGTTGCCGAGAAGCGGTCCCAGCGCGATTCCTACGACGAGTGCAACCGCAAAGATGCGCACTCCTTCCGCCGCGGCGCGCGTCACCAGAAACAGCCCGGCGGTCAGCGAGCGTAACCGGCCTCCGAAGCGGCGCTCGATGAGTTGGTAGGCCGTGAAGAGGTCGCCGCGAAAGTAATGCGGCAGCAGCAGGTAGCTGATGATGACCCGTCCGACCAGATAACCCATCACCAGTTGCAGGAAGGTGAAGTTGGTGTCGTAGGCAAGTCCGGGCACGCCGATGATGGTGAGCGTGCTGGTTTCGGCGGCCACGATGGAAAGTGCAATCGCCCACCAGGGAATGTTGCGGTCGGCCAGGAAGTAGGCGCGCAGGGAACTCTGCTTTTTGCGGAAGCGCAGCCCGAACAGCGTAATGCCCACCAGGTAAACCGCAATCAGCGCAAGGTCGAAGAGGTTCATGGCGGGAGAGGTGACACTCGGGACGATACCCAAAATAAGGACTGAAGCACAATTTGTAAATTGTCATTACGAGCGCCCGGTTTTGGCGCGAGGAATCTGCTCTTTCCCCCAACCACGCAACAGCAGATCCCTCGCTGCGCTCGTGATGACAAATCCAGCTGGGATTTCTTGGTCTTGTACGCGTCTTAACAATCCGAAACTGATCAATAAGAGTGACCCGCTACGCTGGGATCCGCGACACGGCCCGCTTCAACGCCCCGAGAAACTGTTGGTTCTGCTCAGGAGTGCCGACGGTCACGCGGAAGGCATCGGGCGCTCCCCACGGTCCGCTCATCTGACGAACGATGACGCCATTGTCCTGCAGGGCCCGGCAAAGGCTGGCCGCATCTTCGCCCACGCGACAGAAAAGGAAGTTTGCCCACGTGGGAGTCACGCGAATTCCCATGTCTGAAATGGCCTGGGTCAGCACCTTCGCTTCGGCAGCATTCGTCCGCACCGCTCGCTGAACGTGGCCGGTGTCCGCCAGTGCCGCCAGCGCTCCCGCCTCGCCCAGCGACGAAACCATGAATGCCGTTTTCATGCGCGCAAAATAGCCCATCAACTCCGCCGGACCCATTCCATAGCCAACCCGCAGTCCAGCCAGTCCGTGGGCCTTGGAAAAGGTGCGCAGCACCACGACCCGGCGTTGCTGGCGCACATAATCCAGCGCGTGCGAATACGCGAAGCCACGCTCCGCCGCGAAGTAGCTGGCGTAATCGCAATAGGCCTCATCCAGCACGGTGATGACGTGCGACGGCAGCCGATCGAGGAAGCGGTCAATCGCGTTGGCGTCCAGAATTGTTCCCGTGGGATTGTTCGGGTTCGCCAGGTAGATCAGACGCGTATTGACGTCAACCGCCGCCAGAATGCGATCCAGGTCGTAGCCATCGTTCAGCGTCGGCACTTCGATAAATTGCGCGCCCGTTGCACGGGTGACGATGGGATAGACGATGAAGGAGAGCTTGCTGGTAATGGCGTTGAGCCCAGGCCCGAGCAACGTCCACGCCATGATGTCGAGCAGGGCGCTGGAACCCGCGGTCACCAAAACCTGCGCCGGCTCGATCGCGTGGATCTCCGCCAGACGCGCGGTCAGCTCGGTGACGCCGTTGTCGGGATAGAAATTTACTTCCTGAGCGGCCGCCTTGATCGCTTCCATGGCCAGCGGAGAGGGGCCGAAGGGATTCTCGTTGGAAGCCATCTTGACACAACGCATGCCGCTCTCCAGTTCCGCCTGCCGCCGAGGCTTGCCAGGCTTGTAGGTGGCCAGCTTTCGCACGTGCGCCGGCACCAGCTTGCTAAAGTCCGTCATTCGATCTCCAGGAGTTCAATCGCCTCACCATCGCTTTGTCATGCTGGCCGAGTCCGCCGCGGCGGACGAGCGGAGGGATCTGATTTTCTTCCCAAACCGTCTGCTCGCGCCGGGCCCTTCAGTTGCGCCACTTCCCGCGCCGTTAGATGCCGGAACTCACCGGGTTCGACGTCCAACACCAGCGGACCGTAGCGCACCCGCTTGATTTTTTCCACGTGATGTTCGATTTGTTTGAACATGCGGCGAATCTGCCGGTTGCGCCCTTCCACCAACGTGACCTCGTACCAGGGATTGGCGGCGTCGCGCATCAGCTTGATTAGTACCGGCGCGGTTTTCACCGCCGTGGACCTGCGCTTCCAACCCACTTTTGGCACGCGGTCGGCAGGTGTCTTGAGCGACTTTCGTTCTGCCGGAAGCATGATGCCTGCGCGCAGCTTGTCGATCTGTTCCTCGGTAGCCTTGCCGGCGATCTTCACCAGATACGTCTTGGCTATGTGCGACGAGGCGTGCATCAACTTCTGCGCCAACTCGCCGTCGTTGGTCAACAGCAGCAGACCTTCGCTCAGGTAATCGAGACGCCCGACCGGATAAATGCGTGCGCCCACACCACGCACTAGATCTAAGACCGTCGGACGGCCCTCCGGATCGGTGACCGTAGTCACGTAACCCCTGGGTTTGTTGAGCAGCAGGTAAACCGGACGTTCCGGACCCTTTAGTAACTTGCCGTTGACTTTGATGTGGTCGTGCTCGATATCGGCCTTGCTGCCCAGTTGGGTGACGATCTGTCCATTCACTGATACCAGTCCGCCGGTGATAAGTTCCTCGGCCTTTCGCCGCGAAGCGATTCCGGCGGCGGCAATGATCTTCTGTAGTCGTTCAGCAGGCATAGCAGCTATGTCTTCTCCGGCGAACTTCCGGCTTCAGCTTCGGTAACGTAGGTTCCGTCGGCGGGGACTATGCTGTCGCCTTTGGGAGGATTGGCGGTGGAGTTTTCGGGAAGGGCGTGGGTTGCCGATTGTGATTCGTCCGGTCCTGAAACTTCGAGCGGAAGCTCGGTGCTTCGCTCAGCTTTTTCTGCGCCCGCGGCGAACAAGTCAGCTTGCGGGTCACCGAGTTTCTCGAACTCTTCCATGCTGGGCAGCTCAGAGACATCGTTCAGCCCGAAGCGCAGCAGGAACTCCTTCGTCGTCCGGTAGAGAATTGGACGGCCGATGACTTGCTTGCGCCCGGCGGTGGTGATCAGCTTGCGGTCGAGCAGGGTGGCGATCACGCCGGAAGTATCGACGCCGCGAATTTCGCTGATCTCCGGCACCGTGACCGGCTGCTTGTAGGCAATTACGGCGAGCGTTTCCAGGGCCTGCAACGACAGTCGCACCGGCGGCTTCAGACTCTTGGCAAAGTTCACCACCACATCGTGATGCTCGGGCTTGGTCGCCATGCGGTAGCCACCGGCGATCTGGCGAATCTCCATGCCGCGTTCAGCGGAGGCGTACTCGGCAACCAACGCGTTGATGATGCCGCTCACATGCGCTTTGATGGTTCTAAGCTCTTCCTTGGCCTCGGCCTTCTTGTCCTTCTCGCTGAGGGGCGCACTCTCAGCGGCAGGCGGAGCTTCCGCGGGCGCATTCTGGGCGGCTTCGGGTGGTGCGGGCGCATCCTCGAACGCAGCGTCGTCGGCCAACTCGTCGCTCTGCGCCGCTGCGGGGCCATCCGAAATGATTTGGTTGAGCGCGAGGCGGGCATCCTCCTCCGCGCGCAACTCTGCCAGCACCTCATCGCGTAACAGCGAGGCAAGCTGGTCCAGCGTCACCGGCTCTTCGGTGGCGTAGATGATGGCTTCGACTTTGGCTTTCAGGCTCATGTCCAATCATCCTGCACCGGCGGATTCCCCGTCATCAGCGCGTCGAAGCCGGTGTGCTTCTTCAGCACGATCTCGCCGAAGACGTTGTCCTGGCGCGCCAGTACCGCCTGCAGGCGAATCAACTCCAGAATCGCCAGGAACGCGCACACCAGCGCCGACCGGGAGCGCATGTTGCGCAACAATTGTTTCAGCCGGATGGGCCGGTCCTCCAGCGAAAGCCGCCGCCGCACGTAATCTATCATTTGCGCAACGGTGACCGTATCGTCATCCACGTTGAACGACGGCTTGTGCCGCGCCCGATCCAGAATTTGCTGGAAAGTTCTGACCAGGTCCACCACGTCGGCGGCCATTTCCGGCTCCGTGCCCTCGGCATCGCGAAATTCCTTCAGCGCCGGATTCGACCACACCGCTTCCTCGATTTGCTGCTTCTGCATCAGCATCTGCGCCGCCGTCTTGAAGCGCTCGTGCTCCAGCAGCCGGTTGACCAGCTCCAATCGCGGATCTTCTTCCGCGCCAGGGCCGGCGGGATCGCGCGGCAGCAACATCTTCGATTTGATGTGGATGAGCAGCGACGCCGTGTAGATGAACTCGGCGGCAACGTCCACATCGAACTGCTTCATCGACTCGACGTATTTCAGGTACTGCTCGGTGATTTTCGCGATCGGAATGTCATAGATGTCGATGTCCTGCTTGCGGATGAGATCGAGCAGCAGATCGAGCGGGCCGTCGTACACCTGGCCCACCATGACGGAGAAGGACGACTGGTCGGCGCCGTCCTTGCGCGGGAGCGCCGGCGGGGCAGCGGATTGCGCCGTCTCTGTGGTACTCGGTGCGGACTGAGAATCCTGGGCCATTGAAGTCAAAAATCATTCACCACGGAGGTGCGGAGGACACGGAGTTTTGTCTATTAGAAAACCATTTCAAAATCGGTTTGTATCAGGGCACGGCTTCAGCCGTGCCGCAACCGTCAGCAACCACTTAGGCTTCAGCCCCTGAGGGACTTGGTTTTGCAAGGGCTAAAGCCCTGACCTTTCCTCCGCTTCGTTCGGCACGACTAAAGTCGTGCCCTGATACACCCCAAGACGACTTGCAAGATGAGTTCTCAGAAGTCTTTTCTGTGCCTCTGTGGTGAATCTCACGATTTGCTCTCGGCGACATTTTGCCCCGGCGCTTCGTACTCATGCGACAGGTTGGCGGCCTCGCGCGCTTCCGCCATGGTTGCCTCCGCAACGGCACGCGCTTTCGTCGAGCCCTCTTCGAGAATGTCCCATGCCAGCTTGGGATTCGCCTCATACTTCTGCCTGCGTTCCTGCATGGGGCCCAGCACGCGCCACAGGCTGTCTGACGCCCACTGTTTACACTCAATACAGCCGATACCCGCAGTACGGCAGCCTTCGTTCACCTTGGCCATAGTTTCGGCGCTGCTGAAAATCTTGTGCAGGTCACCAACCGGGCAAACGTCGGGATTGCCAGGATCGGTGCGCCTGATGCGCGCCGGATCAGTCACCATGGTCTTCAGCTTCTGGCGCAAGGAAGCTTCGGGCTCGCTCAGCAAGATCGTGTTGCCGTATGACTTCGACATCTTGCGGCCATCGGTGCCCGGCAGTTTCGGAGACGGCGTCAACAGTGGCTTTGGCTCGGGAAAAACCATGCCACGCTGCGGATCGCGATCGCCCGCGTGCAGCTTGCGCGGATAGAACTGGTTGAAGCGCCGCGCAACTTCGCGCGTCAGCTCCACGTGCGGCACCTGGTCTTCGCCGACCGGAACAAAATCGGCCTGGTAAATCAAAATGTCAGCCGACTGCAACAGCGGATATCCCAGAAAACCATAGGTGCCGAGGTCCTTGTCCTTGAGGTTCTCGCGCTGCTCTTTGTAGCTGGGCACTCGCTCCAGCCATCCCAGCGGCGTGATCATGCTGAACAGCAGGTGCAACTCGGCGTGCTGCAGCACGTGCGACTGGATGAACAACGTGCTGCGCTCGGGATCGAGCCCGGCCGCGAGGTAGTCGATCATGACCTCGAGCGAGTTCTGCTTGACGCTGCGCGTGTCGGCGTAGTCGGTGGTCAGGGCGTGCCAGTCGGCGATGAAGAAGAAGCAGTCATACTGGTCCTGCAAGCCCACCCAATTGCGCAGCGCGCCGACATAATTGCCGAGGTGCAGCTTTCCGGTAGGTCGCATTCCGCTGAGCACGCGGCCTTTTTTGGGTGGCGAAGGCATTAGAGTCCCAACAGAAATCCGTTAAAGAAATTCAACACCGGGTACATGAAAGCCCCCAGCACGCTGCCGCCGAAGAACATGAGGATCACCAATCCCCACATGCCGACGCGGTCGTACACCTGCAGCACGCCTTCGGAAAGGAAGTGCCGGATGACGTGGCTGCCGTCGAGCGGGGGAATCGGGATGAGGTTAAAAACCCCCAGCAGAACGTTGATCACCATGGCTGCGTACAGCAACGCGCCGATGGGCACAATGGCGCCCGCATCGGACGGCATGATTTGCGCCAGCTCTCCGGTCGAGGCCCCCCGAGCCAGCGCGAAGACCACAAGCCTTCCAACCTGCGAGGCATGGGCCACGACGATCAGTCCGACGACCGCGACCGCTGCGGTCAGGAAGTTGCTGACCGGGCCCGCCACCGAGGTCAGGATGTCATCCCTGACGTAATGCTTAAAGTTGCGGGGATCCACCGGGGTTGGTTTGGCCCAGCCAATGACCGGGAAATGCGTAATCATGGCGATCGCCGGCAGCAGAATGGTGCCCACCGGATCGATGTGCTTGATGGGATTCAGGCTGACGCGCCCCAGCATGCGGGCGGTCGGATCGCCCAGGCGCGACGCCATCCAGGCGTGCGCCGACTCGTGCACACTGATGGCAAACAGGAACACGATGATCTGGAAAACGATGTCGATGGCGCTAAAGTGCATCGCGGTTTGCCTTCGATACTAACATGGGGAAAGCGGAGTCCCGCGCCGGGCGGACGCGAACCAGCAATTGATTGCGCACCAACTTTCCTAGAGCGTGTTTCAAAATCGGTTGGGCCTCACATCAGATAGTTAGGTGTGAGGCCCAGGTGTGGATGAACAGAATTTCAGTTACGGCGTGATCTCCCAGATGACGCCGTAGCCATGCGTGCCGCCTTGCGATGCGGTGCCGTAAAGGTTGCCACTGGTGTCAACGAACACGCTCCCGTACGGAACTCCTCCGTCGCTACCGCCAGTGAAGTCGTAAAGGTCGGTTTCCGTCCAGCCGCCGCCAGAAGGCGTCAGCTTGAAAACCGAGCCGGCTCCATGAGCACCGTCCTGCTTCGTTGTGCCGTACAGATTACCTGCGGCGTCCATCATCAGGCTGTCATAGGGCCCCGGCAAGTGGGCAGACCCGGTAAAGCCGTAAACCACGCCGAATGTCCAACTGCCCCCGGAGGGCATCAGTTGGTACACGGTGCCGCCGCTACCTGGCCCGCCGCCACTGGTGGCCGCGTAGAGATTGCCCGCGCCGTCAAACACAACGCCGCCAAATGGATTGCCTCCGTCAGTTGCGTTCTGCAACGAGTACAGAGTGTTCTCTACCCAGCCGGATCCGGAGGGCGTCAACTGGAAAACTGTCCCATACCCGTGAGCGCCACCGGCATACGTCGTGCCGTAGAGGTTGCCGGCTGCATCGAGGACGACGCTGCTGTAGGGATTTTCGCCATCGCTGGAGCCGCTGAAAGTGTGAATCGCGCGCTCCGTCCAGCCGCCCCCCGAGGGCGTCAGTTCATACACAACACCCTGAGCGTTCACGCCCCCGAAGAAGGTTGTACCGTAGACATTGCCCGCCTGATCGAATGTGAGCTGACCATATCCAGGATTGGCGCCGTCACTGGATCCACTGAACTGGTAGAGCACGGTTTCCGTCCAGAAGCAGAGAATGCTTTTGCAGATTGTCGCTGGCGGCCTCAGGTGGAACACCGTGCCACAGCCTACGCCGCAATTGTGGCCTCCGAATTCGGTGGTGCCGTAAATCGTCCCGTCGTGACCGAACACGACTGCGGCGATGGGAGCGCTTCCGTCCGCCCGTCCGGTAAAACTGTAAAGCGGGCTAAAGATCCACCCCGAGCCGTTGCGGGCCAGCTTGAAAACGGTGCCGCGATTGGAGCCGCCACCCTGATACGCCGTGCCGTAGAAGACGCCTCCGCGCGCGGCTAAGCCCGCTTCCGGGTACGCCCCATCCGGTCCGCCAGTGAAGTTATAGATCACCTGGTAGGTCTGGGCCTGCGCCGGCGGCACCGAGATAAATGTCAGCACCAAGATGATTGCCATCGCCAGCACAGCGGTTGCGGCCGGCGAATACTCGCGAATAAGACTCTGAGATTGGCGTTTACAATTCATGGGGCTTTCCTCCTCGCCATTTCGCTTGCGTGCAATGCAGGCAACGGTTTTGTCAGTGACTTGTACCACAAAAGTTGGGTGCAAGGGAAAGAGTCTCCCTTGGTTAGCACATGATATGTCCGATTGAGATAGCACGTGAAATGTCCGCTTTTCGGGCAACGGCTTGACTGCGGAATGGCCGCGGCATATTGTTCCAACTCCATGGAGGACATCCCCAATGCCACACTACGTGACCCTGCTCCGCTACACGCCGCAAGGCGCTGCCAAAATCAAGGAAAGCCCGAAGCGGCTCGACGCTGCCAAGAAGGCCGCCGAAGCCGCAGGAGGAAAGATAACCGCCTGGTACTTGACCATGGGAAAGTACGACGCTGTGCTGATCTCGGAGTTTCCCACTGACGAGGCAGTGGCAAGATTCATGCTGTCCACGGGAGCGCTAGGCAACGTGACCACTCACACCCTGAAGGCCTTCAGCGAAGCTGAGTACCGCAAGATTGTCGGCTCGTTACCCTGAGCTGAAACGCCACGCCGGCCAAGACCAGAGGGGGAACCCATCCCGCGATGCGACTCAAGAAATCAGTCGCACCCGTGTGTTACGCCGCAAGAACCTGACATCCCTGACCGACGCCGGGCGCTCGGCGTCGTCTTGCAGGAAACTCAGGATTCTTCACGCAATAGGCTGTACGAAAACCTGCTCTACATACAGGTTACTTGTTTTGGTGGAGCTAGTCGGGATCGAACCGACGACCTCATCGTTGCGAATTATCAGTGTCGATAAAGCTGCGAGCGGCACGGATGAGCGCAAGTGGCGCGCGTCCGCAGAGTTACGCCAATCCAGGGCCCCAAAATGCTGAGCCACTATAGCAGGATTAAGCAGGGATTTGCACCCTTGGCGGATGGGGTTATGACACAAAGCACGGCACAAAATTGGAGAGTTTTCGCTGTGACCGTCGTTCGTCGCCGGCGTAGTGTTAGACTCTCTCGGACAATAACAACGCGCCGCGCCGATGCGTTCCACACCGACGCGACGCTAACCAAAGAATGCCCCAAGGAGGCACACAATGGCTAGCTCTACGATACCGATTGACACTCCGATTGCAAAACAGATCACGCTCCAGGCTCCCACCATCTACGACGAAGTGCTGGCGATCATTCCGCGCCGCTTAT
This sequence comes from Acidobacteriaceae bacterium, assembly GCA_003151335.1. Lineage (GTDB taxonomy): Bacteria > Acidobacteriota > Terriglobia > Terriglobales > Acidobacteriaceae > Bog-257. The sequence continues at coordinate 90,469 of PLXE01000104.1, forward strand.
TCAGCACGCCTGTTACCGGCCCCATCTACGGGTTCTTTCTTGACGTGATCGAATCGTATATCCCAACGCTGCTGGGCGACATCCGCGAGTATTGCACCGGCGACGATAACCGTGACGCGCTGCTCCATGGCGAGCATGCTGTCTACTGCCTGCGCCGCCGGGTGGCCGCGCTGCGCGGGCTATCATCGGAGGCTTGTGAGTTGGTGGACCCGGCCTATGCGCTCGTGATCGAAGCGTTTGCGGCTGCGCACAGCGAGGAGTTTCACCGGGAAGGCGAAAGCTTCGCAGACGACTGGCGGAACTGGAAGCGTGGCGCATGACTGACAACTTGACAAAGGAATTGGCGTGGAAATCACTCGCGGATTACACTGAGGCAATATCCAGGTGGGCACGGCTGCGCGCAGCAAGGGAAGCTGGCAACGACCACATGCTCACACAGCAGGAGCTAGATTTCTTCGAGCAACTCGCGGACCAGGTTGAGGCGATCGGAAAGACCCTCGGGATCAATCTGCCCGAACCTAAAGGTATTCAGTGAGCACGCGCCAGCAGTAGCGGCTTGCTGGCTACAATCACCGTCTCCGCGTGGGACGGTGATTTTTTGCCGATTTGCCGCTGCCAGGATGCGCCACAGTCAACGATCTCTTGCCGGGTGATGTCTAGCACCACCATCCTCGCCCTTCGGCGGCCCGTGATGATGGTCTCAGCTAACGCTCGCCAGGAAACGGTTAGCCTCAACCGAAAAAGGGATGTCCCGCCTTGCAACGCGGATCTTTGCAGCTACAATGCGTATTGTCGAGGACAAGCGTCCATGAAAATCCGCGCATCTCTGGCCAGCCTCATTCTGCTAGGTGCCATCGGCATGGCAGCCCAGGCGTCACGCTTTGAATTTAAAGGTGACGCCCTGGGAATGCTTCTGTCTACTTTTGAGGGCAGACATAACCTAGGTTGTGAAGCAGGAAATGGGAAACCTGCCGCCGGCCGCCTGGGCTTAGTGCAATGCGAATTGGTTACCACCATAGCAAACCACCCAGCAGACACGGCGATCTACAGGTTCTTAGACCATAATCTCTTCCTGATAGACGTTACCTTTCCACACGAAGCATTCAAGGACGTCCTTCGAGCCGTTGGCGAAAAGTACGGACGTCCAATTCAAGAGTCGACTGAAACGTTGCAAAATAGCTTTGGAGCGCGGTACGTTGGGCGCCTCATTCTTTGGCGCAGAGGCACCGATGCGATCACGCTGCGAGAGTATGCCGGCGGTTTAACTACCTCCGAGATGAACATCGTCGACAACAAGTTACTACGCGCGGCACAAAGCCGCTTCCCGAAAGATAAACCCGATTTCTAGCGCTCAGTCATAAACGCCGCCGTAGGGCAGAAGATTCACCACCGCTGGCTTGAAGGCTGCGATGACGGCACCCAAGGTGTTACTTCCGCTGGTTAGTGACCACTGAGGATTGATCGGGCTGGTATTTGAATCTATCAGCCAAGCGTCCGCACCAGCTTGGTTAGCTCCACTAGGATTTTCGCCTTGCAAGGTAAGTCCTGAATCTATGGCGAGACCCGTCATGTTGTTGTTTGCATCAAGCCCCGCATAAATTAACTCACCTGTTGCTGCTGGCGTTATAGAACCAGCTTGCACAGAGGTGCGACCTCCTGCGGGCGCGATATAGCTATAGGCTGGCACATCTAATACAGCCGCCGTTGTCGCAGTCCCAGTCCACGCTCTCGCAAAAGCTGTCAGATAGGAAGCACTTGTCCCTACCGTGATACTCGTAGTAGCACTTGCAGTCGGCGCGTAACAATAGTAAATCCATAGTAAGGGGATGGCTGTAGAACCGGCTCGTAGCCATGTGTTCGGGCAGGCTGGGGTCGAAGTAACAGTCATCCCGGCAGCGTAGGCATACGCCCCTATTTCAACTGTGATGAGCGTGGCCCCGGTTGTGTTGGCGACGATTGTGCAGTGATTGCCGGTGTTGCATTGGCACGCTGAGTTTGTCCCCGTGCAGGTAGGATCAACCAAGGCTATCTGAGCAGAGCATGGCAACGCGAATAGTGCGAAGATGGTAATAAGTAATAGTTTTTTCATGGTTAGTTCGCTCATTGCAGTCCTTTCGCTTCGGGGTTTGCGGGTCCTTGGCTCTGGCAGCGCGCGAACGCAAAATCTGGAGAGATACCTTCGCCCACAAGGTGCGCCCAGAGTTGGGCAAAACCATTCTTCGCGGCCAGCCCGCGGTAGTGGGCAAGCTCGCCGGCCTCGCGCCGGGTGCGCTGCTCTTCCTGCAGCAGATCGAACCGCTCCCGCTCTGCCGGAGTCAGACCTTCCAGGTCCGCAGCATCGGCAAAATAAGGCTCTGCGCTCACTAATACCCACACCGCGGCGTCAGTGAAAGCCGTATCATCGCCGGCGAGAAAGCCTTCAAATTCTGCACAGAAATTGCGACACGTTGATTTCTTTCCCTTCCCCGTCCTAAGTCTGCGAGGCATACCGGTTCCTTCCCAATAACGGCGGCCGACTCGCCGGAAGTGGTTCACCATCCAGGTCAAGTTCGCGCAACAGTCGCGCAAAGGCAATCATCGCCGCATGTTCTACCTTCACCGCTGGATGCTCACGCAAGACGCCGTATCGATCGTGTTGATAGCTGCCGTCTAAGGCAATGCGCTCCCTTGCCTCTTCGCCTCGGTCCAGTTGTTCAGCCGCCTTCGTCAACAGTAAAACGTGATGCTCCGCCAGTTCATAATCGCGAACTACGCGCTTCCACCAGGCAGCCGTGGGCTTTCTCAAGTACGTTGGAGCTCGGGGAAGCCGATTCTTGGCTGATTGAGTCATTTACAGGTTCCTCCCGGGTTTACCGGCTTGTACCCCTGCGAACGGGGGAAACAAAAACGTACAGAAAGGCTGCGGCGTGGTCACGATTGAAATAAGCCCCAACTTCTAACCGGCCCTGCCAACAACTTACAGCCATTCAAAGCGTCGTGCCTGTCTCACTCAAGCCCGACGCCATGCTTTGTGAAGCCGCAAGCGACCACACAAACCTGATTGCATCGCACCAGGAACCGGCAGCACACCCGTTTAGGCCGCTGCCGATCCCGGGCGTTGTGGCTGAGGGGAATCGCGAGAAAGCCTCAGCCATTGCCCGCGTGCGTGTTTCAATCACCGGAGAAAGGCGGTCCTAGCATCTCGCTCGGCACCATGCGCACGCGAAAGTTGCTCACCGCATCGCCTTGCGTATCATCGCCCGCAAGTCCGCGATTGCGTGTAACTCGCCGGAGTGGTTGACGGCCTTCACTGCCGTGACCATCGCCGCTTCATTCATCGGGAAACCGGTCAGCGATACCTCGTGCAACTTCAACTCTTTCAAGTGCCGAATGCCATCCTGAATCACTGAGCGGGTGACGTCGTAACCTATGCTTAATCCCCGAACTGCCCCGGCTTTCATTAGGGCATAGGCTTTCTTCGCAACGTCATTCGAGTCGAGTACAAGTTGCCCGTGGATTTCGAGTCCTTGTTGTGTCTCATGTAGACGCCCGATGCCCACGATTGCAGACGGATCATGCGCCCACAATACGGGCACTTCGCCGTTCTTGTCCGCGAGGGTTTTGGTAAATGCGCCGTGCTCGACTAGATCGCCGCCCGCGTCCACGTTGCCGAAAACGCTGGCGAGTCCGACAAACTCGCCAGCATCCCCGACCATTTCCTTGATCTCGAATTTCAGCCCTTTGCATGGCATAGTTCGATCTCCCGGTTAGAAGTTGCCCGCGACGAATGCAGTCGGTTGATACACTGTCAGTGCTAGCCGCTGCTCGCAGAGGATCGCTATCATGTTGAGAACAAAGAAGTTAGCGTGTTCTCTACTGATTTCAAGTGTGCTCTGCATGCGGTCCCAGATTTCCGCGCCCGCCACGCTGAAGTCGCCAACCAGGAATGAGCCGACTGCCATCTTGGAGCTGACAACCAACGGTCTGCCCCACACGCTCGGTGGACCAGCAGCGTGCGGATCGCTGTAGATGTATTCGCCGCTGAAAATGTAAGTACCCGACTCCTTGATTAAACAGATATCGGTCCAGTCAGCGGGATTGACCACCACACCCGTAGCGCTAAATCCGGCCGCTTCCACTTGCCCGATTGCGCGCCTGATGCTGTCCAGCTTTGTTTCGCCCATGGGAACGGGTGACGGGGACTGATAAGGCGAGGCCGCGGGCATGAGCCCGGTTAGATCGCCGTTACTGCCCGTGCCGTTCAATAGCTGGTTTTCCTCGACCAGCTTGAGGAAATACAACATGCGGCGATTGACGAACGCCTGCAAAGCGTTTGAATCTTCGAGTACCTGTCTCGACGCGGGAATCCAGTGCGCCAGGGTTTGAATCGGTTGCGCCATAAGCTGGAAGCCGAGTGCTGACTCAGATTTCGCTACGTTTTCGTAGACTTGAGGGCTACTTCCAAATCCCTGGGGAGCTGCAGCATTGGTGTTTGAGGATTCGCGGACAAACTCGACAATGTTCGAGGTGGCCGGAGTGCTAACCAACAAATCCCTCACCCTTAGAGGAAGATAGATAGCGGTGATGTCGGGAACGCGCTGCGGCAACGCGTACAAGCTTCCGTCGGTGACAATCGCAGTTTTCTTGAAGAAACTGGTGATGGGGATGCGGCCCGAGCTGCGCCTACCTTCCGCGAGAAAGCTCTTAAATTGATCGTGCTCGGTGACCAGCTCGCCCAGGCTCTTTATCTCGCCGGCGCCGCCGTTGGCGTAAACCGTTGACTTCGAGAGCCGCTGCTCGACTTGGGTCAGCCGCTCGTTTGTCTCTATGGTTTCGCTTTTGTGCTCTTTGATGAAGGCGTGCACATCGTTGCCGAGTGCGTTTACAGCCTCTTCCATAGGTTCCATGATGGAATAGTCCTTCCGCGCACGGATGCGCAATGAATTTGAATTGTGATTGATCGCCCGCGAGGTGGAAGGAACTGCTCCGGCGTCGCTGCGATGACGGCGTGTCCGCGCAGGTGGAAGCCTTTCTCCGGCGTGCGCGGCCAGGTGTCACTCTCAAGATACATCGCTGCGGTGACGATTGCAATATCAATTCATGATCCCATCTTTCCGCGATGCCAGTAATAGTTCCAACCGCGTCAGCCGCCCGTCGAACAGATCAAGCAACTTGTGAAATCCTTCCGCGTGCTTGCGCAGCGTACCGATAGCTCCGTCCAGGGCGACAATCGCGGAGCGCGCGGCTTCATCCTGATCTCTGAATTTAGCCGGTAGATCGACGTTAAACGCGTCGCTCAGCGCGGCAAAATTCTCCTTCGCGATGGTATTGTTGTCGGTCAACTCTCGGGCAACTCGCTCAAGTTCCGCGATACGTTGTTCCAACGATAGCGCCACCAGTTCATCGGTCATTTTTCCATCTCCTCTACATTAACTTGCACGCCGACCTGCTCCAGCCTTTCCACAAGGTCGCGCACGCTCCAGTTGCCGGCGGCCCAGGGCTTTCGCTGGATAGAGGCCTCCAGTTGCCGCAGAGTCGTTTCGGCGAATCTCTGCGGATCCAAAACTACGGAGATCGTGTTTATCTCGACGGGCGGAGGCTTCAGGTCCCATCGCAGCAGGCGCACGCCGGCCGGCATGTGAACCTCCGGGCCGCCGCGGTCTTGTAACGCGCGGTACACTTCATCCCGAATCCTTCGCAGTTCGGGAACGAGCACTTGGGCCTCATCCGTCAGCGCGCAGCGGATACGGTCACCATCGATTGCCAAACTCCCGCCCAGGTCCTCGATCTGCCGAATTACCTCTACGGCGGTCATATCAGCACCTCGTTTCGCTTGGCCGGAGCTATCGGTTTCGTTATCGGTTCCGGAGCGGTATTAGATTTTTCGCTGTTTTCGGTTCCACCAGGGTCGATCGGTACAGATCGGTACCCCCCTAAAGGGGGTGTACCGATGTACCGATCTCCCGGACACCCCTGGCTGGAACTATCGGTATCATCGGTTCCAGCGTCGGTACAACTTTCCTGTACCGATGGCCCGTAGAGAAAAGATCGTCCTTTCGGGGCCATCTCCCACCGGGAACCGGTGTATTCCTTTAGGAGTCTTATGCCGCGATTCTTATTACCTCCCCAGCGCTCGAGTACTTGGTTTTGTGCCAACCATGGCTGCCGGCGAATGATCTCGGCCAGGGCCTCAACGTCGGCCATCACCTTGGCCAACTGTGGGCTGTCTGTAACCTCGAATGTCCCTTCCTCGAAATCCGGCCTAATGGTGAGCACCGGACGCTCTCCAAATCGATTCTTGACACAGCGCAGAGTTATCAGACCGGTTTCGTCCGACAACTCTTGCATGTACGCCAGATCTACGGCGCCCCGGATAGCGGTAGAACCTCTGCCCGTCGAACCTTCAACCTTTGCCGGGTGATGGAAAACAATTACCGTTGCGCCGGCCACAACACAGGCCCGCAGGTCCTTCATAACCTGCATCATCTCAGTGGAGTCGTTTTCCTCAGCCCCATGTGCATATCTGAAAGGATCGAAGATCATTAACGGTTGAACCGCTTTGGCGATCGTGGGCAGAAGCTGGCTTCCTACCTGTGGCGGCTGTTCTGTGATCCACGTGCCCCATATTCTAAGATTCGGACCAGGCGCCGCACCCATCAACTCCAACCGCGAGCGCACCACAAAGTTGGGATTTTCGTAGTCGAGGTAGAGCACCGGCAGTTTGCGGCATTGAGCACCCAGGAACTTGCCGCCAGTTGAGACGGCGATGGCGAGATTTTGCGCAAGATATGTTTTGGCGGTTCCGTCTATGCCAGTCCAAAGGGTCAAGCTTTTGCGGGGGAGTAAGCCCTGGACGACGTAATCCATCGGGTCGATTTGCAGGGTCAACAAGTCTGGAACGGAATCGAAGTCTCGGATGGGCGCCGGGCTGTTGCTGCTTTCGTATTGCCCTGCCAGGCGATCAAGGTCAAGGAGATGGGTGCGGAGGTCTGATACATCAGCCCCTTTGCGCGCCAGCTCGCAGATTGCCTCGGTGCCGTGGGCAACGTGGCGCGCTCCGGCGTTGCTGCGGATCATACTCACATAATGATCGATCGACGGCCGATCCGGTACTCCATCTATCAGCGAGGACAGATACACAACCCCTCCGATGGGCTCGAGTTCGCCGTGCTGTTCGAGTTCCACCGATAATGTGATCATGTCCACGGGCCGGCCGGTATCCATCAGGTCACGCATGCTCGAGTAAATGATCCCATTCGCCGGGAGCAAAAAGTCGCCGGGTTCGAGCGGGGCAGCTTGCGACCAAAGCGCATTGTCCAGCAGCACGGCACCCAAGACCGCGGGCTCGACCCTGATGCTATCGATCGGCGATGTCGGCGCTCTAGCCACGCTTAGGCGCTCTGCCCGGCCGTGCGAGCGGCCTTGCGTGGCCGGCCAGGGCGTGGGACCTCGAGACCTTCCTGCTGGGCCCTGGAAACCTCTTCAACCGAGCACATCACACGGGATCCGATTCGAACGCTTTTGAGAGTGCCGGCGTTGATAAACCGCCTCACGCCGTAAATTGAGACGCCGAGCGCCTCTGCGACTTTCTCTAAGGGAACCAATCGTGAAACGAGTTCGACCATGATGCTGTGTCCACCTTCCATTCAGAATTTCTAACCGCTGCACAATAATGTTTGCGCTTTCTCGCAAAATGGTCTAGAATCTTTTTTACGACAGATATGGCACATAACCGTCGGACAAATATCCCGAAGGAACTGATGAGCCAAGGTGAAAATACGGCCTGGTTGCTTAACGAGCGCCCTGAGGTTAGAGACCTTGCGCCACTGGTCGATGATCTCCAGGCGTATGGAAGAGTGTTCGAGGAGTGGAGCAAAAAATCTCGTCGAGACTTTCGAGGATTGGTCAGCCTGATCGACGCCCTGCAGGTCCATCACGGTCTTTACGATCAGATGTGGAAGAAGTCTCGCAAATGGATGAGCGGCGAGCTGGCGGCGATAGACGACAGACTCTCCGAGCGCCTGAAAAGGTACGATAGCCGGCCGTTTCCATTTCCATCTCGCCGCGGAACAATGGGGATCTCCATTGGCCGGGAATTACTGAACAAAAAGGTTCGTTTGATAGAGGCGCGGGTGTTCAACACGATTACGCGGCTCATTGAGCATGATGAGTTCGATCGTCTTCGGCGCTGCGCCCGCAAGGAGTGCAGAAGGTGGCTGTTTGCGGGTCGCAGGCGAGACAAAAGGTACTGCAGCACTCTTTGCAGGCAAACTGACTTCGAAAACACCCCGGAACGAAAGAAGCAGAAACTTGCGCGCGCTCGCGGCAGGTATCCACTAGAGTTATTGGGTCGGCGCCCGCACAGGAGGAAGCATGCTGCAAAAACGCGGTAAGACCTGGCATTGCGACTTTGTCGCCGACGGCGTTCGCTATCGCCAGTCGCTGAAAACGACAGACTGGCGCGTTGCACAGCGCAGGGAAAGCGACCTCAAGAAAGAAGCCGACGCCGGCAAGGTAGCCGCTGACTCGAAACGTAAATCTCTCGTGCGCCTGGCATTCAAGGATGCGGCTGCGCGCTTCATTGCCGATCGCGCGCCTAACTGGGCTCCGCTGACGATCCGGACCGAGCGCGAGCGAGCGCGAGCCGTGAATCTTGTTTTCGGATCGCGGACCGTATCATCCCTCACGCCTGACGATGTTCTCGACTACATCCGCCAGCGCAAAACGGCCGGCAAGTCTAACGCGACTGTCAATCGCGAGCTTGACGTCATCCGTGGGGTTTTGAAAAAGGCGAAGCGCTGGCATCGCTTCGCCGATGAGGTAAAACCGCTCAAGGTAAGCGAAAACATCGGCCGCGCGCTGCAGCACGATGAGAAATTGCGATTGCTGCGGATCGCGACGTCGCGCCCCGGCTGGCAATCGGCCTACTATGCTTCTGTCCTGGCATTCAATACAACGTGCCGCGGCTGCGAGCTGAAGGGCCTGCAGTGGCGCGACGTGGACCTAATTAACCGCGCGATCACGATTCGACGCAGCAAGACGGAAGCCGGGCTCCGAGTCATTCCGCTGAATGCCGATGCGTTCGCCGCGATCACCGCGCTCTATCGTCGCGCACAGCAGCTCGGGCCGCTTGAGCCCAGCCATTATGTGTTCTTTTCTTGCGAGCGTGGCGCCATAGACCCGACGCGCCCACAAAAGAGCTGGCGAACCGCTTGGCGAAGCCTCACCAGGGCGGTACGCTGCACCAAGTGCGGGCTCCTACAGGACCCCGCGGCGAGCTGCAGCGCAAAAAACTGCGGAGAGGATCTGAGCAAGCTAAAAAGCCCGCTCGCCGGGCTGCGCTTTCACGATGTGCGCCACCACGCAATCACAGAGCTAGCGGAATCCCAAACCAGCGACCAGACGATCATGAGCATCGCCGGTCACGTCTCCACAAAAATGCTCGAGCATTATTCACACATCCGCCTGGCAGCCAAGCGAACCGCGTTGGACGGGCTTTCGATGGGTCGGGCAGGTTATGACACAAACCATGTCACAAAGCGGCCGGAAGCCGCTGACGCTGACTCGCAAGTGATTGAAAATATGGTGGAGCTAGTCGGGATCGAACCGACGACCTCATCGTTGCGAACGATGCGCTCTCCCAGCTGAGCTATAGCCCCACAGGGGTTGGGAACAAGGGAAGTGCGGGCGGCCATCAGACCCGCTCGCGTCCTCATTATACAAAGAATGCCGGGTGCATGAAATACGCGACAACTCGCGATAGATCGCCGCACAATCTTCTCTTCGTGGGCCGCCGGTCCTTCACAATACCGTGAGAAAGATTGCCGCGCCGATGGTCAGCACTACGATCTTCCGGCAATTCTCTGCGCCAGCGCCTTGAGCGGAAACCTGACTCCTTCGAACAAGATCTTCCGGCTGAACTTGGACTTGCCGGCTTCGCGTTCGCAGAAAATGATGGGGAATTCGCAAAAACTCATTCCGCGCCGGTGCAGGCTGAATTTCATTTCCATCAGGAAGGCGTAGCCCTCGGAACGGATGTGGTCCAGGTCGATTCCGCGCAGGACGGCGGCCTGGTATCCGACAAATCCTGCGGTCATGTCATGGACCGGTACCCCGGTGAGAGTTCGGGCATAAAGGTTCGCGCCAAAACTGAGAAACCGCCGCGACAAGTTCCAGTTCTTCGCGCCGCCGCCCGCGACATAACGCGAACCGATCACCACCGGACACACCTGCAGCAACTCGATCATGCGCGGCAGCAATTCGGGCGGGTGCGACAAATCCGCGTCAGACTGGATCACGTAGCTGGCAAGGTCCTGACGCAGGATCTCTTTCATGGCGTCGCGGCACGCCGATCCATAACCACCTTTGCCCGGACGGGCCATCAGGTGAATATGACTGTCAGTCTGCTGAAGGCGGCGAATTTCATCCGCAGTGCCGTCGGGAGAATTGTCGTCCACAAAAAAAATCGGTTCGTCTGCGACGGCTTTCCGGATCCTGGCCACGAGGACTGCGATATTTCCTCGTTCGTTATAGGTGGGGATGATCAGCATTGTGCCGGCCTTCCAAGGTGTGGGTCCATCATGTGCAGAATCGGCAATCCTACAGGATTCATTGCCCCGGTGGTCAACTATTGCAGAGCCATGGTAAGCCCGACCGCGTCGGCTGATTCGAGTGTGATCGCGTCCGGCGTTTGTGAGATCCAGTCCAGCGGCGTCGCGACCAAGCGCAGCCGGATGATGGCAGAGCGCGGACTGGGTCGCCATTCGCTTTCGTCCGCCTTGAAATAATCAACCAGGTCCGGTGAACTCCAAGGATAAAACCAGACATCCGTCGAGACATTCGGCGGCAATACGAACCATTGCAGGGTCTGGCTGCCGTTGGCGCGCGTGATTTCCACCTGCATCCGCTCGGGCTTGCGCAGCTTCCATAAGGCGCCGTAGCGCACGGTGAGGCGCAGCCGCAGAAAGTCTGCATTCGCGGGCCAGTTGGGGACCCCAAGATCGATCGTTGAACTGCGTTCGTTTATGGGGTAGGTTTGCGCCGTCAGTCCGAGCGGCTGCGACTGCATCGAGATTCGAGCGGCCCGCGAGTCGTCTCGGCGCAGTCCGACAACCCCCAGGCTGAGCTGTTGCTCCGAGCGATAGTGATGCAGCAGCCAGAACCAAACCTCTGTAGTGCGCGTGAAATTGGTGACACCATCCACCGGCAGACTCAGGTCAAGATTGCGCCAGTAGGCTATCTCGCGATCGGACCAGTGACTCAGGTCCGGATCGGGCAAGTACAGTGCCGCCGGTGCCGGTGCGCGCTCCAATCCGGCGATCTCCAGTTGCGCCAGGTCCACGCCGCTGGCGGTGTAGGGTTGCATCAGTCCGCCCGCCACGTTGCGGCGTGAAGCGATCCCGAACCTGGTCTGGTACGGGAACACCACGATGGAGTCGCTGGTTCCGCTGTACTGGTGCAGGTAGCCGGCAGCCGATCGCAACATTTCGGTAAATGCCGGGGCATAGCAAGTGCGGTCGAATTCGGTGAAGCCGGCGGGACACCTGGTTAAAGGATGTCGCACCTGCCCATAGAGCTGCGTCAGGCTCGAAGGCCGGAACGCCGCCTCTCCCAGAAAGGGGGAACACAGGAGCGCGACCAACACGGCAGCCAGCGAGAGCTTGGGCGATTCGAATGAGAACAAGATTGCGCCTGCCAGGAAGATCATGACGAAACAGGCCGAAACGATATGGCCGGTATCGGCGCGCACCAGGCCGCTCTGCATCACTATCAGGGCGAAGACAAAACCGCCAAGCAGGAAGCCGGTCCGTTGCGTGATGGCAGAATTCCCGCGCCGTTGAGTCCAGGCACGAAGCAGAAAAATCGCGGCTGCCGCTATAAGTGTCGCGAAAAGATGGACCGCTCCCTCGGCCGTCATTGCGAACGGTGTTGCCCAGCGATAGGCGGAGACCTGCGCGAAAGAATCCCTCCAAAAACGAAGATCGAATGGTTTGGCGAATATCGAATTAATCACGATCACCAGCACCGCTGAGCCGGCCGCAATCGACAAGACCGCGAGCGAAAATTTTCTGACGCCTTGCATTCTGTGGCGGGTATCGATTGCGACCGCAGCCAGCGTAACCAACAGTGCCGCCATCGCGTAGATCCCCTGGTCGGCAGCCACCAGGAATGCGATTGCGCAAACTAGAGCGGCGACGCATCCAAAGACATAGGGCTTGGCGCGGCCTTCGGCGACCGCGTACCAGCCTCGCAGGAAAACAGCGAAGACGAAGGTCGCGAATGCGGTCCGCAGCGACGGTCCCCAGAAGATGCACAACAACAGCAGCAGGAGGAAGCGCTTCCAGGGAGGTTGCTCGGGAAGCAAGAGTCGCAAGGTGAAGAACGCGAAAAGCACGGCGCACCACACCGGCACCGTGTTCCAGGTTGGATAAATGCCTCCCATGGATACTCCCATGGAACGCCCCGGCACGCTGGAGAGCCACTGAAACAGTGGACCGTGGGTGAAGGCGACATCGCGACCAATCCAGATTCCGCGCGAAGCCTTGAATACGGCGTCGAGATGCCAGTTGTCGTCGATGAAGCCCGGGTTGGGGACGACCACTAGCGTGCGCGGCGACAGCCACGCTGCCGGCAAGGAGGCAACAACGATTAACAACACCGCCAGAAAGTCCGAGTATGGCGCAAGACGCTCTATCGGCCGTCTCCCGGCCGTCTGCGCCTCCGCTGAGCTTGCGTCGCTTACCACGGGGTTAGGTCTTTCCGTCATTGCATCCAGCATACCTTGCCGCAGGGAAAACTGACTCTAGGAAGGCACTGAGTTGCCATAGGCAGGGGCTAGGCGCCGATTTTTTTGTCGTCGAAAGCGATTCCTGTCATACTCGAAATCCAGAAGGCGATTCTCCATTATTCGCGCGTTGGCCGGGTTCCCTGCGCACCCGACTCGAGAGGAGACATGCAGACTTCGAGCAAGGAAACGGCACCAACCGCCAGCTCAGCTCACAGCAAACATCCGCGCAACCGGAGTGCCGCCGGCAGTTTCATTGCGGCGGCGGTCCTGGCCGCCTTCTACCTCGCAACCAGTATCTATATCGCGTCCCATCGCGTCTTCTGGTTCGACGAACTCTTCACCGTGCGCATCGCGCGACTGCCCGATATCAAAGCTATCTGGACCGCTCTCGGTCACGGCGCCGATTCCTTGCCCCCGACCTACTACATGGTCGTCAGGTTGTTTGGCGGCTTGTTTGGAAATAGTGAAGTCGCAGCCAGATTACCATCCGCCCTGGCGCTGGCGGCCGGTTTGCTTCTGATCTTCGATTGCGCGCGCCGCCTGACCGATGGTTTGCATGGATTGATCGCGCTCTCGGTGGCCACCTGCTCTTTTTTGCCTTACTACGGTTACGAGGCCCGCTCGTACGCCCTCTACTTCATGCTTTCGGCGCTCGCCTTATGGGTGTGGTTTTGCACCCGCGACGACAAGAAGTCGGCCGCCATTTTCTTCGGGGTTGTGCTGTGCTTGGGCGTGACCATGCACTATTACTTCGTCCTGTGCCTGGCGCCCTTTGCGATTTGGGAGATTCTTCGCGGGAAGCGCGGGCAACTGGCCTCGCCAAAACTGATTGCCGGATTGGTGGGGGCCATCGTTCCGGCCGCGCTGCTGTCGCCAATTATCTTGTCGTTCTCCCGCAAATTTGCGACTGGCTTCTGGAACCGTCCTTCGCTCGGCGAACTGAGGGCAATCTTCCCGCAACTATTTCCCGATGGTTTGTTTCTGCTGGTGCTGATCGTGATCTGGATTGTGTTGGCCGACTCGGACAAGAAGAATGCCGTTTTGCAGCCCATGCAATCGGGTGAAGCCATCGGCTGGTTATTTCTCTGCATTCCGTTAATCGGCTTCCTCCTGGCGGAGTGGAAGACCAATGCATTCTTTAGCCGCTATTTCATTGGCGTGCTTCCGGGCGTTGCCATTGCATTTTCCTGTTGGGTGTGGCGGCACTTCCGCAACACCGCGATGGTGTCGGTGGGAATATTTCTGCTCCTCACAGGGTGGGGAATGGCAACACAGATGATCGTGGTGCGGCACCCGGAGTCGATTGAGGCCACCGGCATAAGGCAGTACCTGGAATTGGAAAGTTCGTTGGCGATCGAGGGGAAGCGCTATGTTGTGTTCTCGAATCCACTTCTTTTCCTCGAGGCCCAGTACTACTCCAACCATCCCGAGGAGTGCATTCTGCTGCTGCCTTCCGACTTCACCCAGGACGCGGATCCCAGGCGGACCACCCCCGATCCTTATCTGCACCAGCGTCTGGAGTTGAACTTGTCGCAATATTATCCAATGCAATTTTGGAGAATCGACGACCTCAGAAACCATGCCAGCGAAGCCGCATTGATTGAACCGCCGCCGGACGTCCTGGGTGAGGTGAAGCAGTCTGGCTTCAAGGTTGAGATGCGCTTCTCGAAGCCGCTGACGGTTGCGTATCCGCACTGAAGGCGGCGGGTCAGGCGCTTCTTAGCCCGCCGCTGCGTGAGCGGCCCCTTCGCGCAGGACCGGCAGCAGTACGGTTAGCCTGGTCTTCCCCCGAGAGCACTCGGCCAGCAGTTGGCCTTCGTGCTTTTCCACCAGGTTCTTTGCCGACCACAAGCCCAAACCCGTGCCCACATCTTTCTTGGTCGTAAAAAATGGCTCGAAGATCTTGCTTAGATGCTCTTGTTGGATGCCACTGCCATTGTCCTCGACCTCAACCCGCACCGCTGGGCGACCGCCGTTGTCGTCGCTTACGTTGAGCGTGAGCACACCACCGGGCGGAAGCGCATCAAGCGCATTCAGAATGAGATTCGAGAAGACCTGTCTTATTTCTCCTGCGGAGCCCACAAACTGATAGTGGTTTCGATAGTTGCGAATGACGTGTATTTTTCTGGCTTCGATCCGCCGGCCGTAAAAAGTCAGGATTTCGTCGAGCAGGTTCGGGATGTTCACGGGCGCGGGAGAGGTGTTGTCTTTGTAGAACGCCAGCGTTTGCCGGGCCACCGCTGCGACCCGGCCCAGTTCCTGTTCCGCCAGCGACAAATAGCCTCGGCCCTCGCTGCTCAGTCCGGAATCGCGGTCCAGCAAGAACAACAGGTTCATGATCGCTTCCAGCGGGTTGTTGATTTCGTGGGCGATGGTGGCCGCGAATCTTCCGGTCGTGGCAAGTTTCTCGGCGTTGCGCAGGGCGGCCTCCACCTCGCGCTGTTTGGTAACGTCGCGAAACACCAGCACCACGCCGATCAACTCCCTTTGTGCATTGCGGATGGGCGCTGCGCTGTCATCGATGGCAACCTCGGTACCGTCTGCCCGGCGCAGGACAGTGTGGTTGGCAAGTCCGACGGCGGCGCCGGTGCGGACCACCTTCGCCACCGGATCTTCTGCGGGCTCACGCGTGACTTCGTTGAAGATGGCAAAGACTTGCCTGAGCGGCCGGTCCCGGGCTTCGTTGCGAGTATACCCGGTGAGCGTCGCCGCCACCTCATTGAGAAACACGACGCGCCCGGAGGTGTCGGTTGCCAGCACGGCATCGCCGATACTGCGCAATGTGGTATCGAGCCACTCCTTTTGCTCCAGCACCGCCGCCGCTGCGGCATCCGACTTGCGCATCTCGCGGGTCAACAGTCCGCCGAAAACCAGCAAAGCTGCGGCGGCAATTGAGGTGGCGATCACAAACGCCAAGGTGGCTGAGCGCGTGCTGGCTTTCATCTCCGCCACCTGGTCGGCCCGCAAACGCGCCTCCACTCTTTCGATTGCAAAGATCGAGGTGCGAATGTCGTCCATGACGTTCTTCCCGTTCGACAGCACCCGGGCCTTGGCTACCTCGGGTTGACCGGCACGGGCCATGGCGATGGTGTCGGCGAGTTGCTGCAGTTGGGCGTGGCTGAGGTCGCGGAGTTGCTGCACCTGGGTCCTCTGCAGCGCAATGTCGGCGGTTAGAACGGCGACGCGATCCAGTTGAGCATCGACTTCGCGGGCGGCTCGGTTGTAGGGCTCCAGGTAATGCAGGTCACCGGTATAGAGGTATCCTCTTTGACCAGTTTCAGCATCCACGAGCAGAGATTTCAGCCGCTCGGTTTCCAGCAACACCTGCTGGCTGTGTTCAACCAGGGCGTTGTTCCTATTTACGCGCTGAAACGACAAGAACGTGACGTACCCGTTGATGGTTAGAACGATCAGGAGAAGAACAATTCCCAGCCACAGCGGTTTGAGATGGTTACGCATGGTGCGCGTTTACGGCAGTTCCGTTTGATTTGCCAGGACGACGCTGGAGGAGAAAATTCTAGCAGGTTTGCAGTTTGCGACACAGCGCCGATCCGGATATCGCAGCATTTGAAGCGGGAAATTGGGTAGCACTCTTGGCGGGAATGGCGTCTGCTGCTGAGGGGCCCTGTCCAACGGACTTTAATCGTCGGTCCATGTGGCACACTGCAACCCGGATCAAGATTCCAGCCGATCCGAAGGTTCACGCGGGAAACACATCGTGATGGCGTTTCTTGCCTCCGATGCCTTCCTCACACGGCAAGCAGGGCACCCCTGGGATGCCCTGTTCCCCGGCCGCTCGCAGTCGCGAAGCCAACTCCTAGCGCAAAATGCCAACCGCCGCCGCGCCACCGCCGTTGGAGGCATTGCTATTGCCGTTCTGCTTCAGCCAGACGGCCAGGTTGTTCTGCTGCTGGCCGCGTAGCTCAACGCAGCTGCTAATCGCCTCGATAGCTTCTCTTTGGTTGCGTTCCGTGCCGGGGAACGGGTGCTGCTGGAAGAACTGCTGCACCTCGTTCGCCTTCTGAGTGTCGCAGAAACTCTGGGCTCCGTAGAGAAACACTCCCACGCCTCCCAATCCGCCGCCAGTCTTCTTCATAATCTCGTCAAAGTGCTGGCGCATGAAGTCCCACGCGGCATTCTGGCTCGCTGGGTTTCTCAGCAGACCGATGAGGATATACAGGTCCTGGCCCCGAACCTCCTGGGTCAGTGTCGAATCAAGAGTCTGCTGAATCAGCACCGGCTGGGGGAAGTCTGCCAAGGCGTAGAAATACCGGTAGTACTGTTGGGGGGACTTTACCTTCGGCATCTGCGCCTTGAACTGATTGTAGAGTTCGGTATCGCCATGATGAGCGGCAACTGAAACTACAGCGCCCGCCAGCGTGGGATCGATCGAAGCCGGGTCCTTCATATACTGCAGCACCAGAGTACGGGCCTGCTGAATGACCTCCGGATCGTTGGCGTCGTTTCCTAGACTCTCAAACAGGATGGCGCGCTTCTGCTTTTGCTCCGGCGTGTCATCGGGGCGGCCGGTGGAGCCCAGTTGTTGCAAGACCGGAGAAAACACGCCGCGCAGCCATGCCTGGAAGGCGGGCCGATCGGCATCGGTTACGAGGTGTTCTTCGATAAAGTTGAGATGGTTTCCGAAAGACTCGAGCAGCACACTTCCCGGTGTGCTCTTTAACTGGTCGCCCAATGCAAGATAGTCGCCAACGTTGTGCTGCCCAATACGCATCAAGGCCCATTCGTTACCCATCAGCGCGATACGCTCGTCCGGAGTAAGCTCCCTCTCGACTGCGTTGCCCAGTTGGCGCATGGCGGCTGCGTCGTAGTCGAAGCGATAGTAGCCCAGCGCACCGGCATCGGGGAAAACGAACTTCGAGCAGCCCTTCAAAGTAAATTTCTGCTGCCGCTCGGTCAGCAGGAAGCATTGCTGTTGGCCCGCACCGGTCTCGCTGACGCCCTTGGCGCAGATGGGAATCTGCCAGATCTGGTCGTTGGGCTGTTTGAACTCTTCCGGAGTGTTGAAGTAGCGCTTTTGCGAGATGTTCAGCGTGGTGCTGCCGCCTTCGCACTTGGCCTCGACTCCGACGTAGGGGGCGCCGGGTTGCATAACGAAGGTCGGCATGATCTTGTCTACAGGCTTCTTTGAGCTGCGCGCCATGGCGTTCCAGAAATCGGCAGCTGTGGCATTGCCGTAGGCATGCTCTTTCAGGTAGAGGTTGACACCCGCACGGAAGGTGTCATGCCCAAGATAGGATTCGAGCATGTGCAGAACCGACGCCGTCTTGCCGTAGGCGATGCCGTCAAAGAGCGACTGGATTTCGGCGCGCGTCTCGGCCGCCTGGTGAATGGGACGCGTGTTCTTCACCGAGTCACCACTCAGGGACTCATCCGTGCCGTCAACCACGCCCTGGGACAACAGCCACTCCGGTTTCCATGGTTCGAGAGGGTGCGGTGTCATCCAGGTGGCAAAGCCTTCATTGAGCCAGATGTCGTCCCACCACGCGGCGGTGACCAGGTCGCCGAACCACTGGTGCGCAACCTCGTGGGCGATGGTCTCGGCCACCCCCTGTTTGGCGCCGACAGACGCGGTCTTATCGTCAATGAGCAACGCTGTCTCGCGGTAAATGATGGCGCCCCAATTTTCCATGGCGCCAGCCTGGAAGTCAGGCACCGCAATGTTGTCCAGCTTGGGCAACGGATACTTGATTCCGTAGTAGTTGTTGTAATAGTGGAGAATCGCTTTGCTGGCCTCCAGCGGGAAGTGGGTCAGGTTTTCCTTGCCGGGAACCGTGCACACGCTGACTTTAACGCCATCCACCTGATCGGAGGCGCACTTCCAATCGCCCACGGTCAGCGCCACCAGATAGCTCGACATCTTGGGCGAAGTGGAGAATTTTATGGTGTGCTGGTCGCCCGGTCCGGGAGTGTCGGAAACAATCTCGCCGTTGGAGATCGCCGTGTCACCTTTATCTACGATCGCAGTGAGGTCAAACGTTGCTTTGTAAGACGGCTCGTCAAAGCACGGAAAAGCCACGCGCGCATCCGTTGATTCCATCTGCGAGACTTCGTACTTCTTGCCTTTGTAGGTACTGAGGTAGAAGCCGCGCAACTTGTCGTTGAGATGGCCGGTGTATTTGATGTGTACGGTCGCTGCTCCCGCCGGAAGTTCGTTGCCCACGGTGAAGGTCGCCATTTCGTTTTTTTCATCGCTGGAAACCTTGGCCGTCTGGGTCTGTCCGCCTGCAGTCACCGTCACGTCGTGAAAATCAATTTCCACCGCATTCAGCGTGATGGTCCGGGTGGGTTTGGCAAGCTTGAGGTCGATGGTCTCGTCGCCGCCAAACTTGTTGTCAGGGAAATGGATGGTAACAGCGAGCGAATAATGATCGGGAGAAGCTCCGCCGGGAAGGCGTTGCGCGACAGCGGTGCAGCAGGCCAGCAGGCCGGCTGCGAACACAAGCAGGGTTCGTTTCATAGCACACTCTCGAGGAAGTTAAGATGCCCGACAATTACCAAAGGAGATACGCGCAGAACCCGGCCGCGGTTCCGCGCCGGTCCTATTTTCATTGGACGAATGTGCCAAGAATGGGTGAGCAGGCGGTCTGAGATGCCTTGGAGTTGAGTCGAAGTGGCGGCCCAAAGGGATGAGTGGATCGTCGAGGGACCATGATTCGTGGCGCACGGTTGGCTGATTCACGCTGCCGTCTGCCGGACACCGTTGAGGATGGTTTCGCGACAGCGATTGACGCCAAACCAATACGCCAGCTCCCGATAATCCTGCGCATCGAAAATCGCTATGTCGGCATCTTTGCCCGGCTCGAGACTGCCCTTCCTCCCCTGCAATTGCAGCGCGCAAGCCCCGTTGTCGGTTGCGGCGACCAGCGCCTCCGCCGGTGACATCTTCATGTGCGTACACGCTACTGACAGCACGAACGGCATGGACGCGGTGGGCGAGGTGCCCGGATTGTAGTCGGTCGCCAAGGCGACCGCGACTCCGGCGTCCAGCAATTTTCGCGCAGGCGCAAAGGTGTCGAGACCGAGGAAATAGTTGGCTGCGGGAAGCAGGGTCGCGACCGTGTCGAGTTTCGACAAGACCGCTACATCTTCATCGCTGACGAAGTCAAGATGATCGAGCGAGGCCGGATGAAATTCGATCAGAGGAGCCAGTTGCGCCGGGGTGAGCTGGCACACATGGGCCCGCACGCCGAGGTTGTATTCGACCGCAGTGCGAAGAATTCGCTGGGACTGCTCTCTGCTGAACGCGCCGCGCTCGCAGAAGACGTCAACGTAAGCGGCGAGTTTCAGCTTTGCGGCGGTGGGAATCATGTCTTGGCAAATAATGCGGACGTACTCTTCGGGATTTTCCCGATGTTCTGGCGGGACCACGTGCGCCGCCAGCAGCGTCGCCACCACCCAGCCCGGCCACTGATGTGACGCTTCGCGAATTGCCTCCAAAGACTTCATCTCGGCGGCGAAGTTCAGGCCGTAGCCCGATTTGCATTCGACCGTGGTGGTACCGTGCCTCGCCATCTCGTCAAGCCCGCGAACGACGTGGGCGGCAAGTTCCTGTCGTCGCGCGTCACGCACTCCGCGCAAGCTGGCGCGAATACCGCCGCCGGCTTCGGCAATCTCTTCATAGGTGGCGCCGGCAATGCGCTTCTCGAAATCAATCAGCCGCGGTGCGGTAAAGACCGGATGGGTGTGCGAGTCAACGAAGCCGGGGAGTACGACCTTGCGCGAGCAATCGATCTCGTCAACGTGCGCCGCTTTCGCGGTGAGGAGTTCGTGCTTCGCGATTTCGTCCGTCGTGCCCACGGCGACGATCTTGCCCTCGGCGATGAGCACCGCGCCGTCCTCGATGATGCCGAGTTCGCGCATCTCCGCGGCACGGCGTGGGCCGGAGCCACCGGAAGGGCTGCGCAAGGTCAGCAGTTGCGCGGCGTGGGTGAGAAGAGTGGCGGAAGAACGCTGATTATCGGAGTGCAAATCTTTCTCGCTTTGATCGTGAACAGCAGGTCCCTCGAATCGCTCGGGATGACAGATTTATAGACCGTGCCAGCTATAGGGGTCCGTCGACTCCGGCGGCCAAGAACAGGCCGCCTTCGCTCAGGATGACAAACTCACTTTACGATCTTCAATGGCTGAATGCTGACGGCTGAATGCTGATTGCTATTGCTATCCCTCCATCGGCACCTTGATCCCCTTCGCTCGCGCGAACGCTTTCGCCTCGTCGTACCCGGCGTCCACGTGACGCGCCACGCCGATTCCGGGATCGTTGGTCAGCACGCGCTCGATGCGCTTGGCCATCTCGTTCGTGCCGTCAGCAACAGTCACCTGTCCCGCGTGCTGCGAGTAGCCGATGCCGACGCCTCCCCCGTTGTGAATCGATACCCACGATGCGCCGCTGGCGGTGTTCAG
Source organism: Acidobacteriaceae bacterium (assembly GCA_003151335.1). Classification (GTDB taxonomy): domain Bacteria; phylum Acidobacteriota; class Terriglobia; order Terriglobales; family Acidobacteriaceae; genus Bog-257. The sequence continues at coordinate 111,656 of PLXE01000104.1, forward strand.
CAGAGCATTCAGCAACGGCCAGTCGGCGATGGCGTCGCTGCCATCCTTCATGGACTCGGTCTCGCGGAAGGGCGATGCGACCGAGCCGCAATCCAAGTGGTCGCGGCCCATCACGATGGGCGCCTTGATTATTCCCTTTTTCACCAGGTCGTTCATCGCCAATCCAAATTCTGCGCGCTCGCCATAGCCCAGCCAGCAGATGCGCGACGGCAACCCTTGAAACTTGATCCGCTTGCGTGCCAGGTCGATCCAGCGGCTCAGGATTTTATTCTGCGGAAACATCTCCAACACCAGGTCGTCGGTGGTGTGGATGTCGGCCGGATCGCCCGAAAGCGCCGCCCAGCGGAACGGTCCGCGCCCTTCGCAGAACAGCGGACGAATATAGGCGGGCACGAATCCGGGAAAGTCGTAGGCATTCTTCACCCCGTGCTCGAAGGCGAAGGTGCGAATGTTGTTGCCGTAGTCGAAGGTGACCGAGCCCATCTTCTGCAACTTGAGCATGCCTTCGACGTGGCGCGCCATGGTGTCGAGCGCGCGCTCGACGTACGCCTTGGGATCGCTCTTACGCAGCGCCAGCGCCTCTTCCAGCGACATGCCGCTGGGCACATAGCCGTTCAGCGGATCGTGCGCCGAAGTCTGGTCGGTGAGAATATCGGGCACCACGCCGCGCTCGGCCAGCTCGGGAATGATGTCGCCGCAGTTGCCCACCAGCCCGACGGAGATGTTCTGCTTCTTGCGCACCGCGTTCTTCAGGATGCGCAGCGCTTCATCGAGCGAGTTCACCATGAAATCGCAATAGCCGGTGCGCAGGCGTTTCTTGATGCGCTCGGGATCGACCTCGATGCCGAGGTAGCAGGCGCCCGTCATGGTGGCGGCCAGAGGCTGCGCGCCGCTCATGCCGCCCATGCCGCCGGAGACGATCAGCTTGCCTTCGAGATGGCCACCAAGATGCTTTTCACCCGCGGCCGAAAATGTTTCGAACGTGCCCTGGATGATCCCCTGCGTGCCGATATAGATCCATGAGCCGGCAGTCATCTGCCCGTACATGATGAGGCCCGCCTTTTCCAGCTCATTGAATTTTTCCCAGTTCGACCAATGGCCCACCAGGTTCGCATTGCAGATCAGAACGCGCGGCGCGTACTCGTGCGTCTGAAAGATGCCGACCGGCTTGCCCGACTGCACCAGCAGCGTTTCGTCGTTTTCCAGCGCCTTCAGCGACTTGACGATGGCGTGGTAGCAGTCCCAATTGCGCGCGGCGCGGCCGGTGCCGCCATACACCACGAGGTCCTGCGGGCGCTCGGCGACGTCGGGGTCGAGATTGTTCATCAGCATGCGCATGGCGGCTTCCTGGCCCCAGCCTTTGCAGGAGAGCTGATTGCCGCGCGGCGCTTTCACAGGGACATACGTAGGGCTGGATATATCGGTGCCGACAGGCATAACAGCACGATGGTAGCAGTAGCCAGTGGCCAGTTGCCAGTGGTCAGGTGCGAGTAGCCAGTAGCCAGTAGTCAGTTGCCAGTTGTCCCATTCTGTCGAAGTGATTCGACCCGCAGTCCAACCACCGGGGTTTAGCTTCAGACTGGCAGTAATGGCCATCCATCGGGACTGGCGGCAGCATGTCGAATTCACCAACTATTCACGTTCTGTTCATTGTCCTCTGATGTAGACGAGTGGCCGTGCAGGTAAGCTATTTTCAATTGCAAACCTGATCGGAGAGAGTGGGGAGATGGCCAAACAGCCGCTCCCCGATTTTTATTGCAGTGGCCGGTAATCAGTTCCCAGTCCCCAACCCCCAGTTCCCAGTTGCCAGTACTGACTACTGACTACTGGCAACTGGCTACTGGCTACTCCCTTATAATCTCCCCACATGTCTGAGTCCTTGCCGCCATCCTCGACTCCCCCGAGTGAAGTATTAGCCCACGAAATGCGCGACCGTGCGCGCGAGATGTTCGGGCACTCTCTGTCGGAGTGCAGTATTCCGCGGGCCTTTTCCAAACAGGTGCTCTACGATCGCGGCGAGCTAAGCCTGGGGAACGATGTCTATGCAATGGGAGCGTTCTCGCGGACGCTGGTGGTTTCCATCGGCAAAGCCGCACACACCATGGCGGAGGCGCTCGCTAACATCGTCGGAAACAGGTTCACGGGAATCATTGCCTGTCCCAATGCGCCGCCAGCACAACTGTTTGGCTTTCGCTATTTCCTGGGCGGACATCCACTCCCCAATGAGGAGTCGCTGCGCGCTGGCGATGCCATCTTGCGGCTGCTTAGCGCGCCGTCGCCACAAACACTGGTTGTCTATCTGATCAGCGGAGGAGCTTCGGCGATCGCCGAGAAGTCCATCAGCGCAGGCATTTCGCTCGCCGACGTGGTGCAAACTTATAAGGCGCTGGTGCTCTCGGGAGCGCCCATCGCCGAGATCAACGCCATCCGCAAACATCTCTCGGCCTTGAAGGGCGGACGGCTGGCGCAAGTGGCGGCGCCTTCCTCTCAGGCATCGGTGCTGGTTTCCGACGTGCCCGAGGGGGCCCTCGATGCGCTGGCCTCGGGTCCCACAATGCCAGACACTACTACCGTCGCCGACTGTTACGCCATCGTGAAGCGTTACAGGCTGCTGCAGAACTTTCCCGCCAGCGTGCGCGCGTTGTTCGAACGCGAGCAGTTGGAGGAGACCCCCAAGCAAAACGATCCGGTGTTTGAACACTCCCGCTACACTACGGTGCTTTCGAACGCTATCGCGGTCAACGCGGCGGTGGAGCGCGCGGTACTGGGCGGCTTCGCCGTCGAGGTGGACAACAGTTGCGACGACTGGGACTACGAACGTGCCGCCGATTACCTGCTGCAACGGCTGCGCGAATTACGCCGAGGCGTATCGCGCGCGTGCCTCATCTCGGGTGGTGAGGTCACGGTGAAGGTGGGAGCGAAGGCGGGCATGGGCGGACGCAATCAGCAGTTCGCGCTTTACTGCGCGCAGAAAATTGCAGGGGAGAACATTACTGTGCTCAGCGCCGGGACCGACGGCATCGATGGCAATAGCGACGCCGCGGGAGCTGTGGTGGATGGAACCACGGTCGAGCGGGTCCAGACCCGCGGATTGGACGTCGCCGCGGCTTTGATGCAGTTCAATGCCTACCCTTTGTTTGACGCCATCGGCGACAGCATCATGACCGGACCGACCGGCAACAATGTGAGGGACCTGCGAATTTTGATGGCGTATTAGGCAGTTCCAGGGCAGGCTCTGAAGGTGCGCCCCTTCAAAACACCGGCTTAGCCTACCGGTTGCGCTTGGCGCTCCAGGGCTTGCATGGTTGCCAGGATGGTATCGGTCACCAGTTCAATTCCCGGGTCCGAACTCAACATCAAGTGGTAAAGGCGACGGCAGGGCCACTCGGCATTGAAGTATTTGCGGACGAAGGCGGCGCGTTCGCGATCGATGGTGTCCACCATCTCCTCGGCGTATTTCTCTTCCATCTTCAATTTGACCATGCGGCGGATTTTTTCCTCGCGCGAGCCATACACGAACACGCGAAATGTGTCCCGCCGGTTTCTGAGGATGTAGGGCGCACCGCGGCCAACGATCACGCAGTTTCCTTCTTCGCCCTTCTGCTCGATGATGGAGGTAGCCAGTTCCACCATCTCGTCGGCGCCGAACAGTTTGTCATCCGAAATGGGCAGCGACCGCTCGTAACTGCCGCGCCAAAATACTTTGGCCAGACGATGCATGAGCGGGTCACATTTCTCTTCACAATGCGCTACCGCTTTTTCGTCCACCGAGGCGAGCTTCGCGATCTCGCAGGTGAGTTGCCGGTCCAGAAGCTGCCATCCCTTGCGCCGCGCCAGCTGCGCGGCGACCAGGCTGCCACCGGCGCCATACTCGCGTTCCACGGTAATCACCCTGAACATCGGCTGCCACCCCACTAGCCGAATCATAGCGCAAGCTGTGCCGCCCGAACCATAGCAGAAAGGGACTGCCAAGGCGGAGGTTGCCCCCGGATCCCTTGCAGTCATCGGTGTCGATAATTGTTAAGTCTTGTAATGCAGGGAGAGACGGTTGCGCCCGCAGGGTTAGTAATGACATCAACATGATTAGGCAAGAGGAGGCCAAGAGTATGCGAAGACTAGTGCTGTTTAGCCTGCTGCTGACCATGAGCGCGGCCGCGGTAGCTCAAACATCTTCCGCGACGGCGGCGAGTCAGCCACCTTCAAGTTCGGCAGTTCTGATGTCGAGCAATGGGCCGGTGGTGGCCGATTACGGCAAACAATCACAGTCCAGCGACCCGGTGGAAAACAACATCGCCAGGGAAGTTCGTCACGAGTTGCTGATGCTACCCTACTACTCTCTGTTCGACGATCTCGGGTACACCGTGCAGGGTCGCACAGTGACCTTGACTGGCAGTGTCACCAGCGAGCACGCGGTAACCAAGTCCGATGCTGAAAATGCGGGGAAGCGCGTCGAAGGCGTGGACAAGGTCATTAACAACATAAAGATCTTGCCACCGTCGCCGATGGACGAGCGGGCACGGACCAAGGTTTATCGATCTCTGGAAAACACGGCATCGCTGTCCCGGTATTTCTGGGAGGCTGCGCCCAGTATCCACATTATTGTCGAGAATCAGCGGGTCACGCTGAAGGGTTTCGTGAACAGCGAAATGGACAAGAACCTGGCTACTATGGCCGCCAATCAGGTGCCTGGTATTTTTCAGGTGACCAATGAATTGCGGGTTGTGAAGTAACCAGTGGAGCTGCGGACGGAGTTGTTCGGGGTCGAGATTGACTGCGATCATGTGCGCCCGTGGTACGGGCGCACGCCTGCGGGTAGCCGTGGGCGTCGCCGTGAATGCCAATAACGCGCGGGACAAGGTATGCTTTCAATATGGATCGCGTACCCTCAGCGGCGGCGGAAAGTTTCTCCTTTGATGTAGTAGTGATTGGCGCTGGCCCGACCGGCCTCGCCTGTGGCATTGACGCCAAACGCGCCGGCTTCACTGTGGTCAACATTGACAAAGGCTGCCTGGTCAACTCGCTGTACAACTACCCCAGCAACATGACGTTCTTCACTACGCCTGAACTGCTGGAAATCGGCGACCTTCCATTCTCCAGTCCCAATCAAAAGCCCACCCGTCAAGAAGCGCTGGAGTACTACCGCAAGGCCGCCGAGCACTATGAGCTCGATGTTCGGCAGTACGAGCCGGTATCGAAGATCGAAGGCAGCGACGATCATTTCGTCGTGCACACCACCAACCTGCACGGCCACGCGCGCGAATACCATGCCCGCAAGCTGGTCCTGGCGACCGGTTATTACGATCGGCCGAATTACATGAACATTCCCGGCGAAGACTTGTCCAAGGTCATGCATTACTACCGCGAGCCGCATCCCTTTTTTGGACTCAACGTGCTGATCGTCGGCGGAAAGAATTCGGCGGCGATTGCCGCGCTGGAGTTATGGCGTCACGGCGCGCGAGTCACGCTGGTGCATCGCGGGCCGGGAATCAGCAATTCGGTGAAGTACTGGATCAAGCCCGACATCGAGAACCGCATCAAAGCCGGACAGGTGACGGCTTACTTCAACACCTGCGTGCGGGAAATCACTCTGGAGCATGTTGTGCTCGACACGCCGCAAGGTGAAGTGACGCTGGAGAACGACTACGTTTTTGCGCTGACCGGCTATCATCCGGACTTTGAATTTCTCTGCGCGCTCAGCGTCAAGTTGAGCAGCGAAGCCGACAAGCGGCCGGTCGTCAATCCTCAGACCCTGGAAAGCAATGTGCCGGGAATTTATCTGGCGGGCGTAATCGTCGCCGGCATGAGCACCAGCGAGATCTTCATCGAGAACGGACGCTTTCACGGACAACTCATCGCGGCGGATTTGAAGCAGAAGCTGAAGACGGAAGCCGTGTCGGCGTAAAAGTTGCCGGTGGCCGCGACATCAATCTACCCCAGAGTGACCGTCCCCCCGCCTATTTGTTCGTTGATCAGGCGCGCGACCAGCGGCTTCAAAGCCTCCCCGGTTTTGCTAAGCACGAAGTCCTGCTTCTCCTCGGACCAGTCGAGCTTGAAGCTGGTGGACAGCGCCGATATCCAGATTTGCCGCACCGGTGAGTTGGGCGAGATGACGAATCTTCCCGGAGGCTCTTCGAAGCTGATGTGCAGCGCCCCGGAATTCTCTTCGACCTCGAAGTCGGCGTCGCCTTCCGCGGCGTAGAGGCTGCGCTTCAGCACTTCCAATGCCGCGTCGGCGCGGCGGCGAAAATCTTGTTCGTCCATGCCGGAATTATACGTGCCGTTGCAGCCTGCGAACTACCGCACCACGCCCTCCAGCGGCGAGCTCGCGGTCGCGTACAGCTTCTTCGTCATGCGGCCAGCCAGGTAGGCCTGGCGTCCCGCCAGCACCGCGTTCTTCATGGCTTCGGCCATCAGCACCGGATCCTGCGCTCCAGCGATGCCGGTATTCATCAGCACGCCGTCAACCCCAAGTTCCATCGCAATGGCCGCGTCCGAGGCCGTGCCCACGCCCGCATCCACAATGAGCGGCACCTCGGTGATCATCTCGCGCAGGATGCGAATGTTGGGCTGGTTCTGAATTCCCATGCCGCTGCCAATCGGCGCACCGAGGGGCATTACCGCACTCGCACCGGCGTCAATCAGACGCTTGGCAACTACAATGTCATCAGAGGTATATGGCAGAACGGTAAAGCCTTCCTTCACCAATACGCGGGTCGCTTCGATGGTGGCCTGCACGTCGGGAAAGAGAGTTTGCTGGTCGCCAATGACCTCGACCTTCACCCAATCGGAGAGTCCGACTTCACGCCCCAGGCGGGCGGTGCGGATCGCCTCGTCGGCGGTGTAGCAGCCGGCCGTGTTGGGCAGCAGGAAATATTGCTGGGGATCGATGTAGTCGAGCAGCGACTCCTTGCTGCGGTCGAGGTTCACGCGGCGCACCGCGACGGTGACCATCTCGGCGCCGCTGGCCGCGAGGGCGCGCGCCGTCTCTGGCCCCGATTTGTATTTACCCGTACCCACGATGAGCCGCGAACGGAACTGCCTGCCTGCAATAGTGAAGTTGAAGGAGTCCATGCGCATATTGTAATGAAAAGCGGAAGAGTATGGATGTGATCGGCCGCACAGAAGCTGACTTGGCGTTTGGCAAACAGCAACCTTTGCGCCGCTGTCCTTCGTCATTTAGATTGTGAAGAATGGCGACAACAGGTGAACGCTTCGAGCGCGCCGTATCCATCATGGCGCGGCTGCGTGGTCCCGGCGGATGTCCCTGGGACCGCGAACAAACCTTCGACACCATCAAACCCTACACCCTGGAGGAAACCTACGAGGTGCTGGAAGCCATCGACGCCCGCGACTGGGATGAGCTTCCTGGCGAACTCGGCGATCTGCTATTGCAAGTGCTTTTCTACTCGGAAATGGCAGCCGAGGAAAAACGTTTTTCCATCGACGATGTGCTCGACCGGCTCTCCAACAAGCTGATCGATCGGCATCCGCATGTGTTTGGCGACGTGAAAGCCGACACGCCGGGCGATGTCTTGCGCAACTGGCACGCGCTGAAAGCCGAGGAGAAGAAGAAACGCGAGATGGAGTCCGGAGAAAAGGGGAAGGAGCAAGATCATCGCGAGTCGGTTCTGGCTGGAGTGTCTTCCGCTGTGCCGGCGTTGATGGAGGCCTACAAGATCAGCTCCCGTGTGGCCAATGTTGGCTTCGATTGGCCAAACATCGAGGGGCTATTCGATAAATTGAGCGAGGAAACCGAGGAACTTCGCCAAAACCTGGAAGAGTATCCCGCGCCGGGTCCACGTCCGGAGTCGGCCGCAGGCGTGGCGGGCGCGCGCGGCGCGAAGATTTCCCCGGACTTGCGCTCGCGATTGGAGGACGAGGTCGGCGATCTCCTGTTCGTACTGGTAAACATCGCACGCTACCTCGCCCTCGATCCCGAGTCGGCGCTGCGCAAGACGAACCGCAAGTTCCGCCGGCGCTTCCAGTATCTTGAAGATAGGCTTCGCGAGCAGGGACGCAAGCCATCCGGGGCATCGCTCGACGAAATGGAGTCGCTGTGGCAGGAATCGAAGCGGCAGGAAAAAGCGTGACCGCAAACAGCATCGTCCTCCGCAACTGCACCGAGCTGGAGGAGTATCGCGCTTGCGTGACTCTGCAGAAGCAGGTCTGGGGATTTGCGGATAACGAGTTGGTGCCGTTGCGCATTTTTTCCCTGGCGCCCAAAATTGGCGGGCAGGTGATCGGCGCATGGGAAGGCGAAACGCTGGTGGGCTTTGCCTTCTCGATTCCGGGCATCCGCAGCGGGCATCCCTATCTGCACTCGCATATGCTTGCGGTGAAAGAGGGCTACAGAGACACCGGCCTGGGCAGACGAATCAAGCTTTTTCAGCGCGAGGACGCCATCGCACACGGCTACGAATTGTTGGAGTGGACTTTCGATCCGCTGGAGATCAAGAACGCTTACCTCAATCTGGAGCGGCTGGGGGCGATCGCTCGCCGTTACAACCTCAATCAATATGGGATTACGTCATCGCCGCTGCAGGGTTTTCTTCCTACGGATCGGCTGGTTGCCGAGTGGTGGTTGACTTCGAGGCGGGTTGAAACTCTGCTCTCCACGGGTAAGCATCCGGAATTTGTCGAGGAGGCGCGCGTGGAAGTTCCCGCCGCGATCTACGCGTGGAAGCAACAGCCGGACACTCGGCAGAAAGCAGCGGCGGTGCAATTGCGCAACCGCGAGGCATTTCTGTCGGCGTTCTCGCGCGGGCTGGCTTGCCTGGGTTATGAGCGCGATGCCAGCGGCAATGGTAGGTTCCTGCTGGGACGGTGGGAGGAAGACTGGTCGTATGCGAGCAAGTGATCGATGAAGATTGAAGCCATCACCCTGCGCGAGCTGCAAATGCCGCTCGTTCACTTTTTTGAGACGAGCTTCGGACGCACCACTACCCGGCGCATTTTGCTGGTCACCGTACATGCCGACGGACTGGAAGGCTGGGGCGAGTGCGTCGCCGGCGAAGCTCCTTATTACAGCGAGGAATACATCGAGGGCGCGTGGGACGTGAGCGCGCGCTACCTGGCGCCAGCGCTGCTTGGCAAGACGTTACAGTCGGGCTCGGAGGTACCCGCTCTGCTGGCGCGCGTGCGCGAACATCGCATGGCCAAGGCGGCCCTGGAAAACGCGGTCTGGGACGCTGAAGCGCAGGAGAAGGGAACTCCGTTGTGGAAGCTGCTCGGCGGCACGCAGCGCGAGATCGCGTGTGGCGTGAGCATCGGTATCCAGGATTCGCACGAGCAACTGTTGCAAAAGATCGAAACCGAACTGGCCGCCGGATACCAGCGCATTAAAGTCAAGGTGAAGCCGGGATGGGACGTCGAGGTGCTGGAGAAGATTCGTGCCCGCTGGAATGGCATTTTGCTGAGCTGCGACGCCAACTCCGCTTACACGCTGGCCGACAGCGACCGCCTTAAGGATTTCGACCGCTTCAATCTGCTGATGATTGAGCAACCGCTGTGGAGCGACGATTTCTACTTTCATGCGCGGTTGCAGAAGCAATTGCTGACAGCAATCTGCCTCGATGAAGCCATCCGCAGCGCGCGTGACGCCGAGGCCGCCCTGGAACTTGCCGCCTGCCGGATCATCAACATCAAGGTGGGGCGCATAGGCGGTTTCTCGGAGGCGATCCTGGTGCACGATGTAGCGCAGGCTTTCAAAGTACCGGTCTGGTGCGGAGGCATGCTGGAGTCGGGAATTGGCCGCTCTCACAATGTGGCACTTTCGACGCTGCCAAACTTTACGCTGCCGGGCGATGTCTCGGCTTCGAAGCGATACTGGAAGGAAGACATCATCGAGCCCGAGGTCGAGGTCTCACCGCAGGGAACGATCGCCGTCAGCGACAAGCCTGGCCGTGGCTATGAGCTGCGCAAGGACTTGATTGAAAAGCTGACCGTGCGAAAAGAAGTGCTGAAGAACTAGAGCGGGTTCTGAACTGTGCACTTCAGCGGGACTATTCATGACCCACTGATTTCTTGGAGTGTCATCCTGAGCGACGAGGTCGCCGTGGCGACCGAGGAGTCGAAGGAACCCTTTAGCCGCCAGGTAATCCCAGACTCGTTGCTGCGCTAAGCACCGCGATTCTTTGCAGCTATAGGAGTCCTTCGACTCGCTCCGCTCGCTCAGGATGACAGACAGAAAAGCAGGGTGAAACGGCTCGAGCCCCGCTTCACTTGTGACTTTTGTTTGCCGCCTTCACGCCGCCGCCATTTTCGGCCACTACTTCATCGCTTTTGTACAGTAGCTCCAAAGCTTGGGCCGTGGTGAGATTGGCGGGAACCGGATGAAAATCGTAGGTTGTTTCCGTGGACGAAATGGTGAGCGGCTTAACCAGCAAGATCCTGCCATTGAACTGAAGGGTCTGACGCACCATCTCCCAGTGGCCTCCGCCCACTTCCTTTTGCTCGATGACAAACTTGCCCCCGTGGTAGAGCCTGCCCAGAATGCCCCAGCCGAAGTCCACATCCTTGAACAGGGTGCCATCAATCTTGGCGAAGCGCCCCGCTCTGGGATCGATCAGCATGTCGCCTTGCATGCCCTGGTACACCATGGTTTCGTGGTTCGGAGGATTGAATTTCGGGTTCGTCTTAAAGGTGAGGCGCACGAGCGGGCTGCCGTTAGGGCCGGGCTGCTCTCCGGCGTAGGTGTAGAGAAATGCGTCGGGCAGGCTGGTTAACATGACCGACTCCCGCTGGTCCTCCTCCTTCGTGGCCTGCTTTCGCTTACGACGCGCCTCGGCATCGTTGGCGAACTTCCGTAGCTTCTGATCGTCCTTGGCCCGCTGTTCGGGCGTCAGTGGCTTGTCGTTGATGGCTATGGTTCTTAGCAGTCCCCCCTGCGGAGTCTGGATTACTTGTTTCGTAATCGCATGGCCCTTTTCCTCGGTGCGGTCCTTGAACATGAAATAAACAGGCGAGTTGCTGGCTGTGATCTCGTTCGCGGCAGCGCGGCGCACCAGTTCGAGCGGGTCGATGTCTGGCTTCTGCTGGGCGCGACCCACCATACTGGCCGTCAAAGCACACAGCAATACGGCTACGGTCCGACCCATACGCTTTCCCGATAGATGCACAAGTTCTAGGCTCAACCGCAAGATAGCTCCACCCCAATTAGACGAGACGCTACGCGTCTTAGTTGCTTTTTCGACAAGCTCGTTCGGGGCGCCGGGAAAACCCGCAATTGCAGCATCTTTCAGCTAAGTGTTGGCTCCGGCGGAGGGTCTGGCGCACTCGTCCAAGAAGATTGCGATCAGGCTGCCCGTTTGGTTTCAGGAGGAGATCGTTTTTCAGAGAGTCGGCAAATTCTCATCCGGCGGGTATAGATTCGTGAAGTGGATACGCCGTGCTGAACCGGCAGAGTCAACCTCAGCCGAGCGCTCCGCCATTGGCCGGCGATCTCGCCGCTTCATTCCTAATGCGACGAACTGTCATTCCGGAGTTGCTCGACGACGACCTGGGCACAGCCGCAGAGATTGCGGGATCCCTAAGCGATTTGCGGCGTATTAATCAGTGGTTCGGGGGAATGCGTACAACGACTGATTTACTTCGCCGAGTTGCGCGCGAGGGCGACTGCCGCAAGCTCTCGCTACTGGAAGTGGGCGCGGGGGCCGGAGACGTGGCTTTGGCGGCCCAGAGGGTGCTCGCAGAATCCGGCATTGGGTTGCAGGTGACCCTTCTGGACCGCTTGTGGTCGCATCTGCCACGTGGCACAGCTTCGGTTGCCGGCGACGCCTTGCGCCTGCCCTTTCAGAATGACACGTTCGATGTCGTAAGTTGTTCACTGCTGGCCCATCATTTTGGGCCCAAGACGCTGGTGAATTTTGCCGGCGAATCCCTGCGCGTCTGCCGGCAGGCCGTGCTGATCAACGACCTCATACGCAGCCGCTTGCACCTGCTGCTGGTTTATCTTGGATTGCCGCTCTTCCGCAGCCGCATCACTTGGCATGACGCACCGGCGTCGGTCCGGCGGGCCTACACCTGCGACGAGATGCGGGTTTTGCTGGCGGACGTAGGAGCCAGGAAAATTCAGGTTTCGCGACATTACCTATTTCGCATGGGCGTGCTGCTGTGGAAGTGAGAAGGGCGAACGAATTTGATCTCGCGATCGTGGGCGGAGGCCCGGCGGGGACTTCCTGTGCAATTACGGCGGCGCGACTGGGGGCAAGCGTCGGCTTGTTCGAGGCCAAAGACTTCCCGCGACATCGGGTCTGTGGAGAATTTGTTTCGGCGGAATCGCTGGATGTTCTTGCCGGCCTGCTGCAAGATGTGCCAGCGGCCGAAAGGATATTTCAAACCGCGCCGGTGATCGGCCGTACGCGTTTGCTGCTGGGCCAGCGGGTAATCGAGGCGCCCGTCGCTCCTCCGGCCCTGAGCATTTCCCGCTATGACCTTGATGCGTTGCTATGGGATGCTGCGCGCCGGGCTGGGGCGGCGGCCCATCCCAATTGTGAGGTGGTTGGCAGCGACGGTGACGGTCCGTTCACGCTGCAAACATCTTCCGGGACAGTTAAGGCGAAAGCGTTGATCGTCGCAGCAGGCAGATGGTCACAGTTCACTGGCGACCGGACGGTCCCAGCGGGTCCCAAGTGGATCGGTGTCAAAGCGCATTTCCAGGAACCGTGGACGGAGCCTTGTACCGATCTCTATTTCTTCGCAAACGGCTACTGCGGTGTGCAACCAGTGTCAGACGGTGTGGTGAATGCGTGCGCCATGGTGCGCTCCGATCGGGCGACCTCGCTGGAAAAGGTTTGCAAGCTGCATCCAAGTTTGGCGCGCCGAGCGGCGCATTGGCGCGCGACCATGCAGCCCGTTAGCACGGCTCCGCTGATCTACCGCCAGCCGCAGCCGGTGCGAGGGAACACGATATTTGTTGGCGACGCAGCCGCGTTTATCGATCCCTTCGCCGGCGACGGCATTTCCATCGCCTTGCGGAGCGGGCGTGTGGCCGCGCAGTGTATCTGCAACTTTCTGATGGGCCCGGCTGCGCTGAGCGAAGCCGTGGGCCGTTACCAGCAAGAGTATTCGCGCCAATTTGCGCCGCTGTTGGCGGCCGCTTCGCGGGTGCGCTCCTTGCTGTCGTTGCCGCCCTTGGCCCAATCGGCCGTATTCGAGTTGTTCCGGTTTCCCGGCTTACTACCCTTCGTAATTCGTAAGACCCGTCGCGCCGGGTGATTCCTGTGCCAGTGGAGAGGTCTTCGATCTAAACTACAAGCCACAGTCGCCGGACTGTACTAAGCCACCCACGGAAACAGACCGAATGGCCGACCCGACATTGCAAGTATCCGTCCGTAACACCGCGCCGCGCGACTTCAATGGCATCACCGAGCTCTGCCGGAGAATTTATCCGGAGACGCCGCCCTGGAACGCCGACCAGCTCTCGTCGCACCCGCGGGTCTTCCCGGAAGGTCAGTTCGTGGCTGTGTATGGTTCCGACGAAACTGTTGTGGGAATGACGGCCAGCCTGATCGTCGATTGGGACAATTACGAAATGCTCGACAGTTGGGAGCAGTTTACCGCTGACGGCATGTTTACCAATCACGATCCGCGGAACGGGCGCACGCTGTATGGAGCTGAAGTGATCGTCGATTCCACCCTGCAGCATCATGGGATCGGCGACAAGCTCTATAGCTTCCGGCGCAGCCTCACCGAATCGCTCCAGCTAAGACGGATCCGGGCTGGTTCGCGATTGCGTGGCTATCACGAATGCGCCGCCACATTGAAGCCCGAGGAGTACGTCACCGAAGTCGTGGAGGGTTTCCAGCACGATCCGACGCTCAGTTTTCAGTTGCAGGAAGGTTTTCATGTTCTGGCGGTGGTCCCGCATTATCTAACCGACGATCCCGAAAGCCTGGGCTACGCGGCGGTTATCGAATGGTTGAACCCGCAGCTAATCCGCCCGGAGCATATCGCCGGCAGACCTACGCAGTTCTTGCGCAAGAACCTTGCCGCAGGAGAGGAAAGAGTTCGCGCGAAAGGTGCGGGGACAACGGTGGAAAGCTGACACGGGACTTCTACCGGACCACCAGCACTTCCCGTATGTTGTCGCGCCCGAGGAAGAACTTGATGGAGGAGTATTCGCGGAAGAGATTTTCCACATGCCGGCTGTTGAAGATGCGTAGCAGCTTGTAGGCGCGGGCGGGCTGCAGTTCCAGGGTGTCCTTGGAAGCGATGTTGTAGCGGTAAAACGGAGCGTCGGGGCCGGCGTCCTTGGTGTGGAAGAAGGCCAACATGATTCCGCCCGGTTTCATGGCGACCTGGATGCGCTCGATCAGGGGCTTCACCAGAGGCTCGGGCAAAAAATCCGCCAGGTCCCAGAACATGACGGCATCGAATTCCGCTCTCGAGAAGGCGAGGTTTTCACGGAGAAAACGCTCGACATCGAAGGTGGTGCCGTCGTCGCCGTTGGGGATGATGAGGGTTTTGTCGCTGGCCGTGCGGAGTACGTCTTCCTGGTGAAACCTATGTCCCAAGCCGGTCATGAAGGTGATGCTGGCAGGCGATGTAGAGCCCAGGTCGAGGACCTTGAGGCCTTCCTCGCGAGAGATCGACCGGATAAATTCGCTGAAGCCGGTGGAGCGACGGCTCACCTTTTGCCCGGGGACAATATCGTCATCCGTGCTCTGCCGGACAGAGCCACCGAATAGCCTGCTGAAGATACTAGGAGCCACTGCGAGCATTGTATGAGTAGAACGTCGCTATCATCAATCTTTTCGCGCTGGCCGCAGCGGGAAAGGTCTGGCAGGAGGGTGACGAACGATCACGAGGCGCTTGCTGCGCAGCGCCTCGTGCAGGAAGCCATTGGCTTCTAGAACTTCTTGGGCTCCAGAAGCGATCCTTGTGCCGAGCTGGCGGGTACAGGAGCTGCTGCGGCCAGCGCGGAGGCTGGCGGTTTCGTGTCCAGCCTCCCGGCAGGTTCCGCCTTCTGGATGTCAATCGTCCCCTTAAAGAAAGCGCCATCTTCGATGGAGATGCGCGCGGTGGAAATATTTCCGGCCAGGGAGGCGGTTTTGCGCAAGTCGACGCGCTCGGTGGCGTGGACATCGCCATCCACCCGGCCATGCAGAATCACATTGCGGGCCTCGATGTTGGCCCGCAACCGTCCATTGGGACCGACCGTGAGGCTTTGACCGCGCAACGAAATAGAACCCTCGATCTCGCCGTCGATGATTAAGTCTTCACTGCCCGAAAGTTCACCTTTCACGACGACCGACTTGCCGATGGTGGCCACCTCATGGCTGCGAAGGCTCTCGCTCCGCGTTGCTTCAGGGGGACGCGTTGGCGCACTCAGAGGCGGATTAAAAGCTGGGACTGGTGGGCCCTGCTCCGGACCAGGCGTCGCGTGTTCGTCTTCTTTGCGCTTCCACATACTTGAACTCCACGCGGTTGCGGCCACCGGCCCAGCAGGCGTCCGCGGCGCTCCTCGTTTGGGATTTGGGAGCGCCTGAACCGCTTGCAAGAGCATACTCAACTGCAAGCGCAGCCGCAAACCATTTTGCCGACAAAATGCAAATTACGGTGATTTTCGGGCGACTCCCGGGGCAATACGACCGGCCATCGTGTCTGTGCGTCACAAAGCTTTTCATCCCGGCTCCCGTATAATTGCAGGTTTCATACCTCTCGCCGACGCGCAAGCAAATCCACCGGCGAGAGCTTAGGATTCATTCCCATGACCCAAATTGAACTGATTCTTGCCCGCGAAATTCTGGATTCGCGCGGTAATCCTACGGTAGAAGCGGACGTCATTCTGGAGAGCGGAGCGCGCGGGCGGGCGGCCGTGCCCAGCGGGGCCTCCACCGGCGAGCACGAGGCGCTGGAGCTGCGCGATGGCGACAAGGGCCGCTATGCCGGCAAGGGCGTCCTGAAGGCGGTCGCCAACATCAACGAGGTCATCGGGCCGGAACTGGAAGGCATGGACGCCAGCGAACAGCGCGGCCTCGACAATGCCATGCTGGTGCTCGACGGTACCCCGACCAAGAGCAAGCTGGGCGCGAATGCGGTCCTGGCGGTGTCCATGGCGGCGGCGCGCGCCATGGCGGACCACCTGGGCATCGAACTGTACCAGTACCTCGGCGGCTTTACGGCCGGCCTGCTGCCCACGCCGATGATGAACATCCTGAACGGTGGAGCGCATGCCGACAACAACGTGGACTTTCAGGAGTTCATGATCATGCCGGTGGGCGCGAAATCATTCAGCGAAGGGCTGCGCTGGGGCGTCGAGACCTTCCATGTCCTCAAGGGCGTGCTGAAGAAGCGCGGCTACAACACCGCGGTGGGCGATGAAGGCGGCTTTGCGCCGTCGGTGAAGTCGAACACCGAAGCCATCGAGGTCATCCTCGAAGCCATCACCCAGGCCGGCTACAAGCCGGGCGAGCAGATCGCCATCGCTCTCGATCCTGCGGCCAGTGAGTTCTACGACAGCGCCAAAAAGAAGTACGTCTTCAAGAAGTCCGACAAGAGCGAGCACTCCAGCGAGGAGATGGTGAAGTTTTGGGCAGACTGGGTGCGCCAGTATCCCATCGTGTCGCTGGAAGACGGCTTCGCCGAAGACGACTGGGAAGGCTGGAAGCTGGTGACCGACGAACTGGGCGGTAAGATCCAGCTTGTGGGCGACGACATCTTCGTGACCAACATCGAAATTTTCCAGCGCGGCATCGACGCTGGTGTGGCCAACTCGATTCTCATCAAGCTCAACCAGATCGGCTCGGTCAGCGAGACCATTGACGCCATCAACCTGGCACGCCAGAACGGCTACACCGCGGTGATCTCGCACCGCTCGGGCGAGACCGAAGACACCTTCATCGCGGACTTTGCCGTCGCCACGGGAGCAGGGCAGATCAAGACCGGCTCGGCCTCGCGCACCGACCGCATCGCCAAGTACAACCAGTTGCTGCGCATCGAAGAAGAGCTCGGCCCGGCGGCGAGGTTCCTGGGGTTGAAGGCATTGAACTATCGGGGAGAGATGGTAAAGAACGCGGGAGCGTAATTATGGATGCAGGCACGAAATTTTGCGAAGAAATCGCCCAATTGCTTAAGCAGGAGCTTTCAGCTCCAGACTTGGAGTGCATCACCACCCGCGATGATTCATACATAGAAGTAGTTCGAAAGGGGCCTTCTAATCGTCTCGTGATCATCAATTTCAAGGGAGGCGCAGGATTCATCCATTTTGGCGAAGTAGACGAGATCAAGGGTCCGTTCGAGTACGCCAATAACGGCACGATTATTACGAGATCAAGAGACAACAAGCAGTTCACGCCTCAAGAAATTACTGAGGAGATCCTCGCCTATCTTCGATCGTGATCTAGTGTCTGTGTAGCTATTTGATTGGTCACAGATATCGAGGGCCTTCAGTCCGAACAAAGGGAGCTCCGGTACTTCATCTCTTGAGCATTGATATAATCACGCCTGATGAAGGACTCTGAGATCATCTTCGCTGTTGAGGAATCGCCCGAGGGCGGCTACGAAGCTCACGCTCTCGGCCATGCAATCTTTACCCAAGCGGAGTCCTTGGATGAGTTGCGGGACATGGTGCGTGACGCTGTGCACTGCCATTTTGACTCGCATATGGCCCCAGCGGAGATTCGGCTCCATTTCGTTCGAAGCGAGATTTCACAAAGCAGCGAGACCGCGAAGATCGGCAGGTCAGTCACGATTAAAGGTGAACTTTCTGGAGGTCAAGACCTGTTTGTCGATGGTGAAATCGAAGGGTCTATTGAAATACCCGGCCGAAGCTTAACTGTCGGACCCAACGGGCGTGTGCGCGCGAATATCCAAGCTGGCAGCGTGATTCTGCACGGACGGGTACAGGGCGAAATTCGGGCAACGAACCGGGTCGACCTGCGAAAGAGTGCGTCATTGTGCGGTAATATCTCGACTGCGCGAATCTCCATCGAAGACGGCGCCTACTTCAAGGGCGCAATCGACATCCGCAGCGCAGAACGCGCGCAGAAGGTCGCGGTGGAATCAGAGGTTTCAGATGAGGTGATTACTGCTTGAAAGTGCCGCGCGACCTCAGCGGCTTCGAGTTGTCTAAGTTACTCCGCCGATATGGATATGAGGTTACCCGTCAGGTTGGCAGCCACCTTCGGCTGACATCTAACATTCGAGGCGCCCAGCATCACATCACAGTTCCTGCGCACAAGAACCTCAAACTTGGTACCCTGATTAGCATTCTTTCGGAAGTTTCAGCCTATTTAAGATTGTCTCGCTCCAACGTTGAACGGGAACTCTTTGGCGACTGATAGATCTTGAGAGTACATCTCATCCTTTGTTTGTTCGGTGACGGCTAAGAGCTAGAAGCTAATGGCTACTCCCCCCAAACCGCTCGTCCTCATCATCCTCGATGGCTGGGGCTATGCTCCGCCGTCTGCGGCCAATGCCATCTCGCTGGCGCGCAAGCCCAACTACGATCGTCTGCTCGCCGAATTTCCCAACACGCTGATTCACACCAGCGGGCGCTACGTCGGCCTGCCCACCGGGCAGATGGGCAATAGCGAGGTCGGCCATCTCAACATCGGCGCCGGCCGCGTGGTGTACATGGACATCACCAAGATCGATCTGATGATCGAGAACGGTGAGCTCTTTTCCAACCCGGTCCTGGTCGAGGCGATGAAGAAGGCGTGCACTGGCGGTCGGCGTCTGCACTTTTTTGGACTACTCTCCGACGGTGGCGTGCACTCGCACCAGAACCAGCTCTATGCGCTGCTGCGCATGGCCAAGCAGTACGGGGTGGACCGCGTCTTCGTGCATTGCTTCATGGATGGACGCGACACTCTGCCCACCAACGGCGCCGGCTACATTGAGCAGTTGCAGCAAAAGATGCGCGAGTACAACGTCGGGCAGATCGCCAGCGTGAGCGGGCGCTACTACGCCATGGACCGCGACCGCCGCTGGGAGCGCGAGACGAAGGCCTTCGATGCGATGGTGTATGGAGACGCCGAGGGTGGCCGTTACACCGACGCGGTGCAGGGCGTGAAGGACTCCTACAATCGCGGAGTCACGGACGAGTTCATCATCCCGTTTGTAGTCACCGACAATCGCGGTGAACCGGTGGGCACGATTCGCGACGGCGATGTCTGCATCAACTTTAATTTTCGCGCCGATCGCGCGCGGCAAATCACGCGCTGCCTGGCGCGCAATAGCCACTTCACGCCGCATGACGGACGCGAGCTGGAAGGCTGGGAAGATCTCGACCGCATCATCCCGCGCGACCGCGTCCCCAAGGACCTGACGTACGTCTGCATGACGCGCTATGACAAGAACTTTACCCTGCCGGTGGTGTCGCCGCCCGAGTCGCTCACCAACATTCTGGCGAACGTGATGGCCGATCGCAACTTGCGCAATTTGCGCGTGGCCGAGACCGAGAAGTACGCGCACGTGACCTACTTCTTCAACGGCGGCGTCGAGAAGCCATTTCCCGGCGAGGACCGCGTGATGGTGCAGTCGCCCAGGGTCGCGACCTACGATCTGAAGCCGGAAATGTCGGCGCAGGGAGTTGCCGATGCCGTAATCAAGGCGATCGCAAATAACACCTTCGACGTGATGGTGGTGAACTTCGCCAATGCCGATATGGTGGGACACTCCGGCAAGATTCCGCCGACCATCACCGCCGTTGAAACCGTTGACGGCTGCCTCGGCCAAATCTACGCGGCCCTCAGCCAGCACGGCGGAGCCATGATCGTCACCGCCGACCACGGCAACGCCGAGCAGATGATCGATCCGGCTACGGGCGGCCCGCAGACGGCGCATACCACGAATCCCGTGCCCTTCATCGTGGTGGCGGAGCATGCGGTCACGCCGGCACAGTTCAAGGGCGACGCGCGCCGCTTTACGCTGCGTCCCGATGGCGCGCTGCAAGACATTGCACCTACCATGCTTGGGATTCTCGGTATCGCTCAACCCAAGGAGATGACGGGGCACGATTTGCGAGTCTTTGCCGAAGAAAAGCAGAGTTAATTCACCACGGAGGCACGGAGGACACGGAGAAGTTTTGATTTTCCTTTGCCTTTCAAGTTGGCATCGAATCAGAAGCCGAAGTAGGGGCCCAAACAGAATAGAAATGCTATAAACGCAGCATGTCCGCCCTCCCAATCTGTAAGGGAAGTTAAGATCTCGAATTTGGACTTTCTCCGTGCGCTCCGTGCCTCCGTGGTGAATGTCTTTTCCTACTTCCACTTGAAACTTGAAACTCGAAGCTCGAAACTGTCTTCGTGAAGCTCCTCATCGCTCTCCATCACCGCTTCGAACTGTGGCAGATCCCGGCATGGTTCTCCGAGCGGCTGCGTCGCGATTTTTCGCAACTCGAAGTGGTACATCTGCCCAACTACGATCGTGTGACGGAGGAAATCGCGGATGCTGACATCGCGATCGCATGGTCGTTGCGCGGGGAGCAGATCAAGGCGGCAAGAAGACTGCGATGGATTCATTCGACGGCCACGGCGGTCCATCACCTCATGACACCTGAATTGCTGGCCAGCGATATCGTCGTGACCAACGCGCGCGACGTCCACGGGTCGGTGGTTGCCGAACATGCCATCGCGCTGGCCTTCGCGCTCGCCAAGCGATTGCCGCAATCGGTGCGGTATCAGCAGCAGAAGCACTGGGCACAGCGCGACCTGTGGGACGAGCAGCCTCGTCCCCGCGAACTGAACGGCGCAACCATGACGATTGTTGGGCTGGGCGCAATTGGTGCTCCACTGGCGCGACTGGCGAAGTCCCTGGGCATGCGCGTGGTGGGTGTGCGCGAACATCCGGAGCGGGGAAGCGAGGTAGCGGATGCCGTCTATGGTTTCGAAAAACTAGACGAGGCGTTGAGCGCCGGCGACTTTATCGTGCTGGCGGTTCCGGTCACGCCCAAGACTCGTCACTTGATGAATGCCGAGCGCCTGGCCCGGCTAAAGCCTGATGCTTACTTGATCAACGTAGGCCGCGGGGTTCTCGTTGACGAAGCTGCGCTGCTGGATGCGCTGCGCGCGAAGAGCTTCGGCGGCGCGGCGCTCGATGTCACCACCGAGGAGCCACTTCCGCCCGAGTCTCCGCTCTGGGAGATGGGAAATGTCTTGATTACCCCTCACATTGCCGGGTTGACGGAAAAGATGTGGGAGCGCCATTACCAGCACTACACGGAAAACCTGCGGCGGTTCTTAGAGGGGCAGCCGCTGCTCTGGGTGGTGGACAAGGGGAAAGGGTATTAGCGGCAAGTAGCATTCAGCACTCAGCACTTAGTACTCAGCATTCAGCCAAGGTAGGCCCTTCATTGATGGCTCGCGGCTGACTACTGACAACTGATTGCCTCATCCCGCCGGCACGGTGAAGTGAAACACCGACCCGCAGTCAAGCTGTGAGGTGACGCCAATGGTCCCCCCGTGAGCTTCGACGATAGCCTTGGCGATTGCCAGGCCCATGCCTGTGCCTTGCACGCGATAACGCTGGTCGCGTCCGCGATAGAACTTCTCGAAGATTAGCGACTGCTCCATATCGTCAATGCCGGGACCGCGATCGGCGACGCTGAGATCCACCATTTTTCCGGCCGGTTCAGCGCTGATGGTGATCGGCGTTCCAGGAGGCGAATACTTGGCGGCGTTCTCCAGCAACTGCACCAGCACTTCGGCAATACGTTCCAGATCGATGCGGATGGAGGGCAACGACTCGGGGAGGTGCAGCGTCACCTCGCGTCCGGCCAGTACCTGTTTCGATTTCTCCAGCGCGGCTTCGACAACCTGGCGGACGGCATACGTCTCGCGGCGCAACGCCACCTGCTGGGCGTCAAGCTGAGCCATCTCCGCCGCCTCGCCAACCAGGCGGTTGAGCCGGTCGGTTTCCTCGTCGATTACGGTGAGCAGTTCTTTTTGCCCTTCGGGATCGATTGGGGCGGGCGCAAGCAGTGTGGTTACCGACGCCTTGATGGACGTGAGGGGCGTCCGGAATTCGTGGGTGACGCTATCCAGCAGGGCGGAGCGGAGTTTTTCGCTTTCGCGGGCGGCTTCGGCGCGAGTGAGAGTTTCGACCGCTCCAGCGCGTTCGATGGAAATCGCGATCAAGCTACCCACCGCCTCCAGGGTTTCGCGGGACAGGACGGCGCCTTCCAGTCCCAGGCTACCCACTGGCTTGACTCCGATGCGCAAGGGCACGAAGCACAACTGCTGTTCCTCATCCATCACCAATTCGCCCCGTCCGCTTACCGACTCGAGTTGTTCCTTGCTGAGTTCGGGGTGGTCAACGCCAGTGCGATAAACCTCCTTGCGCTTGGGCAGATACATCGCCGCCGCCTTCAGTCCGAAGGCATCTCGCACGTACGAAGGGATGGAGTTGAGCAACTCCATTACATTATCGGTAGCCAGCAATTGCTGGCTCAGAGAGTAAAGCCGCTCCACCTCTTTGCGGCGGCGGGTGGCGTTCAGCGCCTCGCGGCGGGCCTGCTCCGAGAGCCGGCTGGCCACGATGGCGCTGATCAGAAACGCAAGCAAGGCAATCCAGTTCTGCGGTTCGCTGATGGTGAACGTGTGGACCGGCGGCAGGAAGAAGTAGTTGAATGCCAGGGTAGCTACGACAGCGGTGGTGATTGCAATGGTCAATCCCCAGCGGCTGGCTAGCAACAGCACCGCGAGCAAGAATGTCAGGGCGACGGTGGTGGGATTCACATTAGGCAAACGACGGTATGCAATCACTACGATGGCGATAGTTCCCATCGCGGCGGCATAGTGGTAGAGAGCGGCCTTTAGGCGCTGCGGCGAGACGGCGAAGGAACGCCGCCCGGTCTGCCCGCCTTCCGATCGTCGTGGATTCACGCCATGATTGTATCGAATCGACTTTTTCAGGCTCCTGCCGCAGAATAGTGGCGCAATGCAAAAAACCCCCGAGCAATGGTTGGAGGAGACAACTCCGGCAAAGAAGAGCGGTGTCTTCAAGCTGTTCCTGGGGTATGCGCCGGGTGTCGGCAAGACCTACGCCATGCTGAGTGAAGCCATTCGGCGTAAAAGCCGCGGCGAAGATGTCGTGATTGGAGTGATCGAGACGCACGGGCGCAAGGTGACGCAGGAAATCGCCTCGCGCCTGGAGACGGTGCCGCGCAAAAAGATCGATTACAAAGGCACGCTCTTCGAAGAGATGGACGTGGACGCCATTCTGGCGCGCCATCCGCAGGTCGCGCTGGTGGACGAGTTGGCGCACACCAACATCGAGGGCAGCAAGCACCACAAGCGTTACGAAGATGTGTTCGAGTTGCTCGACAACAAGATCGATGTGGTTTCCACCATGAACGTGCAGCACCTGGAAAGTGTCACGCCCATGGTGCACAAAATCACTGGGGTGCTGGTGCGCGAGACGGTGCCCGACTGGGTCATGAAGCGCGTCGATGAAATTGTGATGTCGGACGTCACTCCCGAAGCGCTGCAAACGCGCATGCGCCGGGGCGATATCTATCCTATGGAACGAGTGGATCGCGCCCTGGGGAACTTCTTCCGTTCCAGTAATCTGATCGCCTTGCGCGAAGTCGCCCTGCGCCATGTAGCGCAGGTGGTGGATCGCAGCCTGGAACCATATCTCGACACGGAAGCACCCGGCCGTGACTTGAATGTAGCGGAGCGCATTGGGGTCGGGGTCAGCTCCAATCCGGCGGCGCAGTATCTGGTGGCCCGGGCTTCCCGCATGGCGCAGGCGATCAACGGCGAGCTGTACGTCTTGTATGTCGATACCGGCGTCGATGGCGCCGATCCGGAGAGGCAGCGTTCCCTGCAGGCGAATCTTCACTTTGCGGAAAACATCGGAGCCACCATTGTGCGGCTCAAGGGTAAGGATGTTGCTCGGGCCATGGCCGAGTTCGTGCGCGAAAAGCACATCACGCAGATGATTTTCGGGCATTCCGCAACCAGCGGCTGGCGCAAGTACCTGTTCATGTCGGCCGTGCATCGTTTTCTGCGCGACGCGCCGGCGGTTGATGTTCACATCGTGAAGCAGCAGCCCAACTGAAGTTTCAAGTTTCGAGTTTCGGAGTCCCGATTGTCTACGACCGATGCTGGTGAGTTTTATATGTCCTGTTCGTATCGAGATTTGCTGGTGTGGCAGAAAAGCATGGCATTAGTGAAAGCGATCTATCAGGAGACACGCTCATTCCCGAAGGAGGAGCTTTATGGCTTGTCCTCACAGATGAGGCGCGCTGCAGTATCGGTGCCGTGCAATATCGCGGAAGGGCAAGGGCGTATGTCGAAGAAGGAATTCAATCAGTTCCTGGCGGTATCCCGCGGTTCGGTCCTGGAGCTTGAAACTCAACTGCAGATTGCGGCGGACCTGGGGTTTCTCAGTGCGGATAATGTACAGCAGCTCATTAGTAAAACTGAGGAACTACCCCGAATGTTGAAAGGATTAAATGGGGTCCCTAGCCCGATAACTTGAAACTTGAAACTTGAAACTTGAAACTCGAAACTGCAGCGAAGATGCACACCCGCCCGCACATCCTGGTGGTCGACGACGAGCCGCAAATCACGCGGGTGCTGCGGACCAGCCTCAATGCGCAAGGCTACGAGATCCGCGTGGCCAACGACGGTGAAACCGCGCTGGAGATTGTGAAAGACTTTGCTCCCGACCTGGTGATCACCGATCTGGCCATGCCCAACATGAACGGCATCGAGCTGTGCCGCCGACTGCGCAAAATGTCGCAAGTCCCCATTCTGGTCCTTTCGGTGCGCGGCGAAGAGCGCAGCAAGATCGAAGCGCTCGACTCCGGCGCCGATGACTATGTGACCAAACCCTTCAGCACGGGTGAGCTACTGGCGCGAATTCGCGCGGCGCTTCGGCGTTCGCCCCCAAGCAACAGCGCCGTGCAAACCAAGATCGACCTGGGCGATTTTCACATTGATCTCGACGCACATTCCATCGCGGTCGCCGGCAAAGAAGTGCGGCTGACGCCCAAGGAATTCGATGTGCTGGTGTACATGGCGCAACATCCGCGCAAGGTCTTGACCCATCGCGCAATCTTGAATGCCGTGTGGGGAAGTAACAGCATTGAGCAAAACGAATATCTGCGGGTCTTCGTCGGCCAGTTGCGCAAGAAGCTGGAGCCCGACGCCAGTTCGCCGAAGTACATCCTGACCGAGCCGTGGGTGGGATATCGCTTCGAGCCGGGTGACTGAAGCTGACCCCCCGCCAATTCGTTCCGCTTCGTTTTGTATAATCGTTGGTTTGCACACCATGCTTGAGGAGAATCTGTTGCAGCAGGCGGAAATTGGCATCATCGGCGGGAGTGGTCTCTACTCCATGGCGGGGCTGACCGACGTGCGTGAGGTGGCGCTGGAAACGCCCTTTGGAACGCCCTCCGATGCCTACGTTCTGGGCACCCTGGCTGGTCGAAGCGTAGCTTTCTTGGCCCGCCATGGTCGCGGACATCGCTTCATGCCGACCGAGCTGAATTACCGGGCCAACATTCACGGATTGAAGCAGCTTGGGGTCTCGCGGATCATTTCGCTGTCCGCCGTCGGCTCGCTGAAAGAAGAGCATCGGCCACTCGACTTTGTCATTCCCGATCAGTTTGTGGGTCTCACACGCCACCGCATCGACACTTTCTTCGGCGATGGACTTGTCGCACACGTCGGATTTGGACATCCCATTTGCGAGGAAGAGGCGGTAGTGCTCGCGGGTGCTTGCCGTCGCGCCGGCGTGAATGTGAAGCAGGGCGGCACCTACCTCAACATGGAAGGGCCGCAGTTCTCGACCAAGGCTGAGTCCAATCTGTATCGCAGTTGGGGCATGGACGTGATCGGCATGACCAACCTCACCGAAGCCAGGCTGGCCCGTGAAGCCGAGCTGTGCTACGTCACCGTCGCCATGGTTACGGATTACGATTGCTGGCACGAGGAACACGATCACGTTAGCGTGGACCAGATTATCGCCGTGCTGCTGAAGAACGCCGAACACGCCTGCAACGTGGTGCGAGAGGCGGTGGCGGCGATGCCGAAGACGCGAGGTTGCAAGTGCGGTTCGGCATTGCAGAACGCCATCATTACGCAGAAGGACGTTGTGCCCGCCGCTACGCTGCAGCGCCTGAAGCTGCTGGTGGGCAAGTATTTCAACTCTGAAGAGAAAGCGGGAACATAGGATTTGTCCATTCTTGTCGTCGGTTCTGTTGCATTTGATACCCTCAAAACTACTTACGGCGAGCGCCAGAAGATTCTGGGTGGCGCGGCGACCTATTTCTCGCTTTCGGCCAGCTACTTTACCGATGTGCGGGTGATTGCGGTAGTGGGAGAAGATTTTACGGCCGAGAACGAAGCCGTGATGACCAGTCGCGGCGTCGATACGCGCGGAATTCAGCATGCGAAAGGCAAGACCTTTCATTGGTCCGGCGAGTACGGCGAAAACGTCAACGAAGCGAAAACGCTGAATACCGAGTTGAACGTTTTCGAAAGCTTTCAGCCGCAAATCCCAGCCGAATACAACGACTCGGCCTTCCTGTTTCTAGCGAACATCGATCCCGCGCTGCAGACGCGGGTGCGCGACGCCATGCAGAACGTGAAGCTGGTGGGCGGCGACACCATGAACTTCTGGATCAGCGGGCATCGGGAGAAGCTGGGCGAGATGTTGAAGCGGGTTGACGTGCTGCTGATCAACGACACCGAAGCCAAGATGCTGGCGGGCGACAGCAGTTTGCCGCGGGCCGCGCGCAAGGTGCTGGAACTGGGCCCGCGCGCGTTGGTCATCAAGCATGGCGAATATGGCGCCACCATCTTCTTTCGCGATGGGGAATTCGCCGGAGGGCATCATCCGTTTCGGGCCCCGGCCTTGCCTCTCGACGAAGTGCGCGATCCCACCGGCGCCGGCGACAGTTTTGCCGGGGGCTTCATGGGCTACATCGCCTCGCAGGGCGAAGTCAGCCGCCGGGTGCTGAAACACGCCATGTTCTATGGCAGCGTGATGGGCTCTTTCTCGGTGGAGCAGTTCGGCACGGAGCGCCTGCAATCGCTCACGCGCGAAGAGATCGATGAGCGGTTTGAGGTCTTCCGCGAGTTGACGCATCTGGACTAAGCGAACGGCCTCATGTCGCGATGACGCCTCACAAGGCATACACTTCAACCTAACGAACTGACATGACGCCCAAAACCGAAGCCAAGCTCAACGAACTGGCGCAGCGTACCCATCGCAGCAAGGAGGAACTGTTGGAAGAAGCAGTAAATTGCCTTGTTGCATACAACGAGTGGTTCCATCGCAAAATAAAGAACAGTTTAGCGGCAGCCGAACGGGGCGAAACGGTTCCGGATGAATGCGTCCGGGCGTGGATGGAACAACAGCAACGTTCTGGCGAGACGTCCAATCCTGACGAAGACTTCCGGCCCGTCGAGATTTCCGGTGAGCCTCTGTCGGAAACTATCCTCCGTGAAAGACGCTGATCGCGCTGTCGTCCAACAGCGCCATGACGCGCTCTTCACTCTGCTTCTTGGCGGACTCTCCATAGCAGCGCTTTTCTTCTATTACTTCAAACAAGAGCTTCTGCTTTATGGCGACGCGGTGGCGCACATCAACATTGCGCGCCGGGTCGTGGATAACCGGCATCTGCTGACGTCGTACGGGCAACTGGGCACCGTCTGGCTCCCGCTGCAGCACATTGCCATGCTGCCGTTCGTGTGGATTGATGCCCTCTGGCGCAGCGGGATCGCCGGCTCCATTCCCAGCATGGTGGCGTATGTCGTGGGCACGCTGGGAATCTTCCGGCTGGTTAATGCCCGTGCACCAAAGCGTGTCGCCTACCTCGCCGCAGCCATCTATGCCCTCAATCCAAACCTGCTCTACCTGCAAAGCACGGCGATGAACGAGCCCATCTTCCTGGCCTTCTTCATCTGGGCGATGGTTTATCTCGACGAATTCCTGCGCGCTGCTTCGCCGCCAGCGACCGACTCCCATTTAATGCCGGCGCAAATGACGCCTGAGCGCGCACTGGAAGCCTGCGGAATGACTTTGGCTGGCGGGGCCTATACGCGGTACGACGGCTGGTTTGTCGCCGCGATCGTGGTTGTCGTGATTCTGTGTATCTTCGCGCGCTGGTGGCGGCGAGTGGGGGACAGCGCGCAGCGAAAGTCGATGGCGAAATCGCTGATCGAACTTCTGGCGCTGAACGCGCTGGTTCCCGTTTACTGGTTCTTGTACACCTACTGTGTATCAGGGCATGGACTTGATTTCCTCAATGGCCCTTACTCGGCCAAAGCGATTGCGCTGCGCACGGTGGCCCGTGGTGCGCCTCCCTATCCCGGCCAGCATGATCTATTCACAGCCGCACTCTACTTTCTGAAATCGGCCAAGCTGAACATGGGAGCCGGCTTCTGCGGACAGGCGCTTCTTGCGCTGGCTCTGGCCGGAACGGTTGCAGCGGCGTGGAAGTTCCGCCGCCACGGAGTGTTCCTGCTGCTTTGGCTCCCTCTGCCGTTCTATGCGCTCTCCATCGCCTACGGCAGCGTGCCCATTTATCTGCCAGTGTGGTACCCATTCTCGTATTACAACGTGCGCTACGGGCTTGAATTGCTGCCCCTGTTCGCAGTTTTTCTCGCTGTATTGATGGACTTCATCTTGGAACGCTGGAAGGGATTGGCGGCGCGGATTGCGGCGGCGGCGATCGTGATTGGCCTGGTGGCGGGCGGCTATGTATCGATCTATAGCCAAACACCGATCACGTTGCGGGAAGCGCAAGCGAATTCCCGCGGCCGCACCGTGATGGAACGCGCGCTGGCCGACTCTCTCGCGAAATTGCCGGGCTCGGCCACGCTGCTCATGTACGGCGCCGAGCACGCC
Source organism: Acidobacteriaceae bacterium (assembly GCA_003151335.1). GTDB lineage: Bacteria > Acidobacteriota > Terriglobia > Terriglobales > Acidobacteriaceae > Bog-257. The sequence continues at coordinate 140,465 of PLXE01000104.1, forward strand.
GGCGCGCTGCAGCAGGCCGGGATTCCGTGGCGGCGCGTGATTTCCGAAGGCGAGCATCCTGACTGGGATTGGGCGCTTCTCGATCCGGCGCGGTATGCCGACTACATGGTCGCCTGCCAGGGTGATCCGGTGTGGGCGGCGGTGCGACCGCAGCGCGCGGAATTGACGGAACTGCTGTCCATCAGCGTTCCCGGCCAATCGCGCTGCACCATCTACAAGCGCGGACGACCTTGAGCAATGCGGGCCTTATCGCAGGTTTTGAAAATCTTCCTGCGTAATGCCGAGCTGGCGGAGAATCTTGAAGAACAACGGAGGGCCGATTTCCCGACCGCCGTGAATGGGAATAGTCACGGCGCGTCCGTCAAGATGGTTCCAACGCTCGTGGCTGCCGGTCTGCCTCGTCCGCGAAAACCCGAGCTTGCGGGCTGCATTTTGGAAGTCGCGGGACGTGCCGCTAGGCATGTACGATTTCGGTGGTATCGGCAGGCAAGGGAATGCGTTTTTCCAAATACTCTTCCGCAATCATCTGAAAAACGCAGGCCAACTCGGTCAGTGCTTCTTCGCGCGTCGGCATTAGGGCGTAGCAACCCGGGATGGCGGGAATTTCTGCAACCCATGCGCCGTCTGGCTGGCGGTACAAGACGGTTTTGTAGTCTTCAAGCTTCACGGCTGGCTCTCGATTTCGTCACAGTTTATCATGCAAGCGTCTCCAACCGACGCTGCGGTTGACCTTGCAATGAACGCCCTTGCGAATCCTTTGGCCCGCACACGCGCAGTTAACCGTCCAACCCCGCGGCGTTTGTTACAATCCGCCCATTGAGCGCGACTGATATGGCGAGTGTTCCGTTCGTTAAGGCGACGGCTTGCGGCAACGATTTTCTGATCGTGGATTCTGCCCACGCGCCCAGCGATATCCATTCTTTCAGCCGGCGCATCTGCGATCGGCATAATGGTGTTGGCGCCGACGGGGTGGAATGGGTGCTGCCGGCGACCGATGCGGACCTGCGGGTGCGGCTGCTGAACGCCGACGGTTCCGAGGCGGAAATTTCGGGCAATGGCACCCGCTGCGTGGCAGCATGGTATTGCGCCGAGAACCATCGCAGCTCGGTCGTCATTCGTACCGGTGCCGGTCTGAAGACCTGTAACCTGACCTCGCGCGAGGGAAACAGCTTCGAGTTTCGCAGTTCCATGGGCGAGCCGGAGGTAGGCGATGAGTTTTCCTTCAAGCTCGCCTGCGGAGAGTTTTCCGGCATTCCGGTGTCCATGGGCAATCCTCATTTCGTAGTCTACGTGCCCCAGTTTGAGCTGGGCTGGCAGGCGGTGGCACAACAAATTTCAACCCATTACGCCTTCAAGTATGGGATGAACGTTGAATTGGTAAAGGCACTGAATGAAAGCGAAATTGAGGTGCGATTTTGTGAGCGCGGTGTGGGCGAAACCATGTCGTCCGGCACCGGTTCTTGCGCCGCTGCCGTGGCATCGATTCACACTGGCAAAGTGAAGTCGCCCGTGCGCGTGCATACTCCTGGCGGGGTGCAAACTGTCGAATGGAAGAAGGAAGTGTTTCTGTACGGTCCGGCGACGCTACTCTGCCGGGGTGAGTTTTTCGTTTAAGATGAGAAGCTAAGCCATCCTGATGATCTCCTCCGCACAGCCTGAACGACTGCGTCCGCCCGCCTTGCGGCAGGGTGACACGGTTGGCATTGTCGCGCCGGCCAGCGGATTCCAGAGGAAGGATTTCGAGGCTGGTTGCGACACCCTGCGCCAGTTGGGTTACCAACCTTTCTATTTACCTTCCATCTTTGAACGCGAGCTTTATTTTGCCGGCTCCCTGGAGCGGCGGATCGGCGAATTGCACGAGATGTTCAGCAGAACTGAAGTGCGGGCCATTCTCTGCGCGCGCGGAGGTTATGGCTGCAACTATCTGCTGCCGCATCTCGACCTGGAACTCATCCGCGCCAACCCGAAGATCTTTGCTGGCTGCAGCGATGTGACGACATTACTGACCTATTTGTGCGACCGCACCGGATTGGTCACCTTTCACGCGCCCATGGTCGCGGGAGATTTTTCCCGGCCCGGCGGTATTGATGTGGACGCGTGGTCGGCGGCGGTGTCGTCCGGAAAGCCCTACCCGCGGACGTTTAGCCGTGATGAAGTGCAGCCGCTGAGGGAAGGTGATGCGGAGGGCGCTCTTTACGGCGGCTGCCTGTCGTTGCTCTGCGCCTCGCTCGGCACACCGTATGAGGTCCGCACCGAGGGCAAGATTCTCTTTCTGGAGGACCGCGGAGAAAAACCGTATCAGGTGGACCGCATGTTAATGCAGTTGAAGTTCGCCGGAAAGTTCGAGGGAGCGGCGGGAATTATTTTTGGCGAGATGCTCGATTGCGGCCAACGGCGCGCCGCCGACGAAACCCTTCACGATCTCGTGGTCCGTATTCTTGGCGAGTTTAAGGTCCCGATTGCGTTTGGGCTGAAATCCGGCCACGTCTCCCGCAAGAGTATTACGCTGCCCTTTGGCGTGAGCGCGACGCTCAGCGTCGGACAAAGCGTTGCGCTGACGATCGACGCCGCCGTGCAGGCTGGACCCGCGTCCGTCCGAGTGTCGCACTCATGAAGCCGAAACATGTCCATCTGATTGGGATTTGCGGCACGGCGATGGCCGCGCTCGCCGGCATGCTCAAACAGCGCGGCTTCCACGTCACCGGCTCCGACCATGCCGCCTATCCCCCGATGTCGGACTTTCTGGCTTCGCTGGACATTCCCGTCTCCCAGCCATTCAGCGAACGGAACTTGAACCCTCAGCCTGACCTGGTGGTGGTGGGCAACGCCATATCGCGCGGCAATCCCGAATTGGAGCACGTACTCGATCGGCGGCTTCCCTTCGAATCCCTGCCGCAGGTGCTGCACGACGAATTCCTGGTCGGGCGAGAGAGGCTGGTGGTGGCTGGTACGCACGGGAAGACCACCACTGCGTCGCTTTTGGCCTGGCTCTTTCACCACGCGGGACGTGCACCCAGCTTCTTGATCGGGGGGATCCCGGAAAATTTTGGCAGCTCCTTCCGCCTGGACTCGGGACAGGAGTTCATCCTGGAAGGCGATGAATATGACACCGCATTCTTCGACAAGGGACCGAAGTTTCTGCACTACTTTCCCGATACTGTCATCCTCACGTCGGTCGAGTTCGATCATGCCGATATCTACAAGAACCTTGACGAAGTAAAGACGGCGTTCGCGCGCCTGGTGAACCTGGTTCCAGGTCGCGGACTGCTGGTTGCCTGGGACGGGCATGCCAACGTTGACCAATGTGTGGGCCGCGCATTCTGCCGGGTCGAGCGCTATGGATTCCGAGAGCAATCGAAATGGCGAGTGGCCGATGTGGAATACACGCCTGATCTGACAAGCTGGCGCGTGTTGCGCGACGGTGAACCGTGGGGCGAATTCGCCTTTTCCCTCGCGGGCGAATACAACGTGCTGAACGCGACTGCCGCGGCCGCTGTGGCGGCGAATTACGGCATTGCAGAGGACGTGATTGCCGATGGGCTGCGCAGTTTTCGCAGCGTGAAGCGGCGCCTCGAAGTCAAAGCCGAAGTCCACGGGATCACGATCATCGACGATTTCGCCCACCACCCCACCGCCATTGCGGAGACGCTGACGGCGCTGCGCACACGTTATTCGGGGCGTCGTTTGTGGGCGATTCTCGAACCTCGCTCCAACACCCTCCGGCGCAAGGTCTTCCAGGACGAATTAGCGCGGAGTCTGTCGGTGGCCGACGAAGTGGTAGTAGCGGGAATTTTCCAGTCAGAAGCCATTCCGGAGCACGAGCGACTGGATGCCGCCGCCGTGATTGCGAAGTTGCGCGCGTCGGGCAAGCCCGCGCGGCTGCTGGATACGGCAGATGCGATCGTGGATTCGATCGCGCCCGAGCTGCGAACCGGAGACGTCGTCGCTATCTTGTCCAATGGGGGATTCGCCGGGATCTACGAGAAGCTGCCCGCGAGACTCAAAACCCTCCATGAGGTCTCGACGCCAGCGTGACCCGACCGCGCGCTACCGTGCTCGCGATGGCGTTATTGGGTTGCGGAGTTTTCTTTTCCGGCGGCGCTCGCGTCTGGGCGGCCACGCCGGTGAGTTGCGCTTCGCCAGCCAACGCTCAAACTGAACCCACCGAGTATTTCGTCTCGCTGGCCGATCATGCCGAGCACCTTGCCCATGTGAGCATCAGACTGCGGAACGGTGAAGCAACGCGCACGCTTGCCATGCCGGTCTGGAATGCCTTGTACCAGGTGCGCAACTTCGCCGCCAATGTGGAAGACGTGCGCGCGCAGGATGCTTCCGGCGCCGCCGCGCAAGTCCGCAATGCCACGACCAGCGAGTGGAACATGACGGCGCCGCCTGGTTGTGTCGTGGTCAGCTACGATGTCCACCTCGATGTTCCCGGTCCCTTCGGCAGCTCGCTGAGCGCGGAGCGGGGCTTCTTCAATTGGGCCATGGTGCTGATGTATGCTCCCTCCCTGCGCTCGGAACCAGTGAGCCTTCGGCTGCTGGACGTTCCTGCCGCCTGGGGCCTGCGCGATGTTCATGTGCTGGGAGGCGCTGATCCAGGCAAGGTCGAGCAGCTCGTCGGAGTGGCCCGCAATTACGATGAGCTTGCCGACAGCCCGGCTGAGATCGGGACCTTTCGCCAGTCGGAATTTCAACAGGATGGCGCGACCTACCACGTTGTGGTAGATGGCAGCCCGGCCGACTACGACATGGCAAAGCTCGACGAGCTGCTGGGCCGGATCACCCACGCCGCGGTGGACTGGATGCAGGACCGTCCCTACGAGGAATACACCTTTCTTCTTCACCTGCCGCATGGACCCGGCGGCGGAGGGATGGAACATGCTTACGGCACTGCCCTCGAGGTGAACGCGGACCGCATGCATGAGTCCCTGCTGCCTCTGGCAGGTTTAAGCGCACACGAGTTCTTCCATCTGTGGAATGTGAAGCGGATTCGGCCTCAGTCGTTGGAGCCAATCGACTACCAGCACGAGCGCGATACCCGCGCCCTCTGGTTCAGCGAAGGCGTCACCAGCACGGTGGGGAACATCTTGCTGGTGCGTGCGGGATTGGTCGATGAGCGGGTCTATTTGCAGCACGTAGCGGAGCAAATTACAGAATTACAACGGCGTCCCGCGCACCGTTGGCAATCGGCGGAGGATTCCAGCCTCGACGCCTGGTTTGAGGGCGACGCGTACTATCGCTCGCCCGAGCGGAGCATCAGTTACTACAACAAGGGCGAGGTCCTGGGCGTCCTGTTAGATCTGCGTATTCGCCAGATGACGCAGGGAGAAAAGTCGCTGCGCGATTTGCTGCAGTGGATGAATGAACACTACGCCAAGCAGCACCTCTTCTTCCCCGATTCGCAGGGTGTCGAACAGGCAGCGGAGGCAATCACCGGGAAGAGCTTTGCCGAGTTCTTTCGCGACTACGTATCCGGAGTGGAAGAGATTCCCTACGACGATTTTTTTCAGTTTGCGGGATTGCATTTGGTCAGCCAGACTGTGCCGGTAGCATCGGCGGGCTTCACCACCACGGCGAACCTGGGAGGTCAGCCGGAAGTGGTTCAGGTTGATCCCAACAGCGATGCCCACCGGGCTGGCATCGCTGCGGGAGACCGCGTGATTGCCATCGATGGCAAACCTACCGACGCCTCACTCGATGACCAGCTCTCGCAGATGCTACCGGGAACGACCGTGCACCTTCGCATGGAGAATCGAAAAGGCCAGCGTGATGTAAAGCTTCACCTGGGTTTGCGCGCGCAGACGACATATAAACTTCAGGACGTGCCGTCGGTCAGCCCGGAGCAACGTGCCCATCGCAGAGCATGGATCGCGGGCGACGATGAGAGCCGAGGGACGCCTTGATCCGCGCACTCGTCCTGCTGGCCTTCTGGGGCGTGTCGATTTTCATCGTCGGTCCGGCGCTATTGTTGTACGCACTGATCAGTGGCGACATCAACCCGCTTTACAACATATCGAACCGGCTGGCGATATTTGGCGTTCGCCTGGTCGGGGTGAAGATCGAAATTCGCGGGATGGAGAACTTGGAGGCGGGGCGCAACTACATTTTCATGGCGAACCACACTTCCAACCTGGATCCACCAGTCCTGCTTCCCACCATTCCGGGCCGCTGTTCCGTGCTGGTGAAGAAGGAGCTTTTCCGCGTTCCCGTCCTCGGCACCGGCATGAAAATGGTATCGCTGGTGCCGGTGGATCGGAGCGATCGCGAGGCCGCTATCGAGAGCGTGAATGCGGCCACCGCCGTGTTGCGCCAGGGATTGAACATGCTGATCTTTCCGGAAGGCACGCGTTCGCGTGATGGCAAACTGCTGCCCTTCAAGAAGGGACCCTTTCACTTGGCGATCGATTCGGGAGTGTTCGTGGCTCCAGTCACCCTGCTGGGGACCTATGAGCTATGGCCGAAGAGCCAGTTTGCCTTGCGGCCGGGAAGGGTAGCTGTGGTGTTTCACCGGCCAATCGATCCGCGCAGCTATGCCGATCGGGATTCGTTGATGAAGGCTACCGCTGAGATCATCGCCAGTGCATTGCCGGCGGAGCGGCGCTGAGAAGATTAGAATACGACCAGGGCGTACGAACTACCCGCTGTGCTGCTCTAGAACCAGATCGTCTCAGAGTGGCCCCAGGTGGGATCGCAAGTCGGTCTCCAAGCACCCCTCCCCCCTATTTTGGCATCTTTGTTTTCAATACTTTACCCCCAAAGTATTGTGTGCATTTGACTTACGTGTCAGCGTAAACCATTGCTTTTCAATACTTTGCAAGATTCCTCGCAAAGTATTCCGTACAAAGGAGTTACAGGTAAAGTATTCCGAAATAAGGACTTACCCGATGCGCACTTCGTCTGTGCCAGGCAACCAAGAAGTTTTGAAAGATCGGCTACCGCCGCCCGAATAGCGGACTGGCGGTGCGGGAGACTAGCTCCCGCTGTCAGTGTACGATGCGGAGGTAAGTTGGACCGCTCAGAAAACGCACTCCATAGCACGGAGGTAACCGCCGATTCCCAAAATGGATGGGCGGCTGCGGGCGCAAGCCGGGCGTCATCATTGCAACGTATGAAAAAACACCATGACGGCGGGGTGGCCCGGGCTTTTGATCTTGCGGGCATTACCAACACAGTGGGTGCCCCGTTCCTTCGCGTTCTTTGCGAAGAGCCTGCCCTGAGCGGAGCCGAAGGGGCCGGAGTCGGAAATGCCGGCGCCAGGCACCAGGCAATCTAATCCACACGAATGTTGCTGATTTTCCGGCCTCCGGGGTAATCTGTAGTCCTAGATGAAGCCAGAGACATGGGTAGCGCTATGCGGCGTGATCGCCGCGATTCTGGTCGGGATAGCGACCATCATCGCAATCGTCCGCGGGCCAATAGTTGCCCTTCGCATCCAGCGCGCGATCGAGGACGAACGGGCGACGAAGAACAGAAAACTCTGGATCTTCAAAACCCTAATGTCCAACCGTGCCACCCGCATGGCGCCTGTCTTTGTGCAGGCACTAAACCTGATCGACGTTGAATTCACCGCCGCATCCGAAAAACCCGTTCGGGACGCTTGGAAAGAAGCTCAGGACCACTTTTCCGATTGGGGCAAACAGACTCCGGAGCAAAAACAGACACAAGCGAAGGCCAACCTCGATCGAGCGGACGAATTATTGTCTGAAATGCTGGTAAGAATGGGAACCACTCTCGGATATTCCTTCGATAAGGTTTATGTGAAAAAAGGCTGGTACTACCCCGAGGGACTTGGTGACATGGAACAGGAGGGCCATGCGCTTCGTAAAGGTCTCCTCAGAATTATCTCCGGCTACGGCGCTTTTCCTGTCGCTGTGTTCGAGCAGAAATTCCCGCCGATAACAACCGCCGCCCAGCCACCCAAAGCCGTCATCCTTCCCGAAGAACCGAAGCGCCTCAACGATTGATTTACAACTCCGCTTTCTTCGTCATTTTCACCGCAATCCCAGCCCCCGGCTGCCCAACCAGGTTCATGGTCCCCTGTATGACCCCACCCGTGAGCGGCGCCTTGAGATCCAGATCAAAATCTCCTTTAACGCCCAGCACATTTGGAATTTCCGGCAAGAAGTTACTAACTCGAATTCGCCCGGTCAGCACATCGTTCTCGACAGCGTAGGTCCCGACATACGTATAACCGGTGTCGCCGCCCAAAACCTTACCGTTCACCAGCACCACAGCGCCGCCACCGCTGCCCTGCAGGCCAACGTATTGAACGATCCACAACCCCTCGAGCATGGGAACCACCTCTCTGTCCCGAGTTTTTTTACGTTCCTTCGCAGGTTACTTTAGTTATTGCGATTTTCGAAGCGATCCAGCGGGCGAGCAACGTCCGGACGAACTCGCTGGCCATCACGAGGCTCAGGGGATCCTGATTCTGGCCAGGAGCGAGATCGAGCGGCGAATGTGCGCCGAGATAATATTTGTTGCCGAAGTTCACGCTGTCATCAAATCGCGCACACTCCGGCTGGGTTGCCCATCCGCGGCGCAATACCTCGGCAGCCCCTTTCTTTTTGTCGCCCCCCAAGTCTATCAAGATCGAATCGACAATTCTTCTAAGGCGAGAGAAGTCCCATTCTCCAACAAAATCAATCAAATTCGTTCGCACCACTTCGCTGGTTTCTGCAAGTGCAAGAATCTGCTCCGAAATATTCGCACCCTCTAGATATCTAGTTCCCGGCACAATCCGGTAGCGCACAGACGGCAACGGCATCCGGCCCACCCAATTGCCATCCTTGTCTGTCCACACAACGGAGGCCACCGCGACGGGCAACGCTGAGAATCTTCGAACCTTTGCGAGGCCACAGATGATGCCAAGAATCCATCGTGCTTTCTCAGCAACCCGATTGCAATCGGACAGTTCATCCAGAACGTCGGCTTCGAGGAAGTATTCGCTCTGAAGATGAATGACTCGGGTTCGCCCTGAGGAGTGCTCAGCAGCGAGGTCCTGTAGGTCCTGTTCCGCCCCCCTCAGGTGGACGCGCCAGGGCGGAATAGGAGGGTACGAACTCTTTGGGGCCGCATCAGCCATTGCTCCAAGTCTACCCCGAACCTAGCTGACACGGTTATCTCACGCCAATCAGCCATGTCCCCTTGGCGTAGGTTTTTCTTGCCGTGCGGCGTCAAAATACCTTACGTGCACAGAGTCGTTCATCTTGGCTTTGCCTGATGTGAAGCTCGCCCATACGGTTTTCGCGTCATAGTTGGGCCAAAGCCAATTGAGAAAATGGATGTGAGCGCCTTCCTTCCAGTGATTCTGTTCGTCTTCCAGGTCCCGTTGGTCAAATTGAAAGAAGTGCCACGTGGATAAGTCAGGAGTATAAAAGATGTGTCCGACGAGATAGCGCCGATCTTTGAACATTTGGCTTATCTTCCTCACGGCTTTTTGTGCGTCCGGTTGCAGCAGCCCGACTCCGTTGGCCGCCAATGCCGCCGAATCCTTGTCACTCAGGTAAAGGTGTTCCGGCACATGGTCTCTGTAGTGAATTTCGTGTATGAACGGGGAGCCTGTTAATTCGCACGCGAGTGTGAAATTGGCAAAGGCGCTGGAGTCGATAACAATTGTCCGGCAATACTGTTCCAATTCGCGCTTCTTATCGAAGGTGAACATTTTCAAAAGCGCATCTGTATTCTTCGATTCCGTAGTTTCCTCTTTCGGAACTTCACTACCAATTTCTTTTGCAAGGTCCAAATAGACTTGAATAAATTCAACGCCCAAGGGAACGGCCTCAGGGGACTTCAAGTCCCCTCCACTATTCCATGAATCGCTCCACCTTCTCTGTGAGAGATTTCAGCCGTGCCGTTTTCTCCAGTATGGTCTGTTTTGGATTCTCGCTCATGAGCGCGATGATAGCAGGCGGACCCGCTCATGGACGGCATGAAGGTCCGCCGTGACCAGCTCCGTAATCCAGCGCCTTCGGCGCGTATTACAACAGACGGCATTTTATTAAGAGGGCTTTGCGGGAGCATTCGCCGCCGGGTGCCCCGGGTCTCGCGGTGTTCGAGACCCGGGAATTCGATCACGTCGACAGTATGCTCACAAGTACGCAGCTGCAGGGGTGCCGGTGACAACTTCCCCGGCAGTGACGCTTCGTACTTCCCCAGGTCTCGAAAGGCGCGAGACCTGGGCCACCCGCCCATATGCTATATTGCGTGCTTTCACCCCGTACCTCATGGAGGTTTGTAATGCTGACACCGCAAAAGCTCGGGCTGGGGATTTCTACTCTGGTCGCAATATTGGCGACGGGTTTATATTTTACGAATGCCATTATTGAGCGACAAAGGAGTATGAGGGAGAGGGAGGGATTAGTTGAACAGGTGGAGCTGGTGCTGAAACAAGTTGAGCGAGCAAAAGATGAACTCAGCAAATCAGTAGCCGAGCAAGCCCAGGTGCTTCAACAGATCAGAGCCAATATCAAGAACTCTTCACACAATCGCGACATACTCCTGCTACAAGGAGATATTAGTGAGATTCATTCTGATTTGTCCGCTCTACATAACTCTCTCGATACCATCAACAACGCTATCGGTACAAATCCAGAAAAAGCAATGTCCATTCCACTCATGCGGAAGGACATAGAGGATCTTAAGACTGCAAATCAACGCGATCTGGATTCCCTCCGAGGTGAAATGGCTAGAAGCTACGACCTCAATAAGTGGCTCATAGGTTTGATCCTCGCCGCCGTTCTTGGCACCACGATCAGTTCATGGGCGCAGTCGCGCAAGCCAGGCCGACCCGCACCAAAACTTGAGTAATCGACTTATCCCCAGGCCACCCCTTCCATTCTTACGTGGATGCGCTACGCTTAAATTATCTCCACGAGGAGATGTCCGAAGCGCCCCACTCATAAAAAGCCTTTTGTCGGGTGCGCGGGAGCGAAAGCTCCGTTCGGTTTAAAACCGAAAATCGCGCCTCGGACCAAGGGTTTTTTGTTTCCACACTCTGGGAGTCAAAACGGGGGAGTCTAAATTGCCCGTATCAAATGAGCCGGGTGCCCCATCCTAGCCCTCTTTTGGCTAGGGTGGGAATTTTCGTCCGCACAACAGAAATCCCCACCCAAGCAAAACTAGCTTGAGGGGGCCCCGCGCATACAGGTCAATCTCGCTTTCGTTTTCATCTTGCCGCTTAGAGACCGGTCATTTTTTCCAGGCGTTCCGGGTACCGAGCACCTTCTACCTTGATCTTTGAGGCGGCGCTGTCGATCTCGCGGAGGTCGTCGGGCGTCAGTTCGACTGCCGCTGCTCCGATGTTCTCTTCGAGGCGGTTTAGCTTCGTCGTGCCTGGGATCGGAACGATCCATGGCTTTTGAGCCAGCAGCCAAGCGAGTGCGATCTGAGCAGGAGTCGCCTTCTTCCGTTCCGCGATGCTGCCGAGCAGTTTAATCAGGGCCTGATTTGCCTTGAGGGCCTCCTGCGTGAAGCGAGGGAGGCTGCTGCGGAAGTCGGAACTGTCGAACGAAGTGTTCTCGCTCATCTTCCCGGTGAGGAAGCCCCTACCGAGGGGGCTGTAGGGAACGAAACCAATTCCGAGTTCTTCAAGAGTCGGCAATACTTCTTTTTCAGGGCCTCTCGTCCACAGCGAGTATTCGCTCTGGAGAGCAGTGACCGGCTGGACTGCGTGTGCGCGACGAATCGTCTTTGCGCCCGCCTCGGAAAGTCCGAAGTGCTTGACCTTGCCTGCTTCAATCAGTTCCTTCACCGTGCCGGCGACGTCTTCGATCGGCACCTTCGGGTCAACCCGGTGCTGATAGAGCAGGTCAATTGTCTCGACCTTGAGCCGCTTGAGCGAGCCTTCGACGGCCTCCTTGATGTGCTCCGGCCGACTGTTCAGGCCCGGCGCACCCTTCATTCCCCGCGGATCGAAATTAGGACTGACGTCGAACCCAAATTTGGTTGCGATCACCACTTGCCCGCGGAGCGGAGCGAGGGCTTCGCCCACAAGCTCTTCGTTTGTAAACGGGCCGTACACTTCGGCGGTGTCAAAGAATGTGATGCCGCGTTCCACGGCGGCACGGAGAAGAGAGATCATCTCCTGCTTGTCTTTGGGCGGGCCGTAGGAAAAGCTCATTCCCATGCAGCCGAGGCCGATTGCAGACACTTGCAGATTGCTTTTTCCAAGTTTGCGTTTTTGCATTATTACTCCTTCGAGAATGGCGCCCAGGAGGCGTGCTCAGGAATCATTTCTTTTCGATCAGGCGTGCCGTGAGCACGACTCCGTCGCGGTCGTCATGCAGCTTGATGGGGAAGATAAGGACGTTCCAGCTCCAATGCGAGCTCTGGACCGGCAGATGAGAGGCCCCTTGAAATCCGCGCCGGTCAATGTAGGTTTCGCGGGTGTCGGCTACGGTGCACACGATGTCGCGCCATTCGTCACCCACCTGCGGAAATTGCTCGAACAGGTTCTTGCCGACAAACCAAGCCCGCTTGTGTCCATTCATGGCAGCGAAATAGTCGTTTACGTACTGCCAGGTCCCTTCCCGATCCAGGATCTCCAGGACAATGTCGTCGCCCATGGCCATCGAGATGCGCGAATAGTAGAAATCGCGCGCATCCACGACCACCGGGCGGCCGCGCTTCTTGGCCTCGAACGAACGCAGCGCGGAAACCAGGTCGTCCACCGAGCTGTATCCCTTGAGCAGGTGCATGTCGGCGATGCCGCCGAACTTGCGTTCCAGGGTCGCTGACAAAATGATGATCGGGACCTGAGGCCGTTTGCGGCGCAGCGTCTCGGCCACGTCGGTGCCGAATTTGCCTGATCCCAGGTGGTAATCGAGAACGGCAATGTCGATACCGTGCAGCTTGGCTTCAGCCTCTTCGATGGAGCTGGAGCTCACTACCTGGTAGCCCTTTTGCCGAAGTATGGCCGAGCGCAGCACCAGGTTGTCTTCGCGATCGTCCAGCAGCAACACGCGGATCGGAGTGAGGATCACGGCCTGCGGACCGGCCGGCTGCGGCAATACCGGATTGGAGATGTCTTCGTTCATCGCTTAACAGTTAGAAGCGCCTCAGGGTTTCCCGGTAACCCCGCGTGCCGATAATACCGATAAAAGGCCCGCAGACGAGTGCGCTGGCGCCGAGATCACGGTTTGTCGGTTCCAGCCGCAGGATCGCTTTTCTGGCCAGCCATGATCGCCCGGACCACTTTCGCAAGTTCTGGGAGTCTATTGAATATGCCGACCGCTCGCAACCATTGTTTGTGGTCGAAGGCGGGAGATCCGCTGACCATGGCCCCTGCCGGAATGTCTCCATGGGTCCCGCTTTGGGCGGTCACGACGACGCCATCGCCGATGTTGCAGTGCCCGGCGACGCCCACCTGTCCGGCGAGAATGACGTTCTTGCCCACCCTCGTCGATCCGGCCAGTCCAACTTGGGAGCACAGCAGCGTATGCTCAGCGACCGCGGAGCCATGTCCCACCTGGACCAGGTTGTCGATCTTAACTCCGCGCCCAATGCGGGTTTCACCAATGCTGGCACGGTCCACGCAGGAGTTCGCCTGCACTTCAACGTCGCCGTCCAGCACCGCCGGGCCGGATTGGGTGATCTTCTCCCAGTGACCGCCGTCGCGGGCAAAGCCGAAGCCGTCGCATCCGACAATGGCGCCGTTTTGCAGGATGATATTGTCGCCCAGGATGCAGTTTTCGCGCACGACCGCGTGGGCATGTGCGAAGAAATGTTTGCCAATGCGTGCGCCGCGATAAATCACAACGTGCGGCAACAGCACAGCATCGTCGCCAATCTCGACGTCCTCGTCAATCACCACGTAGGCCGCAACGTGGGCCTGCTTGCCGATTCTGGCCGTGGGTGCAATGACGGCTGTCGGATGCACACCGGCCTCGTACACCGGGGGCTGGTAAAAAAGCGTGATCGCCTTGGCGAACGCCAAGTAGGGATTCTTGCTGCGCAACATGCCGGTCGCGATAGCAGGGAAGTCCTCGGCAACGATCACGGCGGCGGCGGCGGTGGTCTTGGCGGCGGCCGCATATTTGGGATTGGCGACGAAGGTAATCTGCCCGGGCCCGGCCTCTTCGATTCCGGCAACGCCCATGATCTCGGCGTCGGGGTCAGCGTTTTCGAGCGCGGCCCCCAGTGCAGACGCGATTTCGGCAAGTTTCATAGTCGGCATATCTCGATATCGCGGAACTTCGCCGCTGACCAGCACTTCAACCGAACAACGACACCTGACGCGTGTCTTCTGGGCGGCGACCGCGGCGCTGTGATTTCTTGTCGCCGATGACACCTATGACCGTCATTTCCGCCAGCGCAGAGCGGGGAACAAAAATCCGTTGCGTGTTGGAGCGCGTATCGGGCGGAATAACGGAAAACCCGTCGCTCCCTTCCTGCAGCAGGTCGTTGGGCATCATGCCCTCAATGGTCTCGTTGTCGCGGAAGCGCAGCCGCACCCACAGGCCTTCCATGCGAGGCCGCGAAGTGAATGTCTTGCGGGTGAGCGATTCCGAATCACCGAATTCGCGAACGAAGTAAACGCCTTTGACCTCGCGCAGCTCGATGGAAACTACATTGCCGGCCGTGTTCAACAACTCCAGCTTTCCGTCAGCAATGAATACGGCACTAACGTAACCATTTACGGTGTCGCGATCCATCTTGCGGACGATCACTTTCTTGTGCGTGGTGGACATAGGCCGAAGCGAAGCGCTCAGCCGATTGTCGCACTTTTGCTCAAAATGTGCCCTCAGGAAGCTACCTTGTAGCCAAATCGTCAACTTTTGTGTTATTGTTCGTTTTACGGTGACCCCGGTGCCAAAAATCCCTTAAGTTACTTCGAAAGAGTGAGTTGCAGAGTTAGGGATAGTTTTTCAGCCGGTTTTGGATACGGAGGAGTGCGGATTCCGCGGCGGAGGAAGAATCGGCTCAAGCGGCCTGCTATTACGGGCGTCCTCTGGCCGGGACCGCTTCATTGTTGAAGTTCGCCTTTAGAAACATACATTTAGATGGCAGACTACATCTATAGCATGGAGACCCGGCTCACACCGGACCAACAAAGTGGTGTGAACCTGGTGCAGGAAATTGCCCGACATGCGGGGCTGAATCTTTATCTCACCGGCGGCACCATTCGCGACCTCATCACCGGGTTTCCCATCCGCGACATCGATCTCAGCATTCAAGGTAATCCGCTCAAGCTGCAGCGGGAACTGGAAAAAGCCGGCATATCGGTGCAGGGTGTCGATGAGGAGCTGCGCATCCTTTACCTGCTGATGCCGGGTAACGTGCGGGCCGAGTTGAACATGACTCGGGCCGAGGCGTATGACCAGCCCGGTAAGCCTCCGAGCATCACTTCCGCCACCATCAATGAAGATCTAAGGCGTCGCGACTTTACGGTCAACGCGATGGCTCTGTCGCTGAATCCGGGGTCGCGTGGATTACTGCTCGATCCCTTCAACGGGGTCGCTGACATTGAAGCCAAGGTGCTTCGCGTCCTGCACAATTATGCATTTTTGGAAGAACCGGTCCGGCTGATCAGGGCGATACGCTTGAGCGCACGTTTCCACTGGCCCCTGGAAGAGCGCACGCAAGCGCGCTACGCCACCGCCAAAGAGAACAACTACATCGAGAATATCGGCAAGCGCGCCGTGGGTTACGAACTGGAGCAACTGGCGCACGAAGACGATCCCTTGCACATCATGCGCGCGCTGGATAAAGAAGGCTGGCTGAAGGTGCTGCATCCGCATTGGAGCATGGCCAAAGTCGACACCAGCGAACTGGGGCAGGTGGTGAAGACGCGCCAGATGATCAACGACCTCGGCTACTCGGTGGAAGCCGGACCGATCGTGATGTACTTCCTGACCCGGCGCATGGGCGACAAGGACACCTCCGAAATCCAGCGCATGATTCCTCGCCGCGATTTCGTGGATAAGTGGAAGCGCCTGGAAAGCGGGGCCCGCGATCTGGCGAAGAAGCTGACCAGCAAGGAGGCGGGCACACCCTCGAGATCGTGGAAGGTCCTGTCACAAGCCTCGCCGGAAAATATTCTGTTTCTAAGCCTCACCACGAAACAACAGCCAGTCGATCAGAAGCTGAAAAACTTCTTCACAAAATGGCGGCAGATGAAAGAGAAGCTGCCGTTCCCCGAGATGGCGGAATTGCGCATTACGCCACAACTGCCGGAATATCAAAAGGTGATGGACGAGGCTTTCCTGTTGCTGCTTGATGGCAAGCTGCGGTCGCACACGGAGATCGTGAGCTTCTTGAAGCCGTATGAACCGCCGCCGCCACCGCCGCCACCGGCGCCCCGGCGAGGACGCGGCAAAGCAGCGGCTGCAAAAGGGATTGCACCCACCGGCGAAGCGCCAGCCCCGGCGAAGCGGGGACGCAAGGCGAAAGTGATGGAGCCGCCAGCCGTCGTGCCCGTCCCGGTGCCTGCCGTAGCTGCGCCAGTTGCGGAGGCGAAACCGGCTCCAGGGGCGAAGAAAGCGGTAGCGACTCCCGAGAGCAAGAAGGCGGCGGTTCCCGCTCCCAAGCCTGCAACAAAAAAGGTTGCGGTATCAACTCCCGCCGTCAAGCCTGCAGCGAAGAAGGCTGCGTCAACGAAGCAGGCGGTAGCCAAGAAGTCGGTGCCCGCGAAGGCTCCCAAGAAGCCCGCGAGACCGGCTGCCAAGAAGGCCTGGTCAGCCAAGAAGGCACCAGTGAAGAAAGCCGCAGCAAAGAAAGCCGCAGTAAAGAAAGCCGCAGTAAAGAAGCCGCGGCCCAAAGAAACTGCTTCGAGGAAAACGGCGAAGAAGAAGAGATTGAGGAGCTGAAATTTTTGGCGAGATGCGTCGCCTACTTCGTCCAGTTCTCCAGCGAAAGCCCCGGGATCCGCTTGAACTCGCGTTCGTTGTTTGTGGCAAGCGTGAGATTTAGAGCCAAAGCATGGGCGCCAATCCACAGGTCATTATTGCCAATGAGCCGACCTTCCTTCTCTAGTGCCGCCCGGATTTCTCCGTAGGCTTCTGACGCCCTGGAGTCAAGCTCCGCAACTGGAACGTCCTGAACCAGCTCCCGCAACTGGGCGAGAGCGCTGGCTTGTTGGCTACTCTTGCTCGCACCGTAGCAGAGCTCCCCGTAGGTAATTGCCGACATGATCAATTGTCCCGGCTTCAGTCGCTCGAAGCGGGCCCTGACCTCCGGCGGCCGATGTTTGGCGATGTATATGCACATGTCCGTATCCAGCATGTAGCGAGTGTTCATAGTGCATCCCGTTTCTGTGGAGGCTGGTCCCGCCGACCGTGAGACATAAAGTCGTTCGGCATGGCCGCCAACGCGGCAAACGCCCCCCCGAGATTGCGTTTGGGTTTTCTCAAAACAATCTCATCTCCGCGGCGAAAGATTTCCACCTCGTTGACTTCGAAGCGAAATTGCTTTGGCAGGCGCACTGCTTGGCTATTGCCAGATTTGAAAATACGAGCTGTGCTCATCGCGATCACCTTTCCCGTAAAGTATATACCCTAGGTGTATACATGTCCAGCGAAGGACGGGATCGATTACTCTGGGGTCCGCGGAGAGAGGGTCGAAATACATGCTCAGGCGAGATACGGCTGCAAATTCTGTTCGATGGTGGTTGGGTCAACATCCTCGCCGCGGTTTAGCCGCTCGAGGATTTCGTCCACGATCTGCTTGGCCTGGTTGCGCTCGCGGTGCAGCAGAAAGCCGTCGAAAACGTGCTCCCCGCGCATGGCCTCCTGGATCTCGGTTTCCTTGTCGTGTTCTCCCAGTTCCGTGAAGTACACCACCTTGTAGCGGCCGCTGAAATCGGCTTCACGATAAATCTCGAACATCACTTTCTTGGTGTCGGTCATTAGGGGCATGGCTAATCGTCTCCGGCCGCCGTCGCAGGTTCCGGTTCGGCTGCTACGTGCGGGAATCCTATCGGAATATTTTCCTGCGTACGCGATTTCTGCGCCAACGGCATACGCAAGGAGCGCTCGTACGCCGCCAGTTGCTGTTCCAATTGTTTCGCCGCCTCCGCCTTCTTCGTTAAGGTTTCCTGGTAGCGCTTCAAAAAGTAATCGATGGTTTCCACACGGATCTTAATGGATCCCGTCGGCTTATTCTCGTCGAGGTCTTTGAAGGAAAAATAGGGCGTACCCGAGTTCTCGATGATGTCCTCAATCACGCTGTAGATAGGCGCGTCGTGTCCGCACTTGAAGTTGCTCATCTCCAGCGCTACCAGGTTGGGGTGACGCGCCGTGAACTTCGCCGCCCAGATCTTCTGATTGGTGCTGGCGGAGTAGGCGTTCTTCCACACGTCGCGAATATCGAGCGCGTGAGTGATGGCGCCGGAGCGGACCTCTTCGCCGAAGAGCCGGTCGAGCAGGTCTTCGTCGGTGGGCAGCAGGCTCTGCGAGAACACCGGATAGCCCAGCTTCTGGAACTCCTCCATGATTTCGTGGTTAAGGCCGGGATCGTGGTGATACACGCGGCCCAGCATGACGATGCCCAGGCGGTTCTCGCGCTCCAGGCTATCGAGCACCTCGCGAGCGCGCTTGCGCACTCCGCGATCAAAGTCCTCAAAGGCCTTGAAGCCAACCTCGACCGCGCGTTCGTTCTCTTCTTCGGAGAGCCCCAGGATCGGCGCCCATGTCTGAAACATCTGCAAGGTAAACAGCTTCTTGTCGTCGAGGTTCAGGATGGGATCGAAATACTGAATGCCGTTCTCCTTGAAGACATCGTTCTCCTTAATGAACGCTGCCTTCACCGAGTTCGGCGTCGCCGTCACGGTGGGGCAGGCATTGCTGCCGTTGCAGTTCTTCAGCGGCTGAAGCAGGGTGTCGATCATGGGGAAGAAGATGGCGTCCAGCGGCTTCTTCTGGTGCTTCTGGAAGATCAGGTTGTAAACGTGCGGGATGCCGACCTTCGACGGGAAGCACGGATCGATGGCGCCGCGGCCCGCGCCGGCGCGGTACATGTCCTGGCCGGTGAACTCGGAGTACACCAGGTTCTCGGGCTCCAGGCCCAGGCTCTCCAGATACGCGCTAAACAGCGGCGCGTAGAGGTACATGTTCAGCACGCGCGGCATGCCGATGCGCAAGCTGGAGCGCTTCTTCATCAGCGCAATTCGCTGCTTGGCGGCCGACGTCCAGGCGCGCGTGGGAATGGGATCGGCAACCTTCTGCGGATTGCGCGAGCGCCACACCTCGCGGGCGGCGAGGTCCACCAAATTCGGATTGGCGTTCTTGATCGCGTCCAACCCCGCCTTGATGCCGCGCATGGCGCCCACGTCCTCGACCTGTCCTTTTTCGCAGGTGGAAATGATCAGCCGCCGTTCTCCCGCTTGCAGCGGGACCTTCGACTTAAACACCGGCAGCGGCGAAGCCGGCTCGAGATGGTCGCCGACATTCACGTCGATGAAGGTGCGCAGGCAATTGTTCTTGCAGAAATAGCAGCGCGTGTCCTCGTTTCGCGTGGTGCGATACCCGATCTTTTGCACCGCATCGAGGCCAAGGAAGGTAGTGCGATGGCTGTTCTTGTAGAGACGAATGACCTCCACGCCTGCGCCGATTGCGCCCGACTCGCCGCAATGCTCGTGCACGATGACCTCGGCTTCGTGGTCAACGCCGTGGAAGTGAGAGTGAATGAAATCGACTTCCGACTTGACCGCCGCCAGGTTCTTCTGCGTACCACCCTGCAAAATGAAGCGCGATCCCAACTTCGCGAGGTTCGGGATTCCGGCGACATAGAGGAAGATATTTTTCGGCAGGACGTTCGCCAATCCAGCGAGAATTTCTTCGCCCCGCCAACCCTGCCGCTGAAAGTTCACGATGTCGGACTGCATGAACACCGCACAGCCATAGCCGAAGATCGGCATGGTGTTGGCCGAAAAAGCAATGTCCGCGTACTCTTCCACCTTGTAACCGAGCGACTCGGCGGTGCCTTGCAGGAAATAGCCGTTTCCGGCCGAACACTGGGTGTTAAGTTTGAAGTCCTTGACGCGGCCGTCCTTCAATACGATCAGCTTAATGTCCTGGCCGCCGACATCCACGATGACATGGGGATTCTTGTAGAACTTCATGGCCGACTCGGTGTGGGCCACGGTTTCCACCAGCGCAACATCGGCCTTGAGCACGTCTTTCAAAACATCTTTGGCGTATCCGGTGGTGCCGACCCCGAGCACTTCCAGCGTCGCTCCCTGCGACTCCACCTGCTGGCGGAGCGCGACGAACATGTCGATGGTGTCCTGGATGGGATTGCCGCCCGACAGTTGGTAGGCCTTGCAGAGCACGTCACCCGCTTCTGACAGCAGCACAGCTTTGGTCGAAGTCGAACCGCCGTCCAGGCCGACGAATCCGCGCACCGTCTCGCCGACGCCGAACTTCGCGCCGACGAATTTCGGGACCGCGTACTTCTGCTTGAAGCCGGCGAGTTCTTCCTCGGAGGCGCTAAGACCCGCGGCGCCCGATTTCGCTTTCTCCGCTGGCCGGCCGACCGAGATATAGTCCTCGAGGCACTCGGTACCCGTGTAGGTCCCGACTTCGGACTCTTCGTCCTTGCCAAACTCGACAGCGCCCAGCGCTGCGAAATACTGCGCGTTCTCTGGCACCTTGATCAGATCTTCCGGCTTGGCGCCCTCCGGAAGCTGGACCTTGCGCTCCTCCCAGGTGCGAGGAATGTTCTGCTGCCACGCTTCCTTCATTCCGCGGATGAAACTGTTCGGCCCTCCCAGCAGCAGCACGTGCGGCCGCAGAGTATGTCCGCGGGTCAAGACCGTGAGGTTCTGCAGAACAATGGCGTCGAACAGCGAAGCCATCAACTGATCGGGCGGGATGCCTTGCTTTTGCAGGCCGTTGATATCGGTTTCCGCGAAGACACCGCATTTGCCTGCGACCGGATGCAGCTTGATGCCGGTGTAGCCCTGGTCGCAGAGTTCTTCGGGTGGAATCTTGAGCTTCGCGTTGATCTTGTCGATGACGGCGCCCGTACCTCCCGCGCACTTGTCGTTCATCGACGGGATTTTTTTCTTGCGGCCGGTATTCCCGTCTTCCTTGAAAACGATGATTTTGGCATCCTGCCCGCCCAATTCAATGACCGAGTTCACCTCGGGGTGCAACTTTTCGACCGCCAGTGAAACTGCGGTGACTTCCTGCACAAACTTCGCGCCGACCAGGTTGGCCAACGCGCCTCCGCCCGAGCCGGTGATGAAGATGCGGCAGTTGTGCGGAGCAATGCCGACTTCCTCCTCCATGCGCTTGAGGAATTCCAGCAACTTCTCCGGCTGCCTGGTTTCGTGCCGCTGATAGTCCTGCCAGATGATCTGGTCGGTCTCGGCGTTGACAATGACCGCCTTCACCGTGGTCGAGCCAACATCCATGCCGACGGTATAGACCGCCTTGAAGCCCGCCTGCGCATTCACTTCGCGCGAACGGGCCAGAACGCGCGCCGGAAGCGAGTCTTCAACGGGCGGCGGGCCCAGAAGTGCGTCCAGTTGGACGTCAACCTTCTGCTCGCCATTACTGCACGAACCGTGTTGATGAGAATGCGGACCCACTAGGCCTCCGAAAAACCGAACCGGTAAGGAAAACCTTAGTCGCCGAAATTTCCGCTAACACCCTGAAAGCCGCGCTTGGCCTGCGTGAACAGCCAGCGAATCACCCGCTGATCGTTGTAGCAAAACGCCAGGATATGGTTCAGGGTAGAGAAGCAGCTCTTCTGGCACTCTTTCTTCATGTCTTTCAACTGCTTGCTTTCGAACTTGTGGTTCTCGATGGTCCCCCAGTCGTATCCGGCGGAGTACATGGGGAAGCAAGGCGCCAGGGTGCCGTCCACGCGAATAATCAGCGAGTTGTGTCCGGCGCGGCAGTTCCAGTCTTCCAGCTCTCCCTTGATGAATTCCTTCATCTGCGAAAGCCGCTCCACCGAATTCACCATGTGGTAGCCGGACCTCTGCTTTTCTACCAGCCAATCGACCAGCTCGCACACCATGGGATGGTCTTCCTCGCGGATGAACGTCGGGTTGGTGTGCAGGTGCTTGAAATGGGGCTGCTCGGTCATCGGCGACTCGCAGATGTGATAGTCGGTGGCGATGCCGCTGTCGTGCGCCAGTTCCGTTAGCTGCCGCACGTCGTCCATGTTGTTGTGACAGATGTTGATGTTGAGGAAGACGCTGTAGCCGTACTTGTACTGCTTCTTGACCAGGTAATCGAAGTACGAGCGGATTGGAACCATCGCCTTCGGCAATCCCGGCTTGACGTCCCAGGCATCCACCGCGAGGTTGAAGGTGGCGACACCAGCGTCAGCCAACTTGTCGATTACCTCAGGCCGCATCAGGCGGCCATTGGTCGGCAGATAAATCCAGAAATCTTTCCTGGCGGCGTAATAGACGATCTTGTGGGCGAGGTCGGGACGCAGGAGCGGCTCGCCGCCCATCAGCGCCAGCACACGGCATCCGGTGTCGTGCAGCCAATCGATGGAGCGCTTGGCCACATCCTCGGTCATGCCGCGCACGCTGTTGTCGAAGGCCCAGCAGTAGTGGCAATCGAGGTTGCATTTCCACTCGTTGAACAGGTAGGCAATGATGGGATGAAACTCGCCCGGCACGATTCGCGAACGGAAGAAGGGGAACGCCCACCCTTTCGCCGCGCGGTAAATGTGCTTCACTTTGTATTTGCGAGTGCCGTTGTTGGGAAAGAAATCCTCGTCTGCGGCCGACATCAGCTCGGGATACTGCGGAAACACCGGCTTCGGCAGCGTCTGCTCTTTGCCACTCGCAGGCGGTGGCAACAGCCGTGGCTGCTCGGGCGGCTTCATGAGCAGCTCGTGTAGCTGCACATCCAGACGATAGGTCGGGGCAGCTTGCGTACCTTCAGGTGCTTGCACTTCCGCCATCTATGGAGCGACCTTCCTTCTTCTTTATCGTTCAACCTGAAAAATCAACCACTAATCGCCATATGCGGCGGCCACCGTCAGTTTCTGCGGTGGAGTCACCGGCACGCGCGCCAAGCGTTTCTTGCCGTTCATCAGATCGTTGACATGCAACACGAAATTGGCAGCCACGCCGGCGTAGCCATGAACGTGCGGCACCGGATAAAACAGGTTGCGCAGCTCCGGATGTTTGGCAACGTAGTCCTTGATGTCCCCCAGCCGTTTACCCGTGGACTTCAACGCCTGCTCGAACTCCATGCGAGCTTTGACCTTGGCCTCACCCAGCGCCATCTGCACCCGGCTATGGGCATTGATCTCGCCCTCACCCGAAGTTTCGATGGGTAGGAAGATCATTTCCTTGAACTGATTGGCCACAGCCGATTGCACGCCATCCGACTGCGACGACGGCATGCAACCGAATGGCTTCAACGCCAGCACCATGTGGCAGAGGCGGTTCTTGGTGTACCAGACGTTCTTGCCAACCTCAAGATGTCCTTCACCCCCACGCGCGAACTGGTTGTAGAACGGATTGGCCATCGCGGCCATTTCCTTCTGGTCTACCAGATGGTGCGCGATGTTGCCCAGCGCCTCCACCACGCGATGGTATTGGCGGGCATAGACACGCTCGCCCAAGCCCCACAGCCACTGCTTCTGGCGAAACTTCAACTCGTTCACCGCCATCTTGCGCAACTCGTACCACTTCACTTTCTTGTAGGGAGCATCAAGCGGCCGGCGGGCGGCGGCGCGCGCCTTGGCCTGATACATCATGTACATCACCCAGGTCCCGATAGGCTCGACCAGCACCTGCGCGCCCTCCCGCTCCAGGAACTCGAACATGTGGAAGTTGCCATCGCCCTCGGTGATCTGCGCCCAGAACTCGCCGATGATCTTGACCACCGGCTTGACGCGCAGGCGGTCCACCTCAATGGTGGCGAGTTGCTCGCGGACAGCCGCCAGCGCCTCTTTGTAGGAGTTGCCATACAGCTGCTCGCGGACCTTGGCCAGCGAGTTGACCCACTTCTCCCACTTCTTACCCTTGTTGGGACGGATCCTCTTCGCCATCCACTCCGGCAAGTCTTCGTGGTCCTCGAACGGCTTGCGATCGCGCAGCAGCGTGCACAGCTTGTCGATGGACGCCTGGAAGACTTCATCTGTCTTGCCCTTTTGGACTTCGAAAGGACGGATGCGGTAGATCATCTCGTTCATGATGTCGCCCAGGTTGAGGGCATTCAACATGCCCATGCCGAAGTCCACCGTGAACTTCAGCCCGGCTTCGCCGGAGGCCGCCTTCACGCCGTCATTCTGCTGGAAAAGCAATACCCGGAAGCCAGCGAAGCCGGCGTTTTGCAGAGCGAGGCGATACTCCGACTCGTACATGCCGAAGCGGCATGGCCCACAGGAGCCGGCGGTAAAGAAGACGTGGTTGTTGATGATCTCGTCCTTCGTCATGCCGCGCGCTTGCAGGCCCTGGAGGTACTGCACCAGATTGCCAACCGTGAAGTAGGTGGGATTGCACTGGCCGTTGTTGCCGTATTCCTTGCCCAGTTGAAACGCGGACACGTTCGGAACGGGCAGAATCTCGCAGCGATATCCGCAGCCCTCAAACACCGCCTGGATCACGCGCTCGTGTTTCCAGGTCAGGCCACCGAAAAGAATGGTCACCTTGTTGCGCTCTTCCGCTGTGAAGGGCTTCTCCACGGGGCGACGAAAGTGGCGAACCGGACCACTGTCCAGTCCCATCATGCTGGCCAGGCGGGCGCGTTCCTGGGCCAATTTCTGTTGAATCTCTGCTTCGGATTGGGATTGAGGACGCGTCAATTCATCCATCGGGAAATCAATGCGAGTCACCGGCATTAGTAACCTTCCCCCGTTGTGGGCGGAATGATTATCGGCTGCCTACCATTGATTGCAGGCTCATCTGCGGGCAGCCAAGAGGACAGACGGGGAGCGCGAGGTATGCAGAGATGGCCGAAGCGGGTGAAAACTCTCACGGCAAGAACTATCTTTGCAAAATCGGACCACTTACTGAGAACACCGACGAGCGACAAAAGACTTGCGTTGCCGCTCTCCCCAATGCTTTAAGACTATGCAATCGACCGCATAGATTCAAGCGGAATAACAAAATTGTTGGCAATTAATTTGCTTGTGTAGGAATCGGTGCGGCACCTCGGTGCTAGTGAAAAATAAGTGCCGTTACTTGGGTCAACAGCGATTAAAACCGGCGTCCAGATAAACTTTGCGCAAGCAGCGCAGGGCCTTGGATTGGCCGCCCACTATAATCGTCAGTTACTTGAATCCTGAACGACCAACAGTGTCTCGCCGCTTTGCTGCCGCGACCACTGAAGCGAGGTTGGTTTGGCCTACTACGATTTGCGAGATTGGATCTCCGCGCTGGATAAAGCGGGAGAGTTAAAACGCGTTAGAGCGGAAGCTGATCCGGTCCTGGAGATTGCCGAGATCACGGACCGGGTCTCCAAATGGGGACCTCGGGGCAGGCATGGTCCCGGCGGACCGGCATTGCTTTTCGAAAACGTCAAGGGCTACCCCGGGGCCAGGCTGCTGATTAACCAGTTCGGCTCCGAGCGCCGCATGAGGCTGGCGCTGGACGTGGATTCGCTTGACGAGATCGCCGACCGGATCAAGTACTTCATGGATGTGAAGTCGCCGCAAGGGCTGCTGGACAAAATCAAAATGCTGCCCATGCTGGCGGAGATGGGCAGGTTTTTCCCCAAAGAAGTTTCCAGCGGTCCCTGCAAGGAAGTCATCAAGCGCGACAATTTCTCTCTGCTGGATTTTCCCATCCTGCAATGCTGGCCGCAGGACGGAGGACGCTTCATCACGTTGCCCTCGGTGATCACCAAAGATCCCAAGACGGGCAAACGCAATGCCGGCACCTATCGCCTGCAGGTGTACGACGAGCGCAGCGCCGGCATGCATTGGCAGCGCCAGAAGCAAGGAGCCGAGAACTACCGTCAACAGATGCGCCGGTCCGCAGCGGCGGGCGAGGCGCATCCCGTTACCGCAGCCCTGGACATGATGGCGCGCTCAGGTGGAGGCTCGCGGGTAGCGGAAGGGAAGCAGGTTGCGGGGAAAATGGATGTGGCCGTCGCCATCGGCACCGATCCGGCGATGATGTTCTCCTCCATCGTTCCCGCGCCTCCCGATGTCGAGGAATACATGATTGCCGGATTCCTGCGGCAGAAGCCCGTCGAGTTGGTGAAGTGCGAGACCGTGGACCTGGAGGTGCCGGCCGCATCCGAGATCGTGCTCGAGGGCTACGTGCTATTGGACGAGCTGCGCATGGAAGGGCCGTTCGGTGACCACACCGGCTTCTACACGCCGCAAGATCTCTACCCGGTCTTCCACGTTACCTGTATTACCCATCGCAAGGACCCGATCTACTCGACGACCATCGTGGGCAAGCCCCCGATGGAGGACGCGTGGATGGGCAAAGCGGTGGAGCGGATTTTCCTGCCGCTGATGCGCGTCACCATTCCCGAGCTTGTGGACATAAACCTGCCGGTCGAAGGCATTTTTCACAACCTGATGATTGTCTCCATCAAGAAGTCGTATCCCGGCCAGGCGCGCAAGGTGATGAACGGCATTTGGTCGATGGGGCAGGCGATGTCCACGAAATGCATTCTGGTGGTGGATGAAGACGTGGACGTGCAGGACATCGGCGACGTGACTCTCAAGGTACTGAATAACATCGACCCGGAGCGCGATATCCAGTTCACGCTGGGGCCCGTGGACTCACTCGACCATGCATCGCGGCTGCCCGACTTCGGCTCCAAGATGGGCGTTGACGCCACCCGCAAGTGGCCAAGCGAAGGCTTCACCCGCCCGTGGCCGGACGAGATCCGCATGGACGAGAAAACCAAGGAGCAGGTGACCAGGCGGTGGCGGGAGTTTGGGCTGGAGTAATGCAGTTGTCGGTTACCGGTTGTCCCCCATAGCGGGATTGCTTGTGATATGGCCTGATTTCAACAGTTATCCCTTA
>PLXE01000104.1:167388-167573 GCA_003151335.1 Acidobacteriaceae bacterium
TCTCCAACCACTGCGCGTGCTTCTCTAATCGTCAAAGTGGGTAGGCATAGTGAGCGTTTGACGGTCTACCACACGCCAATATTGTAGCCGATGACTGCGTTCCGAACGTGCCTTTGGATGGTTGGCGTAAAATCCCCATAGCGCTCATTGAGGGTCAATGAGTGAAATCGCCTTCCATGAGAAGG
>PLXE01000074.1 GCA_003151335.1 Acidobacteriaceae bacterium
CCATGACGTAAATGGGATTAATGTCGCCGACTTTGTCGTCGTGCTGCATCGCGCTGAACATCTCGTCCGCTACTTTTTCCGTGATGGCCGACCAGATTTCGACGACTTTGTTGTAGCGTTCGCCGTTGGTGATGGCGCCGTCCAGATACTGCTGCTGCACAGCGATCGCCTGCTTTTCGGCGTCGCGTACCAGGCCCGCTTTGCCCGGAGGAATGACCATGTCGTCGATCCCGATCGAGAGGCCCGCCATGGTGGCGTAGTGGAAACCGAGCTGCTTGATGCCGTCCAGCATCCGCACCGTGGTCTCCAGACCGAAGCGCAGGTAGCAGTAGTTCACCAGGTTGCCCACGCCCTTCTTCTTGAGCAAGCCGTTGATGTAGGGCATCTCCGCCGCGCCGCGCTTCAAGTGGTCGTTCATGATGGCGCGGCCCACGGTGGTCGAGATGAACTGCCGCTCAAAGTTGGTCGGCTCGGTATGGATCACGTCCTGATCGTCATACGCGATAGTCAAATCGATTACGTCGCCCGAGTAGCGCAGACGAATCGGGGTCAGCGTTTCCACTTCGCCCGCTTCCTTCGCCAGGATCACTTCGTCGATGTTGGCGAACGCGCGTCCCTCGCCCTTGGCGCCCGGCTTGGCTTTGGTCAGGTAGTAAATGCCCAACACCATGTCCTGCGTGGGCACGGTGATCGGTTGTCCTGACGCCGGCGACAGGATGTTATGCGAGGCCAGCATCAGCACGCTGGCTTCCACCTGCGCTTCCGGCGACAACGGAATGTGCACCGCCATCTGATCGCCGTCGAAGTCGGCGTTGAATGCGGTGCAGACCAGCGGGTGAATCTTGATGGCCTTGCCTTCCACCAGCACCGGCTCGAAAGCCTGAATCCCGAGGCGATGAAGCGTGGGCGCGCGGTTCAGCAACACCGGATGGTCCTTAATCACCTCTTCCAGGATGTCCCATACGATGGGCTCCTGTTGCTCCACCATTTCCTTGGCCTGCTTGATGGTGGTGCAGTGTCCAGTCTGCTCCAGACGGTGATAGATGAACGGCTTGAACAGCTCCAGCGCCATCTTCTTAGGCAGGCCGCACTGGTGCAGCTTGAGGTCGGGACCCACCACAATGACGGAGCGTCCGGAATAGTCCACGCGCTTGCCCAGCAGGTTCTGGCGGAAGCGGCCCTGCTTGCCCTTCAACGTGTCGGACAGTGACTTCAGCGGGCGGTTGTTGGCGCCACGCAGCACACGGCCACGGCGTCCATTGTCGAACAGCGCGTCCACGGCCTCCTGCAACATGCGCTTCTCGTTGCGCACGATGACTTCCGGCGCATGCAGATCCATCAACTTCTTCAAGCGGTTGTTGCGGTTGATGACCCGGCGATACAGATCGTTCAGGTCAGAAGTCGCAAAGCGGCCGCCATCGAGAGGAACCAGGGGACGCAGCTCAGGCGGGATCACCGGAATCACGTCCAGAATCATCCACTGCGGCTTGTTACCGCTCTTGCGGAATGCCTCAACCACCTTCAGGCGCTTGGCATATTTCAGGCGCTTCTGCACCGAAGTCTCGGTGCGCATTTTTTCGCGCAGTTCACCGGAGAGACTCTCCACCTCAACCCGCTTCAGCAGTTCCTTGATGGCTTCGGCGCCCATCATGGCCTTGAAGCCGCTGGCGCGATGCGCCTGGTCGAGTTCGCGATACTTGGTTTCGTCCTTGATGACTTCGCGCTCTTTGACCGGAGCTTCGCCGGCCTCGACCACCACGTAGGCTTCGAAGTACAGCACCGATTCCAGCTCGCGCAGCGAGATGTCGAGAATGTGGCCGATACGGCTGGGCAGCCCCTTGAAGAACCACACATGGGAACAGGGCGAAGCCAGCTCAATGTGGCCCAGGCGCTCACGGCGCACCTTGGACAGCGTTACCTCCACGCCGCACTTATCGCAGATCACGCCGCGGTGCTTCATGCGCTTGTATTTGCCGCAGAGACACTCCCAGTCGGTTACCGGCCCGAAAATGCGGGCGCAGAACAGACCATCGCGCTCCGGCTTGAAGGTGCGGTAGTTGATGGTCTCCGGCTTGGTGACTTCGCCGTGAGACCAACTGCGGATCTTTTCGGGCGAAGCCAGGCTGATGCGGATAGCGTCGAAGTCGGCGATGGCATTTCCGAGATCAAATGGACTGGAACGGTACAAAATGTCCTCCTCCCCTGCGGGACCCGCCGCGGCGGGCTGCAGGGACCTGCGGCCCTTGCGCGGCCGCTGGCGGCTCCCGGTATTTCCTGTTTCCCTGGGTGCTGCCTCCCGCGGGAGCGAAGGAGGCAGTTACCGCAATCTTCGAGCGAACGTCGGGCCTAGTCGGCCGCCAGCGGAGCTGCCGGGAGCACTCTGCGCTCATTGGTCTTGATCAGCTCCACGTCGAGGCACAACGACTGCAACTCACGAATCAGCACGTTGAAGGACTCCGGCACACCCGGCTCAATGGCCGCTTCGCCTTTAACGATGGCCTCATAAATCTTGGTACGGCCATAAACGTCATCGGACTTCGCGGTGAGCAGTTCCTGCAGGATGTAGGCTGCGCCGTAGGCTTCCAGGGCCCACACTTCCATTTCGCCAAAGCGCTGACCGCCGAACTGCGCCTNNAGCGGCTGCTGGGTGATCAGCGAGTACGGTCCGATCGAGCGCGCGTGGATCTTGTCGTCCACCAGATGCGAGAGCTTGAGCATGTAGATATAGCCCACCGTCACCGACTGCTCGAAGCGCTCTCCGGTCATGCCGTCGTAGAGAGAGGTTTTGCCCGACTCGGGCAGGCCGCTCTGCGCCAGCAAAGACTTGATTTCTCCCTCTTTCGATCCGTCGAACACCGGCGAGCCGAAGTAGACGGCTTCCTTCATGCCATCCGCCACATGCTCCAGGGTGTCGTCATCAAGGCTGACCAACTTGTCCACGAACGGCGTGTCCTTGAACATCACCTTGAGTTCCTTGCGCAGACGTTCCGCCTTGGAATTCTCTTTCAGCAGCTCGCCGATTTTTTGTCCCAACGCGTAACCTGCCCATCCCAGATGGGTCTCCAGGATCTGGCCCACGTTCATACGGCTGGGCACGCCCAACGGATTCAGGACGATTTCCACCGGCGTACCGTTCTCGAGGTAAGGCATGTCCTCTTCCGGCAGGATACGCGCGATGACGCCCTTATTACCGTGGCGACCGGCCATCTTGTCGCCCACGCTCAGCTTGCGCTTCATGGCAACATAAACTTTCACCAGCTTGATCACGCCCGGCGGAAGTTCATCGCCCTTTTGCAGCTTCTCGACTTTCTCGCGGACGATCTTGCGCAGCACGTCAATCTGCCGCGAGGTCATCTCTTCGATTTCATCGATCTGCTCGTTGATGCGGGGGTCCTTATCGGGGAACTTGACGCGCTTCAGGTTGCGGGTCGAGATGCGCTCGATGGTGTCGCGGTCCAAAATCACACCCTTGGTCAACAGGCGCTTGTTGGTGCGCTCGTCGTGCAGGTCGGCGAGGACTTCCTTGCCGCCCAATAACGCCTCCAGGCGCTTCAAACGCTCGTCGGTGAGAATTCGGATCTCGTCAGCCAGGTTCTTCTCCAGCTTTGCCACCTGCTCAGACTCGATGAACTTGGCGCGTTCGTCCTTGTCCTGTCCTTTGCGGGAGAAGATTTTCACGTCCACCACCGTTCCCTCGATGCCGGGAGGGCAGGTGAGCGAAGCGTCGCGAACATCGCCGGCCTTCTCGCCGAAGATGGCCCGCAGCAGCTTTTCTTCCGGAGTAAGCTGGGTCTCGCCTTTGGGCGTGACTTTGCCCACTAGGATGTCGCCGGCTTTTACCGTGGCGCCGATGCGGATGATGCCGCTCTCATCGAGGTCGCGCAACGCCGACTCGCTGACGTTGGGAATATCGCGGGTGACTTCTTCCGGGCCCAGCTTGGTGTCGCGCGACTCGATCTCGAACTCCTCGATGTGGACCGAGGTGTAATAGTCGTCTTTCACCATCTTCTCGGAAACCAGGATGGCGTCCTCGAAGTTGTAGCCGCGCCAGGGCATGAAGGCGACCAGCACGTTGCGGCCGAGCGCCAATTCGCCCATGTCGGTGCAAGGACCGTCGGCGATGACTTGCCCCTTGGCCACGCGCTGCCCCTTCATCACGATGGGGCGCTGATTGATACAAGTGTTCTGGTTGGAACGCTTGAACTTGGTGAGCTGATAGATGTCGCTGCCCACCTCGCGCGACAGTTGCATCGGGTGATGCTCGCCCTCGACGCGCACGATGATGCGCTCGGAGTCAACCGAGTCGATGATGCCGCCGCGTCGTGCCAGCACTACCGCGCCGGAGTCGCGCGCGGTGACGCCTTCCATTCCAGTGCCGACGATGGGCGCCTGCGCGCGCAGCAAGGGCACAGATTGGCGCTGCATGTTGGCGCCCATCAGAGCGCGGTTGGCGTCGTCGTGCTCCAGGAACGGAACCAGCGAAGCTGCCACCGACACCAGCTGTTTCGGGCTCACGTCGATGTAGTCCACTTCGTCGCGGCTGACCAGCACAAAGTTGCCGGCTTTGCGGGCGTTCACCAGTTCGGCGACGATGCGGCCCTTGTCGTCGATCTCGGCGTTGGCCTGCGCAATCACGTGGCGATCTTCCTCCCACGCCGACAGGTAGAACGAGAAGGGCTCAACGTCGATGAGCTTCTTGCGGCGCTCCCGCAGATCATTGTTGGCCTTGGTTGCCTCGGACTTCTCCATGTGGTCGCCCACACGGTAGTCGCTGTCGCCAGCGTTGACCACGGTGACGAAGTCCAGCACCCGGCCGTTCTTCACCTTGCGATAAGGCGACTCGATGAAGCCGTAGTCGTTGATCCGCGCATAGCAGCTCAGCGACGAGATGAGGCCGATGTTCGGACCTTCCGGCGTTTCAATCGGACAGATACGGCCATAGTGGGTCGGGTGTACGTCGCGGACTTCGAATCCCGCGCGTTCCCGCGACAGGCCGCCCGGCCCCAGGGCCGACAGGCGGCGCTTGTGCGTGATCTCCGACAGCGGGTTGGTCTGGTCCATGAACTGCGACAACTGCGACGAACCGAAGAACTCGCGAATGGCGGCCATCACCGGCTTGGCATTCACCAGGTCGTGCGGCATCGCAGTGGACATCTCCTGGTACACGCTCATCTTTTCCTTGATGGCGCGTTCCATGCGGACCAGGCCGATGCGGAACTGGTTCTCCAGCAGTTCGCCGACGGCGCGGACGCGACGGTTGCCCAGGTGGTCGATGTCGTCCACCGAACCGATGTTCTTGCGCAGCTTCAGCAGGTAGCGGATGGTGCCGTAGAAATCGTCCGGCTCCAGCGTGCGGTGATCGAGATGGCTGGCGTCCTCGCTCTCGAACAGCTTGATGTTGAATTTCAGGCGGCCTACGCGGGAGAAGTCATACTTGCGCGGGTCGAAGAACATGCCGTGGAACAGCGAGGTTGCGGTGTCGAGCGTCGGCGGATCGCCGGGACGCAACTTGCGGTAGATCTCGATCAGCGCTTCCTGCGGGGTTTTCACCGAGTCGCGTCGCAGGGTGGCGCTAATCACCGTGCCTACATCGTCGCGTTCCGGGAAGAACACGTGCACTTCGGCAACGCCAGTGTCCAGCAGCTTCGACAACTTTTCCGCCGTAAGCTCGGAGTTGGCTTCCAGCAGGATTTCCCCGGTGTTGGTGTCCACAACGTCGGCCGCAACGTACGCGCCTTCCATGTCGCTGAGGTCAACTTCGATCTCGGAAATCTTGTGCTTCTGGATTTCCTTCATCACCGCCGGCGTAACCTTGCGGCCGGAGTGAGCGATCTCTTCGCCACCCTTGGTCGCGATCTTGTGCGCCAGCTTCATGCCCACCAGGTTGGTTGGCCGCTCCACGCCGGGCTCGAGCTTCCAGTACAGCTTCTTGTCCTTTAGAGCGATGCGATCCACGGTGTAGAACGTGCGCAGGATGTCCTCATCGGAGCGCAGGCCCAGCGCCCGCAGGAAGATGCTGCCCAGGAACTTGCGTTTGCGGTCGATGCGCACGTACAGAATGTTCTTCTGGTCGTACTCGAACTCAACCCACGAACCGCGGTAGGGGATGATCTTGCCCAGGAAATAGGTGCGATTGCTGGCGGTCTCGAAGAACACGCCCGGCGACCGGTGCAACTGGCTGACGATGACGCGCTCCGTGCCGTTGATGATGAAGGTGCCATTGGCCGTCATCAACGGAATGTCGCCAAAGAAAACTTCCTGCTCCTTCATGTCGCGGATGGAGCGGTTGCCGGTTTCCGGGTCCTTGTCGTAGATGGTGAGGCGCATGGTGACCTTCAGCGGGGCGGAGTAGGTCATGCCGCGCTCTTCGCATTCGGCCACGTCGTACTTCAGTTGCAATCCCACAGGATCGCCGCACTTGTTGCAGAAATCGGGCGTATTGGCGTTGTAGGTGCCGCACTTGGTGCACAGCACATCCCCCAGATGGAAGGGATCGGTCTTCACGGTTGCGCCGCAATTACGGCAGGTGGTGCGCAGGTGGTTCAGCCCCTTGAGGTGGCCGCACTTGCACTCCCAGTTGCCGATGGCGTACTCCACGAAGTCCAATTGCGAAACGTTGCGGAAGTCCGTGATCGGAAATACCGACTGGAATACCGCCTGCAAACCGCCGTCATCGCGCTCGCTCGGCAGCGCATCCATCTGCAGAAAGCGATCGTACGAACGTTTCTGCACCTCAATCAGGTTGGGAATCTGGATGGTAGCCGGAATTTTTGAGAAATCGAATCGATTTCGATTGGCAGTTTTCTGTTGTGCCATGTATAAAGCTCCTATATCAGCGCCCGGCCCGCTCGCTCATGCGTGGCCTTGCAAACCGCTAATGCGGATGTGCGACGGGTAGGACTGCCGTCCCACGGTGACAGGTCGGTCGAAGAGAGAATGGGCTGCTGGAGTATGCGCAAAAACGCAAGTGCGCTGCCGGAGACAGAAATCCCCGTCAGCGCCGCGTCAGGCGTTCTGCAATCCCATGACCATTTGGTCCGGGATTTCGGCACGAAATGTGCCGCGATGTTTTTCGCTTCCCGCGCCAGTATCTTCAGGCCTTGTCCTCGGCTAGCCTACCGTCGCGCCTGAGCTGACGCGACTCCGGTCAAGCTTGCCGCCCTGCCACTCAACTGTTTGATGCTCCGGATTCCTGAAAGAATCCGGCTCAACGATGCCCGGGAATTCCGCAGTCCCTGCTGAGCAGGACTGCTCTGCTTCCTCGGCTTCATCGCGCCCCTCCACGACTGCTCCGCCGTGAAGAGGAACGTCGCCGCCGCCCCGCTTAACCGCAGGCGGCAGCAGCCTTGACTCCGGTCAGCGTGCCCGGAGTAATCGTCCCGCTTCGTTGCCGGTTCGCTGCCAAGCGCAAAATAAGCATTTGCCAGCGGCCGGACGAAACGGGAGGGAACCTTACTTCACCTCGACGGTCGCGCCTGCCTCGGCGAACTTTTTCTTGATGGTCTCGGCTTCGTCCTTGGAGACGCCTTCCTTCACGGTCTTGGGAGCGCCATCGACCAGGTCCTTGGCTTCCTTCAGACCCAGGCTGGTGACTTCTCGGACAGCCTTGATCACGTTGATCTTGTTGGGGCCCACCGCGGTGAGCACGACCGCAAACTCGGTCTTCTCTTCCGCCGGGGCCGCTACTGCGGCGCCCGCGCCGGCTCCGCCTGCCATCATGACGGGGGCCGCCGCCGCCGCCGAGACGCCAAGGCGATCTTCTAATTTCTTTACCAGGGCCGCCGCATCCAGAAGCGAGAGCCCTACGATTTGATCTTCCAACTGCTGCAAATCCGCCATGTGTTTATCCACCTATTCGTTATTCGTTGTGTTGATTTCGTTATCGGTCTTCGAGGCTTCCAATGTGCCGTCTCCATGCCAGACTCACGCAGGCTGCACGCCTCACAACGGATAACGCAAACCCTAAGGGACCGCTTGCGCACTCCCAAACTCGTGTATGCCCAGGCCTAAGCCTGCGCTTCTGCCGCCGCAGGTTCAGCCGCCGGGATTGCCGGCGCCGCTTCCTCGGCGCCACCAAACTTGTTCTTCTCCACACCCTGGTTGATCACGACCGCCAGATCGCGCCCAATGGCGTTCATCACCGTTACCAGGCGCTGCGCCGGAGCATTCATCAGGAACAGCAGCTTGGAGTGGATCTCTTGCTTGGACGGCATGCTGGCCAGCGCGTCGATGTCCTTAATCGCGATGACGCGGCCATCCACAATGCCGACCTTGAAGGTGTACTCCGGATTGTCCTTGGCATACTTACTGAGTGCCTTGGCCAGGGCCACCGGATCGCCGCCGGTGTAAGCGATGGAAGTAACTCCCGCGAGGCCCTTCATCGCCTCCTCCACCTTGGTTCCCTGGGCGGCGCGCTCTGCCAGCGTGTTCTTCACCACGCGATAATGCCCGCCCGCGCTGCGGACGGCCTTGCGCAGTTCAAAATCCTTCTGCACGGTCAGCTTGCTGAACGTGCCTACCACCGCGTGGCTCGCGCTCAGGAACTCTTCCTTGAGCTGCTCAACCTGCTCGATTTTTCGTGCTCTTGTGACAGCCATGTTCGAATCCTTTTTCCGGGCGCTCGAAAGGCGCCTCTTTACGCGTTAGCCTAGGCTCGCGCCGCTGCTTCCACCGCTGCTGTGTCAATGGAAACACCCGGGCCCATGGTGGAACTGAGATAGCAACCCTTGATGTATTTGCCCTTGGCCACCGTGGGCTTTGCCTTGATCACGCTGCTGATGACCGTGGCGGCATTTTCCACCAACTTCTCTGGCGGGAACGAAATCTTGCCCACCGGCACGTGCACCAGCGCGGTCTTGTCGGTTCGGAACTCTACTTTGCCGGCCTTGGTTTCCCTGACCGCCGCAGCCACATCGAAGGTCACAGTCCCGGTCTTGGGGTTGGGCATGAGCCCACGCGGACCCAGCACTTTGCCCAGCCGGCCGACTGACTTCATCATGTCGGGCGTGGCGATCACGGCGTCGAAGTCCGTCCAGTTCTCTTTCTGGATCTTCTCCACCATGTCTTCGCCGCCCACGATGTCGGCGCCCGCTGCCTCGGCTTCGCGCACCTTTTCGCCGCTGGCGATGACCAGCACCTTCTTAGTTTTGCCCAGCCCATGCGGCAGGACCACAGTGCCGCGGACCATCTGGTCCGCATGCTTGGGATCGACTCCCAGGCGCATCGTCAAGTCCACTGTCTCGTCGAACTTGGCGTACTTCACTTTCTGCAAAAGGGGCACCGCGTCCTGCAGCGTGTACGAACGAGCTTCGACGGCGGCGCGCGCCTTCCCGATGTTCTTTCCGAATTTTCTCATTGTTCTCCTTGTCTCCCACCGCCGTCCCCTGCTGCCGGAGGGCCGTGGTATCTACGACTGCGGCCTGGGCCGCTCAAAATCCCACATTGTGGGATAACCTTATGCTGTAACTTCGATACCCATGGAGCGCGCGGTGCCTTTCACGCTCTTGACCGCCGCTTCCACCGAAGCCGCGTTCAGATCGGGCATCTTCTGCCGGGCAATCTCCAGCACCTGCTTCTCCGTGACCTTGCCGACCTTGTCCTTGTTCGGCGTACCCGAACCCTTGGCCACGCCCGCGGCGCGCTTCAACAGGATCGAAGCCGGAGGCGTTTTGGTGATGAAGGTAAAGGTGCGATCGCTGTACACCGACACCACCACCGGAATGATCAGGCCGTCGAGTTCCTTGGCGTTGGTCCTGGCATTGAACTGCTTGCAGAACTCCATGATGTTGATCTGCGCCTGGCCCAGCGCCGGGCCCACCGGGGGGGCCGGAGTGGCTTTGCCCGCCGCAATCTGCAACTTCACCGAACCCGTAATCTTCTTTGCCATAGCTATCCCTACGAATCCATTTTCTTCGCAGCGCGCTCGCGCGACTGGCTGCGATTTGGCTTACGTAACAACTTTTTCGACCTGCCCGAATCCCAACTCCACCGGGGTCGAGCGCCCAAAAATGGTGACCATCACCTTTAGCGTCTCGCGGTCTTCGTTCACCTCGTCAATATCGCCGGTAAAGCTGGCGAAGGGGCCTTCGCTGATGCGCACCTTCTCGTTCTTCTCGAACTTGACTTTGAGTTTCGGTTTTTCCTTGCTGTCGGCGACGCGGTACACAATCTGGTTGACTTCTTCTTCCGACAGCGGAGTGGGCTGCTGGCCGGTGCCCACAAATCCCGTCACCCGCGGCGTTCCCTTGACCACGTGCCACACGTTGTCGTCCATGTCCATCTCGACCAGCACGTAGCCGGGATAGAACATGCGCTCGCTGGTGTACTTCTTGCCGCCGCGAACTTCAGTTACCGACTCGGTGGGAATCAGCACCCGGCCGATCCTCTGCTCCAGCTCGGGGTAGGCGCGCACGCGCGACTCCAGCGACTCCTTCACCTTGCGCTCGAATCCCGAATAGGTGTGGATGATGTACCACTTCATATTCGGGTTCTGCGGGTTCGGCTGGTCGGCGGAAAGCGGAGCCGCGGCTTCCTCCCCGCCGGTCTGCGGCTCAGCGCCGTTCTTTTCCGATTTGATTTCTTCTTCAGTCATGGGTCTGCGCATTAGCGGTGTGTCATCGCTTTCAGTAACTTATCGAGAGACAGGCCCAGAATCTTGTCAACCACGGCAAAGTACAGGCCAAACAGAAACACGGTGATAATCACGACTGTCGTGGTACCTTGCACTTGCTTGCGCGACGGCGTGGTGACTTTCTTCATCTCCGTGCGCACATCGTTGTAAAAACTCTTGATGCGCTGCGGCCACGCCTTAATCGTGCTTAGCTTATTGTCGCCCGCTACTTCGATCGCTGTTGACTTCGCCATCTGATACCTGTTTTCCGGCGCGCTGTCGCGCCTTAACTTCCCCCGTCATCCTGAGGCGGCTTCCGTTGCCACCGAAGGACCTGGGCGCCCTGATTTGCCCGCCGCGGCGGGCGAAAAGGGCGCATCCGAACTTCTGGCAGGGGCGGAGGGATTCGAACCCCCAAGTCCGGTTTTGGAGACCGGCAGTTTAACCGTTGAGCTTACGCCCCTGTGGCAGCAACTAGCCGCTAGCAACTAGTTGCTACTTCACTTCCTTGTGCGACGTGTGCTTGCGGCACTTCCGGCAAAACTTGTTGAACTCCAACCGGGCCGTGGTGGTCTTCTTGTTCTTGGTCGTAGAGTAGTTGCGATCTTTGCACTCTCCACACTGTAATGTCACGATTTCGCGGGGCATTGACCTATTCCTTTTTGGTTTACTTCGCGGCTTAATACCGCGAAGCCTTGTCCGCATCGAAGTGCGGAAATCAGCGAGGCTTAATTGCTCCGCCGAGAAATTCGGGTGCCCCACTCATTCCATGTTTTGGAATGAGTGGGACCACAAATTACGCTATAATCTCGGTGATGGTGCCGGCGACCACGGTGCGTCCGCCTTCGCGAATCG
>PLXE01000065.1 GCA_003151335.1 Acidobacteriaceae bacterium
GCCTGAACGTAAAGTTGGAATCATTGCGTGCTCCGGCGAAGAGCTGGCGGTAGGAACTGCCTCCCGTCTCGCGGCCTTGAAGGTGTTGCATGAGTCGCGCCCCGGCAAAACAGTTACGATCTGCCTGCCGCTTTTCCTTGCCGCAGGCGAGGGAGATCGGGCGTTTGCCCGCTTCTACCCGACCATCACTGTTGACGGCTGCGAACTACGCTGCGCCGCACGAGGCACCGAGATGTATTCGGGCAAACCGACTGCGAGCGTCGTGGTCAGCGAACTCGCGGCTGAGAACGGCGTGGGACACATAGACGGCCGGCGAAGACTAAACCAAGCGGGACAGGACGCAGTGGAGCTTACGGCGGACCGCCTGACTAGTCTTGTTGATGAAATCCTCGCCACCAAAGCACCCGCCAAACCGCTGGTTTCAATTACCTCGCCGCCCGAGCCGCCTAAGGTGGTGGGATGTGCCCGCGGTTCTGGCATACCGGTGCAGACGGTCTCAATTGAGGGGCGGCCAGTAGAGCTGCTGGCCCTGCCGATAATTTTCTCGAACTTGCGCGAGCGTGGACGCGCGCCCGATGTGGTAGCTGACGAACTGATGGCGAACGTAGAGATCTATAACAACGTTCCTGCCGACTCGAAGGCCGCGTACCGGACGGCGATCCTCCGGGAGTATGCCGCATATTGGCGGGGAGGAATGCGATGAGCCGCAGTGCGACGTATCACACCACGGTCAGATGGACCGGCGACCACTGGGGACATATTGAGATGGGAAACGGCCCCGAGATGAAGTTCTCCGCTCCCCCCGATGCCCAGGGGCACGCTGGCGTTCTCACCCCGGAAGATGCGTTCGTTGCGGCTGCGAACAGTTGCGTGATGATGATGTTCATCTGGGCGACCGAGCGGTTCCGCCTCAAACTGTTGTCCTTCGAGTGCCGTACCGAAGGCACGAAACTGATTGAGCTGGATCGAACGGAGATCTTTACCCGTCTGCATTTCCGGCCCGTGATCCGAATTGCACGCGGAGATGAGAACAAAGAAGTGGTGGAAGCAAGAACTCGGCGAGCCCTTGAAGCTGCCCAGAAATACAGTCTCGTCGCCAACTCCGTGAAGTCGGAAATCATCCTAGAACCGGAAATATCGGTGGTCGATTAGGTGAAGCAGCAGGATGGAGCCCACCGATTTTCATGTAAGTTATTTAAAATAAACCACTTGCATGGAGGCGGCGGGAGTTGAACCCGCGTCCGAAAATGCTGCTGGCAAAGAGCCTACATACTTAGTCACGTTCATGCGCCGGAGTTACCCGGCACTCTCGCGGGCCGCGCTCAGAGCGGACAAGAAACGCAGCCAGCCAACCTGATAGTCTCGCCGCGAACTCACAGGTGGAGAGTTCGCAGCCAGCTCACTGTGCGACGCCCTTTTTCAGCCCATGAGCAAAGCCGAGGAGGACGGCAACTTAACTAATTAAGCTGCGTATGCCAGGTTTTGATTGGCAATTGTGTTTTTGCACGCGATTACGGATGTGTGCGCTCCGGTATGCCTCTTTACCGCAATCACTTCCGTCGAAGCCGTGACGCCCCCGAAGTGAACCGCGATCTCCTTCACTCTACCAGCTAGCGAAGTCAATCGCCAGCATATAGATGCCAACGATCAGCCCTGCGACTCGGCCGCGCGAATCCTGCATCCCCTTGGCAGGGAAGTCATCCAAACCTTTTGGCTGCCTGTTAGTCTGATACGAGTGGCGCGAATGGCCAAACTGGTTCATCGATTTATCGCAAACGACTGCCGGCAGCTTCTGGATTGCGGCCTCATTCGCCGCGCCTGCTTGTGCTGGACTTGTTGTCGGGAGACGATGGCGTGATTCCCGACTGCATCTCGTTCAACTCCATCCCCCACACCACCCGCATCTTCAGCGATTTCCTTTCCTACTCTCCCGCGGTCCGCAAGTTTTTTCCCACGCAGCCGGACCTGGAGCATGTTGCCATATTCGCCAAGTCGGTGCCCCGCGATCGCGAACGCCAAGCCCGTGTCGCCGACGCGCTGGAGAAACAGAACCGCGCCTGGGGAGCTTCGGGGGCGACGCTGCGCAACATTCAGCGGCTGCGTGACGGCGCTTACGCCGTAGTCACCGGCCAGCAGGTTGGACTGTTCGGCGGCCCGCTGATGTCGCTGTTCAAAGCCGCATCGGTACTGGCGCTGGCCAGGCAGGTTGAACAGTCAGGCGTGGAATGTGTGCCGGTGTTCTGGATGGCCTCGGAAGATCACGACCTCGACGAAGTCAACCAGGCATTGCTGCTGACCCACGATTTTCAACTTGCGCCTTTCACCGCAAAGACGGCGGGGATTACGGGCGCTCCGGTGGCGCACCTTCGCTTTGCGGAGGGAACGAACGAGACCGTCGCCCAAGCCGCCAAGCTGCTGGGCGAATCGCTGGCTGCCGATTACCTGCGCCAGAGCTACGCCGAGGGCGAGACCTTCTCCAACGCGTTCGCCAAACTTTACACGCGCATCTTTAGTGGGCACGGGCTTATCTTCCTCGATCCGGCTGACCCGGAGCTGCATCGCATTGCCGCGCCGTTGTTTCTGGACGCGCTGCAGCGCTCCGCTGAACTCAACCAGGCAGTGCTGGAACGCAACCAGCAGTTGCGTGACGGTGGGTATCACGAACAGGTCAAAGTGACGGGAGAATCCACTCCATTGTTTGCCCTGGTGAATGGAGTACGCGTCCCGGTGCATCGCGCCAATGGGGCCTTCACGATTGCGAAGAAGGCGGTTTCCGCCGAGGAGTTGCAGAAGCGCGTCGCGACGGCGCCGGAAAACTTCAGCGCCAACGTGCTGCTGCGTCCAGTGCTTCAGGACTATTGGCTTCCCACTCTGGCCTACATCGGCGGCCCGGCCGAGATCGCGTACTTTGCGCAGGCTGCGGTTGTGTACGAGAAGCTGCTGGGGCGAGTCACGCCGATACTACCGCGCATGAGCGCCACCTTGATCGAGCCGCGCATCGAGCGCCTGCTCAATAAATACGAAGTGGAGCTGCCGGAATTGTTTCATGGCGAATGTCAGCTTCGCGACTGTCTTGCCGCCCGCTCGCTGCCCGCCGAACTCAAGCAGGATTTCGAGCAGGCGCGCCAATCGGTTGAAGCCGCTTTGGCGCGGATCAGCGAGTCTCTAAAGACGCTGGATCCAAGCTTGGTGGAAGCCGCCAGTCGGGCCGCCAGCAAGATGCACTATCAGGTAAATCGTCTGGAGAAGCGGGCCGCGCAAGCCGAGTTGCGCCGAACGGAAATTCTGTCGCGACACGCCACCCAAATCGAGAACGCTCTGTATCCCAACAAGGCTCTTCAGGAGCGCGAAATCGGCGGGCTCTATTTCTACGCGAACCATGGTCCGGAGTTGATCGATCGCTTGATCGAGCT
This sequence comes from Acidobacteriaceae bacterium, assembly GCA_003151335.1. GTDB lineage: Bacteria > Acidobacteriota > Terriglobia > Terriglobales > Acidobacteriaceae > Bog-257. The sequence continues at coordinate 3,414 of PLXE01000065.1, forward strand.
GGCGCAAGCCCGCTGCCCCGAGCACAAAGTCCTGACTTTAAGCTAAGTTTGCCGCTCCCGGTAGAATCCCCTCCCGCTTTTTGGCAAAGCAGTGTAAGCTCGTTAACCGCCGGAGAATTAGCCGCGAGAGATCATCGTGCTAGCCAACGCCCTCATCATCATCGCCTGTGTCGCCGGGGCAACGGCGTTTCTTTTCCTGGTCAGTCGCACTTCAACCGCGCCGTCCCGCAAGGAGTCCAACGACTTTACCGGGGCGGTTGTTGCCGTCATCGGCACCACCTACGCGGTCATTCTGGCTTTCACGCTGGCGGGCGTCTGGACAATGTTCCAGCAGGCCCAAGCCAACGAAGAGCAGGAAGCCAATGCGCTGGCGAACGTCTTCCGCATTGCCAGCCAGTTGAAGGACCCGAATGCGATGGCCATCCAGGAGCTGTGTGTGCGCTACGCAGACAACGCCTTGCAACGCGAGTGGCCCGCTATGGAGAAGCAACAGATGCCGCCGGAGGGCGAAGATATCATCAACCAGCTCTGGACGCTGGCAGGAGAGAGTCAGGCACATGCGCAACCCGACGCCATAGCGGCGTACCAGTTGATGGAGGAGTTACGCCTGCTGACCCAACACCGGCGCATTCGCATCATGGACAGCCGCGAAGGCCTGCCTGGCATTTTCTGGGCGGTGCTGGTTGCAGGAGGCATCATTACAGTTGCGTCATCGTGCTTCTTTGGCGTGCCGAATTTCCGTTTTCACTTGTTGCAGGTGATCGTGCTGAGCTTCTTGATTGCCTTGGTGTTGGTGGCCATCTCGGACATTGATCAACCCTATCAAGGCGAACTGACGGTTGCGCCGCAGGGATTTAGGTTCGCCGCCAGGACGCTCCACAACCTGCCCAGCCCTTAGCCACGACATGATCCGGTTTGCTTAAGCCGAAACAATGCACGACATTTCATGTTGTCATCCCGACCGAACCCGCTTTAGCGGGTGAGTGGAGGGACCTGCTGTTCGTAATATCGTAAGAAAGAGAAAAAGCCGGCGACCCTCCGCCGGCTTCGGTATGAGCTATGAATGAGTCTAGTTTTCCAGCGCGGCGACTTCGACCTCCGAGTCTTGCTGCACGACGACTTCCTTGAGTTCCTTGGCGCCGTACTCGAATCCCCGGTCGAAGGCCTTCAAGTTCAGTTCCCGATAAGCTGGCGGCACGGAAGCGCCCACAGCATTGCGCAGCGCTTCACGTTCGACCACCTGGGTGATGGCCCCGAAAAATCCGACCATCACGATGTTCAGCACCATCTTCTTGCCAAGCTCTTCCGCGATGCGGGTGGCGGGCACGCTGTAAACGCGCACACCGGCCGGCAGCTCGCCAATCCGTACCAGGTCCTCTTCAAGGATGAGAATGCCGTCGTCCTTAAGCTGCGGAGCGAAGGTTACGTACGCCTCCTGCGACATCACCACCAGAATGTCGGGCCGAGGCACGTAGGGATACAGCACGGGCGTATCCGAAAGAATGAGCTGCGCGCTGCAGGCCCCGCCGCGGGCTTCCGGCCCGAAGTTCTGCGTCATGGTGGCGTAGCCTGGCTGATAGATGCAGCCCGCTTTGCCGATGATGAGGGCCGACAGGATGACGCCCTGGCCTCCAAATCCTGCGATACGGATCTCGCTTACTGGCATGTACAGGCCTCCGTTTCCACGTAATCGTCTCCCAGAGAATCGAGCAGTTTATCGTGCATGAGACCGCCATAGTCGCTGCGCTCCCGGTCGACAAACTTGCCCACGATGATCTCGCCGCTCTTGCTCAAGGCGACGTCTTTGGTCGCTGCGCCGTTTTTGATTTTGCTGGCTTGTTTGTAGAACTTCATGGTGTCGAGTCCGTCGCCCATTTTGTTGCGCCGCTGATAAAGCGTCGGGCAAGGCGACAGGACCTCGATGAAGCTGAACCCCTTCTTGGCGAACATCTCCTGCATGGCGCGCGCCAGTTGTTTAACGTGGAAGACCGTCCAGCGGGCCACGTAAACCGCTCCCGCCGCTTCCACCAGATATGGCAGGTTGAACGCCGGATCGTACGTCCCGTAAGGATTGGTCGAAGTAATGACATCGTTCGGTGTAGTCGGGGCGGTCTGTCCGCCGGTCATGGCATAGATCAGGTTGTTGACGCAGATGACCTTGATGTCCACGTTGCGGCGCGCGGCATGAATCAGATGATTGCCGCCGATGGCGAACAGGTCGCCGTCGCCGGAGTACACCACCACGTTGAGCTTGGGGTTGGCCAGCTTCAAGCCGGTGGCGAACGGAATGGCGCGACCGTGCGTGGTGTGGAACGAGTCCTGTTTCATGTAGCCGGCAACCCGCCCGCTGCAACCGATGCCCGAGACAATGGCGACGTTCCGGGTGTCAATCTTGGCGTCAATCAGCGCATGGGCGAAGGAGTTGACGCTGGTGCCAATGCCGCAGCCCGGACACCAGATGTGGGGAATGCGGTCCATGCGCAGGAAGGGTTCCACTGGGTTTTGGGGAGTCACTTCAGTCAGTTCGCTCACTTCGCTCATCGCGCCACCTCCAGGATGGTCTGCAGAATGTCTTCCGGACGGTGTACGCTGCCTCCGGCGTGTCCCACGAAGCGGACGATGGCTTTGCCGGCCGCGGCGCGTTCTACCTCGCGCACCATCTGTCCCAGATTCAGCTCTACGACGACGAATGCCTTCACCTGAGCGGCGATTTCCGCAATCTGCTTTTCAGGGAAAGGCCAGGCGGTGATCAGGCGGAACTTGCCCACCTTCACGCCCTTCTTGCGCGCCAATTCGATGGCCCGCTGCGCCACTCGCGAAGTGATGCCATACGACACCACCACCACTTCGGCGCCCTCGATCTGTTCTTCCTCGTACAGGGTGATCTTGTCGACATTCTTCGTGATCTTGTCCTTCAGCCGTCTTACCAGCTTGTCCTGGGTGGGGGGCGTCATATCGGGATAGCCGCGCTCATCGTGGGTCAGGCCGGTGACGTGGACGTTGTAGCCTTCGCCGACCCGCGGCATGTCGGGCACCAGATCTTCCCGCGGCTGGAAGGCGAGAAACTCGTCGGGGGGAAGCGTGGTATAGCGACGCGGTGTGATATCAATTTGCTCGGGAGGAGGAATGACGACCTTCTCCGTCATGTGACCCACCACTTCGTCCATCATGACGAACACCGGGCAGCGATACTGCTCGGCGTAGTTGAAGGCGGTGATGGTCAGGTCGAAGCACTCTTGCGGCGAATTGGGGCACAGCGCAATGATCTCGTAATCGCCGTGCGAGCCCCAGCGCACCTGCATCATGTCGGCTTGTGCGGGCAGGGTGGGCAGCCCGGTGGAAGGGCCGCCGCGCTGCACGTCCACGAAGACGCACGGAGTTTCCGTCATCACCGCCAGGCCGATGTGCTCCATCATCAGGGAGAATCCGGGGCCGGAGGTCACGGTGAACGCCTTGGCTCCGCCCCAAACCGCACCTTGTAGCGCAATTGAGGCGGCCAGTTCATCTTCCATCTGGATGAAGGTCCCACCTACGGTGGGCACGCGGGCGGCGAAGCGTTCCACGACTTCGGTTGAGGGAGTGATGGGATAGCCGGAAGAGAAGCGCGCTCCGGCGGCCAGTGCGCCTTCGCAGCAGGCGTGGTCGCCATCCAGGAAATAAGTGCCGGTCATCACACCAGCAGCTTCAGCATGCATCTTGTTCCTCCTTCGTCTCGGCAGCGGGAGGTGGGGCGGCTGCGGCCGCAACTTCTTTGGCCGCCGCCGGCTGCTTGTACCCGAAAATCGCGAAGTCGGGGCAATACATGCCGCACAAATCGCAACCGCTGCACTTCTCCGGGTGGACCATGTAAGGAGTGTGATATCCCTTGGCGTTAAAAGCAGAGGAGAGCGCCAGAACGTGCGTGGGACAGAACTCTACGCAGAATCCGCAGGCCTTACAGCGCTCAACCACAATCTGCACCGAACCCTTGGCCATTGCTGCCCTTTCTTCTTGGCGCCGCGCCGGAGGAAGGCCAGCCTGGACGGCGGCATCTTCCTTGAGTAGGCTTGGCGGCGCTTGGAATTACGCTGCGGTTGGGAGCTTTATCCACCTACCGAACGATAGTTCGATTCTTAACCACGCGCTGCCTAAGTCGAAGTGATATCGGTCACAGCGTGGTGTGAGTGAGGACACCGCGAACAGCGGTCGGCACTCAGGCCGTCACCTATGAGCCGTCAGAGTTGTTATTCCGTCCGAGGGCTTTCGGAGTGTGCGGGAGACGCTCTGAGTTGGCGCCATGGAATGATCGAGGATTCGTCTCTGGAGTTGTCATTACGAGCGAAGCGAGGAATCGCGCGGTTACTCAGAGTGCCAACATCCATGTATGATGGAGATATCAGATTGATTGAGCTGAGAGGAGCCGCCTATGGCCAACTCGCGTCCATCCTTTACCAAGCGCCAAAAAGAGCGGTCACGACAGGAAAAACAGGCTGAAAAACTCCAAAAGAAGCAGCAGCGCAAGCAGCAATCCGACAATGAGCCAGAAGCGCCTGCCACCTCGCCGGTGGCCGATCTGGTGGTCACGCACGATGAAGAAGGTCAGCCGCAAGGCTTTGATTTTCATGACTTTGCCAAGTAATTCCACGGCAGCGACCGGCCCTGCCGCTGCTCTCCCCGGCACGATTGTGGAACCTGTGGTACACTCCTGTTAGACGCTATTAGCCACGGTTCGCTTGTGGTGCGACAGTCCGATCCGAAGTTTCGATCTGATTTCCCGCCTTTCCTGCTTCCCGTTTGTTTTCAGCGCCCAATAAACTATTGAGCGGCATCCGAAGTATCTTCGCGAATCGCATGCACTAACTAAATGCAATCGCGAGACGCCCCTCCAGAAAGTACGATTCGATTGACACAATTTACAGAAATGCCTCTTTCTGCTGACCTTCAGCGGAAGTTGGCGCTTGCTAATTTCACCATTCCCACCGCCATTCAGGCGGAAGCGATCCCGCACGCTCTTGCGGGCAGAGATGTCCTGGCCACCGCCCAAACCGGAACGGGCAAAACCCTTGCGTTCCTGGTGCCCTTGATTGAGCGCCTGTTGCAGACCACGTCGCGCAACCCGGAAGCGCTGATCCTGGTGCCTACGCGCGAACTTGCCATGCAGGTCCACGAACAATACGAAAAATTGCGCGACAAGAAGCTTGCGCCCGCAGCCCTCGTCATCGGCGGTCTGGCCGAGAAGGCGCAGATTCAAGCCTTGCGCTCGGGAGCGCGCGTCATCGTAGCCACGCCGGGGCGGCTGGAAGATTTCCTCGGCCGTAGGCTGGTTCGCCTCGAAGCGGTTAAGACCTTGGTTCTCGACGAAGCCGATCGCATGCTCGACATGGGCTTTCTGCCGGCCATCCGGCGGATCGTGGCGGTGCTGCCGCGCGATCGTCAGACGCTGTGCTTCTCGGCCACGCTGGAAGCCTCCGTCGCGGGGCTGGTCAATGACTACATGCGCAAACCGGTTCGCATTGCGCAGGGTTCCATTTCCAAGCCGGCCGACACGGTCGAACTGCACGCCTTTGAAGTTTCCTTGTCGGAGAAGTCAGAGGTTCTACGCCAGCTTCTCTACGCCGAGAAGGGGCGCACCCTGGTGTTTGCCCGGACAAAGCGCGGTACCGAGCGCCTGGCCAAAAGCCTGGTGCGCGACGGCTTTGCCGCTGCGATGATTCACGGCGACCGCACCCAGTCGCAACGGACGGGCGCGCTGGCGGGCTTTGACGCCGGCCGTTTCAAGGTGCTGGTGGCCACTGACGTGGCTTCGCGCGGTATCGACGTGCAGAACATCGCGCACGTTATCAACTATGACTTGCCGGCCATTCCCGAGGATTTCATCCATCGCGTGGGCCGGACCGGCCGGGCTGGATTGCGCGGCCGCGCTTCCACGCTGGTAGCGGGCGCCGAGGTGGCCGAACTTCGCGCCATCGAACGGGCCCTGAAGCTGCGCATCACGCGCAAGCAGTTGAATGGCGCGGACCGATTTGTGTCTGATCGCCCGGTGCACAACACTCTGCCCTCGCGTACCCTGTCGGCCATGGCCGGTGAGGTGTTCTCGTAAGGCTTGTACTTGGAGACCAGGGCGAAAGCTCTGGTCTCAATCCTCAGAACCAGCAAGCCTGGAGCAAACTCCTCCCGTGGGCACCCTCCGGTTTTGGACGATGACGGTCACATTGTACTCACCCTTTTTTCGCACAGCTCTGCTACCAAAATTCCTGCCCTGGCTGTCTAAAACAGTGACGACGAGCCTCGTCCGCTTTCCGGTCGTCTCACGGAACAAAATCTGGGCCCTACACGTATCAATCAACAGAACGGAATCCTGCCCAGTTTGGGAGGTCTGCAGTGGCAAACGGCAACGGCAACGGCAAGAAAAAGAAGAAGCGCTGGATCATCATTTCGATTGTGTCAGTTGCGGTCCTGGCGTTGGTGATTGTCGCAGTGGCAGCGACCCGCGGAGGCACCAAGATCGACCCCACCAAGCTGGCAAAGGTGGAAAAGGGTGACCTCGCCAAGAGCGTGGTGGCGACGGGCAAAGTCACGCCCATCACCAAAGTCGAGATCAAGTCGAAGGCCAGCGGCATCGTCAAGAAGCTCTACGTAGACACCAACAGCAAAGTCAAACAAGGCCAGTTGCTGGCGGAACTCGACAAGATCGAGATCGAGGCCCAGGTCAGCTCGGGTCGCGCGCAACTGCTCTCGTCGGATGCCAACCTCAAGGGCGCCGAGGCCGATCTGAAGCGCGCCGAGGTGGACGCCCAGGGCGTGGATATTCCCACCTTGCAGCGAGCGTACGAACGCGCCCAGGAAATGTCGAAGGACGGCGTGGTGTCGCAGTCGGCCCTCGACGACGCTCAGCGCAGCTACATCCTGGCGGTCAACAAACGCGATCTTGCCCGGGCGCAATACACGGTAAACAAGGCCAAGGTGGCGCAGGCCCAGGCGCAAGTCAAGAAAGATCAGGCCAGCCTGAACCAGCTCCAAGAGCAGCTCAGCTACACCACCATTACGGCCCCGATTGACGGCGTGGTGCTGTCGCGCGACGTGGAAGTCGGCGATGCAGTCAGTTCCATCCTGGTGCTAGGCTCGGGCGCCACCCTGGTGATGACTCTGGGCGACACTAGCGAAGTGTACGTGAAGGGCAAGGTGGACGAGAGCGACATCGGTAAGGTGTATCTGGGGCAGCCGGCCCGCATCCGGGTGGAGACGTTCAAGGACAAGACCTTCACCGGGCACGTAACCAAGATTTCGCCGATGGGCGTCGAAAAAGACAACGTGACCACATTTGAAGTACGGGTCTCCATCAACAATCCCGGCGGCGAACTGAAAGCCGAGATGACCGCCAACGCGGAGATCATCCTCGACGAGCACAAGAACGTGCTGATGATTCCCGAAGGCGCCATCCTGTACGACAAAGACAAGAAGGCGTCGGTGGATGTGCCCGATCCCAAGGGCAAAGAAGGAAAGCGCAAGGTCGCAATCAACATTGGAATCTCCAATGGCGCCAAGACCGAGGTGCTGTCGGGCCTGAAACAAGGCGACCAGGTTGTTCTCCAGCAATAGCATGGGTCAATACTCCCTTGGGCTGCCGGCAATGGCAGCCCGATTTCTTGCAACGCAGTCATTTCAAAATTCCGGCGAGGCAACATGAAAACGCACTGCACTGCCCTTCGTCTTCTGCTTGTTACTCTCCTATTAGCTCCGGCGCTGCTGCACGCCCGCGCCGAAGGGCACTTTGATCGCACCTTGACGGTCTCGGGGACCGTCAGCCTCGATGTCACCACCGGCTCAGGCGACATCACCATCAAGGCCGGCGGCACGGACAAAGTCGTGGTGCATGGAACGGTGCGCGCCAGCAATGACTGGTTCTCCAACGCCGAAAGCGCGGTACACGCCGTGGAATCGAATCCCCCGATTCAACAGAACGGGAACAGCATTCGCATCGGTTACGACTTGCCTATGGATGTGCGCCGGCATGTCGCCATCAGCTACGAGATCACGGTGCCAGCCGATACCACGGTACAAGCGCACACCGGCTCAGGCAGTGTTGGAGTCCAGGGCGTCCGCGCTGAAGTGCAGGCCCAGACCGGATCGGGCGAGATTCGGGTGCGCGACGTCGGAGGACGGTCGCATGTGCAGACCGGAAGCGGAAGCATCCGGGCCGAGAACGTCGCCGCCCCGTTTTACGCGCATACCGGCAGCGGCGACATTGAAGCCGATCTCACCGGGTCGGGCGACGTGGATGTTCAAACTGGTTCAGGCGGAATCCATCTGCGGGGAGTCAAGGGCGGCCTACACTCCCGCAGTGGTAGCGGCAATCTCAGCGCCGACGGCAGTGTGAGCGGCCCCTGGAATTTGCATACCGGCTCAGGATCCATTCGGCTGGCAATCGGCTCGGGCAGCGGGTTCAATCTGAATGTGCACACCAGCTCCGGTTCCATTCACTCCGAGCTCCCAATTACCGTGCAAGGCTCGCTGGGCCGTCACGAATTGAAAGGGACGGTACGTGGTGGCGGCCCCGAAGTGGAGGTTTCCACCGGCTCGGGAGATGTAGATATACGGTAGGAACACAAAACTGAAGCATTAATCGTAGAGCCACCTCTCACGATGGCTTTTATTAGAAATTAACCCCGAAATCTAAGGTCAATCAGTTGATCAGCCGATGTATTTTCGTGGTTCCCAAACGTGCATAAATGATGCATTCTATTGACTCAGAAGTCCTGAAAGTATTAATTGGCTGCCCCATATGACGATGTTGGCCAGGGTGCGAACTGTTCTAGCCGTTTGCCTGGGCCTCTTATACTCCGGCAGTGCTATTTGTGTTCACGCACAGGCAATCGCAGCGATTCCCCGCGACCCGTCTGAGCTGTCGCTGCCGCCAATTGGAGGGTCATCCAGTTCCCGGGACAACTCAGTCGATTCGGGCGCAGCCGCGTCTGCGTCTGGAACGGCGATCACGGCAGTGTCGCCGACACCCAAGCGCGAGGCGGGAATTGACTGGTTGCATCTGGCGGAAGGATCGTTAGCATTTCTGACCGTCGAGCATGCGTTCCGGTACGCCACCGAATATGGGACCCGTGATGCCTTCGATACGCCGTTTTGGCCCGGGTATTTGAATTCGGTCGGCAATCTCCACGGATGGTCTGACGGCGATCCCTTTTTCGTCAACTACATCGGGCACCCCATGCAAGGCGCGGTGGCCGGGTTCATCTGGCAGCACAACGATCGGGCCTACCGCGACGTGGTGTTCGGCGAGAACTCCCGATACTGGAAGGGAAAGCTCAGGGGAGCGGCTTTCTCATACTTTTACAGTCTCCAGTTCGAGATTGGCCCACTTAGTGAAGCTTCGCTCGGACATATTCAGGGCCTGTATCCCCAGCAAGGTTTTGTAGACCAGGTCATCACGCCGTCAGTTGGCCTGGGATGGACCGTCGCCGAGGACTCTCTGGATCGCTACGTCATACGGTTTGTGGAATCTCGCACCAACAATCCCTATGTTCGTTTGCTCGTCCGCGGAGGACTGAACCCATCGCGTTCCTTTGCCAACGTGATGAACCGGGAGCTTCCCTGGCATCGCGACGACCGCCCGGGCGTCTTCAAGCCCTATCCGGAGGCGGCGGCGGTGACGAGCTTCATGGAACAATCTACCGAACGCAGGGTGGCGCATCCTCCTCCTGGAGTTGCCCCTTTCGAATTCACGGTGACTCCCAACTACCGTGCGTATGTGGGGAGTGGCGCGAAGGGATCTTGCATCGGCGGCGGAGGTACGGCGGCGTTTCGCGTTGCTTCCGAATGGCAGATTGTTGTGGACGTCAACGGCTGCAAGATGCTGGATCTTCCAACCAATCTCAGCGGTGATTCACTGAGCTACATGGTCGGGCCGCGGTGGACGCCCTCGACTTCCGGCCGCTGGAATACGCACGCGCAGTTCCTGGTTGGTGGTACCAAGCTCACCCAGGAAAGACTGTTCCCTGAAGAAAGGGCCGTAGTTATGGCCACCGACCCTCCAGCCGACCAGAGAAATTCTCTTCACGCTCTGTATACGAAGGATTGGGACACCAACGGGTTCGCGATCGCGGCAGGAACAGGAGTGGACTACAGGATCAACAATGCACTGGCCTTCCGGGTGGCTAGCCTGGAGTATTCACATTCCTGGACGCAAGATCTGAATGGCGTGAATTATCAGAATGGGCTGCAGCTTACAACTGGGTTGGTCCTGCGCATGGGGACCTGGTAGGCGGCGCGTCATTATTGGCGCCGCTTGACTCTGGCGCCTGCTGCGAATACCGTGCCAGTGCATGTCCGACACACGCATCGTCACCTTCACCACCGACTTCGGGCTTAACGATCCCTTCGTAGGCATCATGCATGGCGTGGTGCTCAACATCCATCCTGAAACCTCTATCGTTGACATCAGCCACGCCGTCGCCTCCTACGACGTGTTCGACGGCGCCTGGACGATCGCGCAGGCCTACCGGTTCTTTCCGCCGCGCACCGTGCATGTGGTGGTGGTCGATCCCGGCGTTGGCGGCACGCGCCGGCCCATCATCGTTGAAACCGACGACTACGTCTTCGTCGCGCCCGACAACGGTGTGCTCTCGCTGGTCGAGATGCGAGAGCCGAAATTCACCGTGCGCCACGTCACCGCCGAACGCTACTTCCTGCAGCCGGTGAGCCAGACTTTTCATGGCCGGGACGTCTTCTCGCCGGTGGCCGGATGGTTGAGCAAGGGGGTTGCGCCCGCCGAGTTCGGTCCGGAGATTTCCGACTATGCGCGCCTGGCGCTGCCCGCGGTGGAGCGCATCGGCGAAAACAGCCTGCGGGGCGTGGTGCTCAAGGTGGACAAGTTCGGCAACCTGATCACCAACATCGGCGAGCAGGAGGCGCCGCCATTGTTCACCACTGCGCCTCCGGCGGTGAGCATCCTGATGGCGGGCCAGACGATTACGCGCGTATGCCATTCCTACGCGGAAGGTGGAGAGGATGAGTTCTTCGCCATCGTCGGTAGCTCGGGATACTTGGAGATCGCGGCCAGGCAGGCGTCGGCAGCGGAGAAGCTCGCGGCAGGAGTGGGGACACCGGTGGGGGTGGTGCTCGGAGGTTAAACTGGCTCCTGTGTTTTTCCGTTTGTCATCCTGAGCGACGAGCGCAAACGGGGTCCCCAGCAAGCACCGGGTTTGCGCTTGCTGGGGTGTTGGAGCGAGGAGTCGAAAGATCCCTATTGCATCGAGAAATCACAGTGTGACCGCCTGGCGCAGCGAAGATTGCTGGCGGTAATAGGGGTCCTTCGACTCCTCGTCCGGGTCGCCACAGCGACCGGACTCGTCGCTCAGGATGACAGCGTAAGACTTTTGGCGAATGCGGTGAAGCCACCTAGGTTTGTTCACGGGTTCTTCGGCTTGACGCGGGCATAGCGTTCCATTTCGCCCGTCCACTTCAAGAAGCGAAACAGCTCCACGCGTTCGCGCCAGGTGAATCCAAAAAATTCCAGAAAGCCGATGCTCTGCATCTTAATGCCAGTGTAGGTTTCGATTCTCCAGAGCAAATAGGGACTGCGCCAGGGTGCGAGACGATGGCCGCGAGTGGCATTCCACAAGAAGCGCAAGATGTAATGCATGGCTGTAATCAGTATATCGGCGGCGAGGCGCCGCTCCCTGACGCCGAGCCTTTTTCGCTTCCCATGCCGGCTTCGCCAAGCTTGGGACATCCTGCTAAACTCAGGCCGGAGCCGCGAAACGCCGGATGACCAACGACCAATCCCGACAAACCGCGGAGGACCATTACTACGCGGCGCTCGATTTGTACGCTGAGGGGCATCACCAGGAAGCCATCCGGCAGTACGAAGCGGCCATCGCCGCCGATTCTTCCTTCCTCGACGCCATGCACGGCCTGGCGCGGGTTTACCAGGACACCGAGCAGTTCGACCAAGCCATCGCGGTCGCTAATCGCATTGCCGAGCTCGATCCTGACGATGTGCTGGCGCATACCAGCCTTTCCATTTTGTATCAGCGCAAGGGCATGGTCCCGGAAGCCGAGGCGGAGGCCAACAAGGCGCGCATTCTGGGATGGAAGCAGCAACTGAAACAAGGCAAGCAGTCGCCAGAGTGAATCCACGATCAGCCAGAAGGCCGGAAGCCACAGTGCGCGCGATCTATCGCAAGCTTTCGCGCGCCTGGGGACGCCAGCATTGGTGGCCGGCGGAGACTCCCTTCGAGGTGATCGTCGGCGCCATTCTCACTCAGAACACTTCGTGGAGCAACGTCGAGCGTGCCATGGTCAACCTGCGCGCGGCGGCAGTGCTCAGCGTGGAAGGCATTCGCCAACTGCCGCTGCCGGAGCTGCAAGCGCTGGTCCGTCCCTCCGGCTACTTCCGGCAAAAGGCACAGCGCGTGAAGAACTTTGTCGCGTTCCTCGATGCGCGCTACGGCGGATCGCTGGAGCAAATGTTCGCTACTCCCACGGAACAGTTGCGCGCCGAACTGCTCACCCAGAACGGTATCGGACCGGAGACCGCGGACTCAATCCTGCTGTATGCGGGGGGCCACGAAATCTTCGTGGTTGACGCCTACGCACGCCGCATCCTGCAACGGCATCTGACGGTGAGCGCCGGCGCGAAATACGACGAGATTCGCAACCTCATCGAGCGCGCCCTGCAGCGGGAACAGCCAGTGGAGTCGCACCCGCCGGGCCGGCAAGCGGGGCCGCGCGCGCACGAGGCATCGGCGATGAGCACCGCGCAACGCAGTCCGCTGGCGCAGGTTTACAACGAAATGCATGGACTGCTGGTGCAGGTGGGAAAACACTATTGTCTGAAACAGCAGCCCAGGTGTGCGATTTGCCCGCTGGGTTCGCTGCTGCCGATTGCGATAGAGGGCAATGTTGCTTCCCGAAAGATCAGAAGCCGGTCATTCTGATTTGGAATAGTAGACGACTGCACAAAATCAAAGCCCCACAGGGGCGAAACAACACTAGCCCAGGGCGTAAGCCCTGGGTAAAGCGGAAAGGAATTAGCGAGTCCCTTCACCGGGGTCCCCAACGAGCGCCGCTTTTGCGCTTGTTGGGGTGGTTGAGGGACGGCACAGTTCTCACATCCTTCGCCGCCCAGGCGACCGAAGTTTATGAATCGATGCTTTCCTCTTGTGTCTCTCGTGTCTCTGTGGTGAAAATTAACTTGACTTGTTCCGCGCCAGCGCGCGCCTGATGGTTTCGTCGAGCGCGGCCTTCGCCTTGGCGTATTCCTCAGGGCTGATCTTGCCCTGCTGGCGATCGATCTCCAGTTGGAACAACTCTTCCTTCATTGCCTCCAGCAACTGCGCATTGCGATCGCGGACCGGCGCGGCTGGCTCCTTAAAGTCGGCGAAATCGGCGGGCGCCTCTCCGGCGTCAACTGCGCCGCGGCCCGATGCTCCCGCACCTGCTATCGCGGGATGAGGACTGACGTTTGACTTCGAAACCACGTATGCGCCACCCATCACCAGCACCAGCGCGAATGCCCCGAGGATGTAAGCGCGATAGTCGTGCAGCGGATCGGGCGCGTCAATGGGAGCGCCTAGTCCACCGCCGGGACGATTGTCATTGGCCGCGGCTTGCGCTCCGCCCATGGCGCCGCCGCCGCTGGCATCGCCTCCGCCCGCGGACTGTGCGCCTTCTGCCTGAAACGCGCCCGTGCCGGCGATGCGGAAGCTGAGGTCCTGTCCCGGCTTGACGTTGGTGACCACCATGATGCCTGCGCCAGTTTCGTCGGGCATGGATTGAAACTGCTGCGGATTCTTGGGCGTGAAGGTCATGCCCTTTGCCGTCATCACCACGAAGTGCTGCACCTCGCCGAGCGGCTTGGGCGAGATCGCGGCCTCGCCGCTGTAGGGCATGTGATACGACACTTGGAACTGCGTCTCACCGGGACGCAGAGGGTAGTTGAAGGCGTAGCGGTTCTTCTGCGGGCCCGGCGAAGCCTCTATGGCGATGGGCTGACCGCCGGGACCTTTCGCCTGCGCCGACTCCAGCTCAGCTTTATCGGGCAACGCGAACTCAAATGTGTGCTTGTCATCGGCCACGGTGCGTGGCGGCTGCGACTGGTTGCGAATCGCGTACAGCGCGATTGCCTCCAGCTGTTTGCCGTCGCTTTGGTAGCGGTCCACCTCGACCGTCTGGCTTAGGCCGTCGACTTTCTTGGCGGAGTCGTACACCGTAAGCTCGGCCGTGGTCGTACCTGGCATCAACGGCCCACTCGCCGGAAAGTAATTCACGCCGTTGTGAGTGACCCGCACCATGTGCGGCGCGGGGTCGCCAGCGGGCGCTGGCAACGAGAATCGCCCTTGCGCGTCGCTCTTGGTGCTTCCGACCTCCTGCATGCCCTGCGACAGCGAGAGGAGGGTGACCTCGTCTGCGGCGGAAGGTTTGCCTGTGGTGGCATTGGTGACAGTGCCGGTGATGTTCTGGGCCGCGGCGAACATTCCGAGCCCAAGAATGCATGCAAGAAGGCAAGCGCGGTGAACTGGCTGAACAAAGCGCGCTTTGAAGGGGCACGGCTTCAGCCGTGCCGTATGCCGCTCAAGATTGACGGCTTTAGCCGCTGAGGGAATTCCCGGTCCATCATTTCCCTCAGGGGCTAAATGTGATGTT
>PLXE01000117.1 GCA_003151335.1 Acidobacteriaceae bacterium
TGTCGCCGCCAGGGTTGTAACTACCGGAAGCGCTGTCGTAAATGACAGGATTGCCCCTTTGGTGAACATCTGGTTGTTGCCATCATAGAAGACCATCCGGAAATAGTATCTGGTGTTGAGAGCCAGCCCTGTGATCGTGTAAGAAAAGGCCTGCGTGCTGTAGTTGGCGACTACAGGACAGTAGCCCCAGTAGTACTGATATTGTCAGGTCACGTTCGGGGTGGTGAGGGTTTGATCGGTGCCCCACTCAAAGTATGCGCCCCCGTTGTCCCCCTCGGGGTTTACCGTGCCGTTCAGAAGCGCACTGCTGCCGGTGATGGATGTCGCCGCCAGGGTTGTAACTACCGGAAGCGTTGTCGTAAATGATAGAGTTGCTCCCTTGGTGAATGTTTGCCTCGTGCCGTCATAGAAGACCATCCGGAAATAGTATCTGGTGTTGCGAGCCAGCCCTGTGATCGTGTAAGAAAAGGCCTGCGTGCTGTAGTTGGCGACAACAGGACAGTAGCCCCAGTAGTACTGATATTGACAGGTCACGTTCGGGTTGGTGAGGGTTGGATCGGTGCTCCACTCAAAGTATGCGCCCCCGTTGTCCCCCTCGGGATTTACCGTGCCGTTCAGAAGCGCACTTGTGGCACCGATGTTTGTCGCTAGTAGCGTGGTCACATTAGTCAGTGCGGCTCTTACTGTGACAGTGGCGGCACCAGTTGAACCAATATACTTGGTATCACCAGAGTAAGATGCCTTGATCCTATTAGTTCCAACTGGAAGCTGTTGGCCGGTAACGTGCAAAGTGGCAACACCGTTTGATCCGGATGCCATCAAAGACGCTGTGCCCAACGCGAAGCTTGAAGTAGTCTCGATGAGTGCAAACTGTACTGTGCCTGTCGGCGCGGTCTGGCCGCTAACAGGAGAAACCGTTGCCGTCAATGTTGTTGTGCCTGTGCTGGTGATCGTCGCAGGATTTGCTACCAGGAGCGATGTCGTGTTTCCACGCGGCGGGACATCGTCCCAGTAGTGGAAAAGGTTGTTGGCGTTGACTGACCCTAGGCCCGAGGCAAGATCATATCCCAGGCCAGCAGGAAAGTACTGCAGAGGACTCGATGAGCAATTAGGCGAACTAACTTGGCACGGTACGCCGTTGGATCCCACAGTAATGTCGTAAAATGCACAATAGGAAGCGGGATTTGCAGAGTTGCAGTCCTGGGCGTTCTGCTGACTGGCCAAACCATAGTAGACGTAGTTTGCTTGCCCCTGGCGCCCATACTGTTGATCAATGATTGCTTGTATGCCAGCAAATGCGGGTGACGCAAGGGATGTTCCGCGAACGAAGGTTACCCCTAGCGTGCCTCGCGCAGAGCTACAAGAATCACCTACGTTGCACACCATGTAAGCGTCGTGTCCTGCCGCCGATAACGATATGTCTGGCATGTAGCGATGCTGGCTTGCGACAGGGCATCCCTGAAGCGTCGTGATTGGGATCGGATCAGCCGAAGGCACACCAGGAGCATTTTGCCAACCTGGAAGGCCGTAGCAACGGCTCACCCCACCACCGCCGGCATAAAGACCGCCTTCCGGACTTTCGTTCCACACTATCTCGGGAATGTGTCCCAGCGCTGACGTCCATGTAAGGCCTACGGATTGTATTGTTCGGTCTATGAGTCCCCAGTAATAACCAAAACCCTCATTAAACTGGGTTCCTCCGACCGCCACATTGTACGGAGTGGAAGCATATCCATTAACGGCGTAGCCGTGTATCGCCAAATGCTCGGTTGGAAGATCGCATCCCGCGGCCCCGCTGTCTCCTGCCGCCACAAAAACTGTTATGCCCTGTGCTGCGGCTTGCTGCCAGATGCCGCTCATAATCTGATTGTAGGTCCCAAGATCCGCTTCGCATGTTCCGTAACTAAGGCTCAGCACTGACGCTATGTTGCTTTGGACGACATAATTGGCACCACAAGCTATATCAGCGGTTGGAACATACGCGAGAGTTGTCCGCGGCGCAACAGCACCAGCCCACTCTAGATCGGCATAGGCCTCCAGTTGCTCGTCTGCTGAACCAGAATAAGGATCATTGCAGCCGGATGTCGTCACTGGAATCACATTTGCATCGTTTGCATTGTATAGTGGAAGGAATAGTTGGCGAAACTTTCGGAGTTGGGGGTCGCTTTGTTGAATAATATCTGTCAATCCCAAGATAGCAATGGTCTGCTGATTCCCATCCTTACCAGCTTGAAGAAGAGGTAAAGTATTATAAATGACGGCGAAGTCTCCAGGCCCGATATAATGCTGAAAGTTTTGATTGTGTAGCGCAGTTGGTCTAAAGTCATTTAATGAGGCCACGCCTACGATCAAGTCCTTCAGCGCGCTAGGTACTGAGATATCGTTACTGTTGCTGTAGTGTTCTTCACCTTGGATCAAGTATCTGTGCATTTCTATGTGAAATGCGTTCTCTACCTGCCAGACATTTCCTTGAAACATCAGGATACGGCGGCCGGGAGCTGTCCTCAGAATAGAGAAGCCTTGTGATTCTAACCAAGAGGCGATTTTGTTCAAGTCGTCCTGTTCTGTGCCAAAAAGCTGCCCGAACTCTTCCGGAGAAAGCCATCGATGATACAGCACGGAATTCTTATTCTGCTGTCGGCTAAGCAGTAACTCCAATGCCCTCTCCTGTGATGCACTGGAGTTGAGAACCAAAAGCATTGTGCCCATGTTTGCGTTGCTATCCATAGGGCCAAGATCAATCGCCCCTTGAATCAAGGCAGGGGTTGTATTCGGAATTCGTGTAATCAAGTCATCGTTGATGCTCTGGGTAATACGGGACCGGGATTGTGCATTGACACTGACACAAGCCATCAAACAGAGAAGAAAAAAAAGTGATGCACGAGCGTAGGGGACGTCGCGAAGTGAGCTCATACAACCCTCCTCGGAGTCTTTCGTTGCAGGCGATCTGCTAAGTGGCGACGGAAGGAGGGTTGACTAAGACGAGAGCGAAGTAGTGGCAGCCTTGTTTCGCCGTCAGCTTTAGGGAACGCGCCATGATAACACTGAGATGGCACTTTGAAAAGAACGCCTATCATATCCTGTTTCACAGCCCGCGTCACATAATGCGGATTCCCCATTTTGGGCACAACTCCACCGGTACTCCGGGCGCATGCGGAGGCGAGACAGAGCCTTGATTGATCCATATCTTCTCCAGTGCACCTTGTACTCATGCCGCGATACAATCGTCAAGTGTCACGATACGACAAAGTCTGACATCTGCTCGTAAGCTCCCATTGGGGAACAAAATAGAGCACTTCCGGGGGGAAGCGTGCCCGACGACTTGACTGACCAACTGGAATCATGGAAAGAGATCGCTGCCTTTGTAGGGAGAGACGTGAGAACCGCGATGCGTTGGTCCCATCAGGGTATGCCGGTCCATCGGATTCCCGGCGGGAAGCAAGGTCGGGTCTACGGCTCTCGATCGGAGATCACGCAATGGGTGAATGGGCAGCCGCGTGAATCGCCCAGCCCGTCAGTGCTGCCAAAATCGAATTCTCGCAAAGTCCTCAGATGGACTCTCATCGCTGGCACGATTGTGGCGTTGGTTGGAGCGGTTGCCGGGTTCGCATTTCTTCATGCACGCTCAGCGCCAGGGCTGGTAAGTTTTCGAGATAACAGCGTCCACGTTAGCGATGCCGAAGGCCATGAATTATGGAAGTATGAATACCCAAGGCGTTTCGATCTGAGCCTATTCCCTCCGGATACGACCCTAGATGCGTTCGCGCGTATAACTGATCTTTTTGGGGATGGCCATCGGGAAGTGGTAGTCGTCGCCCCCTACCGCTTAGGGCCAAATCCCGAAGACAGCTTCCGCGTGGAGGTGGACTGTTTTTCCGACCTGGGCCGTCTGCTCTGGTCATATGTGCCCGATGCGACATTTCGATTCGGGAGCCACGATATCGGTGGGCCGTGGAAAGTCTACGACTTATTCATTTCCGACGGGCAGCCGAGTCCTGGTATTTGGGTGGCGGTCACCCACACCTTGTGGGGCAACTCGTTTGTCGTAGAGATTGATCCTCGTACCGGCCACCCGACTACCCGGTTCGTGAACACCGGTATCATTTATAAGCTGAATGAGGTAGTAACGGGAGGCCGGCGCTACCTCCTCATCGCAGGGTTTAACAACGAGCATGACAGTGGCAGCCTCGCGGTCGTCGATGAGCGGACGCCATACGCGGTATCTCCCCAGACCAGGGGCACCCGCCATTATTGCGATAGTTGCCCAGCCGGCTCACCCGACTACTACCTCGTCTTTCCGCGCAGCGAGATCAACCGGGTGGAAGGCGTTTACGAAGATCCGGTGCGGAGTGTTGTCGTCACGGGAAGCGAGATCCAGTTGGTGAAATTTGAGTTGCAAACAACAAAAAACGGGGTAGCCACAATCTATCTCATTCGGATTGGCAGTACGATTGAACCTGTTTCATTACGCTACGAATCGAATTACGAGATACGACATCGCGCTCTGACCGTGCAAGGAAAACTGAATCATCCACTCGATCAGTGCCCGGAGCGCCTCTACCCCCAGACGATAAAGATGTGGACGCCATCTAGAGGCTGGACGCTTCTTGCGTTTCCGGCTGCCAAGCCTTCAGAATGATCGTCCGAGGCCGTGAACGGAACCGCGAGAAACACCGGGACGATCATCTCGTTCCGCGTCGGCATGGAAGATGCCGAGATTCTCGCCAAGGAATTCTATCCAGTGTTTGCCCCAGTCGATCTGGTGAGCCTGCCGAACCACCAGATCTATCTGCGGCTCGCGCACGGGTTCTTGTGGGCGCTCCTCATTGCCTTCGCTACGTTTGGCGTCATTGCAATATGCATGTGGACGCTTGGTTTCTTCGCGGGCCTCTTCTGGGGTATCGCGGTCAGTCTGGTCGGGATTTGGCTGCATGCGTCGCCTTACTCTCTCACTCTTGCTATTCACGCAAGTTCTTCCACCTTTTCAGCGGGAACAGACCGAGTATGCTGGTTGGGAAGGAATTGCTGAGCGAGGGGTAAGCAAATATTCCACGTCCCTCGTCTCCGCCGTGCTTCTCGAAGAGATCACAGAAGTCCTTCGTACAACGAGGGTGATGCGCTCCGCATCCTCGAAGGTTACGCCAAAGTCCCGTACATAGTCCTCGATAAGCTCTTGGACATTCCGCACGGCGGGCTTGTAGTTCATACTGGGTCACAGCGTTAGTTTGTATAGCCTCCGCATGATCGGCTGGATACACACCATCCCATGCAGAGGCGCGCTGCCCGCAGCGTTTGGCCGACGCTGTGGACCACTCAGGTTCCGCCAGGCCCCAGTGAGAGGACAGTCTGCCCATCTTGCAGAGCAGGAGAATTTGCGTACCATGAGAATTACAACGGAGCGACTAATCTGTGGCCGCGACTTCCGAAGGTGGTTCCCGCAGCAAGGGAATGCGTTACGATGAATCACGATAGCTATGCGGCGGCGTTTCGCGTAGCCGGATCAGGCAAGAGCGGGATCACCATGTCAGATTCTGTCTGGAAAAAGGTTCGAACATCATTGACGATGGTCCACAAGGTAGTAAACGAACGATTTTCCTGCAGGATTGAGAACGGCTGAGCCGCATGAATACTGAGTTGTTTCGCCATTAGCGTAGGGTTCGAACCAATGGTGGCGAGGATAGTTCGTTTTTGGGTGGTTGTGCCATGAGTCAGCCAATAAATCGCACGGTTACTGAACAAAAAGAGATTCCGCGAGGGTTCGATCCATTGTTCGCCGTTCAGTTGCTCGATGCGCTGGTTTAGCTTGGTCCGCTCCTGCATAAGCGCTGCGCGCTGGCGCGTGAATTCATCGTCACTGATGAGCTCCCGATAGCGCATCTTCGTAAGGCTATCAATGTTTCGAGCACAGCTTTCTAACGTTTTGTGTAACGTGAACTGTGTGCCAGTGCCAGTGCTTGCTTCCTTCGCTTGTTCCGCTTCGATGATCGCCAGGAATTCTTTAAGCTCCTTCTCGTCACAATAAATAGTTTCCAAGAATGCGACGGTTTGCTTTTCGAGGTCCCGCTCTTCCACGCTTCCCTCCCGGCACGCTCTCACTCGACTCTTATGCGTGCAGCGGTAGTACACATACCGGCTCCCGAACCGGTTGACTTTGTTTTCGGCGGTGATGCTGCAATTGCAGGCGCCACATCGCATGATCCCCGTGTAAGGGAAGTCGTGCTTTTTCGGACGGGCTGCATTCGTCCTTCCAAGCAACGCCTGTGCGCGTTCGAACTGCGCGACCGTAATCATCGCCTCGTGCTTTCCGGGATACCACTGGCTGTTAAAAGTGATATGGCCCGCATAGAACGGGTTAGCCAGGACGCGGTAAATCCCGGCGACACTGAGCGGCCCTCCTCCGCTCCGTTTCCGTCTGGGCGTCCGCAGTCCCAGATCGTTTGTGGCAATGCGCAAGAGATGCGGGGCGGAGTAACCGCCCGTGAGGAACATGGTCCATAGCTGTTTCAAGACCGGGAAGCGCTCCGGGTCTGGGATGATATTCTTCTCTCCCGCTTCTGACCGGCTGTTTAGATAGCCCACGGGAGCGCGCCCCGGCAGCCAGCCCTTATCGCGCTTGGTGCGGTTGCCCCGCCGGATATTCTCACTCAAGGCGTCCACGTAATACTTCGACTGGCCGAACATGATCGCGAGCATGAACTTGCCCTGCGACGTGTTTTCGAACGTGTACGTGGGGAATTTCAAATCAACCAGTTTTCCGGTATCGAGGAGATGAATAACACGACCACCGTCGAGCGCGTTGCGTGCGAGTCGATCCGGGTGCCACGCGAGGATGCCGTCGGCTTCGCCCCGCTCAATGCTCGCGACCATTGCGTCAAAAACCGGACGGCCGGGAGCCTTGGCGCTCTTAGCCTCTTCTTTTACCGCGACGACCTGCAGATTTTCTCGTTCCGCGTATCGCTTCACTTCCATCCGCTGCGATTCCACCGACAGCACTTGATGATCTTGATCTTCCGAAGACCTGCGGCAGTACGCAAAATATCGATGCATGGATTGGTAAGAATTTGGTTTGTATATGCCGACCTTTCCTTCTTACTGTACGAAAACTTGCCATCGAGTCAAATCGAGGTGATCCCGAATTCCTTGCAGATCGGGCACGTGCGGAAGTCGTGCCCGGGAGGCGGCTCCTTCATGAGGATGCGAAAGAGTGCGAGGAGCTCAGCGCGACGAATCTTTTGCGCGCCCTCTTGCTCCTTATCCACGGCTTCAGCGATTGAGGAATTGTTGGGCTTTTTTTCCGAGAGCATGAGGAGGTTATTATTGACCCTTCCTCTCTGGCCGAAAAGGTGGGCTTTCTTGCCGTCGAAGATGCCTCTTTCAAAGTAAGCCCATGATGCCCACCTGTTTTCCCCAATCGCTGGACGCCCGTTGTCCAGATTGTCTGCGTCTGCGACTTCTCGTCTGTGGACAACTGCGTTGGAAAGCCCGCGACACTTGCCCATCCGTCCGATTCATCCTCCTAGCGGCGGATTTATGGTGCTTGTTACCCTTAGTCAAAAGGTCGAAATTATTTTGGTTCTTTGTAAATCTACAGATGACCGATCGGTTGACAAACTACCTACGTACTCATCGCAAGAAAACCGGACTCAGCCAGCGCGACCTTGGTCGCATTCTGGGATACCAGGATGAAGGTCCCATTTCGCGCCATGAGCGGTTTCACGCGCAGCCCCCGCTCCTGATTGCTCTCGGATACGAGATCGTATTTCGAATTCCGATATCCGAGATATTTGCCGGACTCCGAGATGCGGTCGAGCAAGACATTGAGGAACGGCTCTCCGAATTGGAGCGAGGACTGCAAGAGACCAGTGGGAAGGGTCGTCATGCAACAGGGACCGCGCGCAAACTGGAATGGCTCTCGGAGCGGAAGAGTTCGGAGACATTCGAAAACCCACTGGCGTGATGAAAGAAAGGATCATCCGTCTCATAGCTTTCGACGTGAGGCCACGTAGGATTGCGTACACCGTCTTCGAGACACCCACCCATCTCCTGGATTGGGGCGTAAAAATGGTTGGACCCAGCCCAACGGCGGGCCCCCGAGTCACGAGCATGCTGAAAGCCTATCGCCCGTCGGTTCTCGTATTGCGTAGCATCAGTTCGGGCAGCAGACGGGACCATCCGCGTACCCAAGAGCTATTGAGTGCAATTGAGGCAGAGGCCAAGCAATCGGTCATCACCGTTGCGTTTGTAACTGCGCGAGAGCTGGAGGTATTTTTTCGTCAGCACGGACGAGTGACCAAAGATCAGATTGCCGAGGCAATTGGCGAGTGGTTTCCCCAGCTTGCCGCGCAAGTACCGCCGCAGCGAAAGGCTTGGCAGCCGGAACACTGGCGCATGCCCCTCTTCGACGCGATGGCCACGGCCATGGCATACCTGGCCGAAGAGCAGGTTAGTCCGGATGCCAGTTTGAAGTCGAGCGAGTAAACCGAATCCTTTCGCCGGCCTCTCGGTGGCGTAGCCAATTAACGGGCCGCCATTCCTTTGAGAGGCCGACGAAAGGATTCGGAACCCGTGACCAGTTCCGTTGCGCAGCCGGTGGCCCGAATCGGGACAAGAGACCGAACTTCTTGGGTGACCGTATCTTTCCGTGCGCAACTTTTTTACGCCTCCGTTTCACGCTCGAAAACGGAATCACACTCTCCCGGGAATGTCATAAGCGTTACGCCAAAGATCCAACAATTCTCAAACCATCCTCATTACAAGCTGCCGCCTGAACATCCTCTCTTGCCCCAAATCTCCTAGGTAAGAGAGGGCGCTCAAGCCCTATTTGTACTTTCACAACCGAAAAAGGAGAGAAACCATGGAAGGCTTAATGGCGCACGCCGGAGCCGACAAGCTCACGCGCGAACAGCTTGGGGTGATTCTGCCCCCAGAACCCACTGACACGTTCAAACCCATCGGACACGCCGATCTCGTTCAACAGGTGATCGAAGGCTTGTCCTTCCGCCACATCAACGTCGTCCGCGACGAATACGCCGTCTCCGAAGACGGCATGAAGCTCTTCGGGGTGATGGACCTCGAAGCCGGAATGGACGGCGCGCGGTATTCCCTCGGAATCCGCAACGCCAACGACAAATCCATGCGCCTCGGTTTGACCGTAGGCTACCGCGTCTTCGTATGCGACAACATGGCGTTCCACGGCGACTTCACGCCCGTGCTCGCCAAACACTCCAAGCACTTCGTCCTTGCGGACGCGATCGACATCGGACTTGGCCGGATGCAGCGCAACTTCGAGCCGATGCGCAAGCAGATCGAAGGGTGGCGTCAAAGTCAGCTCACCGACGACCAGGCGAAGCTCATCATCTACCGCGCGTTCGTGGAAGGGGATCTCGAAGCCCCGAAACACCTCGTCCGCGCCGTGCATGACCACTATTTCGACCCGCAGTATCCGGAGTTCCAACCTCGGACCATCTGGAGCCTCACCAACGCCTTCACGACGGCGCTCAAGACTCTGGACCCCGTTCCGCAGTTCAAAGCGACCGCGAAACTCGGACAGTTCTTCGCTGCGCTCAACTGAAGGGGTGATCCAAATCTACGGGGCGCTAACCCGGCCCCAAATCTTCGAAAGGAGGCAGTATGTCTTGGCGACGAACCGCTGTGCTTTGTCTATCGCCTTTGCTTTTCTATTCCTGCTGCCGCCTCTATGGGACGATCAGGGCAAAGATCAGGCAAAGGGAATTTGAGCGGATGATCGACATCATCCGCCGCCACGGCTTGTAGCCTGCTGTATCATTTCGCAAAGAGAGCGTTTAACGGCAGATTACTTTAACCCAAAGGCACGGGATATCATGCCCGTGCCTGAGTTGCTGTCTTCGGTGGAGGGAATATGGATTACGAAAGCATCACTGCCGAACTGGTGAAGAAATACACTCCATTGTACGATGAGTTGACCACCAGTGATTTGCAGGGCTGCATTTATGCCGATGCCTACAAAGAAACCAAAAGCAGCATTGCTGCCAACCAAATTGTTGATGAAGTAATAAACGCAATTGAAGCCGCACGCCCACGAATCTGACACCAAGCCGAAAGGCTTGCGCTGTTTTGGCTGGAGGAAACGAGTCGTGGCTTTATTGACGAAGATCTAGATATTCAAGCCAGCTGGACAATTAAAGCAGTCACTCCTGACCACTATGAGCGGCTCGGAGATATCACTGAGTCCCAATGTCTTGTATCAGGAGTGCCCTAGCTTCCGACCTTTCTACGTCAGGCATCCCGGCCACGATCGACGCCAATTCTTTAACATGCATGAAACCTATGAAACCTGGCTCGATCGGGTTCGCGCGGCACTGAATTCGATAAACATGCCGATGGAGGACTGGCAGCAGTCCTGGCCGTTCGATTTCTCACCGCACATTTGACTGACTCCCATTCTCGAATCCAAGGCCGCATTTCCCTGAAATGCGGCCTTTTTTTATGCACATGGTCTCTCCTCGGTTCTTTTCATGCGGGGCACCGCTTCCTTACCCGACGAGCTACAAGCAAGGTATATACAGTTGCTGAACGAGTTCATCCCTCCCACCACGCCGAACGGCGACTGATGCGCTCACATCGGGAAGTGGGGCTGTTGCGTCACAAATTCACTGAACTTGTTTGTCACGAAATCGCTTTTCACGTCTGGCTCTAGCCCGAGATAGCCAGTCATTTGCGATTCTTTGTTACCATTCATAAGAGCGCGGAAATAACATGTCATTCTTCCGCTGCCATCCTCGACGTACAGCTTCGCTTTCTGGTCTCTCTCACTCTTGCAGGCCGGGCGTAAGATGACAGCAAATCGCTCGTCGACCTTTCCCTGCGACAGCGGTTCGTACCATATTTTGTCTTCCGGTGGCTCCCACTCCTGTAGGTCGGGCGTAATGGCATGATCCCCGAGCCGTTGGCTAGTGTTGGGAAAAATAGTATTGACAATCGCGCAGTCCATCAAGTCGTCCTTTGTGAGTCGGACATACACCCATCGCTTAAAGCCAGTGATGATGCCATGCTTATAATTGTTGCCCTTCAACCAATCGTCTAACGCGTTTGGGTCCTCCCAATTCAAAACACCCCGCCCGGCGGGAATGTTCACGTTTTTTCTCCACCGCTCACCTTCAAGGTAATAGTCGATTAATTCCCTGCGGTCGATCTCGTCGATTCTTTCCATATCCGTACTATAACGTGCGGATAGCAATAACTCACGCGTGCCCTGATCCTCTGACGAGACAACCGATTACAGGTTCTCCATAATGGCCGTGGTCGCCATATAGGGAGCCTCCTGAGTCAGCTTGAGAGAACTCGCCGATCACCGATTCCGTTGGTACCAGCATACTCGTTCTGATTCCGCTAAAAAGGTGGGAGAATTTGCACGGCCTTTAAGAGGAAAACCTGACTCGACAAAAAGCGCCGCGCTGGTATTGTTATAAGGACGAAGGAGGATAATATCGGTTCTCCGGCGAAAGCACTACCTTCCGGTTTGCATACAAAGGATGGCAACTGCTGTCCTGAGGTGTAATCTCTACGTTATGAACAGCGAGACGCAACCCACAGATAAATATGACGCCGCAAAGAGAGAGCGCGATAGGCATGTGCAGGAAATCCTTGTCTCCTCAGCGAGAAAGAAAGTCGTTGTCGCTGGTCCAGGTACCGGGAAGACGTATCTTTTCAAAAAAGTCCTTGTCGACAAACAATCGTCTCTGACTCTAACTTTTGTTAATGCGCTCGTCGAGGATCTGTCGTTAGACCTATATGGGATGTCAGAGGTTAGGACACTCCATAGCTTTGCACGATCTCTGCTGGCACGGCTGGGGAAGAAGCAAGCCATCAATATATTCCCCAAACTCTCTGGACTCATCAGGAGCGATCTCGCGCTATTGGCTGCACAAGACGTAGATTTCGACAGGGTTTTTTACTCTCGCGACGACGACAATGAGCACATTGAGTTCTATAAGCGGAGAACAAAATATTACGATGATTCATATGGATACTCCGATATCGTTTTTGCAGCAGTCAAGTTTCTAGAAGAACACCCGGAAACGATCCCGTCCTACGAACAAATCGTCGTCGATGAGTTCCAAGATTTTAATCAACTGGAGGTGTCGTTGATTGATCTTTTGAGTCAGCGAAGTCCCATTCTCTTGGCGGGCGATGACGATCAAGCTTTGTATGAGTTCAAGAGCGCTAGCGCTAAACACATCAGGGATCGTCATGACGGTCATGATTCGGAGTATGAACGCTTCAATCTGCCCCTGTGCTCGCGGTGTACGCGTGTTGTTGTTGATGCCGCGAACGACGTTGTGGCAGCCGCTATGAAGAACAACCTGTTGACTGGACGGATCGCAAAGCCGTACCAGTATTTTGATGATGAAGAGAAAGACAAAGAAAGTCTGCGATTTTCTAGCATATCCTATGCCCAAAAGTTTGCGGCACAGATCCCTTGGTTCATTGGGTCTCAGCTTGCCGAGGTCGCCGCATCCATCAAGGGAACATTTTCTGTACTGATAATCTCGCCCACGAAAGTACAGTCACGCACGGTCGCGAAGGCATTGAAGAGGAAAGGCTTTCGGAATGTGGAGTTCGTTGAGAAGGATGAGGAAAGAGATCCCACTTTACTGGATGGCCTCAGGGTTCTGTTGAAGGATGAGAAAAGTAATCTGGGCTGGCGTATAGCTGCGGACTTCCTGATGAAGAGGCCTGACTTCAAGGCGACACTCGAACGAAGCAATCGGGAGGATGCGCCACCGTTTTGCGATCTCGTCTCCTCGGAGTGCAAGAAACACGCCAAACGGATGTTGGCCGTGCTGAGGAAAGTACGCGATGACAAACCTATTGGGGAGGATGATATTGGCCTGCTGGAGGAAATTGGGATTGAACCGCATAAGATGACGTTAGATGTGCTGAGCGACGAATTGAATATTGGCAATCAGAGCGTTGGCAATCCCGGCCTGCGAAAATTGTCGATCAGGGCTACTACAATCCAGGGCTCAAAAGGGCTGTCGGCGGATGTTGTGTTTATTACGCACTTTGACGACCTCTATTTTCTCAGTCGACCGGGGACATCCGACAAAGACGTTTGCAGTTTCCTGGTGGCTTTAACAAGGGCAAGAAAAAAGGTGTTCCTCATATCGTCGCAGCGCAAAGAGCCTCTATTCCTGAAGTGGATCTCTGGCGATAGAATTAGCTTCGCCTAATGTTTGGGGCCAATTCGCCACTGTGGCAGATCAGGCGAGTCGGCCTCACGCGGCCGATTGGTACAGATACTTTTGAAATCCCACGAATACATTGCTTATCTCTTCAGGCCGCAGAGGTCGGCAATGGCGTCCGCAATGGAGTTGAAATACTTCAGGCGGAGCAACGGTGTTAGCTTCTCCTGGTCGAGTTCGTCCAGCCGATTGCAGGTTCTGCATAATGACCGTGTTCGCGGCGCCGTAACTAATCAGAACGGAATGTCCTCTTTTAACGGTTCGGCCGGTTCGTCTGGCTCAGGCACATCAAGCTCCGCAGGTTCTGATGATTCCTCAGGGTGAGCTTCGAGAGATGGAATTGATTCCATGGACCCGCCAATCAAGCCTTGTAAATCACCATACATCCCGCTAGTGTTTGTAATGACCCGTTCGATCTGCTTCTCTCGCTTATTCCAGCGTCGGACGGCGATCCTTTTCTCTTCGTCAAGGTCCTTTTTCAGATCAACAAATGTGGTGACGATTGCCTCGACTCGCTGTCGGAACTCCGGGCCGATTAGGTATTGGAAAACGGCCTCGACTGTTTCGTTCTTGCTCTCCGAAGCTCGTTTTGCAAACGCCACCTCGCTGAGGGTGACACGAAGAGCTGTAGCGACTGCAATCACAAATCGTGGGTGCGCAATCCAGATTCCGTCTCGAAGGCCAAATCCATCCAGATCCTTCGGCAGCGCATCAGTTACGATCACCGCCGCATCGGCTCGGGCCGTGCGCTGGTCGTCCTTTAGCTTAGTAATCCAGCCATCGCTCCAGGCTTTTGTTCGCTTCGATTCCCAAATGATCGAGCCGGAAAGTGCGCCGGTCCTTGTGCGCACCGTTTGGATAACGTCTGCACCATGCATGCCCTTGGGGACTGGCGTGATGTCGTCCATGGGATAACTGGCTCTGAGTACTTCTTCGAGCTGAAGCTCTAGCACCTCACCTTGAGCCTGCTGTGATCCCTGTTCCAATTTGTGTCGTAGTTCTTCGTTCACCCGCAGGATATCTTTCAGCTTCTGATCCTTCTCGGCGTCCCTTAGGCGGTGGTCTTCTTGGGCGTCTTGAAAAGCCTTTTCACGAATTCTTTCCCTCTCCTTATCGAGGGTGCGTGTTACCTCTAGCTGTAAATTCTGCTTCGCTTCTTCGAGCTCTCGCTTTTCCTTCCGCAGTGCCAACTCAGCTTTTTGCGCCTCTTTTAATTTCTCGGCCTTCTCTTCAGCATCGGCGCGGAGATCAGCAAACTCCACCGCCACTTCTCCTCGCGCCTTTGCCAGCGCTGCCTCTCCAAGCTTTTTCTTCTCGGCTTCAAGCCGTTCTTGGAGGCGCTTCTCGATGTCCTTTTCGGCGGATGCCAGGCTAGCGTCCCGCTTATTGAGCTCTTGCTCTTTCTCCGTGAGAGCTTTCCGTTCCTGTGCGATTTGTTCCTGAAGCTCAGCCTTTGCCTGCTCGGCAAGCTGATGGTGGAGCGTTTCGGTGATCGGAATCACCGCACCGCACTCCGGGCACTTGATGCTATCAGCCGCTGAGCTTTTATGTTTGGCCATGTTTCTAATCACGATAAACCGAGAAGACCGACACTGCAAATGCCCTAACGATGGCCGATGCGGAATGCCGCCGCAGCAGATTCGACTCTTAATTTGTCCCCTTAATCCTTAACCTGAACTCTTCGAGCATTGTGATGGAATCATTCACCTGATCGACGGTATAGGCGGTGTGCTCCCGAAAATCTGCGGCGCAAAGGTGGACGTTGTTCCTCACTTTCCGCAAATCATGAAAAAAATGCCACAGGTGCCGATCCATCAGGCCGTAATCGTGATACGCCTGGCCGAGCAAGGCCGTGAAGTCGGTCCGATTATCCAACGATAGCCCCTCAGCCTTTCGGGCCGACAAGATTATGTCAAAGAGTGCGGCTTCAACGATTCCCGCAATGGCCACCATGAGGTCCTTGCAGAGCAACGATTCAATCGTGAGATAAATTTGGTAGTCATTGTACAAATGGATCATGAATTCAAGATACTGAAGCTGATAAGCGATGTTCTCGCGGAGCGTAGTGTCTTGGATGAATGACCACTCATCCCTGTAGGTTGAGGCTTTGTGAGGATGCCGGTTCTTTGCAAAGGGCATCGTTTTATCAGCATTGTCGAGTTTGCGGTCGGCGGGGTTTGTAATTGTTTTTCTAAGGAGCTCCATCGTTTACGTGTTTGCGGTGCCGAGCACGATCTCAGCAAGTTCCTCCAGTCGACGGAATTCCGGAGATTCCCGCAGCAGTGTCCGCAGCTTCCGCCGGCGCGACGCGATTGTCTTGTTTGGATCACCGAGCGCCGGCTGCTGCGTGATTAGGTTCCCCGCGCGGTTTGCTATCGCCTTTGCGAGCCGCGCGATTTCTTGATGAGTGTCACTGTGGGAATCAAACGCGGGAATGAAGCGGTGCGGCAGGGTGTGAGCATGCCTGGCGCCGAACTCGCCTTCTGGATTGAAGGCTCGGATCGCTTCGGTAAGCGCGGCGCTATTCAAAAGCCCGACACGATACCACGCTTCGGTCGCCGTTGATACCAGTCGCCAATAGAGCGTCTGATCGAGAACTGTGTCCTTATAACTGTTTACAGGGATGCAAGCCCCGCATGCGATTCCGCCGCCAGCGCCGCTCAGCACGAGATAATGCCCTTCCGGAAAAACCTGGATCGTGAGTTTGTTCCTTTCGTTAATCCTCTCAGCCAGCGGCTTTCCCGCCCTGCTCGTTGCTATCGAATCGTCAATCCGCTGAAATCGTAATGCGGTCTGCCGGAAACCCAGAGTCCGAATTTCGCCTGAGTCGAGCATCTGCCATTCGCCCGAAGGCTGCCGCCGCGCAGGGAGCGCAACGGGCGCAAATGGTTCGACACACAAAAAAGGCAGGAGGTTCAGAGACTGAACCATCCGAAAGAGAAAACGCGGCGCAACGAAACCTGGAAAGGTTTGGCCCTTGAGCTGCTTTGCGTCTTTTATCCCGAAGTACAACGGGCTGGTGGGCGCCGGAGTTCTCACTCGCCATTCGGCGCCTGTCCGGTCCACGACTTCTACGCACACAGCAGTTCGGGGCATGAGGTCTGCTCCCTGTGGAGGCACCGACTCAGTCGCACCGACGACTGTCGAAGATGCCGTTGCGCTCAGCGCCCACGCCGTCCGCCGGTCGCGTCGAAGAACCGTGAAACCCACCTCTGAAAGTCCAGACTGATCCACGTGGAATCCCTTGATTGCTGAGTGGACTTCGCTTGGAAGTCGGCGCTTTACTCCGACAACCGCGGCAGAGCGCACCTTGAACGTTCCCGAGGCCACTTCCCATACCTCTTGAAGTTCAAAGGGAACCCTTCTGGGGCTCGCGAGATATGCGGCATCACGAAATTTCTGCTGGTGATGGCCTTTGAAAATAGTGCCGGGGACCAGACAAGCGACGGCGGCGCCAGGTCTCAGATATCGGTCAATCGCATGGATGAGATACGTAGTCGCAAGTTCCAGGTGGAGGTGGGAGGCGCCAGACGGTTTAATCCCGTAGAGAAGGGATCTATTCGAGAGTTGGGCTTTGTAGGGATTGTCGCCTAATTGGCTCATGGCGAGCCACGGAGGATTTGAAACAAGACCATTAAATTGGCCGAACAAAAGACCTGGGCGGTATGTGTTGCGGAGAATGAACGCCCAGATGCCGTTCCGGTTCGCCACAGCGAGATCGGCCATCCGTTGAGCCAATCGAACGGTCGCCTCCACGATTTTCGACTTTAGCGGCTCATTAACCGAAATCGCGTGCGTTCCGGCAAGGCTGTCGATGAGAAGCGTCGCTCGTTCTTCGGTTATGTTGCCAGTCTCTCCTTTAGCCGCAGCGCGCGCCTCGTCGTAGGCCCAATCCACCACGTCGTCAAATAATCCGCGGAACTCAGGATGAATCAACTCCGCCGGAAGCGTCACGGTGTGACCATCGAGCTCGATGGCAAGATCAGCTTCCTCTCCAGGCGCCGGCACCGCGCTGACTGGTGTGATCGCAAAAAGGGAATCTGCGTGGTAGATGGGAATGATTACGTCAGCCTGGGCGTTCTGCAGCCGGGACGCAAGTGTTACGACCCAAGTGGTCTTTGCAAGTATCACGGCGAGAGGATCGATATCAAACCCAGTGGCGACACTCACGAGGTCATCCAGCGTTGTTGCTGCCTGTCGTCGAATTTGCTCTTTGATTATTTCCGCCAAAATCGAACCCGACCCGCAACACATATCCACGACCTGCGGACGCTCTCCCTCCGGAATTGAATCAAGGCAGCGCGCGGCCAACTGCCGCGCAAGCCAAGTCGGAGTCCACTCCTGCCCAAGCAATTTCCTTTGACTGCGTCGCGCAAGCTGAGCCATCAAGCGACCGAAAAGATCGTGCTCTTCGAGTGTCGAGAAGTCGTAAGCGTACAAGTCGTGTTGGATCTCGCGAGCGACTGGCATCAGTTCCGACAGATGCGATTCGCGCAGCACCCAGCCAAAATAGTCGTCTTCGACCATGTTCTTCAGTCGAAATTTAGTCGCGAAGTAATTGCCGGTGAGAATCTCTGACAGTCCTCTGTCGTCGCTCAGAATAGCCTTCGTCTCAAGAACGTTTGCGGCGAGAAGTCGGGCCAGAACAGCGACATACATTTCATCCACGTACATGGCGGCGCGGAATCCGCTTTGCGCCTGCTCAAGGCCATCAACAAAGCGCGACCACAAATCTGTTGCAAGCGCGATCGATGAATCAGTCGCGCGGCCATTGTTTACCATTCGCAGCAGGACATCTACATGACGGCGGTACGGCAAACTCTCCAAGCCAAGGTCGCCAGTGATATTTGTTGCTGTAAGAGCGCGTGACTGCTCGCGCGCGAGATGTTTCTTGAGAAAAGCGACAAACAGGCGGGCATTGTCGTCGCTCGGGACGGTAAACTCGAACGACTCTATTTCACGAAGAGTGATATCCGCTGCCGTGCAGCTTTCTGGCCGGACACCCGCCGCCAAGTCTGCGTCAAACACACACCACTCAACAGTGTCGGAAAGAATTCCTCGGGCCTGCGATATCAGCGTGCCCGCGCGAACGGTGCCGGCGATGTACTCGCGTACCTGATCTCGGCCGTGGTCACGAAGTCCGGTGTTCCTAAGATCAGCTTCGTATTCGATAACGGTTGACCGAATGAGATTGTCGATGAAGCGGTTCGCGGTGGCGCCCGCCGCAGTGCCAATCCTCGTGTGGGCTTCAGAACCTTCCGAGTAGTGATTGACCCACGCCTCATCTGCCGGATCAGGAAAGACTTGTCGCAGCCATGACTGAAATTCCGCACGCAGCACAGCTTCCGTGCGGCCGTCTGCGCGTAGTTGGCTGCACCGCGCAATCAGACTTTTCGCCGCCGCAAGAGAAGAGGATGTCATGCTCCGTTCCTTTGCCGGCCGCGACAGAGCGCGTCGGATAGTGACTTTAGACCTTTGAGCAACTCGCCGATCCTGGAATCAGACTGCGGAACGCCGGTAATTTTTGCGAGAACAAAACGGTCTACTGCCTCTGACACGGATGTCGCCGTAGGCGCCAACGCCCGACCTTCCGCATCGAGCATCGCCAGTTCCGTCGCGCTTACTGCGGGAATCGGCAGCCGTTTGAGTTGTGCGGCTTCGAGTTTGAGCGCACCTCCCCCTAGTGGCGTACCAAGCGCCTCCATGCATGCTCGGCACCAGGAGGTGTTCAAGAAGGCGCGGAAAGCAAATCGCGTCCAGGCCGATGACTCGCTCCAGATCGTCGAGAAATTCGCGTCGATCAGCACGGGCGGATCGTCATTCATCTCGATCCACGGAATGCCTTGGTTTATCCGCGGTACAAATGCATCGGGGCGATGACGCCTCGCAAAGGCCGGAAGCATGTACCAGAATCTTGGAAAGCGATCGGTTCCTGTCGTGCGTACATTTGTCTTTACGGCAGATAGCTCGCGGATGCGCTTTGCCTCGTGACCACTCGTGTATACCATTTCGGCCGCGCGTCGGACAAAGTTCGCCAATTCGAGCGGCATCACTTTCGGAACTGGAATGCCTTCGCGCTCATAAAGGTGTCTCGCGCGTTCAACGATTTCTGAGTCTTCAGGCAGTACCCACCCACTCAAGTCGAGGACACGCCCAGTAAGTTGTGCTGCGTTTATTGGACCTGTCACCTCCGATTGTCGTCGGACCACCGGCATAAGGCATCCAGCGGGGACTACGAGTTCCTCGTTATCGAATAGCGCGCTTAGGCGTATGCGGATGGCGCCGCCCGCTCCGTCAACACGATCCGCATAAAAGAAGCCATTACAACCAGTCCGCAAGCCCTGGCTGATCGACAGTCCTAGTACGTCCGGCAGAGCAAGGTTGACTGGCGTTACGGATTCGAATACCGGTCGGATTGCGGCCGGAACCGCGCTAAGCGGTGACTGTTGTTCTTTTTCAAATAAAGGACCGGCACCGGCACCGAGTTCAAGACTGCGGAACCAGCTCCGCCGACGACCGGAAGCTATTGTTTCTTCCAAAACAGCCGAGAGAGGATTCAATTGCGAAACGAGCCCTTGCACTTCGGTTCGCCTCCCGCGACGGGTCTCCCGCAACCATGTGGAAAACGCCCCTTCAGGGTTTTCATCTGGGAATGATGAACCGACCAAACTGTCGTTTCCGCTTGCTGATGGCGACACCTTGACGGTCACTACTACTGCGTCGCTCACTCGCCGCTCGGATAGCGGTACGCGAGCCTCGGCGAGTGTCAGGCGACGTGCGACTACCAGCTGCGTCCGAACGAGCGCGTCGGAGAACCATCCTGGTTGCGTGTCCTCGATCAGGTATTCTAGACGGAAAAATTTTGCCAGTAGGTATTCAATTACGTCCCCGTAATTCCGAGAGCGCCACGTTGCCGGAGCAACCAGCGCCAATACCCCGCCGGAACGGACCAACGCGGCACACAATATCCATGCCGGTACCGATAGGTCAGCAAGTCCCGAATATTTCTCGATGATGGCCCCCCAGATTAGCGATTCTTCGGGCGGAACGCGGGCTCCTACGATTTCTCCCAAATGTCGCCGAATCTCATCTGGCGAGAGTTGGGGCACATCGCCGTTTTGCGCCGCCAGGGTCTGGTACCGAACGTACGGCGGGTTTGTGATTACAAGGTCGTATCCTTTGGTGAGGTATGCGTCTGATGCACGCGGATCGAACGCATCACCTGCGCGTATCAACAGGTGATTGACCAGATAGCTCCAGCTCTCCAGACGCTGACGGCACATATCGGCCGTCGGTGGATCGATCTCAATGGCCTGTAACCGTTCCATGTGACCGTTGCTGAGAGCTGCTCGTTCGGCAACCGCGTCCAGAAGATCGCCGTGGCCAGCCATCGGATCAATAACTGTTGACACAGCATCATCGATGGCGACTGCCGCTAAAAGACGACTAAGAGGCAATCCCGTGAAGAACTGACCTAGCGCCTTGCGCCGGCCCGAATTGAGCGTGCCTTCGTAGCGTGCGGCGCTGGATCGGGCGTCACCTATCTGACTACTCGACAGGAGGTCTGGCATTGGATGAGGATTCTGATGCGACTAGTTGATAGAACTCGTCTGCATTCAACGGGACGCTCTGCTCACGCGTCAAATAGTGCGTCACGAATCGCGAGTACAGCCGTTGTGGCGTCTGCTCGGCTCGATCAGAAGACGCGCGCGCGAGCTCAAGCAATTCTTCCATCACGGGCGCTACCGCTCGAGGCAAGCTTGCACGCCGAACAGGCCGCTTGCCCAATAGAAGCAGAGGGTCGCCTTTCACAGCGCCGTTCGTACTGACCTGCTTGAAACTTCCCTGAGTTTTATCGAGGATGCTCGCAACTTCCACGCTGTAGCCGACTTCTGTGTAGGCGTGGCAAAGAGCATTCCAAACCTCTGACGAAGACGAATGAAAGACCACCGTCGCTTTGCCGTTTTTCTTCAGGACACGATGGACCTCACGGAACGCCTGCGTCATAAGCGCCTGGTAATCGCTCACGTGTTTACCTTGGACTCGACTAATTGTGACCTCTTCTCGCGAATCTGTGCACTTTCCGAGCCAAGCCTCGTTTATGAAATTAACTTCCGCGTATGGAATATTGCCGCCGAATGGCGGGTCGGTGAACACGTAGTCTACGCTTCCATCCGGGAGGTTTGTCTGCAGGCACGATCCTTGGTCCACCTGAACGAAACGGTCAGGCCGGTACGTCTCGGTGAATGCGGCATGAATCGTTTTTAGCTTCCTCCGAAGGCCGGCGAAGAGATTCTTCTCGACTGGAAGTCCGCTTATATACAGGACGCCCGACTGGGAACTTGTAATCACGAGATCGCGCTGATTCTTTTTTACGACGACGCGCGTCATGATCGTCGCATGGCTTGCGTTGTAGCTCAGTAACCAGAAGCGCAACGCATCTCGCAGCGGTGATGAACTCGCGAGCTGCCACAAAGCGGCGAACACAATCAGATTTCGGCGAGTGTAGAAGTGGTGAAGATGGGTTATGCCTTGATGGTAGCCGCTGCGGTAAAGATCGCCCCAGGGCACTTTCGCGAGCGGAATATCTGAAGGCAACGGAGCGTGCGCGATGCGCGTCAGAAGCGATAGATCAGACTTTTTGATTGGGCGCGACCACTCACGCTTGCCGGTGATTCCGTACAGCCACACTGGTCTGCGAATCCGGGCAGTGATTCTTTCCTTGCTCAACTCATCGAACGTAGTCTTCGTGAGCCGTCGCATGTCGGCAACGCTTGTTCTACGCGAACAATGTGGGCAGGAGAATGTAGAATTGATTCGGGCCGGTTGCCGCCGTACGCAACCGTCAAACAGAGTATTTGCTTCACCGCAGTTCGGACATTCGAGAAGTTCGGACCAAATCAAATAGCGAATTATTCCCGTCCCTCCGTCTGGATCGCGCGCCTCGTACATCCAGCCAAGCTCGCGCTCAGCTTCTGACAAGATGCGTTCGGCCTCTCGCCGAAACTCCTCGGGGTCCGGAGGGTTACAGAGTGTTTGGCCCACAAAGCTACCGAGGGTGCCTAGTTCCCGAAGCACGGCCCGCCGGGGTCCCCATCGGATTTTCAGTCCTAATTTTCTTGCATGCTCGCGCATCGTTTCGGTTGGCCTCGCGCAGAGCACCGCGGCAATTCCAGTTGTACCGCTCCCGGCAAAACCATCGAAGACCGTATCACCTGGCTTTGTATGCGAGGCGATAAATAGTGCAATTGCTTCTGGCGAGATTTTGGTTGGGTACGGAAACGCCGAAAATAGAGATCCGCTTCGGGACGCTTTGAGCGGCAGCTTGTACAGAATCGAAAGATTTTTTGCGGATCGGCTACGGGAACGGGAAGTGGCGCTTCGAATTACTCCACGCCTTTTGGCGCGAGTATTCGCTCTCTTTTGCGGCGCACCCCCAGAGTTGCTCATTTGTCATAATCGTACCATGTCATGATCTGCCCGCCCCTGTGGATTTCTAGGCGCACGCGCGTTATACAAAGGGTTCCACACTGAAGGAAGCCCCCCGATTGGGAAGATCGGGCACACGATGGGGGTTGTGGGAGGACTGAGAGAATCTTGGTCAGTCGATCCGCCCGTCAAAAACGGGACGCATGCGTAATCAGGGCGATACCTGCGATCGCATGCACGTTGGCGGCATCCCGTCCGCTGGTATATGATTCGCTGCTTCGTTCAAATTTTTTCCAGGCAGCGTTTGAATGAACGATGAGGGCGCTCCATGGCAAGACTCGGCAAGGCATCTAACGTCATTTCCCACTGGCATCATCCGCTTGAAAACTTCCAGACCTCCACGATGGAATTCTATGCCGCCGTGGAACAGGCACTCGCGCCGAAGCAAATCCCCGAATACTCAACCTCCCGCATCGATTGGCGGGAAGGCGGAATGCTCTCCGCCCGGAGGGAATACCTGCGGGTGAAGCGCGGCAGACTTGTCTTCGACATCTGTGCCGCTCCCTTCGGCACCGGCTTCTTCTTCTCGTGGTGGCTTGCAGAAGTCCCGCCATCATGGGGGCTTCTGTGGGCGCTCCTCATTGTGTTTGCCGGTTTCGTCTTCATGAATATCTGCATACAGGCGATGGGTTTCTTCGCGGGCATCTATTGGGGAATCATCGGCTTTATCGGCGCCTTATCGTTGGCCGGCTATCTCATCCGGCGAGGCAAGATCGGCACCGATCTGGAAAATGTGGTGCTTGCCATCCCGCTGTTCGGCCCCCTCTATGAGCGCTTGTTCAAGCCGCCCACGTATTACAAGATGGACACGGCCATCATGTTCCAGTCGATGGTGCATTCGGCGGTCCTGGACGTGATCGATCCCTTGTTCACGGCGAAGGGCGTCCGCGCCTTGAGCGAACTTGAGCGGAAGCCGATCATGCAGGAGCTGTACCAGAGATAGCGTTTTCCCGATGCCGAGCGATGGACAGATCGTTCCCGCAGGGCAGCCCGTTCCCCTCACGCTCGAAGAACGGCTTACTGCGCAATTCTACGAGTGGGAGCGGCGCGGGCGGGGCTGGCAGGTTTGGGAGTACCCGGTGGAACTGGAGCCGCCGTTCCGGCCGTTCCTCTTCCATTACGCAGTGCCGGGTCCCGCCGTCGATGACGCCCGGAGGCCCACCGTGCTGAGCAGCCTCGTTGACGGCATCTTCGGAAAGCGTCCTCCTCCGGTGCCAGCTCTTCCGGACCCCTCTATATATGAAGCACCTGAATCCACTCTCGAACTTTTCTTCGCTGAAGAGCCTCTCGTGGAGTTCCATGTGGCTCTCCCGTCCGGCACGAAGATCTCGAAAGATGCTGCCGAGCGCGTGCTCGTGAACCTCACGTATGCTTCCTCTCCCATCGCGTTTGAAGTCGTGGGCGCGGAAGGTGCCATCGTGACCCAATTCGCGTGCCTCGAACCCGACCGGGCGCAGCTTGCGCAACAACTCCTCGCCCACTTTCCGGAAGCGACGATCACGGACCACGATCAGTTCCTTGAAGGGCTGTGGGATGAGCAAAAGGCGGCTGTAATTGTCGACTTCGGCCTGTCGCGCGAGTGCATGTTGCCGATCCGCACCTTCCGCAGCTTTGATGTGGACCCCCTGATCGGCATCGCGGGGGCGCTCGCCGACCTGCGCACGGGCGAGCTCGGATTACTGCAAGTGCTCTTCCAGGCCACACGCCACCCGTGGGCCGAAAGCATGATGCGCGCCGTGACGGACGGTGAGGGTCATTCGTTCCTGGCTGACGCGCCGGAAATGGTTTCGCTTACAAGAGAAAAAATTGCGCAACCGCTCTTTGCGGCGGTACTCCGCGTGGCCGCATTCTCAGATACCGAAGCGCGGGCGTGGACCATCGCCAAAGCCCTCGGCGGCGCACTCATGCAGTTTGCCAATCGCGCGGGCAATGAATTCATTCCCCTCACCAACGACGGATATGAGGATCACGATCACGCCGAAGACGTGCGGGCACGGCGCTCCCGCCGTTCCGGAATGCTTCTCAATCTGGACGAATTGGCTTCGCTCGCGCACCTGCCATCGGCGTCCGTCCGCGTGCCGCAACTGAAGCGCGAAGAGTGTAAGACCAAGGCGGCTCCGCAGATCGTCCAGGGCCACCAGTTCGTTCTCGGCAACAATGTGCACGCGGGAAAAACGACGCCGGTGACCCTGAGTTCCGAAGCGCGGTCGCAGCACTGTTACGTGATCGGCGCCTCCGGCACGGGCAAATCGACCCTGCTCCTCAACCTCATTCTGCAGGACATCGAACACGGCGAGGGCCTTGCGGTGCTCGATCCGCACGGCGATCTGATCGACGAAATCCTGGGCCGCATTCCTGAGAAGCGTTTCAACGATGTCGTGCTCATCGATCCATCGGATGAAGCGTACCCGGTCGGCTTCAATGTCCTTAAAGCCCACTCGGAGATCGAGAAGAATCTTCTGGGCTCCGATCTTGTCTCCGTCTTCCGCAGGCTTTCGACGAGTTGGGGTGACCAGATGACCTCGGTCCTGGGGAACGCGGTTCTCGCCTTCCTTGAAAGCTCTGAAGGCGGAAGCTTGGTGGATCTCCGGCGCTTCCTCGTCGATGCGGGTTTCCGGACAAAATTTCTCACGACCGTCCGCGACCCCGAGATCGTGTACTACTGGGAGAAAACATTCCCGCTCCTTGTCGGGAAGCCCCAAGGGCCGATCCTCACGCGACTCGACACATTTCTCCGGCCCAAGCTCATCCGGTACATGGTGGCCCAGAAGGAGAACCGCTTCGACCTCGGCGCAATCATGAACGAGGGGAAGATTTTCCTTGCGAAGCTTGCTCAGGGCGCAATTGGCGAAGAAAACGCCTATCTTTTGGGCACGCTCCTCGTCTCCAAGTTCCACCAGCTTGCCATGAGCCGGCAGCAGACCGCCGCCGCCTTGCGCCGCGACTTCTACCTATATATAGACGAGTTTCACAATTTTGTGACGCCCTCGATGGCCGCGATCCTGTCGGGCGCGCGCAAGTACCGCCTGGGCCTTATCCTCGCGCACCAGGAACTCCAGCAACTGGTGAGCCGTGACGCGGATGTCGCGAGCGCCGTGATCGCGAATCCCTACACGCGCGTCTGCTTCCGCCTGGGCGACTTCGATGCCAAGCGACTCGCAGACGGGTTCTCGTTTTTCGACGCAAAGGATTTGCAGAACCTTGAAGTGGGCGAAGCCATCTGCCGCGTGGAGCGGGCCGAGTTCGACTTCAATCTGAAGACGCTTCCGCTTCCGTCCATGGAGCGAGGCATTGCGCAACAGCATCGCGAACGGATCATTGCGCTTTCACGGGAGCACTACGCCACGGAACGCGAACTCGTTGAGGCGGCGATTGCGCCAAAGACTGCGCAGCCCACGCCGGGAGCACCAGTCCCGCAACCCCAAACGGCGGACATCCAACCTCCGCTCGCGGTTGCAACACCGAAGCCGGCCTCGAAGCGCGCGCGCGCGTCCTCGATTGTGCATACAACTCCGCCCGCCGCTCTGGCTGTCCCGGGCCGTGGCGGACCGCAACACAAATATCTTCAGGAACTTATACGGCGCTGGGCGGAAAGTCGCGGATACACGGTGACGATCGAAAAGCAGGTGCTCGACGGCTTGGGAATCGTCGATCTCGTCTTGGAGAAGCGCGGGTGCGTTCCTGTTGCGTGTGAGATCTGTGTTACGACTTCTCCGGACCATGAATTACAAAATGCGGAGAAGTGCCTTGCGGCCGGGTTTGAAAAGGTGTTTCTCGTGGCACCGGACAAAGAGGTGCTCCAGCGTGTCCGGTCCCGTGCGGCGTCCGTCTTGCCTCCGAATCAAATGAAAAAGGTTCAATTTGTCCTGCCGGAGCAGGTCTTCGGGTCGATTTCCGCGTTGGAGGCCGGGGCCGCTCGTCAGGATGGGACGCCTGAGGAGGGACAGGAACTGCTCACGGCGAAAGAGGTTGAGGAATTGCTGCGGATCGACGTTAAGACGATCTATAATTATGTTCAGCGGGGGCTGATACCCTACGTTCGCATCCAATCGAATCTCCGCTTTGTGAAATCGGAGGTTCTCGCGTGGGTCGCGGAACACCGCTCCGGTGGCAAAGAGACCCGTCGAAAGTGAATCCAGAGTGAATCCAGAGCATTTGGTGTCTGTTTGGTGTCTGTTTTTGTAGGGTACTGGATGGCTCGGTAGAGACTATAGAGACATAATAGACAGCGTTTAAGAATAAGAAAATATTGGCCTTACTGTCTACTTGTCTTTAAGCTCAATGATTTGCGGCGGCAGCGGTTGAGAATCCCCCCCTCTCCGCCAGTCGTTTTAAGTTCATTTCGCATAAGCACTTACTGTTCGAGTCGGTTAAAAGTTTTACATTCTCTGCGACGATTTGAGGCTCTCAAGGTGCATATTAGGTGCATTTTCGAGAGAGCGCATCGCCGCAACCACATCTGTGTCTGCTGTCTTGATGTAGCAAGCCTGCGTCACAGCCACGTTTGAGTGTCGCAAGATGCGCTGAGTAATCTCGTCGGGCACGCGGAGCCGGTGCAGGTTCGTCGCCAGGCCGCGCCGGAAGGCATGCCACCGGTGCCACTAGCTGGTGCTGGTCTTGACGTAGCAACCAATGAAGAACCGCGACGTCACAGCGACTTGGAAGTATCATGATCGCACCAAGCACTCCTATTGGAGTATTCGTAACAATCCTCACGTCCTGGACTGGACGAATCGGCCGCTACCTTTCAAAATCTACCCAACGCTAGAGCCGCTTCCGTTGCCGCGGGACGTGCCGCAAACAGGAGTGGCCGGGCTGTCGGCGATCTCGGAGCCCGTGCTCTTGTCGGGCGCCAATTCGGTCCCTACCCTCCAGGACCTGGCGCGCATCCTGTACTTCTCGGCGGGAATTACCAAACAGCGAGAACATCCCGCCGGAAAAATCTACTTTCGCGCCGCAGCCTGCACCGGAGCACTCTACGAGATCGAACTGTACGTCGTGACTGGCGACCTCCCGGGCCTGGATGCGGGCGTATATCACTTCAATCCGGCGGACGTGGCGCTACGGCTCCTGCGAAAGGGTGATTATCGCGGAAATTTGGCTCAGGCGACGGCGATGGAACCCACGGTAGCACGAGCACCCGCCACAATCGTCTGCACGGGAACGTATTGGCGTAACGCCTGGAAATACCAGGCCCGCACCTATCGCCATTTCGGTTGGGACAGCGGCACCTTGCTGGCAAATATGCTGGCCGTTTCTGCAGCTTCGGGACTGCCTGCCGAGATCGTGCTCGGGTTCGTGGACGGCGACGTGAACTGCTTGCTTGATCTCGATACGCGGCGTGAGGTTTCCTTGTGCCTGGTGCCGATCGGGCACACATCGGAGAGTCCGCTGCCATCCCCGAGAGAGGCTCCAGTGCTCGGCCTAGAGACGATCCCGCCTTCCGAGAATGAGGTTGCGTACCCGGCCATGTTCGAGATGCATGACGCATCTTCGCTTGAGTCCGAAGAGGAAGTAACTCAATGGCGCGGGAAGCAACCCATCTTCCCATCTTCCGCTCTGGCCGGTGAGGCAGTTCGCCTCCAGCCGCTGCCGCATGAAGAACAACCCAAGGACACGATCGAGCAGGTGATCCTGCGCCGCGGCTCGACCCGAACGTTCGATAAGGCGGCATCCATTACCCTGGCACAACTCTCAACCATTTTGAACTGCGCCACCCGAGGTCTTTCGGCTGATTTTCTTGAGCCTCCCAGCGCGCAGCTCAACGATTTTTACCTGATCGTGCATTCCGTGC
Source organism: Acidobacteriaceae bacterium (assembly GCA_003151335.1). Lineage (GTDB taxonomy): Bacteria > Acidobacteriota > Terriglobia > Terriglobales > Acidobacteriaceae > Bog-257. Next base: position 28,510 of record PLXE01000117.1, read on the forward strand.
AGGCGCTCAAGGCGGGTGCTTACTTCTTCCACCGTGAGCGAAACACCCTGGAGCTTTTGAAGGAAGGAGAACTCCGCGCCGAAGCCTACCACCTTGGTCTGGAGCAGGAGCTTCCGGCGGACGCCTGCGTGGACATCTTCTTTCTCGCCGATTTGAAACTCATCCTGGAGCGATACGGGAACCGCGGCTACCGCGCCGTCCAGTTGGAAGCGGGCGCCATCGGCGGCAGGGTGTACCTGGCCGCGTATGCCCAGGACTTGGGTGCAACCGGGCTGACGTTTTTTGATGATGACGTGATCAACTTCTTTTCGCCGCACGCAACCGGCAAGGCTGCCATCTTCCTGGTTGCAATTGGCAAACCGCTGAAGCGCAAATCGCAGTAGAGGCACGGTTCAGTTCAAGGAAAGCCCTGTTTTCGCCAACTGACACTCAACTTCCGGGTTGCCCGTCATCCATCCAGTTGACTTGACCGCCTTGCCTGGAAGTCCATAGTGAGAGCCAATCTTGGGGAGGAACATGCCTGGAACTTATCGCCTTCTCGGTTGTTCCGCAGTCGTGTGTCTGCTTTCTGCATTGGCGCTTGTGCAAGTGCCGGCTGCCGACGAGATCGTTGCCAATCAGAACCGCATCCCGATTTGCGTAGTCGCCGCGGAGCGTTGCCTGTCGAGGCTGATTTGGCGGGCTTAGCGCTTTGAATCTGCGCCCACAACGGAAGAATGCTCAGAGCGCAAACTCCGAGTAGGATGCCAAGCAGCCGGTTCGCGGCACGGTGTCTGCACCGGTAGCGTCTCTGCATGGGAGGTTTCCTCACCGCCCTTGCCGCTGCGGCGTGGGCGGCCATGATCGTCACACATTGATCAGCAACGCGCGTGGATATTCCGCCCGGTGACCCAGTGAGACTCAGTGGCAGGAGGAATCATCCTGAAAGCTGCCGCTTCCCAACATCGAAGCCAGGAAACGCCAGCAAGTTATTAGTTTTTGCGATTGGGGGTCATTGCGCACCGCATTCTCTGACATGGAGTATTTCGCTGTGTCCATGGACTTTCCCGCCTCGACCAGTTTGTTGCTCCAGTCACGCACGCCCTCGAACTCATTGGTGAGCAATTGCAGCGCATTTCGATCGGCGTTGGTCGAGGCTGCCACCGACGCCAGTCGGAGGCCGGACGCCGCCTGTTCCCGGTAGCGGGCCACCCATTCTTCCTTGAGTGGGTACCCATTCTGGACGGCATTCCCAACCGGACTGCCCCATTCTCGAATCAATGCGATCTCCTCGATCCCGGCCTTCATGAACTCCCGCGACAAGCCGGAAGCCTCCGCCGGGTTGGGCGAGTCAACGCTGGTGGGGGTGCTGACCGTGGCCGGCGGTAGCGTCAAAACAATCCGATTTGCGTTGAAGCTCAGCGACCCATTTGCGATCTGTGCCAGTGCTTCCAAGTCAACATAGGCGCGCCCGTTTTCCTGGATTACGGCCGCTTGTCCGGAATGTCCATTTACCAGCAAGGTGCGCGACTGATGCTCAACTTGCGCGAAAGCCATCCCCGAGGCGACCAGCAGTACGGTTAATGTGCGCGCGGCGCCGCAACCGGTGTTTCGCATATATCCTCCTACCTCATGCTTTCAAATTCTATGGTCAACGGACCTCGCTCAGCTCTGCAGGCAGTTAAAAGTTACGGATGCCTGCAGCTGTGACGTTCATCTAATCGTAACTCTGGGCTGGTCTCAGCGTCCTTCGCCTACTCCCAGCGCGATCAGGATAAGGGCACAGCTCACGCAACCCATGGCTTTTCGGTACATGATTTTCCTACCGGCCCGGTACTACCGCCGGCCAACTGCCTTACTCCTCGCGAGAGACTGGTGCAGGCCTCCCGCGAGAGTTCCGTAAGCGTATCCGCAATGGTGCCGTTCTGGTGGAAGACTTGCCGCCAGACCAGTTATCGCATCCGTCCAAACGACCAAGACGGTTGCTGCTAGGCCTCTTTCACGGGGTGCCCACGACCAGGAAGAGCGGCTTTGACCTGCCCAGCGGACCGGATCACATCGTGCTTTACCAGAAGAACATCGAAGCCGTCTGCGGCAGCGAGGCCGAAGTCCGGGAGCAAATCCGACGAACGGTCATCCACGAACTGGGCCACTATTTCGGAATGGATGAGAACCAACTGAAGGATGTCTAGCTTAGTTAGACGCTTGATCTGTAGCGATCTACACCAGCGCATTGATCTCGGGCCTGCACCCTCTGCGGCTCTCGGATTTCCTGGATAGGCGAGGTGACGATCGGCGTCCGGTACTCCGGATGACAAAACTCCAGGTGCATACCGCGACCGACGAAGCGCCGTTTCAGCATGGAACCTCCCCAGGTCGAGCCCGCAATGGCCACCCGGATTGGTTCGGGGCAATATTGCGGATGTCCTGAGATAAGCGCGTTGTTGTCGCTCAGAAGGACTACCAGGTAACAGTGGTGCTGGGTTTGGACCTCCAGTACGGTCGCGGGTGGCAGGTCATTGAGGAACACGCCCCCTTCAATTTCCGATTGCACGATATTGCGATTCACTTCATCGCTGAGGTTGGGATGCGACCGGAATAAATGTGGACGGATGGACAAGCGAAGCCTCACCGTTATTGCGTTGAGTGTAGCACCATCCCAGAGAGAGTTACCCGCACCCGAGCCTGAACAGACACACTTTGTCTTAATTTTTACAATCAGTCCCGACAGCGGCAGATTTTCCCTGCGAGTAAAAGTTTCCTATCGTAGGCCGAAGGGGCCTGGATAACCCTAGTGTTTCCTTTTCCGTCGTTCTTGGCAGCATTCGTGCAGGCTAGTAATGCAAATCTCGTGGGAGGGTGAGTGTATGAAAAAGATGATTTTTGTTGGATTGTTGCTGAGTTTGCTGACGGGCACCTGCTTCGCGCAGCGTGGGGCACGCTCATTTCCGAGTGCGGCCAGGATGGGTCCCAATGCGCGACCTCTTCCTGACGCGGTCAGGATGGCTCCGAATGCGCGACCTCTTCCTAACGCGGTCAGGATGGCTCCCAATGCGCGACCTCTTCCTAACGCGGCCAGGGTAGCTCCAAATGCCACAGCTGGTGCTAACGCGAAGACCGTGGCTCCGAACGCGACCGTTGGTGCTAACGCGAATACCGTAGCTCCGAATGCGACAACTGCTCCTAACGCGAATAGGGTGCCTGCTGATGCCGGCGTGAAGCCAGACGCGCGCTAGGATTAGCTACTGCACAAAGAGCTTCATCGAAAATGGGCCCGACGTGGGGTCGGACCCAGGAACAAGAAAGTTCGGAAGATCATTCTACATTGACCTCGTTGTACGAATGGGCAGATATCTCGGCGGTATCTGACGGTTTGTACTCGCGGTCGCAGTATTTTCCCAAAGAGAAGGACGGAACCAATGAGTCGTCAAAACCATGGACTGACCACGCTGTTCATCGGACTTGCAGCCGCAGGCGGCGCTGTGATCGCGCTCGTGCTCGCACCACAAAGTGGCAAGCAGATGCGCAGGACGTTGCGCCGCAAGTACGAAGGCGCGCGCGACACCGTGGAAGATCTCGGCAATCGGGCGAGCGACTGGATTGACAAGGGCTCGGAGTTGGCCGACAAAGCGAAGAGGAAGATCGCCTGAGGACGGCACGGGGCGGGAAACCTCCCGCCATGTTGCCATTGGCGACTGGACCCTAGCGCGCTGCTACTTTCGCCTTGGCCGCCGCCAGGGGACGGGAACGCCTCAGCTCCTGCCACTGCAGAACGATGTCCGCTGACAGAATGGAGAACGCGAGGCACCCCCAGACAATGGTTTCAGTCGCGGCGATGCCGAGGTTGTCCCATCCGGTGACGCCCCCGACTACCCGCACTTCGACAAAGACCAGCGCCACGGCAAAGCTGCGGGTCATCCAGGCGCGATGTTGCTGAATCTTGCCCTGGCGGATGAATACAAACGCCAGCCCGGTGGTAAACATCAACAACAGCGCATCCACAACCGCGGCAATGGTGAACGACCGCGGTGCGCTCATCCGTTCGTTGAAGTACTGGATATAGGCGCCGAGGGGCGCGAGAATCAACGCTGCCACCACGTAGATTCTGCCCGCCACGCGATGCAACTTGGCATAGCGCTGGCGCAGCCGGTCGGAGAACTGCATCGGGCCAAGCAGCAGCGCGCACGCCCCAGCCAAACCGTGCGGCAACAGCCACCACTTGAACGGCTGATAGTGCTGCCACACCGGGTCTGCCCGATTGACAAGAAAGCCCTCGTTGTGGCGGAGAACGTAGACCATCATCAGGCCGATGAAGGCGAACAGCAGGTATTTCGGCCGTAACCAGGAGACAGGCTGCTGTGCGGCAGGCGCAGTTGACATGGAAAGTACATCCTCAGCTTGTGGAATTGACCAACGGTTTCGAAGAGCCCAGGCCGGCGGCAGATCGTCCGGAACTGCCGTCTTGCGGCCAACCAATTCCGCAGAGTATACACTTTCCGCGGGATTCCGCGATAGCCCATATTCGACTAACATGCAGCAGCCCACAGTCCACAGTCCTCGCTGTGAGGGCTTCTCCAATGCAATTACGGCGGCCCTTTCCGGGCTTTTCTAATCAAGCAGCCCCATCTTGCCGAAGCAATCAATGTGATCGCTAAAGCGCCTGCGCGCGGGTGCGATCGTATGCGAGGCCGTGCTTCGGGAGAAGTGCATGCTTACAACGGACCGTGTCCCCCTCGGACGTTGGATGTTGTCGCTGGTCGCCTTGGGCATCGTTCCCGTGGTCCTCCTGGCACAGGCTGGTCACGGTCCCAGCAGCGTGCGGCGCGACCTTTACCATGACGTTTCCCTACCGCTGATCGACCTCATGCGCCAGGCCCCGCCCGCCTCCCGGCATCAGCACGAAGCCGAACCGGTGCGCCCCATCCCGCTTCCCCGCGGCTTGACGCCCTTGCCCGAAGATCCGGTGCGGCAGTGGCGGACCTTCGGATACACCCCTCTGATGAGCAACAGCTTCGAAGGGCTCGGCAATGGGAGATACGGATTCATCGTGGAGTATTCCCCGCCCGACACCAACGGGGCCGTGGGCGCCACCCAATACGTGCAGTGGGTGAATACCTATTTCGCCATCTTCGACAAGAGCAACGGAGGTCTGGTGGGCGGTCCGGCTGCCGGCAATGTTCTATGGTCGGGATTTGGCGGAGGCTGTGAGGCGAACAACGATGGCGATCCCATTGTGCTGTATGACAAGCTGGCCAATCGCTGGGTAATGAGCCAGTTCTCGGTTTCGACCACTCCCTATCTGCAGTGCGTCGCCGTTTCCATGGGCCCCGACGCCACCGGAATGTGGTATCGCTATGCTTTCCAGTACTCCGCTTTTGACGACTATCCCAAGATGGGTGTCTGGCCCGATGCCTACTATGAAACCTTCAACATGTTCAATGGCCAGAGCTTCATCGGCTCCGAGGTGTGCGCTTATGACCGCACCCATATGTTGAGTGGACAGCCGGCGACGCAGATCTGTTTTCAGCAGGGCTCCATGGTGGGAGGATTGCTGCCGGCCGATGTCGATGGCACCACTGCCCCGCCGCCCGGTTCGCCGAACTACGTGCTCAACTTTGGCGCCAACTCGCTCAACCTATACAAGTTTCACACCGATTTCAGCAATCCTGCCAACGCCACCTTCACCGGCCCCACCATAATCCCCGTGGCGGCCTTCACGCCGCTCTGCAACGGAGGAAGCGGCTGCGTGCCCCAACCTGGAACCACCACCAAACTGGACTCGCTCGCCGACCGGCTGATGTATCGCCTGGCGTATCGCAATTTTGGCAGTCACCAGTCCCTGGTGGTCAACCAATCCGTGGCCGTCAGCGGCAGCAGCGGGGTGCGTTGGTATGAGATTCAGGCGCCCAACGGGACCCCGGTAGTGGCGCAGCAAGGGACCTATGCTCCCGATTCCAATTATCGCTGGATGGGAGGTATTGCCATGGACAAGGCCGAAGACATTGCCTTGGGCTACAGCGTATCCAGCAGCTCAGTGTATCCCTCGATTGCGGTTGCCGGACGGGTGCCCACCGATCCGGCGGGCGCGCTGGAAGCCGAGACCGCGGTCATCACCGGCAGCGGTTCGCAGATCTACGGCTTGACCCGCTGGGGAGATTACAGCTCCATGACCGTCGATCCGGTTGATGACTGTACCTTCTGGTACACGACGGAATACCTGGTGACCAATGGCGCCTGGAATTGGAATACCCGTATCGTCAGCTTCCAGTTTCCCGAATGTAACACTCCAAGCTACGTTGGACTGTATCCCGCGAGTCTCAGCTTTGGACTGCAGACGGTCGGCACCATCAGCTCAGCCCAACAAATCACTCTGACCAACCATCAGCCAGTCAGCCTTTCGATCAGCAGCATCGCCTCCAGCGGCGACTATAGCCAGAGCAATGACTGTGGAGCGTCGCTGGGCTCGAATGCAAGTTGTACCATCAACGTGAGCTTCCTACCCACCGGCACGGGACTCAGAAGCGGCGCCTTGACGGTCACCGATAACGGTCCCGACAGCCCCCAGGCCGCTTCCTTGACTGGCCTAGCAGGCCGTGGTGCAAGCAACTGATTTCCGGCACGGCCAGCGGCATGTTCGGCTGCGCGGTCCCGCTAAGGATTTCGCGCGGGACATTGAGTTTCGGTTTCCGTAAAGTCGATTCCGAGCCGCCTGGCGCGTGCGCAGGAAATAAACGAGCAAAAGAAGCACGCCACACCGGTTTCTCCACTCCCGCGGCGTTCCCGCACCCAGCACCTGGCGCAGGATTAGACTCAGGTTGAACGCTCCCACGTGGATCAGTTGCCGCTTCAGAATGTTCTGGTGTCCGCGCAGATGCGTGCGCCTCATGCCGCCGGTGTCGTAGCAGTGCGCGAAGCTGCGTTCCACCAACTCGCCGCGTCGCCGCAGTAAGCTCTTGCCGTAGTCGCCCCGCACTCGCCGCCGATTCTGGTAGACCGCCTGCTGTTCCACCTGCTTGCCCTGCCAGTTACGTCGCCCTTTTTGTTGCTTCTCCGGAATGTAGCTGCGCACCTCGTAACTCTTCACCCGCTCCACTAGCGCGCCGCTGTGGTAGCCCTTGTCGGTGACCAACTCTTCGATTCCCTGGACGTTGACCTTCGGTTTCTCGTCGGGCCGCTGCTCCGCCTCCCGTCCGACTAACGCCGCCACCGCCATCCCGGCCTCGCTCAGCGTTTCATCCAGCGTCGTCGTGTCGCCCTGATCGGCGCCTTGCAGTGTCACCGCCACCACCGCGCCCGTGTCCAGATCGACCGCGTGCTCGGCTTTGTGGGCCAAGTGGGTGCGCCCGTCTTTCATCTTCGCAATCCGCGCATCCTCGTCCCCAGGACTCTTCCACTCCTGGTTCGACATGCGCTTCTTGCGCTTGCGGTCCAGTCGCGCCAAGTCTTCCCGCGTCGGCGTTTCGATGCCCGAAGCCTTTGCCAGTCCGCGCAGAAACTCCTCGTAGTTCTCCCCCGTGTCGCGCCGCACGATCGCCCGCATCGCCGCGTTGGCTTCCAGCGTCGTGGCGTCAATNNTCGATCAGCCGCCGCGTGCGCGAAATCGTCGAGTGGTCCGGCGTGTACTCGTCCAGCGCAATGCCCACAAAGCGCCGCAGCGCCAGCGAATCCGCCAACCGCCAGGCGATCCCACGCTCGCTGTCGATGCCCTCGAAATACCCGATCAGCAGCGACCGGAAGTAGATCCCCGGCGTCAGCGACGGCCGCCCGTACTTGGCCGCATAGAACTTCGCACACCGCCCCTCGACAAACTCGTCGAAGCGCTGCGCCTCCAGCAACTCGTTCAGACGCTGATAGAACGGATGCCCCGGAGCCGACGCCAGCTCCGTGTGCGCAATCCAGATGTCCTCTTGCTTCTCCCGCTGCTTGCGCGTGCCCATTGCCATGCCCGCATTGTAGGAACAACCGCTGTGGATCGTTCAATTATTTCGTGCACGCATCCAGACTTGCACCACGGCCTGCTAGGCACACAAACCCCAGCTTGCTTGGTCAATACCCTGTCGGACGGCAGCTTTGAAAGCGGTACCCTGACCTGCTGGCACCCAGGTGGGATCTTTCCGCCCCTCATCTCGACGCAGCAGGTCCATAGCGGCAGCTTCGCCGCTCAGTTGGGCGCAACCGGCAGCCCAGTGCCAAATGGTGACTCGTCGCTCTATCAAGCCGTCACCATTCCCAACGGAGATAACCCGGCTGTGAGCTTCTGGTACTGGCCCTCGACAAGCGGCACAATCGAAAACGAATGGCAGGAGGTGCAGGTCCGCGACAGCAATGGAAACAAGCTGGCCCAGATCTTCAAGCTGGCATCCAACACCCAAACCTGGACGCAGGTGACCTACGACCTGACACCCTACCAGGGACAGACGATCCAGATCTATTTCAATTCTCACGCAGATGGCTACACCGGCTTGACCTACATGTATGTGGACGACGTCTCCATTACCAGCGGTGGCAGCTCCCAGCCGCTGCAATTCGTCGCCGTCACGCCCTGCCGCTTGGTGGACACGCGGTCGCACGCTAGCGGAGGCCCGATTCCGGGCGGCACTTTCCGAAGCTTCCCCATACCACAGGAAGGCGGCTGCAACATTCCCGCCACTGCGGCAGCTTACTCGCTGAACATCTCTGTGGTTCCGTCCGGCCCGCTGGGATATCTCACCCTATGGCCCACCGGGCAAGGCAAACCCGTAGTCGCCACCCTGAACTCGCTCGATGGTCGCATCAAGGCCGACGCTGCCATTGTGCCCGCCGGGGACCATGGCGCGATTAGTATTTACGTCACCAACACGACCAATGTGGTGCTCGACATTAACGGCTACTTCGCCCCGGCTTCAGGGTCCACGTTGGCCTTCTATCCGCTGACCCCCTGCCGCGTCGCTGACACGCGACACCCCAACGGCGGCCTGGGATCGCCCTACTTGACCGGCGGTCAGGAACGCGCTTTCCCTATACTCGATGCCAGCTCCTGCAACATTCCTTCCAGCGCCGCCGCCTATTCGCTCAACTTCTCCGTGGTTCCCCACGGCGGGCTGGGTTACATGACGGTCTGGCCCACCGGCCAGTCAAGGCCGCTGGTTTCAACTTTGAATGATATTCCCGGGACGATCATCGCCAATGCCGCGATTGTGCCCGCGGGCAGCAGCGGTGACATCTCCGTCTATCCCAGCAACGACACAGACTTGGTCATCGACATCAACGGCTACTTCGCAGCGCCGGGTACGGGTGGACTGTCGCTCTATGCGGCGGCGCCTTGCCGGATCATCGACACCCGCAAGCTGGGCCCGCCCTTTAGCGGAAATCTGACTCCTCCCGTGGATGTGGTGCATAGCCCCTGTGGACCGCCGGCGACTGCGCAGGCGTATGTCGTCAACGCGACGGCCGTGCCGACAGGCGCGCTGGGCTACCTAACGCTGTGGCCGGACGGCCAGTCGAGACCGCTGGTCTCGACCTTGAACGCATTGGATGGATCCATCTCTAGCAACATGGCGATCGTGCCCACCACCAACGGCAAGGTCGATGCCTACGCGTCGGGACTCACCCATCTGGTCCTCGACATCTCCAGCTACTTCGCCCCGTAGACCGGCCACGATTTCGCTCACAACCCAACCCAGCGCTACTTCCCGCCTTGTCACCGCAAGCAGTGACGCAGTTCACGGACAAACGGGGCGGTTGGCAATTATTAAGTAGTGTTGTTTGTGTGCGGCAAAGTGCCTCGTGTCCGCCTGGAGGAACTCCATATAGACCCTCACGCCGCCCGCTCCTCCTGATGGAAATCCCGGCTCATTCCTCTTTCACCGGGTCTCCGATCAAGAAACTGCGCGCTTGAGGGCTGTCAGTCTTGTACTCGGTCTAAGCCTAAAAGGGGGCAGTATGAAGAAATCTGGCCTATGGAAGATGGTTTGTGTCGTCTGTGTGTTTTGCGCCGCGTCCGTGATTGCCTCGCCGGCGCAGACGTTAACGACGATCTATAACTTCACCGGTGCAAACGGCTCGCATCCCTACGCAGGGTTGCTGTTGGCTGGCGACGGAAATTTCTACGGGACGACGGTGCAGGGAGGGCCCCACGGGGCCGGCTCGGTTTTCAAAATCACTCCCAGCGGCACATTGACCACGTTGCACAGCTTCAACGGAAGTGACGGCCTTAATCCTTACGCAGGGCTGGTGCTAGGCAACGATGGCAATTTTTACGGGACGACCAATAACGGCGGGTATCACTCTATCGGCGAAGTCTTCAAGATCACGCCCGGCGGCACCTTGGCCGTACTGCACTTCTTTAACTACGACTACGGCGACGGTGGCTACCCGGGCGGGCTGGTACTGGGTAGGGACGGAAATTTATACGGCACGACTACGTTGGGCGGCGACCCTAGTAATGGAACGTTCTTCGTAGTCTCACCCGATGGCAACACATTTGCCACGCTGTACTATTTTGCGTCTTCGATAGGCAAAAATCCTGGTACCGCGCTGGTGCTAGGCAGTGACGGGAACTTTTATGGGACAGCCCCGGCGGGCGGGGCCAACGCCGCGGGTACTGTTTTCAAAATCACTCCGGGCGGCACACCGACCCTGCTTTACAGTTTTTGCTCGCAACCGAACTGCACTGACGGCGCCAGCCCCTCCGCGCCGCTGCTGCTAGCCAGCGATGGGAATTTCTACGGGATAGCTTACGGGGGTGGGGATTACCAGTTTGGCACAGTCTTCAAAATCACTCCCAGCGGCGCTCTGACCACGTTGCACAGCTTCGACCGCACCTACGGCCGTAACCCTCTGGGAGCGCTGATTCAAGCCCACGACGGGAATTTCTACGGAACAACCACAGCGGGCGGAGCTCACGACGCTGGCACGATCTTTCAGATGACCCCGGCAGGTGTGCTGACCTCAATCTACAGCTTCAACACCTCGGATGGTGCGACCCCGGATGCGGGACTCGTGCAAGGCACGGATGGGAAGTTCTACGGAACCACCTATTCTGGCGGGACCAACAATCTCGGCACGATCTTCAAGTTGACGCCACCGCCTTCCACAACGACCGTCGTGACCAGTACTCCAAATCCTTCGGAAGAGGGACAGCTAGTCACTCTCACCGCGACGGTAGGTCCCTCAGGGCCGCCGACGCCGACGGGTACCGTGAGCTTCACCTCGAACGGCGTCGCGATTTCCGGCTGCACGGCCGTGCCCCTGACCTCGCAGCTTATGGCGGTCTGCACCACCTCGACACTGGCGGTAGGCACGGATGCCATCGTAGCGATCTACTCGGGCGACTCCAATTATTCCGGCAGCAGTGGCACGCTTGCGCAACTGGTTAATCCCACTCCATCGCCACTGCAATTCGTCGCTGTGACCCCGTGCCGACTGGTGGACACGCGGCCACCGAACGGCAGCGGCCCCATCCAGGGCGGCACCTCCCAAAACTTCCCCATTCCGCAAGAGGGCGGCTGCAACGTTCCGGCGAGCGCGGCCGCGTATTCGCTAAATGTTTCTGTCGTGCCGCAACATACGCTGGGTTACTTGACTATCTGGCCCGCGGGGGAAGGACGACCTGTGGTCGCCACCCTGAACTCGCTGGATGGTCGCATCAAGGCCGACGCCGCGATCGTGCCCGCGGGTGAGAATGGAGCGGTGAGCGTCTACGTCACAGATACCTCCAACTTGATTCTCGACATCAACGGCTACTTCGTGCCGGCATCGGGTTCTACGCTGGCCTTCTATCCGCTGACACCATGTCGGGTCGCCGACACACGCAGCAGCAGCTATCCCCAGGGTCTGGGATCGCCGTTTTTGCCGGGCCACCAGGAACGCGCCTTCCCCATACTCAATGCAACGAGCTGCCATATTCCCTCCAGCGCCGAGGCCTATTCATTGAATTTCTCCGTGGTGCCCCACGGCGGGCTGGGTTATCTGACGGTCTGGCCCACCGGCCAGACGCGGCCGCTGGTCTCCACCTTGAACGATGTGCCGGGAACCATCATCGCCAACGCGGCGCTTGTGCCCGCGGGTACCAACGGTGAGGTCTCGGTTTATCCCTCCAACGACACCGACTTGATCATTGACATCAATGGCTACTTCGCAACTCCCGGTGCGGGTGGACTGTCGCTGTATGCGGTGGCGCCTTGCCGGGTCATCGACACACGCCACGTGGGGAACGGTCAGCCGTTCAGCGGGACCCTCAATCCTCCGGTGAACGTGACCGGAAGTTTTTGTGGACCGCCCGCCACGGCGAAGGCCTATGTCTTCAACGCGACGGTGGTGCCGACCGGCGCGCTGGGCTACCTGACGCTATGGCCCGACGGCGACCCGAAACCGCTGGTCTCGACCTTGAACGCATTGGATGGATCGATCACCAACAACATGGCCATCGTGCCCACCAGCAACGGCAAGGTCGATGCCTTCGCGTCCGGAATCACGCAACTGATCATGGACATCTCCAGCTACTTCGCGCCATGAATTGCTGGTCGTGTCCTAGTCTGAATTGAAATTGGGCCAGTACCGAATTGCTGGGGCGCTTGAACCCCTTGTCTTTTCCCGGTAGGATGACAGTCTTCGCAACGGAGGATCGTCGATGCGTCGCCTGTCTGCGCTTTGCGTGCTCGCCGTTTTGTCGATTGCCGGGAACTCGACTGCACAGGTCAACCCAGCCCTTGTCGGGGGCATGAAGTGGCGGCAGATCGGGCCGTTTCGCGGTGGCCGTGTGCTGGCCGTCGCGGGAGTTCCGGGCGATCCCAATACCTATTATTTCGGCGCGGTCGCCGGAGGGATCTTCAAAAGCACCAACGGCGGTCTCAGTTGGACCCCAACCTTCGACCATGAGGACATCTCCTCCATCGGCGCCATCGCGGTGGCGGATGCGGACCACAACATCCTTTACGCGGGCAGCGGCGAAGCCTGTTTGCGCGGCAACATCTCCTACGGGAACGGGGTTTACAAGTCAACTGACGCTGGCCTGACCTGGAAGAACGTAGGCCTGAAAGACACGCGCCACATCGGGGCCGTCATCATCGATCCTCGCAATCCTGACATTGTCCTGGTTGCAGCCTTGGGGCATGCCTGGGGCCCGAATGCGGAACGGGGCGTTTTCCGCACCGCCGACGGCGGCAAGACTTGGCAGAAGGTCCTCTACAAGGACGACAATACCGGCGCGATTGATGTGGTATTCGATCCCAGAAATTCCAGCGTAGTTTACGCTGCGCTGTGGCAGGTTCGCCGCCAGCCCTGGTACTTCAACAGTGGCGGCCCCGGCAGCGGCCTGTACAAATCGGTGGACGGCGGACTCACGTGGAAACAGCTTACCGGCCACGGTCTGCCGGAAGGCAATCTCGGACGCATTGGCATTTCGGTTTCGGGAGCGGATTCCAATCGGGTCTATGCGCTCATCGAAGCCAAAGAAGGCGGACTCTATCGCTCCGACGATGCCGGCAATTCCTGGACGCGTGTCAACGACGACGAACGCTATCGCCAGCGCGCCTGGTACTTCACCCACGTGTTTGCCGATCCCAAGCAGGCCGACACGGTGTATGTGCTGAACACCGGCGCATTCCGCTCCAGCGACGGGGGGAAGACCTTCGAGTTGCTGCCGGCGCCGCACGGCGATCATCATGGGCTGTGGATAGATCCCACCAATCCGCAACGCCTCATCAACAGCAACGATGGCGGGGTGACGATATCCGTGGACGGCGGGAAGACCTGGACCCAACAGAACAATCAGCCGACCGCGCAGTTCTACCACGTCGCCGTCGATAATCATTGGCCCTATCGGGTGTATGGAGCGCAACAGGACAACAGCACGGTTGCCATCGCCAGCCGCACCGACGACGGGGTGATCGCACGCCAGGATTGGTATGACGTCGGCGGCGGGGAGAGCGGATATATCGCTCCCGACCCGCGCGATCCTGAGATTGTGTACGCGGGCTCGGACGGAGCCACCATCAGCCGCTACGACCACCGCACCAAGCAGATGCAGGATGTCTCGCCTTACCCGCTGGATACGTCGGGTAACGGCGCGGGCGAACTCAAGTACCGCTTTCAGTGGACCGAACCGGTGTTGGTTTCGGCCTACGACTCCAACGTCATCTACAGCGCATCGCAGTTCGTGCTCAAGAGTGCCGACCAGGGCCGCAGTTGGAACGCCATCAGCCCCGATCTGACCCGCAACGACAAGAGCAAGCAGAAGCCCTCCGGCGGCGAGATCACCCTCGACATTACGAGCGTCGAATATTACGACACGGTCTTCGCCCTCGCCGAGTCGCCATTGCAGAAGGGAATGCTCTGGGCGGGAACCGATGACGGCTTGATTCATCTCACCCGCGACGACGGTAAGACCTGGGAGAACGTCACTCCGAAAGATATGCCGGAGTGGAGCATGGTCAGCATCATCGAGGCCTCGCACCACGACGCCGGCACCGCGTATGCGGCGATTGACCGCCATAAGCTCGACGACCTCAACCCGCTTATCTACAAGACCCACGACTTCGGCAAGAGTTGGATCCGCATCGCCAACGGCATACCATCCGGCTCCTATGTGCGCTCGGTGCGCGAGGATCCCAAGATGAAAGGTTTGCTCTACGCCGGCACGGAGACGGGGGTCTATTTCTCCGCCGACGATGGCGCTCACTGGCAGTCGCTGCAGTTGAACCTGCCCACTTCGCCGGTCCACGACTTGGCTGTCAAAGACGATGACCTTGTCGCCGCAACCCATGGCCGGTCGTTCTGGATACTCGACGACGTCAGCCCTCTGCGACAGGCAAATTCCGCAATGGCGGCCGCCGATTTCCATCTCTATCAACCGGCCACGGCGATACGCCTGCACTTCTCTGACGAGGTCGACCGCAAGCGTCCCGTGGGAGACAATCCTCCCAAGGGCGCGATCCTGGATTACTACCTGCAAGCCAAACCGGCAGAGAAAGAAGCGATCACGATCGAGATCCTCGATGCCCAAGGCAAGCTGGTGCGCAAGCTTTCCAATCACAAGGAGAGCAAACAGGAGCAGCCGCCCGAGTGGCCCGACCGCGAGAAACCGGCGGAGCTGCTGCCCGCCGAGGCGGGCATGAACCGCTTCGCCTGGGACTTCCGCTACGATCCTCCGGCCCAGATTGCAGGAGCGTTCTATTCTGGCGAGCCGCCGCGAGGTCCGCTGGTAATTCCCGGCACTTACCAGGTCAAGCTCACCGTGAAAGGCAAGAGTCAGACCGCGCCCTTGGAGGTGAAGCTGGATCCCCGGTTGCAGAATTCGGTCACGTCCGCAGACATGCAAAAGCAGATCGAGCTTGCGCTCAAGGTGCAGCAGGACATCGACGCGCTGCATCGGGCGGTCAACCAGATCCGCGAACTCCGCGCCAATTTGCAGACCTTGCAGAAGTGGGCTGGAGAAGGCCCTTCCAGCGGCGAAGTTGTTTCCGCCGCGCACGCCCTCGATCAGAAGATGACTCCGGTTGAGGGACTCTTGATGCAGGTCAAGATGAAGAGTTCAGAAGGCAACCTGCGCTATCCCAACATGCTCAACGAGCAGTACGCTACCTTCAACGAGGTCGTGCAGGACGTTGATGCCGCGCCGACCGCGCAGCAATTACTGGTGTTTGACGAACTGCACTCCCGCCTGAGCGCGCAATTGTCGAGCTGGCAGGAGATCGTGCGCGTGGAAGTCCCCGCGCTGAATGACCTGATGCGCAAGCATGGAGTGCCGACGCTGGCCGTCGGCGCCGGCCAGGGTGAGTGAGACGCACAAGGTTAAGAATATGCCACATTGTGGGAGTCATACAATGTAGCATAGTGAGAGATCACGGCTCTGGCTGGCGAAGCAGTTCCTGCAAATAGTCCTTCCAGATCGCCGGAAGCGTATGCGTGCCGTGTCCGCGGGTCTGGTTGCTAATCGGCAGCAGCACGTATTTGCCCCTGGGAACGCGTTTGATTTGCACTTCCATGATTCCGAGTTCCGGCGGATTGATGAAGTCGTCGGCGGAATTGATGGCCATCACCGGCACACGAACCTTCTCCAGATTGGGCGACGGGTCGTAGGTGCGCGACGCATCGAAGGCGTAGAGAAAGTCGTTGGCGTCGGTTGAGGCAAAGCGGGTGCGCATGAAGTTGTCTAGAAACGCGTCGGCGGCGTCGCGCGTGGGATATTGCTTCTGCATCTGCAGCGGGCTGCTGCCCATGACCAGCAGCACGTCGAGCGCGGTCTTCAAGCCTGGCGGGCGGCGATTTGTACTCACCGTTCTCCCACGCCGGGTCCTGGTGAATTGCATCCATGGCCATCTTGCGCATCATGCGATTGCGTCCGGCGATCTGCACCGGCAAGCACGCCAGCGGCATCATCGCGTCCATGAAGTCGGGGTAGGCCTCGCCCCATACCCACGAGTGCATGCAGCCCATCGAGGTGCCGATGATCAGGCGAAGATGGTTTACCTTCAGCCCATCAACCAGCAGTTGATGCTGCGCGGCCACCATGTCGTCGTAGTCGTAATGCGGAAATCGCACATGCAGTCCATCGCTGGGTTTGCTGGACTTCCCATGCCCGATCCCATCCGGCAGGATGATGTAGTAGCGCGCCGCGTCGAGCAATTGGCCCGGCCCAAACAGCACGCCCGCGAACTGCGGCGAGACGAACTGCTTGCCCGAGCCAGTGGTTCCGTGAAGCACCATGACCGCGTTCGTAACTCGGCCGCTGGCATCGCGCTTCGGCGTGCCGAAGGTCGTGTAGTGCAGCCGCAGGCTGGGCAGCACTTCACCGGAACGGAAGTGAAAGTCTTGCGCGACGTAATCGCCTTCGGTCGCAGCAGGCGCGCCCTGAGCTGCCACGCCCGAGGCGCAGACTAGCAGACAGATCCAGACATAAGCGAGGAACTTAGACATGGCCTCAGCATAGCTCAACTGAAATGGTGCTGGGACGGAAATACTTGCGGGTTGAACTCAGAAGCTTACGAACACGGCGGAGCGGTCTCGGGGAATAGTCAAATCGATTCCCCGTTGGTGATTGGCGGCGATGGTCGCGTCGAGGTCGAGCGTGTCGAGCGGGATCTCGCGCCGCTGGCGGCCAACTTCAATTTGCAGAGACTGGGCGGTCAGAACGTAATTGCGACTTTCAAGCCGCTCGCCGCCCTTCAGCACGAACACCGTCGGAGGCTGCCGCCTGGCGGCCGGGGCTTCTTCGGATTCCGGCACTTCGATTAGCTTCGGCGGCTGCGGAGGCGGCGCCGGTTGACGGGGTTCTCTGTCTTGTACCACAACTACCTGCGGCGAAGTCGGGGGCGCTGGCTGCTGAGGTGGCTGCTGATCGGAAGGCTCATCCCAAAAATAACCGTCTTCATCCCAGTACGGAGCGCCATAAGGGAACCAGACGGCTCCGTATCCACGGTTATGATGGCCGCCAGAACGCAGCGGGAAAAAGCCATTCGACGAGCCCCGCCTGGTTCCGTGGCCTGGCATACGGCCTCCCGTGCCGGAAACTCCGACGCCGTGAGATCCTCCGCCCTGAGATCCGCCACCTGCCATCTGGGCAGGCAGAAGGGCGGCACTCAAAACCAGGACCGCCAAAACCAGTAAGTGCGACCGCCGCATATTCATATGATGACACAATTGCGCCAAAACGGAGCATATTTCTTGTCCAAATAACTTGTCATGCAGCGGGCTGCAACGGTTCCAGAATTGACCCGCCTCACCCTACCTCAACCAGCCCGTACCTGCGGTTCCAGTGTCCGCGCAGGTGCTGCACGGCCCGGGCGATCTCCTCCTTGGTCAGATCGGGATTGGGGCCGGCGAGCACATATCTCGCTTCGCGACGCGCCGCCTCCAGCAATTCGCGGTCGCGCAGCAAATTGGCCACGCGAAAGTTCGGCATGCCTGCCTGGCGGGTGCCGAAGAACTCGCCCGGGCCGCGCTGCTGCAAGTCGAGTTCGGCAATCTCGAAGCCGTTCTGGGTGCGCACCATAGCTTCGAGCCGCTGCTCGGCCTCCACCGAAACTTTACCGCCAGTCATCAGCACGCAGTAAGACTTCGCACTGCCGCGTCCGATGCGTCCGCGCAGCTGATGCAGTTGCGCGAGGCCAAAACGCTCGGCGTGCTCCACAACCATGATGTTAGCGTTGGCCACGTCCACGCCGACCTCGATGACCGTAGTCGAGACCAGCACATCGATTTCGCCGCGCTGGAAGCTGGCCATGGTCGCATCTTTTTCCTCGGCGCTCATGCGCCCGTGCAACAGGCCAACGCGCAGACTGGCGAATTCGCGCTTGCGAAGCTGCTCATACATCTTGATGGCAGCCTTCAGTTCTCCTTCTCCGGGGCCCCCAGCGCGCCCGTTGTTGGCGCGATGGGGTGGCGTGGCCCCCTCTTCGATTACGGGATACACGATGTAAGCTTGCCGGCCCGCAGCGACTTGTTTGCGCACGAACTCCCACACTTCTTCCGAACGCTCATCGCCGATCCGCCGCGTGGTGATGGGCGTGCGTCCCGGTGGAAGCTCATCGAGCACGCTGGTGTCGAGATCGCCGTACAGGGTGAGCGCGAGGGTGCGCGGAATCGGCGTGGCCGTCATCACCAGCACGTCGGGCTCGGCTTCGTTGGTCTTCTTCATCAGGCGGAAGCGCTGTAGCACGCCGAAGCGATGCTGCTCGTCCACGATGACCAGCCCCAGCTTGTCGAACCCCACTGTCTCCTGGATGAGCGCATGGGTGCCGATCACCAGTTGCGCGCTGCCCTGCGCGATGTGATGGCGCGCCTGCTTCTTGCGGCCGGACTCCTGCGACCCGGTGAGCAGCACAATGCGGTAGCCCGCGGGCTCGAGAATGCGCCGCGCGGAAAGGTAATGCTGTGTCGCCAGAATCTCCGTGGGCGCCATCAGCGCGACCTGGCAGCCGTTTTCCATGGCGATGACGGCCGCTTCGAGCGCAACGATGGTCTTGCCCGAACCGACATCGCCTTGCAGCAATCGCCGCATGGGAGCGGGCTCAGCCATATCGGCCGCAATTTCTTTCAGCACCCGCTTCTGCGCCGCCGTCGGATGGAACGGTAAGATCCGCTTCACGGCAGCGCGTACGCTGTCGCTAATCTGAAAGACGATTCCCGTCTGGGAGCGCATCTTGCGGCGCTTGAGTTCGAGTCCCAGTTCGAGGAAGAAAAGTTCTTCGAAGATGAGGCGGATGTGCGCCGGAGTGCGCGCCGCCTGCAAATTCGCGAGGCTTTCGCCGACCTCCGGCCAGTGGGCCTGCCAGAACGCGCGGCGGCGATCGATTAAGCCCATGCGCCCGCGGACCGCCGGGGGGATCGCGTCCGGCGGATCCTGGTCAAGACCCTCCAGCATGCCGTGGATCACGCGCCGGAACCAACGAGCGGTGAGGCGGCCATTGCCGGCAGTTTCGTAAATGGGGACGATACGGCCGACCTCCAGCGATTGCCACTTGGGTTCGTCGCCCCCACCGTTGCCGTGAGTTGCAGTCGGATCGTGCAAAATCTCGAACTGAGGCTGAATAATCTCGAAGCGATGGCCTCCGCGATCGCCCGCTTCCACCTTGCCGTATAGCGCGAGCAGCATGCCGGCGCGAAACTTGTCTTGCAGGTAGGTGGCGTTAAACCACATGCACTTCAATGTGTCACGGCCCTGGCCGACGGTCATCTCGAAGATGGGCATACGGCGCGTGCGGAACAAGCCGAAGGTGCGCACCTCGGCGATAATGCTGGCCATCTCGCCCGCGCGCAGCTCGCCAATGCCGCGCGGATTGAGCCGGTCTTCGTAGCGGAAGGGCAAATAGTAGAGCAGGTCCTCGACGGTGCTGATGCCCTTCTCCAGCAGAATTTGGGCGATCTTTGGCCCAATGCCTTTGACGAACTGTACGTTGGTGGCGAGATCGAGCACAGAAGGATGGTAAATGAAGCATCAAATGCGCGGTTGCTGGTGTCCAACAAGTGCGTGCTGCGAAGACTTCTCAAGCAATCGGTTGCCGTGGTTGTGGGCAGCCTGCTCTATTTCTTCGTCCTGATGCCGCACCTACCGCTGGCGGGCCGTCATCAACTTTTCCGGATTGATATCGGGTTGCTGGTGGACGCTTGGGTGTGCCTGGTCCTGTACGGGGCCATTGAGTGGGTCGATCGCAAGTGGCGGCGCAAAGACCCAAGGGGGGAGGGCCGCAAACGGTGACCGTTTTCGTAGTCTTCAGTATTCGTGCTCGGTCCCGAAGCCATTCAGCATTTGCTGCAGGTCGAGCTTCTGCTGCTCCATCTGTTTCTGCAGTTCCTGCATTTCCTGCTGGAACTGCGGTGTCCAGTTCTTCATCGACTCCTGGATGTCATGCTGCATCTGATCGAGCTGTTCCTGGGTCGGCCGCGCGGACTTGGCGATGTCGCGAGTCATCTTCTCCATCTGCTTCTGAGTGGGCATGACCGACTTTTCGATCTCGCGCGCCATCTTTTCCAGGTCTTTCTGTTTTAGCTTCATCGACTTTTCAATCTCGCGGCGCATCTGTTCCAGCTCTTTCTCGCTGGGCTGCACCGCTGCCAGCATTTCTTCCTGGCTGGCCTCAAGCTCGGGACGCAACTCCTCCATTTCCTGCCCTAAGGCTTGCATCTGCTCTTCAACATCGCCCCAGTTCTCGCCAAACACTTTCGAGGAATCCGCCGGCGGCGGAAGATGCATCACGACGGTCTGCTCGTGTTTCTCGCGGACCACGGTGACGGACATCTGGCTCGCCCGGACCCGCAGGGCGCGCCGCCAGTCGGCCAAGTCGTGTATGGTTTCATTGTTCAGCCGCACGATCACGTCGCCAGCCTTCAGGCCAGCCGCATCCGCAGGACTGCCTTTTTCCACCGAGCGCACCATCACGCCGGTCCCCGCCGGCACATTGAAGAAGTCAGCTAATTGCGGACACAAGCTCTCCACCATCAAACCATGGCGCGAAGAAAGCGCGGCGAAGGATGGAATCTCGACATCGGGGACGAAGCCGGGCGCCACCACCGGACCAGCCCACCTCGGCCCTCCGGCTACGAAGCTCTGCGCGTGAGTCGTGACCTGCGGCCACCTTCCCAGAGTCACTTTGATGTCTTTGGTCTCACCGCTGCGGACCACGGTCACCGTCACTGTCTTGCCCGGCTGGGTCGCGTGGATCACGCTCCCCAATTGTTCAGGCGATTCTATCTTCGAACCGTTTAGACCTACGATGACATCATTCTCTTTCAATCCCGCCTTACACGCGGGACTATCCCGGTCAAGATCGGTAATGACCGCGCCGCTTGGACTGGCTAATTTCAGCGCGGAGGCCTGCTGTGGGGTGACCGCATCAATGTGTACCCCGAGATAAGCGGTCTGGTGCGAATCCGGCGACGCTGGATTGCCTGACAGGGGCCCGGCGGCTGCCGGCGCCGCCATTGCGGCTGCCAGCAGGATGGAAACCAGACCATGCATAACGATCGTAATTTTGCGCATAATTCCTACCTTAGTGTGCTTGCCAGTGTGATTGCCGAAAATCGATCTGTCCCATGATGGTACGCACCTTCAACGCTGGCCCGCCCCCATTTAATGAGCCTTCGGCGTACATGGATCTGGGGGCGAAGTTGCTGCCTTCCCTGGTAATCCGCAATCCGGAAAACTCGGAGGCGATGCCATGGCCGGTCGCCATGTCCGACGAGGCATGCACGGTGACCGGCAAGTCTTTGGGCAGATAGACGATCACGTCACCGGCTGCCGTGTGCAACGATGAATCCGTGAAGCTGCCGCGTTTGCCCACAAACTCAGCCGTTATTCCGCCTGCTCCCGTTTCCGCCTGCACGCCCTGATTCAGATTGAACAATTCGATACTGCCGCCACCGGTGGTGACCTTCACCCTCCCCTTGGCGCTGTCCAGATGCACACTTCCCCCGGTAGTTTCAGCCTGGACCGCGCCGCTCACGTCACCCAGATTGAGATTCCCCCCGCCAGAGCTTGCCCCCAGATCACCGGCGCATTTGTGCACCTCAATGTTGCCCGCACCCGTTTGAATATCGGCCCCCTTCGTGGAACCGATGTACACCTTACCGCCGCCAATGTTGATGCGGGTTTGTCCGCCGACGTTTTTGATGTGAACGTCCCCTCCTCCGGTAGTCAGCGAAAAATCGGAGCCCAGACGCCCGACTTCCACATTGCCGCCGCCGCTGGTGATCTTCACCGATCCGTCCAGATTGTCGAGCGTGACCGAACCTCCGCCGGTCGCGCCCAGGACCGTAGCCACGATGGAACTAAAGTTGAGTAAACCACTCCGCGTTTCCACTTTGACCATTTCTAATTCTCGTGGTATCTGCACCAGGAACTCAGCGCTGAATCGGTTCAGGTTCCGGGCTGCCAGCCGGCCTTCGATGAGGTCGCCTTCCGCGTTCTTGATGGTGGAAATATGCATCTGCTCAAATTGGCGCCGCGCCGCTTCCTGGCTGGGAGCGTACGAGCGTTTGCGAATGATATACGTCACGCGCGGCGAAGTTCCCTGCACCTGCACCGATCCCAGATCGGTGGTAATGCGGACCTGGCGCGAAGCGGGCAAGGTCCCGGTGATCTCCTCCACCCACGAAGCGCCGTCGCGGTAAACTCGCGATTGTTGCGCCCAGAGTGGAACCGCAACCGCCATCGCCAACAATGTTGCGGTCGCTGCCCATTTGCGACTGCTCGCCGCACCCTGTGCGCCGAAGTCGTCCCGCCCCGCCTTTCTCATCGCCGCTCTAAATTGCCAACCCTGCTTCAACCAATCCCCTTTCCGGGAGCCAATGCACGAAAATCTGAAATACCGTTTTTCTGCCTAGTAAATATTGGGCATAGAGGCCAGCACGCGCTTGGACTCGGTGCGAATGTATTCACTGGGATCTTCCTTCGACAACTGTTGCAGGGCCATGCGCACGCTACTGTCGGCGCGCACCGGTTCCAGCGCATGGAGGGCGCCGCTGCGCACCCCCAGATTGCTGTCGTCCAGCAGGGCTTCCAGCACCGCATTGCGCACCCGGATGTCTTGTTTCACGAAGGGCCCTACTCCATCCAGCGCCATGAGGCGCACCCCGGGATTGCTGTCGTAACGCAGCGCATAGGTCAGGGTCTCGCGCACCCGAGGATCGTCAGCCTTGCTGGCCAGCACATCCACGGAATTCAGGCGCACGCCGGAATTCTCGTTGCTCTTGGCGGCATAGAGCAACAGGTCCTGCACTTTCGGATCGGAAACCGAGCCCTGCACCGACGCCGGCAGACGTTTGTCGTATTGAACTTTGACATTGCCGGTGCCAGCTTGTTTTTCGATGGAGGTAATGCCGCCGATGGAAGCTTCTGCCGGAGGAGTCGTCGAAGTTGATGTAATGGGGGCCTTCGCGCTGTACATGGCCCCGAGGCCGCCGCCAAAGCCCGCCAGAAAGATGATCATGGCCAGCGCGGGGGAGAAACGCACCTGGCGCATCCACGCCATGGGATCGAAGGCGAGGCGATGGTACCAGGCGCGATTCTGCTGCGCGGTCTCCAGCGACTCCTGCAGGCGCATGCGCGCCGCAGCCAGAAAACTCGCCGACGGCTCTTCCACCGGCAGCGCGTTCATCTGCTCCTGGAATTCCTTCTGCGCCGCCAACTCGGCCGCGCAGTTCGGGCAGCGCCGGATGTGCTGCTCCAACTCGTGGCGCGCGTCGTCAGCCAGCTCGCCGTACAAATAGAGCGCTGTGTTCTGTTGTACCCATTCGCAATTCATGTTACTTCCTCGTGCTTCTTTCCCGTGCCCGGCCTAGCGAATGCTCTTCAATGCGGCGCGCAGTTTCTGCGTGCCTCGGAACAGCGTGTTCTTCGCCGTTTCTTCCGTCGTATTCAAAATCTCGCCAATAGTGCGCAGCTTCAAACCCTGGTAATGCTTCATCTCAAATACCATGCGCTCGCGCGGAGTCAACTTCTGCAAGGCCTTGGCGATGTTCGCCCCCAGCTCGCGCCGCATCAGGTCGCGCTCCGGACTGGCCCCCGATCGCTGGTCGGCAACCTGGTCGAGCAGGTCGTAGGTGCCGCCTTCCGAGTCGGTCGTCACCCCTGAATCCTCTTTGCGCACCTGCCGCTTGCGCAGCAGATCGAGACACAGATTGGTCGCGATACGGTAGATCCAGGTATAAAACGAGCACTCGAAACGGAAGTTGCCGATATTGCGGTAGGCCTTGAGAAACGCTTCCTGGTAAATGTCCTGGGCATCCTGTTCCGAGCGGGTCAGGTGATAGGCGAGGCGCAGCACGGCGCCATCGTACTGGCGCACCAGTTCCTCGAACGCGGCGTGATTGCCTCGTTGTGCTTCCCGGATCAGCTCCGTGTCATTCATGCGGCTCTGGGCCTGCCCCGCCATGGACCCTCGGTCAGAGGGAGTAGAGGACGTCTTGTCCGTCTCCCGCCACGCCACGGAAGGACGGAGCCCCGGGCCAAGCGCCCCACCACGCGCAAACCCGGCGCGTGGCGGGTGCCCCGCGCCAACCGTGAGAGGAACTGCTACCGCTTCGGCCGGCATGCTGGTTTCTACCTACGTCTGTAATTAGCAAGCCCAATTCTTGTGCCTGCAACTACATAGACGGGCGGAGACGGAAACCGTGAGCGGTCATTATAGACGCCTCACCTAGTAGATACGTGGCCGGAGCGTAACGGTTCACGGGGCTGAGATTTTTGCGGTTGGTTGAACGGAGGCACCATAGCTAAGTAAACTTCGCTAATGAACTACACGGTCCAGCAGGCCAAGACCAACCTCTCGCGGCTGATCAAAGAGGCCCAGAGCGGCAAGGAAGTGATTATTACGCGCGGCAAACAGCCGGTGGCGAAGATCGTTCCCGTTGCCAGCGCAGCCAAGAAGCGCATTCCAGGCACGCTCAAGGGCCAAATCTGGTCGGCTCCCGATGCGTTCGATCCACTCACGGACGAGGAACTGCGCGAGTTGGGATTTGAATGATCGCGCTGCTTGATCCACGGTCCACGACCTGTCTACTTCGCCTCAGCCTTGCCCAGGCGAAGACCGTACTGCTTGCATTGCCCCTCCTTGAAGGCCTTGCGCAGCGCGGCATCATCCGTCCCTTTGGCCATCTCGGCCGACCAGTCCGCAACTTTCTGGTCGCACCACTGACGGGAGCCTTCGGGATAGTTGGGCTTCACCACCGGCTCCACGATGGGGGCGGGCGTAGGTCCGGGAGTGGGACTGGGCTTGTTGTGCTGCCAGATTGCCAGTCCGCCCAGGCCGCCGAGTGCCGTAATCAGCGCAGCTGCGCCCGTTAGTATGCCCGGCAAAGATGTCCAGAATGGGCCCCGATCAGGGCCTTGGTCCGCCATAAATGGTCCTCCTGCCGTTGGTGCTGGTTGCTTCTCGACAGTGTGCGGCGACCGTCACCCGGCCTTGCATTTTCTTACTTAAAGTGGAAGCGAGTGCGTACATCCTAATGCGATTCGACTCCGAGTACCAGCACTTTCGCGTCCGGGTCGAACAGCGCCCTCAAGCAATGCAAAAAGGTAAAAGGCGGGACACAGCGTGCCTCGCCTTTCGAAGAGATTTTCCCGCGCGGGGACTCGGACCCGCGTGTAGTCAATTCTGGTTCGCCAGAGTCACCACCAGCTAGGCTTCTGCGCCGGCTTCCTCCACCGGAGCAGCCTCGGCCGACGCTTCTTTGTTGATGACAACCTTAAGCTGCACGGTCACGTCCTTGTGCAACTTCACCGGCACGTTGAACTCGCCGACATGCTTCAGCGGCTCATCCAGCTGGATTTTGCGGCGATCGATCGCCACGCCCTTATGCTCGAGCTCGTGTGCGATGTCAGCCGAGGTCACCGAGCCAAAGAGCTGATCGCGCTCGCCCGACTTGCGGGTGAAGCTCACGGTCACACCCTCGACCTGCTGCGCCAAAGCCTGAGCATCGCCCTTCTCGGTGGCAGCCCGCCGCACCGCCGAGGCCTTCATCTGCTCGATGACGGCGCGGTTGGCGGCGGTGGCCTCAATCGCCAGCTTTTTGGGGATGAGATAGTTGCGGCCATAGCCCTCGGCGACCTTCACCACTTCGCCGCGGGAGCCGAGCTTAACCACGTCTTCTTTCAGAATGACTTCCATGAGAACTCCGTCCTAAAGTTTGCTGCCGATTGTGCCGCCCGTAGGCTCTCGCTCTTATTCAGCACCAACCCTCTTTCGCGCCTACGGCGCTCGATTTTCCGTCAGCAAGTATGCGAACTGGCTCTGACTACTAACCACCAACCACTTGCAACTGACTACTGGCAACTGCTTCTACCTTCCCCCGAAAGGCAGCAGCGCGATGTTGCGCGCCTGCTTGATGGCATCGGCCAGACGCCGTTGGTGCGGTGTGCACACGCCGGTCAGACGGCGAGGCACGATCTTTCCGGCCTCGGAGACAAAACCCGAGAGCAGCCGGACGTCCTTGTAGTTGATGCCGTCGATCTTCTCGACGCAGAACTTGCAAACCTTCTTGCGACGGAAGAACTTCCGTCCGCCACCTCCGCCGCCACCGGGCCCTCCCGGACCTCCGCCGGGCCGTCCACCGGGACGAGGTCCGCGAGGCGCACCGTAGCCGCCGCCGCCGCCTCCGCCGCCTCCGCCTTCGCGAGGAGCGCCGCCATCCGCACGCCCACTGGGTGCGTCCGTCGTTGCGGCGCCCGCATTCCTATTGGATTCGTCTGCCATGATTCTCCTTCTCTACTCGGTTGGCCTCACGGAACATTCTGGCCGTCAGGCACAGTCCCTGCAGGACCGTTGTTCTATATTGACCGGACGCGCTGGCCCTACGGACCTCTACGCGCATTCGTTTTATGCGCTAACCGGCTCCGATTCGGCGCCCGCTGGCGAAGCCGGCTCGGGCGCGACTTCCGGCGCTGCTGCTGCGGCCGCTGCGGCCGCTTCTGAGGCGGCTTCGGCTGCCGCAGATGCCGCTGCCGCCTGGCGTCCTTTGCCACGGACCTTGGTATCGCGGATTGCCTTAACTTTGGCCAGCCGCTTCTGCTCTTCATCGATCCGCACGGTGATGAACTTGATCACTGGTTCGGTCACGCGCAGGCGGCGTTCCACTTCCTTCACCATGGCGCCTTCGCCTTCCAGGACCATCAGCATGTAAATGCCATCCTGGAACTTGCGCACGGTGTAGGCCAGCCGGCGCTTGCCCATGCGCTCCATGCTTTTCACCGATCCTCCCGCACCGCCGACCTGGGTCTCCAGACTCGATATCAGTTTGTCCTGGTCCTCTTCCAGCATGTCGGGACGGACGATGAACATCAATTCATAAGTACGTAGCATTCTGTTCTCCTGGCAACTAGCGGCTAGCAATTAGCAACTAGCGCGTGTTCCTGTTTGTCAGCAGCTAACGGCTATTTGCTAGTCGCTAGTTGCTTCTTCGGCCTTGCGATTAAAGCGGTTCATGGCCGCCTGCACGCCTTCGCCGAGAATCACTCGCGCCGCCTCGGCCGCCAAATCCAAAACCTGGTCAACGGCCGCAAGCTGCGACTTCTTGAACTGCGACAACACATACCGCGCGCCGTCGCCTACCGGATGATCGGGCGCGATTCCCATCCGGACGCGCGCGATCTCCTGCGTGCCCAGCGCGTCAATCACCGATTCCACCCCGTTGTGCCCCGCCGAGCGGCCGCGTGGCCGGACGCGCAAGCTGCCAAACGGCAGGTCCATCTCGTCGTACAGCAGCACCAGGTCCTGCTCCGGTTGCACTTCGTACTCGCGTACCAACTCGCGCACCGCAGCGCCGCTCAGGTTCATAAAGGTTTCCGGCTTGGCCAGCAGCACTTCGTGACCGGCGATGCGCGTCCGCGCCGTTTGCGCGCGGCAGTGGCGATTGTCCACGCGCACACCGCATTGTTCGGCAATGCGGTCCACCGCCAGAAACCCCAGATTGTGCGGCGTGAACTGGTACTCGATGCCCGGATTGCCGAGCCCGACGATCAGCTTCACAGCGCTTACTTCTTCTTCTCAGACTTTTCAGACTTCCCGGATTTCTCGGCCTTCTCCGGCTTGGCTGCCTTGTCGCCACCCTCGGCAGCTTCGCCTTCGGTCTCCTGCTTGCCCTTCTTGATGACCTCGGGCTCGGCGGCCGCCGCTTCAGCTTCCACCACACCCTCGACCGGCGCGGCTTCCACAACTTCCTTCACCGCAGTAACGTGGGCAACCGCCTGGGTCTCGTCGGTGATGAACTTCACCTTGGCATCATGCGCCAGGTCCGAGACGCGAATGGTTTGGCCGAACTCCAGCGTGCTGGCGTCGGCAACCAGGTGGCCCGGAATGTCGCCCGGCAAACATTCGATTTCGACCTCGCGCAACATCTGCTCCAGGATGCCGCCCTGCAACTTGACGCCGGGGGCTTCGCCCTTGAGCACGATGGGAACGCTCACGCGCAACACCTTGTCCATGGCGATGCGCTTCAGGTCCACGTGCAGCAGCGCACTCTTGATGGGCTCAAACTGCCAGTCCACGATCATCACCTTGGCGGCCTGACCATCCAGGCTGAGATCGAAAATCGAGTTGTGCCCGGTCTCCGAATTCAGGATCCGCCTCATCTGTTTGGGATCGACAGCGATGGCCTGCGCCGGCTGGCCTGCGCCATACACCACGGCCGGAATCATGCCGCTGGCGCGCAGCCGGCGGGCGTCATTCTTGCCGCCACCTTGCCGCGGCTTGGCTTCTACGTTTTTATCTGCGGTTGCTGTAGCCATAATCTTGTCCTTTATAAAAACAATCTGCTGACCGAAGTCTCCTCGTGAATCGACTGAATGGTGCGCCCGATCAATCCCGCGATCGACAACACTTTGATCTTGGGCTCGTTGCGCCCCGCTTCCGTCAGCGGGATGGTGTTGGTCACCACCACTTCGGTCAACCCCGACCGGGAAATCCGTTCCACCGCCGGTCCGGAAAGTACCGGATGGGTGGCGCAGGCATGGATCTCGCGCGCCCCCGCGTCCAGCAACGCCTGGCACGTCTTCACCAGCGTACCCGCGGTATCGATAATGTCGTCGAGGATGAGACAGGTGCGATTGTTCACGTCGCCGATGACGTGCATCACCTCGGTCACATCCGCTTCCACGCGGCGCTTGTCCACAATGGCCAGCGCCGATTCCATCTTCTTGGCGAAGAAGCGGGCGCGCTCCACGCCACCTGCATCCGGCGAAACCACGGTCAAATCCGAAAACTGCTTCTTGCGGAAGTAATCCACCAGCACCGGCGATGCGAACACATGGTCCACCGGGATATTGAAGAACCCCTGGATCTGCGGCGCGTGCAGATCGACTATCAGCGCGCGGTCGGCCCCCGCCGTCGTCAACAAGTCGGCCACCAGCTTCGACGAAATCGGCACCCGCGGCTTGTCCTTACGGTCCTGCCGCGCGTACCCGTAGTACGGAATCACCACCGTGATGCGGCGCGCCGAGGCGCGCTTCAGCGCATCAATCAGCAGCAGCAACTGCATCAGGTGCAGGTCCACCGGGTCGCACGTGGGCTGCACCATGAAAACATCGGCCCCGCGCACGTTCTCCTCGATCTGCACATAAGTCTCTCCGTCGGAGAACTTGCTGACGCGTGCTTGCCCGAGTGGCAAACCCAGGAACGCGCAAATGTCGCTGGCCAGAGCATCGTTGGCGGTCCCGGAAAAAATCTTCCACCTGTCATCCTGGCGCGCCCGCACCGGCTTGGGCTTGGGATCGGCCGCGGAATGGACCTGCTTGTCCGACTGCGGTGCGGTCGTTGCCGTACCTTCGCCCGCAACACCCGCCGTGTGCACTACGCTCGGTCTTGCTGCCGTTTCCATCGAATCAAATACCCCCGCTTCACCTGGTTGAGTTACACGCTGGGTCTTGAATGCCGCTGTTCGCCGTTCGCTCTGCGCTCTGCGCTGTTCGCTCTTCGCTGTTCGCTCTTCGCGATTGGCTATTGCCCGTTAGCCTTTAAGCTCTTATCCTGCAAATCCTGAAACCTGATTTTCGCTCTTAGCCTGCAAACCTTGAACCTGAATTCTATCCACTAACAACTAGCCACTATCCACTGAAGTCTGGCTGGGCGGCCAGGATTCGAACCTGGACAAAGTGCTCCAAAGGCACTTGACCTACCATTAGTCGACCGCCCAGTGAAGCAACGCGAAGCCATCTCCTAAATCGTTTCGTATCAGGGCACGGCTTCAGCCGTGCCGCAGCGGTCAACAACGATTTGGGCTTCAGCCCCTGAGGGACCTGTTTTCGCCGGGTGCCCCATCCTTTCGCCCGCTTTTGGCGAAAGGGTGAAAGACTCGACACTTGAAACTCGAAACTGGAAACTCTTCTAGCCCCTGGCAACTTCCTTCCAATATTCTTCCCGCGTCAGCGTTGTGGTCGCAACCGCTGCGTGTCCGGAGGCGCACATGCGCGCAGCCGCCGCCTGCGCCTCTTCGCCGGAGGGGAACAACCCATACACCGTTGATCCGGAGCCGGACAGTGACGCATAACGCGCGCCCTCGCGCTCCAAGACACGTTTTACCTCACGCAAATCGGGATACTCAGGAAAGACGACGCGTTCGAAGTCGTTCTCGATCCCGGCTCGGACGAGGTCGAGAAGCGGTGTCTCGGCCCGGTCCCCGCCCATCGCGGGAACACCGGATGCAGGTCCACTCGCAGATACGGCTTGCGAGAAAACACGTTCCTTCAGCCAGGCATCCACCGCCTGACTGAACTTGTTAATTGTACCTGCGGCTCCAGCGCCGGTCAATTCAGCTTCTCGCGCCACCAGTTTGTCCCATTGTGCAAACGCCTTGGGCGTTGAAACGCTGATCGGCGGGGTCACGATCACCAGGTGCATGCCCGGCAGATCTGGTAGCGGATAAACTTCTTCGCCGCGGCCAATGCCCAGCACGGTTCCGCCGATCAAGAAGAGAGGCACGTCGCTGCCTATCTCGGCGGCGATAAGCATCTTGTCCTCGGCGGCAAGCTTTGTTTCCAGCGCTCGCTCCAGCCCTGCCATGGTCGCCACTGCATTGGACGAGCCCGCGCCCAGGCCGCCTTGCACCGGCAATCGCTTGTCGATTTGAACGATAATTTTGGCGCTGGCCTTCGCCGCCTTCAGCACGCGCTCGGCAGCCTGGTAGCAGGTATTGGATTCATCGAGCGGAACGCGCGGATGGTTGCAGCGAATCTCGATGCCGGAGCCGGGCTGCACGTCCACGCGCACGACATCGTGCAGCCCTATCGTCTGGTAGATCGTACGCAGCTGGTGAAAGCCGTCGGCACGCGCCGGGCCGATCTTTAGTCCGAGATTGATCTTCGCGAATGAGCGGACGGCAATGAACATGGGAACCAAGGGCTAGGGGACAGTGGCCAGGGGCTAGTGTAGCAACATGTTTGAAGTTTCCAGCTTCGGGAGCGCAGGTCGAACGCTAAGAAAACGCCGGATTAAGCCCCTAATCCCTAGATCCCTAACCCCTAGCCCCTAACCCCTGCTGTTACCTGCTGCGGAACTTGGACAGCAGCCGCAGGATCTCGAAGTAGAGCCAGATCAGCGTGATCATCAGCGCGAAGGCGCCATACCACTCCATGTACTTGGGAGCGCCCATCCGCGCGCCGTTCTCGATCAGATCGAAGTCGAGGACGAGGTTCAGCGCCGCGACGGCCACCACGATCAGGCTGAAACCGATGCCAATCGGGCTTGAACTGTTGATCGCCGTGAAGTGCACGCCGAAAAATCCGAGGATGAATTGCAGGAGATAGAAGACGGCAATGCCGCCGGTGGCCGCCACGATGCCGAGCCGCAGCTTTTCCGTCACCTTGATGAGGCCGGTGCGGTAGGCGAGCAACATGATCAGGAGCGTGCCGAAGGTCAGCGAGACGGCTTGGATGGCGATGCCGTGGTAACGCAGCTCCAGCATGGCGGAGATTCCGCCCAGCACCAGGCCCTCCAGCAACGCGTAAATCGGCGCGGTGATCCCCGCCCACTCTTTCTTGAAGATGGTGACGATGGCGACGATGAAGCCGCCAATGCCGCCGATGGCGAGCGCCGGCGCCATCGCCTGCATCGCCTCCTCGGGAGGCGCGTTGAAGAACCGGTTCCAGGTCCACGCCGCCGTCGCGACGCAACAGAGGAGCAGGATGCCCGTCTTGTTGACCGTGCCCGACACGGTCATGCTCTCGCCGAGTACGGCCTCGCCGGTGCGGAAGGCGTCAGAGCTTAGCGCCGGGTTCGAGGTCCTCATCAATTGGGCCATGCGGAGTCTCCTAACTTTGATTAGCTTACCGATTAGACGCGCTGGGCGCTACTTGGACTCGTTGGAACGGATTTTCGCTCTTCGCTAATCGCTCTTCGCCAGAATTGTCATCCCGAGCGCGGTCCGCCGCGGCGGACGGAGTCGAGGGATCTGCGGTTCCTCCCCAACTGGCAACTCAAACTAGAACAACGTCTCCTGCCCGGCCGCGTTGGTCCTCGGCTTCTTGATCCCGAAGTGTTCGTACGCCAGATGCGTGGCCACGCGGCCGCGCGGCGTGCGGTCGAGGAAACCAATCTGGATGAGGAAGGGCTCGTAGATTTCTTCGATCGCGTCCGGCTCTTCGGCGAGCGAGGCCGCCAGCGTGTTCACGCCCACCGGCCCACCCTGATATTTCTCGATGATGGTCAGCAGCAGCTTGCGGTCGATCTCGTCGAACCCGTGACGATCGACCTCGAGCATTGTCAGCGCGGCCTGGGCGGTGGGCTTGTCGATCTTGCCCGTCCCGCGCACCTGGGCGTAATCGCGGACCCGGCGCAGCAGGCGATTGGCAATACGCGGCGTGCCGCGGCAACGGGTGGCAATCTCGACCGCGCCAGCCTCGTCTATCTCGACCCCGAGAATTTCCGCCGAGCGCTGCAAGATGATCTTCAGGTCCTCGGGGGTGTAGAACTCCAGCCGTAGCACGATGCCGAAGCGCGAGCGCAGCGGCGCCGACAGCAGCCCGGCGCGCGTGGTGGCCCCAATAAAGGTGAACGGCCGCACCTCGATGGTATGGGTGCGCGCCGACGGTCCCTGGCCGATGATGATGTCGAGCTTGTAATCCTCCAGCGCTGAGTAGAGCAGCTCTTCCAGCGCGGGTTGCAGGCGGTGGACTTCGTCGATGAACAGCACCTGCTTCTCGCGCAGGTTGGTGAGGATGGCCGTCAGGTCGCCCTTGATTTGCAGCGTCGGGCCCGAGGTCTGCTGGAACGGGGCGTCCATTTCGTTGGCGATGATGTTGGCCAGCGTCGTCTTGCCCAGCCCCGGCGGCCCGTAGAGCAGCACGTGGTCGAGCGGCTCGCCGCGCGAGCGCGCCGCCTGGATGGCGACCTCCAGGTTGTCCTTGACTTTGTGCTGGCCGATGAACTCGCGCAGCCGCTGCGGACGCAGCTTCAGCTCGAACGACGAGTCGTCGTCCACCGGCACGGCCGAGACGATGCGGTCGGGATGGGCTTTGTCGCTGGGTAAAGGCACGCAGGGCGATAGTAAAGCGAATGCGGGGTGAGGCGCAAACAAATGCGCTCTGGTCACGAAGGCCGCGGTTCTGATTGCCCAAAATCCGTTTGCATCCACGGACGCATCGGAGCTACCATCAGCCTATGGCGAAGGTGAAGAAGTTCGAGCTAGAAGATCCCGTACCCATCCTCGACGATGAGGATGCCGAAACCCTCGCCGCCATCGACGAAGGCGTCCGCGACGCTGAGGCCGGTCGAACCGTGCCCAGTGAAGAAGTGCGAAAGCTCCTGCCCAAGTGGATTTCCGCCTCCAGTACACGCAAAGAGCGCTAGGCGATTTGGCTGGAATCATCGGCCATATTGCCGAGGACGATGCTGAGGCAGCGTCTCGCTTTGGCAATTCGTTACTCGACCACGTAGATTTGCTTGCTTGCTCGCTTTCCGCGCATGGGCAGCGCCTTACGGACGCGCGCTAACGTGCGCAAATTGCTGCATAGTCCTGTTCTGGTCTATTACCGAGTACGCGAAGAAAAACATCTTATCGAGGTGCTTCACTTCAGACATGGAGCGCGGAAACCGCCAAAAACCTTCGAGTGAGACTCTCCTCTACCGCACCACTGACAACTCCTGCCGCGACATTTATGATTCCCTTGTCACCATGAAGAACCTTGGCATCCTGCTCTCCGGGCGCGGCTCGAACTTTGAGGCCATCGCCGACAACGTCGCTGCGGGCAAGCTCGACGCGAACATTGCGATCATCATCTCCAACCGGGCGGACGCCGGCGGCATCGAGTCAGCACGGCGTCGCGGGCTGAAGGCGCTGGTGGTCCCGTCGAAGGGCAAGCCGCGCGAGCAGCACGACCGCGAGGTGGTGGCAGCCCTACGCGAACATCAGGTCGACCTGGTTTGCCTCGCAGGATACATGCGCCTGCTGTCGCCATGGTTCGTGCAGCAGTTTCCCAACCGCATCCTCAATATTCATCCGGCGCTCCTGCCGGCGTTCCCCGGACTTGAGGCGCAAAAGCAGGCCTTCGACTATGGCGTGAAGGTCTCGGGCTGCACCGTGCACTTCGTGGACGCGGACCTCGACCACGGCGCCATCCTGGTGCAGAAAGTCGTGCCCGTGCTCGACAGCGATGACGAGCACACGCTTGCCGCCCGCATCCTGGAGGAGGAGCACATCGCCTACAGCGAGGCGATCCGCATGGTGCTGGAAGGTAGATTTACGATCGAGGGACGACGGGTAGTTATGAAGCCGGGAGCATAAATACCAGTTCTGTTGTTTTTTTTGTCGCGAAAGGTTTGCCTCGGATTTGCCGATGTTGATCACGAGGTAAAAATGCGTACAAAAAGAATGCCGGACGTTGAGTTCTGTCGGAGATGCCTCGAGATCATCGACGAAGACGAGGAGACCAATCATCATCACCCGCGATCTCGTGATGCTGATTCCCGCCGGGAAGGCGCCTTCCGCCTCGAAGGGGTCCGGCAAACAAAGCGTTGATGGACGTGCAAGAAAAGCAGGTCCTTCGACTCAGTCGCCACGGCGACCTCGCTCGGGATGACAGTTCTGGAAAGTCAAGGGTATAGCTGAGAACTGACAGCTATCGACTCTCCGCTACATCTCATAATGCAGCAGCGAGAACACGTCGTAGCCCTTGAGCTTGTCGCGGCCTTTGAGGCCGTCCAGTTCGACCACAAATCCCAGGCCACAGATTTCGGCGCCCAGCGATTTCGCCATTTCGGCGGTGGCCCTGGCGGTGCCGCCGGTGGCCAGCAGATCGTCGCAGATGACGATGCGCTGGCCCGGCTCGATCGAATCCTTGTGGACCTCCAGCGTGTCGTGGCCGTACTCCAGCTCGTACTTCCACTGCAAAACTTCCGCCGGCAGCTTCTTGGGTTTGCGCACCGGAACAAAGCCCGCGTTCAGGCGGTATGCCAGCGCCGGTCCGAAGATGAACCCCCGCGCCTCGATGCCCACAACCAAATCAATGTCCTTGTCGATGTAATGCTCGGTGAGGGCATCGATGAGGCGGGCAAAGCCCAGCTTATCTTTGAGCAGCGTGGTGATGTCGTAGAAAAGGATGCCGGATTTGGGGAAGTTGGGAACTTCGCGGATCAGCTTCTTGAGGTCGTCGCAGTTGTGCGACTTTTGCGGCTGCATGGGTTACCACACTCCTTCAATGCGAAACGACTGCGCTTCCAACAACGGCGCGGTGGATTCGCTGACCTGGTCCACACGCGCGGCGCGCGGGCCCTGCTGCAAACGGACCCGCAAGGCGCCGTGCTGCTCGCGCGTGCCCGTAGCCATCACTTCAACGTCACCGTTCTCGCGGTTGCGTACCCATCCGGCGACCCCGATCTGCGCCGCTTCCCGTTCCACGAACCAGCGGAAGCCGACGCCCTGGACGCGTCCGGAGATGACGTAGCGGCGGGTTTGCAAGTCAGCCATTAGCGGAGAGCAACTAGCAATTAGCAAGGCAACAACTATCGATTAGCGGCGGCAATTGTCCGCTTCGGTGCGAAGAGCGATTGTAATTGGTTTTGCAGCGAACGCGCCCATTTGAGAGTTCTCCTGGCGGAAAGAAACGCGGCCCTGGGATGTCCAGGACCGCGTGCCGGCTGATAAACCCAACTATCCGGTTCTTACAGGCGCTTGGGTGACATCTTGTTGAGCAAGTTGACCAACGACTTGCCTGCGGGGGGCATCTTTATCGCTTTCTCCAAGATGATCTGTTTGGCGTCCACATCTTTTCCGTAAAGGTTCTTGTTGGCATCGTCATCGGAACGCAGGGTCGAGCCTGCCAGCGAAATTCCGGCAAAAAGTCCTTTATTGCGCGACCATGACAGAATCTCAGCGTTCATGACGATGTCGGTCTCCGCGGAAGTGGCGCGACCTACGGGGCCGGCCGCCACCGAGGCGTCGCCGCCAAGTTTTACTTTGCTGGTCATTACAGATTTCGCGCCCTTCTCATTCATCACCAACAGCACGAAGTCGGTAGCCTGGCCTCCGATCTGCAAGCCAAAGCTGCCGCCTTCGATAGCGTAAAACGCCGGGGCGCTCCATGGACCGCGAAAGTCCGGGCCTGAGCGACAGGTCATGACACCGCGGCCATAGCTGGCGCCCACTATGAAGGCCGCCTTCTTCACCGAAGGTACAACAACTACGCACTCCGCCTTGTTCAGCAAATCGCTCGGGATACCCTTATCGGGCATGCCGACGACCGCCTTCAAGACCAAGTAGGACTCGTGGAGTCTCTCCGCTTCCTTCTGCTGGGCAAACGCAGGAAGCACAAAGCACATGCACAGTGCAATAACGAGCAACTTTTTCATAGTTTCTCTCCCATCAAGCAGGATTTCTTGGACGAAAATAAACTGCAGACCCTTACGACTCGGGCACCGGAAATCGGCGCACTCGTTAAGGATAACAATCACAACGGCGCAGTGACAATAAAACGGCGCGTTCCTGCGCTACGGTAACGGACCGTCGTACCGCGACTATGCCCGCGACAAGTATGCGCCTTCCGACGTATCCACGCGAATCTTCTCGCCTTCGTTGATGAACGCCGGCACCTGTACCACAAGTCCCGTCTCGGTTTTCGCCGCCTTGGTAACACTGCTGGCGGTCGCCGACTTCAAGCCCGGCTCGGTTTCCACCACCGTGAGTTCCACCGTCTGTGGCAACTCGACACCCACCGCTTTGCCATCGAAAAACTCAATCTTGATCTGCAGATTGGGAATCAGGTACTCCACCGCATCGCCCAGGATGTCCCGATTCAAGTGCAGTTGCTCATAATTCTCAATGTTCATGAAGTGGTAATCGTCGCCGTCGGAGTAGAGGAACTCCATCTGCACTTCGTCGACGGTGATCCTATCGATGGCATCGCCCGAGCGGAATCGGTGCTCGAACATGGCGCCGGTGCGCAGATTCCGCAGTTTGGCCTGGATGAACGCGCGCAAGTTTCCCGGCGTGCGGTGTTCCACGCTGAACACCGAGTGCAAGTCGTTGTTGTGCTTGATGACCATGCCGGGACGCATTTGTGTGGCTGGAATCGCCATTCGTGTAACTCCTCATTTCTGGGAGAGCCGCCGGCCGGAAGAGCGCCCCATCACGCCGCTTCTGCGGCGCGGGTTGGAGGCCCCGCAAAAAACGCGCGGCTCAAGAGACAGACAGTTAATTTTAACGTGGCCCAGCAAAATTGGGAAATGGGGCAAGGCTTGTCATTCAGAATGCCAGCACCGCGGCCCGAATCGCGATAGAATTTTCCAGAGGATAAATCCGATGAATGATCCAGTGAGAGATTTTGAACCAAACGGAGAATATGAGGAGTCATGCCGCCCCGGCTTGGGTTTGACCATGCTGTTCATAGGGCTGGCAGCGGGCGCCCTGGTGGCTTTGTTGCTCACCCCGAAAACTGGCAAGGAGATGCGCCGTACCCTCCGCCGAAAATATGAGGACGCGCGCGAAGTCATGGTGGACATCGGCGATCACGCGGGCGAATGGATTGACAAGGGTTCGGAGTGGGCCGACAAGGCGAAGAGCAAGATGGGGCCACTCAAGAGACCCTTCGGGCGTTAACCGCTCGGAAATTTGTGGATGGGGGGAAGCGTCAGTACAGCCGGAAGTTCACTTCCACGTTAATCATTACCGGGACCGCCTGACCGTCTTTTCTGGCAGGGTCAAAGCGCCATTGCCGCACCGCCTCGATGGCCTTCTCGTCGAGTCCCATGCCCAACTGGCGCTGCACTTTGATCTGCTGCGGCTTGCCATCGGCACTCACCACCAGCCACAGCACGACGGTGCCCTGATACTTGGCTTTGCGCGCCTCTTCTGAGTATTCCGGATCAGGCGCGTACAACGCCTTCGGTGCGCTGACGCCGCCCCCGACTCGATACGCGCCACCGCCGTATCCGCCGCCATGACCGGGGCCCACCCCTGGTCCGGTTCCGGAACCCACGCCCCCACCGCTACCGCTGCCGATTCCGCCGCCATATCCCGTTCCGTTGGAAGGAGGCCCGATCACCTTCGACAGAGGATCGCCGAGGGCGCCGACTGTCGGCAGCTTCAGCTCCGGCGGAACTACCACCGAAGGCGGCACCGGCAATTTTGGATTGTCATTGCGGATTACGATCGCCGGAGGCACGATCTGGTCCTTCGACAGCTTGGGCAAAGCGCCTTTGGGGGCGTTCAGCTTGTCGCGGTCGCCGCCGCCGCCACCGCCGCCAGCGCGCGTGTTGGACACCGGCAAAGGCAGGTATGGGCCGATATCGGTCGCCAGGCCAATCACCTGTTGCTTGATCTCGTCCTTGTGCTCAAACGCCCAGTGGCCGGACCAGATGAGCAGGCCAACCGCCAGCATATGGACGATAAAGGAATACACAAACGTATCTTTGCGCTGCGGATACAGCCCCTGACCCGCGCCAAATAGCGTGGGCAGAACCTGGTCTGCTGGCGTGACACTGAGAACCTCTTCGGCCGCCGGATTGGACACTACGGGGATAGACATTTCCTTGTATTACAGTATAGACCCAGCTATGGACGATAAGTTCCAGAAAAAGTGAGCACCGCCGGAGTTCGCCTCTGGATTCCTGCAATTCGTCCCAGAGCAGGATATTGCCCATCCTGGAATTTCAACTGCCTTCATTCCCCAACGATCACCCGCAGGGCATTCCGGCGCACCCCGATTTCGACCGGACTCTGGCAAATATACTCCCCGTCGGCTTGAGCGCCAATCCGCCAAGATGGCGATGCATGGTGCCGTCGCCGCCCAAGATGAGCGCCGCATCGGGCTGGTCGGTGGGATCGAGTTCGCGAGCGGACCTCCGTCGAAGGGCCTGCCCCGAGCGCAGCCGACGGGCCCCCGCCATCACCCGGTCACCTGCACCTGTGACCAGCGCCCTTTCGTCGGCGCCCAGTCCTGGGGCACTCTCCTTTTGTCGTCGGTCCAACCCATCGGAAGAATCATGCCTTCCACCAAGGAGTCCTCATGCGGAAAACCGTTATCTCGCTTGCTGTGGTTATGTTCGTGATGGTATCGATGTTCGAGCTACACGCCGCCAGCCTGGCGGGGGTGACCCTGCCCGACACGGAGCAGGTCGGGAACACCAAGCTGGTGCTCAATGGCCTGGGATTGCGCACCAAGATGTTCGTGAAGGTTTACGTCGCGGGGCTCTACATGGAGCAGAAGTCGTCGGACCCCAGCGCCATCCTCAAGGCCGACGCGCCCAAGCGGATCGTCATGCACTTCGTGCACAACGCCAGCAAGAGCCAAATGGTTGATGCCTTCAACGACTCGTTCAAAGACAATTCGCCCGACGCCGTGAAGACGATGAAGGTCGACATCGACCGCTTGCTCGACGCGCTTGAGCCCGTCAAGCCGGGCGACCAAATGGTCTTCACTTACGTTCCGGGCACGGGCACCACCTTCGCCCTCAACGGCAAGGACAAGCTGACCATTACCGGTCCCGCCTTCGGCCCAGTGCTGTTCTCGGTGTGGCTCGGGCCCAAGCCGCCCAATGCCGACCTGAAAAAGGGGATGCTCGGGCAGTAGGGCCCGTGAAGGAAAAAAACTCAGACATCCTCTCGCCACCCATGAAATGAACAGCCTTTCTTAGGCTGTCATCCTGAGCGACGAGTCCGGTCGCCACGGCGACCGGACGAGGAGTCGAAGGACCCCTATATTGCCTACTCACTTTCGCTTGGGACATTTTCGCCGGAGCGCAGATACGGTCGCGGCAGAGAGCGGACCGCAGTCGAAGGAACCCTAGTGCTTCCAAGAAACTCCTTCAAGCCTGGAGCAATCAGGCATAGACTTTTGTTTTAGCTCTACC
Organism: Acidobacteriaceae bacterium; assembly: GCA_003151335.1. GTDB lineage: Bacteria > Acidobacteriota > Terriglobia > Terriglobales > Acidobacteriaceae > Bog-257. The sequence continues at coordinate 68,736 of PLXE01000117.1, forward strand.
TGAAGGGACCGCAGCATGTTTGGCCGAACGATAGTCGCTCTGATCGGTGCACTCTTGACTGTCGTTCCCTTTTCCGATGCCCAACAACCTGCTCCCCAGCCGTCCGCGACATCTTCAGCTTCCAACACGCTCGTACTCGATAAAGGTACCCCCGTCAAGATTCGCTTAAAACGGGACCTCAGCTCGGCGGATGCCAAGGAAGGCGACAACATTGATTTCGAGGTCGTGGATGACGTGAAAGTCGGCGACGTCGTTGTCATACCCAAGGGGAGCCCGGCCCTGGGTTCGGTGACTGACGTCCAGGCCGCAAGGCGCATGGGGCGGGGCGGAAAACTCGACATCCAGATTGACTCGGTGACCCTCGCCGACGGTGAGCAAGCGACACTCTGGGCCGTTAAAGAACGCAACGGCGAAGGTAACGTCGGCGATAACCGCCCCATTGTTGCGCGCAGTTTAGTATTTGGGCCGGTAGGTCCCCTCGTTCTTCTCGTGCCAGGAGAGGACTCCATGATTCCGCGGGATACCGAAATCACTGGCTATGTGGTCACCTCGATGCAACTTGACCCCGGAAAGTTTACGACTACATCCCACCTTGCTGCCGTGCCCTCGAATCCGACTACTGCCCATTTGGAAATCACCTCGGAGCCTCCTTGGGCGGAAATCTGGGTCGATGGAATTCTCGTGGGTAGCACGCCTTTGGAAATTGACAGTGCACCCGGTCGGCATACCATCACCATTTCCAAGGCAGGCTGCAGGGCTTGGGAGCGCACACTTGTGCTATCCGCCGGCAAAATGACCATGGCGGTAACTCTGTACCCCGCAACGCTCAAGCTTCGCTTCTGAAAGCGTCCGCCAGAACGCGACACAGACTCCGTAGGGACGGCAGAGGTTGCCATCCCGGACAAGGTCTTAAGAGTGCGCGAGACAGCAGAACTTGGCTTTGCCAATGGAGTTTGCTGGCCGAAAATCCAGCGCCGTCAGGCGCGAAATAGTTTAGCCCAGCACGCAGCCGCAGGCGGAGTGCTGGGTAAAGTGGAAAATCGATCCGAGTCCCGTAGGGACGGCAGACTTCCTCACACACGCTCTTACACCCCCTCGCTTGAGCTGTGGAGGGGACTCTCGATACCAACTGGTCACATCCACCTGTGACAGGCGACCTTTCATCGGCGCCAGTCCTGGGTCACTCTCCCCATGTACTCCGCGCCCATCGGAGGAATCATGCATTCCATTGGCCGCCCGAACATAATCGCGTTGCTTACGCGGAGGCATCACTCCATGAAGCGCATTATTGCGACATTACTGCTGTGTCTTCTCGCAATCGAGCCGCTGGCATTTGCTGGAATTGGCAGCGATGTGACCGTGTATGTCGGCGGCACCGAAAACCAGATCAAAGACGGTGCCGAAGGAAAATCGTCTGAAAAAGACGAAAAGAACTTCATATTCCACTACAAGGGCGGTAGTCTAAGCATCCCCTACGACCAGGTAAACGATTTGGAGTACGGCCAGAAGGCCGGACGGCGGCTCGGTCTCGCCATAGCGGTGACCCCCTTGGCTCTGTTTTCAAAAAAGAGAAAACACTTTCTCAGTGTTGGCTGGAAAGACGAGCAGGACAAGCAGCACGCGGCAGTGTTTGAGCTGGGCAAAGGGATAGTGAGAACTACCATCGTCACTCTCGAGGCGCGCACTGGCAAGAAGGTCGAATACGAGGATGACGAAGCCCGCAAGAGCGGTATGGGCGGCATGCCATGATTCACGCGCTTTTCTTTGCTTGTCTTCTATTGCAGCAAGCGACGGCTGCGCCCGCGACCTCCTCCCAAGCTCAGGCGGCCGCAGCGCCGACCAGAGTCTCAGCGCCCGCCGACCTGGTGAAGGTGAAACGCATTTATGTGGATAGCTTCGGGGACGATCCAATTTCAAAAGAGATGCAGTCAATGATCGTATCCGCCCTGGTCGCGAGCAAGCGCTTTACTGTTACTGAAAATCGAAATCGTGCGGACGCGGTTCTAAAAGGCGTAGCTCTTGAGAAGACGTCGCAGGAAGTGCACGCTTACGGCGACAGCACCGCAGTTGGAGGCGCGGCTGGTAGTCATCACGGTAACGTGAATGGCAGCGTTGTAAACGGCACAGGCTCTATTTCCGGCAGTTCGAGCGGAGGCTTCGTCGCGCATCATTCGGCGATTAGCGATTCATCTGTGAATACGGAAACGATTGATCGCGCGCGAGTGGCGATTCGCCTCGTTAATGCCGATGGAGACGTGATCTGGACGACCACTCAGGAGAGCAAAGGCGCAAAGTACAAAGGAGCTAGCGCCGATGCGGCCGACATGTGCGTCAAGCAACTTGTGCGGGACATCGCGAAGCTGGAGGCCGCCACTACGCCGCAATCGGGGACTACTCCCGCGCCTGCTTCCTCCAACCCGACACGTCCCTGAGTGTGGTGACGACAAAGATCAACCATCGAACCGACCACAAGCCTCGGGAAACGGCGGGTGGCCCGGCCAAACCTTGTTGAGGAAAGTCCATCCAAACGTGGGTGCCCCGTTCTAGCCTGGTTTTGGCTAGGGCGGGGCAGTTAAAGGCTTGGTAATGCGAACCCGCAGCGGCTTCCCCATGCGCTCGCGCTTCCGACCGGTCCACTCCGACTCGATCTCTACCACGCCTTCCATCCCCGTCACGTAATGCCGGAAGCTGCTCCACGCCCAGTCTTCCGGTTTCTCCACGAGTCCACGCTTGACGGGATTCCGATGAATGTAGCGTAGTTTCTCGATGCGCTTCTTCGCCGTCCACACATTGAAATCGTAATAGCGCGCCTGCCAGAAGTGCTCCCGACCGCCAATGAGCCTGCGGGCCACGGACTGCTTGATGGCTTGCAGCGCGCTGGCCAGGGTGCCGCGCTGAGGTTCGCTGATCAGCAGCTGCACGTGCTCCGGCATGACCACGTAGCCGGTGACGTAGAAATCGTAGAGCACACGACTCAGCTCCAGCGCGACTTCAAACTGATGCATTGCGCGCGGAGTGGCCAGCAGCGGTTGTCGGCGGTAACAACTGAAAGTGATGAAGTGCAGATCGCGAGCTTCTTGATGACGCTTCAGTCCGCGAGGCATGTCATGAGGATAGTAGGTCTGAGAGTCCCGTCAAGGACCGCCGATACCTGACTATGTGACTGCCCCGCCCTAGCCAAAATCTGGCTAGAACGGGGCACCCAGATGGTTTATTTTCGTGCGACCGACGAATTCTTAGGCTGGGCCACCCCGGCCCGGGTGCCCCATCCTTGTCGCGCAGCGACAGGGTGGGAATTGCACTTTCGTAACTTGACAGCGATAGGGCTCGAGCTACGCTTGTAGGTTGGGTTTAGTGTGCCCAATGGGGGCCGAGACGTGTGCCGCACGTCGGCTTAGCCCGGTGCTCTTTGAAAACATGGCGGCCCTGCAAAGAGGCTTGGGTGCCCGATAAGTGTTTTGTTCGGAATATCTTGCGTGTATCTACTTTAGATATAATATTTTAGCGGGAATCGTGCAAAGTATTGAACAGCAAAGACTTACGGAAACCTCTAAGTGACGCGTTATGAATACTTTGGCGGGAATCGTGTAAGATATTGAGCAGCAAGGAGTTACGGCTGCGCCTAAATTACGTGTTATGAATATTTTGCGGGCAAAATATTGAAAACTAAAGATGCAGAAATGCCGGGGGGAGGGGGTACTTAGGGGGAATTTTGCGTGGAAGGCCAGCGCCACCTATTTCCCGCACCCCGTGCTCGTACCTATTTCAACCACCGGCAGCGGCGACAACTTTGCCGCAGTCAGCATTGCGTTGAACGACGTCAGGTCCTGTTCGCTGAGTTGCCGCCAGTTCGCCAGATCTTTGTCGAGCGCGTCGCAGCTCTGTTGCACCGCCGAGCGGACCGCTTCCGCCGGACGGATGTCAGCGCTCTCCACGCTGAAAATCAGTCTGGTCAAGTCGCGGTTCACCGGCCCGAAACCCGGAGCAGTCCGAGTTCCCTTCTCCAGCGCGTCGATCTTTTTGTCCAGCGCAGCGGCCGCGTCCTTCGCCTGCTTCAACTCGTCGCCCGTGGCGTCCTTCAGGGCTTTCTGCCGCTCGGCCAAGTCCTTGCGCAATGCCGCGGCCTGAAGGTAGGCATCGTGGCTCGCCTTCATGCCTCGCGTAATGTCTTGCGCCAGATCGAGCTGTTCCACCAGCTCCGCTTGCGAAGCATGGACACGCGGATCAAGTTCACTGGTCAACGGTTGGCGAAGCGTCTGGCCCGCGGCGCGCAGTTCCAACGTGTAGTTGCCGGGCACAACCAACGGTCCCTGCGGCTGCACACGCGGAGTCTGCCCAGCGATCGCGTGGTCGGCCAAGGTGTATTCGGCGTAGTCCAGCAACTCGCCATAGTAGCCATACGGAAGCGACAGCGGCGGCGGATAACGAAGGTTCCACGCGAAGCGATTCACCCCCGCTGCCTTGGGCAAAGCCGCCGCAGGCGCAAACCAATAATTGGGAGCGTTCGCGGGAAGAATGTCCGGAGGCTTCGCCGCACTGGAGAACTGAGCCACCTCGCCGCCCTTGTCGTCGTAGATGGTCAGCGTTAGTTCATCCTTCGGCGGCGCTTTCAGGAAGTAGTCGAGGATGGCTCCGTCGAGCGGGTTCTGCCCGGCAGGAGTTTCGACAGGATACGGCGTGTCCTGATAGTTGTCCCATCGCACGCGCATTGCGGTGGCGGGACGAAACAGGTGAACGTCGCTGGCGGCGATCTGCGGGCTGATCTCGCGCAGCGGCGTGACGTCGTCCAGGATCCACAAGGCGCGTCCGAAGGTTGAGATGGCCAGGTCGTTGGCGTGCACCGCGAGATCGGTCACCGGCGTGGCCGGCAGATTGAGCTGCAGAGATTGCCAGTGATCGCCGTCGTCCCACGAAACGAAGACGCCGCTATCGGTCCCGGCATAAAGCAGGCCCTTGCGCTTTGGGTCCTCGCGCACCACGCGGACCATCTCGCGTTCGGGAAAACCGTTGACGATCTTCTGCCAGGTGCGGCCGTAATCGTGGGTGCGAGCGACATACGGCGGAGTGGATTCGCGGGTGGCGCCTGCCGCAAGGTACGCAGTGGCGGCGTCATGATGCGAAGCTTCGACCGCGAGGATTTCCGTCGGCTCAACCAATCCACGCGGCGAGACGTTTTGCCAGCTTGCTCCCGCGTCGCGAGTGAGCTGAACGATTCCATTGCTGGTGCCGGCCCACATCACACCCGCTTGCACTTCGGAGGGCGATAGCGTCGTGATTGCGGGTGGACGCGGCTTCTCGGAATCCCGCTTAGGTTCTTCTTCGTTTTCTTTCTCCTTGTAGCCGGTCAAGTCGGGGCTGATCGGCTGCCAGCTCAGTCCGTGGTCCGAAGTCTTGAGCACGAACTGTGTTCCCAAATAAAGCGTGGACGGATCCTGCGGCGAAAACGCCAGTGGCGGCATCTGTGCGGTGCGATACTTTTCGCCCGCCTCAAACATGGTCGCGATTTGACCTGTGGCCTTATCGAAGCGAACAACGGAGCCGTACCATCCTCCGCTGTAAACCCAATTGGGATTCAGCGGATCGGGAACGATGAAGGCATATTCAAAGCCGCCGATGGAAAACCAATCCTGCGCGAGGATTTCGCCGTAATCGCTGCGACTGAGAACGCCGGCGGTCCCGCTGTCCTGCTGCGCCGCATAGACGCGATAAGGAAACGCGTTGTCGGTGGAGACGTGATAGAACTGCCCGGTCGGCTGGTTGTACCAGGAACTCCAACTCTTGCCGCCATCCACGCTGATGATGGTGCCCTGGTCCACTCCCAAAATCATGCGCGCCGAATCGTGCGGATCGATCCAGAGAACGTGGAAGTCATCGCCGCTGGGCGCTCCGACGTAGGCTTCGAAGGTCTGTCCGCCGTCGGTGGAGCGATACAGCGACGTCTGCGCGACGTAGAGAACATCGGGATTCCGCGGATCAACGAATACCCGGCTGAAGTACGCACTGCCGAGCACGCGCGGGTCCTGCGTGGACTGCTGCCAAGTGGCTCCGCCATCGTCGGAGCGGAAGAACCCTTGCGCCAGAATCGCGTACAGACGGCGGCCATTGGTTCCGGGAGCAACCGCAATGCCCAATCGTCCCCAACCCTTCTCCGGCAGCCCTTTGCTCACCAGAGGATTCCAGGTTGAACCTGCGTCCACCGACTTGACGATCTGCGAGGTAGCAGGGACCTCGGAGTCGCCAACCCCGGAAGCCGGCCGGTAAAGAACCGCATAGAGCGTGCGCGGATCGCTGGGATCGGAACAAAGATCGACGACGCCGAGCGAATCGTCGCTCGAGAGCACCTTGTTCCAGGTTTTTCCGCCATCCGTGGTCTTGAAGATTCCACGGTTGGCCGTGCGTGCAGACTTTGCGAGCGGAAGCCACAGGATTCCGACTCCTACGGAATTCCCGCCTACGACGATGATGTCGGGATTTTGCGGATCGACAATCACTGCCTGGATGTAAGGGACGTCCTGCAAGCCCACGTTTTCCCAGGTTTCGCCACCGTCCGCCGACTTGTACAGCCCATGACCGGCCGTCTGCTCACCGGTCCCTACGTAAATCATGTTGGAATTCGACGGAGCTACGGCAAGAGCTCCAATGGAGGCGACTGGTTGGCTATCAAAGATGGGACGCCAAACTTGTCCGCTATTGGTGGTCTTCCAGACCCCGCCTCCCGGAGTACCGAAATAGTAAGTATCGGGATGGCCTGGCACGCCCGCTACGGCCGTGACTCGACCGGCACGAAAGGGGCCGATCAGCCGCCACTGCATGGCCGAGAATTGGCTGCTGTCGATTTCCTGAGCGCGGGCAATGTTGAGCGGCAAGACGCCTAGGACCGCCAATATCAGTAGAAGGGATCGCAAGTATGGTTCACGCCAGCTTAGAGTCACGCAGATTCAGTTCTCCTGTTCCGGCAAGACTAGCACGGCGATGGTCATGATGAGCGACACGCTGAAGGTTCTGTGACAGGATGCCGATAAGACAAATGCGAGTATTCCCCTGTTGTATGGGGGAGGGTGAATATTTCGCCGGAAGGGGACCCCCATTCCAGGCAGGTATGGAGGCCCCTTTCGTATTCGTAACAAGGGCAGACTTCGGGTCCTACTCTCCTTATTTCTTCGCAAGAAGAACAGGCTCCAGCCCGGTGAACGGACTGGAGCCTTGGTTTCTAACGGCAGCGCCGGCGAATTACCGCTTCGACTGTCCGCGTGCCATCTTCTTCACCTTGCGCTTGGCCGAGCCGCGGGCATAGGTGCGGGGCGCTTTCGGGGCGGCTTTCTTGCGCGCGGTGCGCTTCACCTTCTTGCGTTCAACTTTGTCGGTAATGCTCTTGGTATTTGCCATGAATTCTGCGTTCCTTTGATTGACGGGGCTTACGCCTTTTCCAATTGGGCGTATTTCTCGACCAGCTTTTTCAAACCGAATCTAGGAAATTGTACCGTAATCTTCGCATTTTCCCCGTCACCCTCGCGTTTGTACACCGTGCCTTCGCCGTATTTGGGATGACGGACGCGTTGTCCAGGCCGGAATCCAGTGCGCCCGGTCGGCTGGGGAATCTCAACCTTGGGCCGCGAAAACTTTTTCCCGCGCGAGGCGAAGAACTCCGTAATGTTGTCGATAGAGTTGTAGGAAGGCCCGCTATATTGGCTGCGTTGCGGCTTGTCGCGACGGTCGTGCGCCGGGCGTTGATCTTCATCCTCGTAAGCGTAATGCCGGCTGGTGGGGTGATCGCTGCTCGGCGCATACGCGGGCCGCCGCGGCGATCCCAGGTCCTGGAGCAGCGTGTGGGGAATCTCATCGAGAAACCGCGACACCACGCTGGGTTCGGGCATGTCGGTCCCGTAACGGCGGCGATAGCGCGCGCGGGAAAGGACCAGCGTGTGCATAGCGCGGGTCATGCCGACATAGCACAGCCGCCGCTCCTCTTCGATGTCGTCTGGCGTGAGCAGAGTGCGCGAATGAGGGAACAGCCCCTCCTCCAGACCGATCAGAAAGACCACAGGAAACTCGAGCCCTTTGGCCGCGTGCAGGGTCATCAGCGTGACCCGCGCGGCCTCGTCGTAATCGTCGGCATCGCTGACCAGCGCGGCGTGGTCGAGAAACTCGTTCAACGTCTCACCACGATCGCGCGAGTCCATGGCCGCATTCACCAGTTCGTGCAAGTTCTCGATGCGGGCCAGCGCTTCGGGCGTGTCCTCCTGCTCAAGCTGCTTGATGTAGCCCGTGCGGTCGATCAGGAATTTCAACAGCTCGGCGGTGGATGCCGCATCACTCGGAGCTCGGAATCCTTCCACCCGCTCGTCGGTCACTGGAGCAGTTGCGCTCTCGGTGGCGTCGGCTTCCGCGAATCTCTCGGGCGCAAACTCGGCGGCGTCCGCCGCCTCGAACTCCGCTGGCGAGAAATCGATATCGTGCTGCAAATCATCTTCTGTGTCCGCGACCGGAACAACGTCGGCCGCGGTGGATTCGGCGGTTTCGCTTACTCGCTCGCGGAAGGTGCCCAGGTGCATGGCGCGGGCATCGTCGATCAGTTCCGCAAAACTCTTTAGCGCCGACAAGGCCCGCAAAGGAAGAAGCTTTCGCCGAAGCACCTCGTTAATCGCGCCCCACATGGACGTCCCGGTCTCCAGCGCAATGCTCTCGATGGCTTCCAGGGTGTTCTTGCCGATGCCGCGCGTCGGCGTGTTGATCACGCGTTGCACGGCGATGGAATCGTCGGGATTTTGGATGACTTTCAGATACGAGATCAAGTCCTTGATCTCGGCGCGCTCGTAGAAACTAAAGCCTCCCACAACGTGGTAGTTCAACTGATAGCGGCGCATCGCCTCTTCCACCAGGCGCGACTGCGAGTTGGTACGGTATAGAACTGCGGCCCGCGGCGTTTCGCCATTCTCGCTGGCCGCCTGCCGAAGATATTTGGCAATGTAATCTGCCGCAAAGAGGGCTTCATTCTCGCCGTCCGGGGCTTCGTAATATCCGATCTGCGCGCCACCGCTGCGGGCCGTCCACAAGGTCTTGCCTTTTCGTCTGACATTGTGGGATACCACGGCTGAAGCCGCCTGCAAGATGTTCTGGGTGGAGCGGTAGTTTTGCTCCAGACGAATGATGCGCGCCTCAGGAAAGTCCTGCTCAAACTCCAAAATGTTGCGGATGTCGGCGCCGCGCCAGGAGTAAATGCTCTGGTCCTCGTCGCCTACAGCGCAGACGTTGTGTTCGCCGGCGGCGAGCATGCGCATCAGTTCGTATTGCGGGCGGTTGGTGTCCTGGTATTCGTCCACCTGGATGTAGCGATAACGGCGGTTGTAACGCTCGCGCGTCTCGCCCGACGCTTTCAGCACGCGCACGGCATACAACAGCAGGTCATCAAAATCGAGGGCATTCGACTTCGCCAGCTCCTGCCTATAGACCTCGTAAATATGGGCCACGCGCTCAGTCTTGGGATCGCCCGATTGCAGGTAAACCTCCTGTGGATCGAGCATGTGGTTCTTGGCCCACGATATGCGCGCCAGTACGTTGCGCGGCGTCAACTGCTTGTCATCGATGCCCAGCCGTCGCATGGCAGCCTTTACCACATTTTGCTGGTCAGCCTCGTCATAGATGACGAAATCTTTGCGATAACCTTTGCCGCCGACCTGCAACGCGGCAATGTCGCGACGCAGCAGGCGCACGCAAAACGAGTGGAAAGTGGAGATCAGCGGCTTGGCGAGCGAGCGGCCGCCCACCAGCGACTCCACGCGGCTGGCCATTTCAGAGGCAGCCTTGTTGGTGAAGGTGACCGCCAGGATGGAGTCGGGCGGCACGCCCAAACCGTCAATCAGGTGGGCGATGCGATAGGTGATGACCCGTGTCTTGCCGCTGCCCGCTCCCGCAAGGATCAGCACCGGCCCGTTGACCGCCTCGACGGCTTCGCGCTGCTGCGGATTCAGATTATTGAGATACGACGGCAATGTAAGGAGCACTCAAAATTAGTTCGGTTTGCTGCTGCTGACGGGAGCATCCATGGCCCGGTGCGCCTTGCATTCCGCGCAGGGACAATGCTCGCGCAGAAACTGCCATGAATAGATGCCGTGCTGGTGGCCATCGTTCCACGAGAAACGAATGGCGTATTTGCCAACCGGCTCAACCTCCTTCGGCCGAGCCGCCGCCTTGAACATGGGCAACTGTCCGGCAATGGGCTTGAGCGGATCGCCCGGCTGGCGGCCATCCTTGGTGCGCTCTTCCTCGCACAGCGCACACGGGCAGGCATCGCGCAGGAAGGGAAAGCTGTACACGCTGCGATGTCCGTCTTGCCACTCGATGTCCATGCCGGTGCCGGTGGTGACGTTGACTTTACATGATTTGGGAATTGCGACTGGGTCCATGATGATGTTGGGCTCGCGGCCTGCGAGAGCACTCTCTAGTATCGCAGAAAAGCGCACGCAACAAGGCCCGGATTGTTTTCCGGGCCTTGCGCATCACCTCCGTCGATCCTGGCAGTTTTGCCAGTACTCTAAAGGGCGCTTAAGCATGGGACGGGACTCTACCGGCGGCCGTCATCCTGGTAACGACGGCGGTTGCGGTCGCGATCCCTGTCATAAGCGTGCCAGTAGCCGTTGCGGTCATACCATCCATCAGTCCGCCCGCGATACGGAGTTGTGTAGTATCCATTCCCGTAGTAGGGATTGGCGTAGTAATACTGACCGCGGTATCCGTTCCCGTCACGATTACGGTAGTTGCGGTCATCGCGGTCACCACCTCCATCGCCGCGACGATGATCGTTCCAGTCGGTCAGGCGGAGCAGGCCGGTTTGGCCCGGGTTGAACGTCGCCTGTGCGATCCTGGTGTTCTGCCGATCGTTGACTGCGGTGGAAGTCTGTGCCGCTGAGGTCGTCGCAAGAGTTCCTGCGCTCAGGGCCAGGAGTAGCACGTAATTCAGTTGCCTTTTCATTGGTAGCCTCCAAGTCCCTTTCATTCCCTTTTGAGGGGGCGCACTGTAATTCGCGTTCGTTCTTGCAAACACGGTGTGCGATGAGAAGTTGACGGCGAATGCCCGAGTTCACTCTTCTTAACAGAGCGCGGGAACAATTTGCGGAAAGTGGAGTGAATTACACAGCGAAGCGGAAGAATGTACGCAGAAAACTGAAGGGAGGCTTAAGCGGCTGATGACAACATGACGACGCGGTCATCGAGTTAGGTCAAGAAACGCGAACTCCTGAGGCGCAGAAAGACTTGATCGCCAGAGAGACACGTGAGGGTGGCAGGTTACTTCCCGGATTGCCGGTCATTCGCCAATTGAGGGGATTGCTAGTGCAATGGCGATGTTACGCCAGCTATGTGATTTCATGCGGGAATCGATCACGCAATGCGCCAGCGTAGTCGGGGGCATTCCAGCCTTCATGTTCCCGCTGCATATCGAGCATCAGATATGCAGCTTCGATCACCCTTACGCCCACCTCTTGCTTTTCGAGTTCGGCCAGCAGCATCGGGACTATACGACGGTCTTTCCTCTTTGCTAGCCCAACCAACGCTTCTTCGGAGACATCTTCATCAGCATCGGCCAGAGCTACAAACAGAGCCTCGCGAATCTCGGTGGAGTCGCTATTGCCGAGAACGCCAACACCGAACGTTGCCCAATCTCTGACATCTTCATCAGCATCTCGCATGAGCCGAACCAGAACTTGCACACTGCGCGGCTCATCAGGAAAGCATCCCAACGCGAACGCGACATCGTATCTGACCTCGGCATTCGGGTGAGCATGGAAGTTGGCGATCATCGGAACGGCTGAAGGATTATCGAGATGACCCAACGCAGCAATCGCTGACGCCAAGGGACGCGGGTGACTTTCTTCCTGAACAAGCTCAGTCAGAAGGGCGTACGACTCTTCGGAAAAGGCATTGACTTTGCAGTCGGGAGCCTTTCGGAGTTGCGCCAGAACGTCAGCACCACGCGCCCGTTTGAGAGGGACATCGGATTGGCACCAAGCAGCCGCCTGATCGAAGACTTCCCGCGTTCCCATCCGCCGCAACGCGGCAACAGCATCCCACGGTGCGTCGTCCTCGTAGTTGCCTGACAGGGTCCGCAGGAATAGCTCGTTTATGTCCTCTGGATTCATGCCTTGATTATTACGCAACAATGATAGCTGGCGTAATCAGGCGTTAGCACAACCAATTCAGCAAAGCCCTTGCTCGGAATCGGAGAGTGCGTAGCGGAGCAGGTCATCTGTGGTCCAGGCGCTCGGCAACAGACCCGTTGCCAAGGCCTTGACGCTTGATTGAAAACTCTGTGTCTCTGTGTCTCTGTGGTGGACACTCCGCCTACATTACGATCTCTTTTACCTGCCGCGTGATGGGATGCTGCATTTCTTCGAGATCGCCTTTCACCAGGTTCAGGCCGTACACGCACGATTCGAACTCGCGGGCCAGTTTAGCGAAGAGCGGCGACAGCCGGGCGTATTCGAACTGGTCGAACTTGGAGACGATGTAATAGCTCTCTTTCCCCGCCCTGATGAAATCGATAAAGTTCTCCAGCCGCTGGCGCCGTAAGCGGTAGTGGTTGACGCTTTCGGGAAACATCCCGGAGAAGAACAAGGTGTAATCGCCGATGTGCTTGCGGACCTGGCGCTCGCGGTCAAACGACGGCGCCGGCCCGTAAACGGGGTCGGCCTCCAGCAGCATCTCGCCAACGTCGTGCAGTGGACGCCCTCCGGCATCGCAAATCTTGAACAGTTGCTCGCACTGGCAGAACTCCGCGAGAACGTTGACCATGTAATCCTTCACCTCGGGATCGCGCAGTCCGATGTCGCGGTCGAAGTGGTGGTCGATCAATTCTGTGAACAACTGCTGCAGCGAGTGCGATTCTGGAATCATGGCCTGGTGTTCGTCTCCTCCGGTTGCCCGTCTCACATAGAGATGTGATGCGAGTTCATAGCGCACTTCTCTTTTCAGTGCAAGCGTTTCTTCGCCGTGCACGTGACTTTGCGGGTTCGCTTCCTGCCTCGCCGGCGTGTCCCGCGCCTCGCAACCGATCTTCTTTCAGGGGGAGTATGTTGGTTTTGAGTACTGTTTATGCGGGTTTGGTTTGCTCGTCCGGCAAAAACAGTTACATCCGGAAGCGGCTGTTAGCAGAAGGCGTCGTTGGATGCCAAAATTCGACGCAACCCCTGACGTGCTGGATGGCTCGCTCTTATGGCACAATGCCGCCTTCTACGGAGGCACAATAATGGAACGGCAGAATATCTCCGGCAACTCGCCTTACGAGCCGATTGTCGGCTTCTCGCGCGCGGTAAAAGTGGGACCCTTCGTTTGGGTTGCCGGCACGGTTGCCACCGGTCCGGACGGTAAGATCGTCGGAGCGGGTGACGTGTACGCGCAAGCGGTGCAGACGCTGAAGAACATTGGCCGCGCACTGGAGCAGGCGGGCGCCAGCTTCCGCGATGTGGTGCGCACGCGGATGTTTGTGACCGACATCAGCCAGTGGGAGAAGATCGGGAAGGCGCATGGCGAGATTTTTCGTGACATCCGCCCGGCGGCGACCATGGTCGAAGTATCGAAGCTGATCTCGCCGGAGATGCTGGTCGAGATCGAAGTGGACGCGATCATCGCGTCGGAGATGAAGTGAGCAGTCAGCAACTAGCAATTAGCAACTAGTAGAGGAGCACAATGAAGAAGTGCATCGGTAGCGTCGTTGTCTTGCTGCTCTCAGTATCCGCAATCGGCCAATCGAATCCCGCTCAAATCCTGCAATCGCCGCAGGTCATGGTGATTCGCGCCGGAACCCTCATTGACCCGCGCGCAAACGAACCGAAGCGCAATCAGGTGATTGTCATTCGCGGCGACAAGATTGAGAGTGTCGGCGACGCCGCTTCTGTCCAAGTGCCTGCCGGCGCGAAGATCATTGACTTGTCGAATGCCACGGTGTTGCCCGGCTTGATCGAGTCGCACACGCACATCTTTCTCCAGGGAGAAGACCCGGCGCTAGGCGGCTACGACATTCAGTTGCTGAAGTTTCCGCTCGCCTACCGCGCGGCACGCGCGACGGTTTCGGCGCGGCGCGCCTTGGAGCAGGGCTTCACGACTATCCGCGACATGGAAACCGAGGGCGCCGGCTACGGCGATGTCGGAATCAAGATGGCGGTCGAACAGGGCTACATCCCGGGACCGCGCATCTTTACCACTACGCGTGGCATTTCGACGACCGGCGGCTATCCCCTGGAAGGTTATGCACCGGAGATCCAGGTGCCCAAGGGCGTTCAGATCATCGACGGGCCGGTGGAGGCGCGTAAGGCGGCGCGCGAACAACTGGACCACGGCGCGGACTGGATCAAGGTGTACATGACACATCGTTCGTGGGCCGACAAAGACGGCCATCTGGTTTCGCAGCCAACGCTTACGGTGGAAGAGCTGAAAGCCATCGTGGACGAGACGCACGCTTGGGGGCGCAAGGTCGCCTGCCACGCCTACAACGGCGAGGGACTGCACCGCGCGCTGGATGGTGGTTGTGACTCCATCGAGCACGGGCTTGGACTCGACGATGCCACCATCGCGCAGATGAAGCGGCAAGGCACCTGGTACTGCGCCACCATCTCGATTTACTACAAGGATTGGTCGCCGGAGAACACGCCCGCAGGGCAACGCGACCGCGCGCGCGCCGCAGAGCACGAACAGTCCTTTAAGAAGGCGCTGCAGGCTGGGATCAAGATCGTCTTCGGCACCGATGTGGGCGGCTTCCCGTGGACCGAGCCGATCGCGCAGGAATTTCCGTACATGGTGAAGTTCGGCATGTCGCCGATGGAGGCGATTCGCGCGGCAACCGTCAGTCCGGCGGAGATGCTCGGCATGGCCGGACAGATCGGCGTCATCGCGCCCGGAGCCTACGCCGACGTGATCGCCGTGCCGGGAGATCCGCTGAAGGACATCAGCGAACTGGGGCGGGTGAAATTTGTGATGCACAACGGGCAGGTGTTTAAGGCGGAGTGAAGACGCTACCTCGTCACTTCCAGGCCGATTCCCTGGCCCTCATACACCCTCTGGCCCGCCGCTGGCGTGGTGCGCACCACCGTGCGGCTAGGGGACGCTGGAGCGGTCGCCGGGGTGCTTTCGCCAGCCGGAGGCGGTTGGCTCGCGATGGTACTCACGTGCAGCCCGGCTCCGACGATCGCGTTAACCGCGTCGTCTTCGCCGCGCCCGACGAGGTCGGGCATGACAAAGGAGTTGCGCTCCTCTGGCACGGCCAGCAAGACGCTGATCTTCGGCGCAGATACGTTGGTCGCGTTGGCCGGCGGACTCTGCGCCACGATCTGATCGGTCGGACCGCCTGGAATGGTTGCGCTGGCGATGCTTCCCAGCTCCAGGCCGCGGCGGCGGATATTGATCTCGGCGGCGCGCTCGCTGCCTCCGATGAGGTTGGGAATGACCACGCGCTGCGGTCCCATGCTTTCGGCGACGCGAACCCGCCAACCTCGTCGCACCAATACTCCCGGCAGAGGCGCTTGTGACATGATCCGGCCTTCAGGGACATCCGCGCTGAAGAAGCGGTCACCGCGTTCCAGTACCAGCCCACGATCGGCCAGCAACCGCTCCGCCTGCAGAGGAGCCATGCCAACCACCTTTGGGATGGTGGTCTGGCGACCGTGGATGGCAAAGCGCATCGCCGTCAATGCCGATGCCATGAACACTACAATCAGCACCAACACGCGCACGAGATAGCGAAAGAAGCGACGCATCAGTGGTCCTCGGTGTCGCCCGCGGCAGGCTCCGGCGGCTCTGCCTTCCGAGCGACAGCGTTGGGCACGGTCGGCGGCGGAGCGGCGAAATCTTCCGACTCGCGCCCCTGCAATGCTACCCGCATGAAATCCATCCAGATCGGCAATGCGGCCGCCGCGCCAGTCTCCTTGTTGCCCAGGGTTTTCTTCTCGTCGAAACCAACCCACACGCCACAAGTCAGCGATGGCGAGAAGCCAATGAACCACGCGTCGGTGAAATCGTTGGTGGTTCCCGTCTTGCCGCCCAGCGGATGTTTGAGCCTGCTGGCCGCGTAGCCGGTCCCGTGCAGCACCACCTCGCGCAGCATGTAGGTCATGATGCGCGCGGTGCGTGCGCTCACCACGTCCTTCACCTCGGGATAATTCTCCTCCAGTACGCGTCCGTCGTAGTCGGTGACCTTGCGGATGTAGCGAGGCATCACGCGCACCCCGTCGTTAGGAAAGGTGGTAAATGCGGCAGTCTGTTCGGCCAGCGTAATGTCGGCCGCGCCCAGCGCTATCGGCAGATAGGCGGGCATGGGCGAGGTGATACCGAACTTGCGGGCGTACTCAATGACCGTCTTGATGCCGCCCACCCGCTCGGTCACTTTCAGCGCGGGAATGTTGCGCGACTCGGCAAGCGCATGACGGAAGGTAATGACGCCTTCGAACTTGCCGTCATAATTGTGCGGCGTGTAGGGGCCCGATGCGGTATTGAACGTCACCGGAGCATCGAGCACAGTGTCGTCGGGCGTGAGTCCCTCATCGATCGCCGCGGTGTAGATGTACGGCTTGAACGACGAGCCCACCTGGCGTTCCGCCTGGACAGCGCGATTGAACTTCGACTGTTCGAAGTCGCGCCCCCCGACCATGGCCTTGACGTCGCCGGTGGAGTTATCCAGAGCGAGCAGTGCGCCCTGCACTCCCGATTCCTGTTCCAGCGATACGCGGCTGTCGCGGCCATTCAGCGCAATGACCTTTACATACACCAGATCGCCGCGAGTCAAGAACTGTTGCGGCGAAGTGCGGCGGGTCCACTTGATCTCAACCGGTCCCAGATGGCCCTCGTAGCTGCCGAACTTCACGGTCGCCGATTGCGGGTCAACCTCGGTAACCAGGGCGTGAACGTAGCCACCCGGCGCAATATTCCCGTCCCAATCCACATGATGATAGGTCGTCAACGAGTCCCCGTCGGCGATTACGTTCAGCAGGTTCCCCTTCCACCCATGACGCCGCTCATAAGCGGCGAGGCCATCGCGCACCGCCTGCTGCGCGGCCTTCTGCATCTCCAGGTTCAGCGAGGTGTACACCCGCAACCCAGCCTCATGGACTTCCTCGGTTCCGTACTTCTTCTCCAGGTACTGACGAATTTCTTCCACGAAGTACGGCGCTATGTCGTTCGGTTCGATCTGAACGTTAAGCCTCAGCGGTGCACTCTTGGCGCGTTGGGCCTCGGTCGCGGTTATTTTGCCGTCCTCCAGCATATTGTTGATCACCAGGTTCCGGCGACGTAGCGCGCGCTCCGGATTGTTGATCGGCGAATACGCGTTCGGGGCCTTGGGAAGCCCCGCCAAGACAGCCGCTTCTTCCAAGGTGAGGTCTTTGGCCTTCTTGCTGAAATAGAAGTTCGCGCCCGCCTCGAAGCCGTACACGCCGTGGCCGAGGTAGATCTGGTTCGCGTACAAAGTAAAGATCTGCGGCTTGGTGAAGCGCCGCTCGATCTGGATGGCCAGCATCACTTCCTGCATCTTGCGCCGGAAATTGCGGTCGGGCGAAAGAAACAGGTTGCGCGAGAGCTGCATGGTAAGCGTCGAAGCGCCCTGGGCCCGGCTGTCGAGCAGGATATCGCGCCAGGCCGCGCCGAAAACCCGCCAGACATCCACGCCCCAATGCTGCTCGAATTCCTTGTCTTCGGTCGAGATCAAGGCATCGCGCAGCACCTTGGGAAAATCGTTGTAGGTGTCAATGACGCGGCGTTGCAGCGAGAACTGGCCGATCACTCGTTCCTGATCGTCATAAAGCTGGGTGATCGTGCTGGGCCGGAACTGCTCTAATTCTGTTACCTGCGGCAGATCAGTGGAGTAAACGAGCACTAATCCCGACAGCGCTCCCGCCACGGCTGCCACTGCGATCAGGAGAACGAAAAGGGCGTTGCCGACAAATTTGCGTCCGCCACTGCGCGATTCCGCTGGGGGCGTGGTGACGATCGAGGGCTCTTCAACATCGCGCTTCATGGCTGTCGGAGCTGGGTTCCGTCGAAGATCATTCACCACGGAGACACGGAGGACACGGAGTTTTGTTTTCTACGGCGTTTTCTCCGTGATCTCCGCGCCTCCGTGTTGATTTTCTTCCCTATGAGTGGGCCGCAGACCCATGTGACACTCAGAATAGCATTGAAAAGCATGGTGCGAGCCGTGGCTGGATCGGCACTTCTCCTGATTCGAACCGGGCGGCGCGGTCATCCAACATCTAGCCTCGACGAGCGCAAATAGCGAATCGCGAAATGTCGTAAGCTGAAAACTGATAAGTGATAGCGGACAACCGGACAGCGATGATTCTTAACGTCCTCAATCTCGGCCTGGTTCCGTATGAAACCGCTCTGCAACTACAGCGGACGCTAATGGAGTTGCGCAAAGCCAGCCGTGTCGAAAACACCCTTCTGTTACTGGAGCATCCTCCCGTAATTACTTTGGGCCGCAATGCGCAGGTTTCCAACGTGCTAGCGTCACCGGAGTTCCTGGCCCAGCGCGGGGTGGAGTTGTTCGACATCGACCGCGGCGGCGACGTGACCTTTCATGGTCCCGGGCAACTGGTGGCCTATCCCATCTTCGATTTGCGCAGCTTCGAGCCCAAGCTGGGGGCGGTGGAATTCGTGCGGCGGCTGGAAGAGGTGCTCATCCGCACCTGCGGCGATTTCGGCATCGCCACGCAGCGAATCAAAGGACTCACCGGGGTTTGGACTTACGCGCTGGGTGACAAACCCGAGGCCAAGATCGCGGCGCTCGGCGTACACATCTCGCGTGGCGTCACCACGCACGGCTTCGCGCTGAACGTGGGCACCGATTTGGATTTCTTCTCGCTCATCGTGCCTTGTGGCCTCACCAATAAGCCAGTGACCTCCATGGAGCGAGAGTTGCAGCGGAAATTGACGTTGGAAGAGGTGGCGACAGCGGTGTCGCGCAACTTCGGGCGAGTGTTCCACTCGCAGATGCTGTGGCTGGAGTCGCTCGACGACCTGCTGGCGCAGGCTATCGTGGTATCGAAGCCTGAACCGGCGGAATCTCCGGCCAATCAGGACACACCGGCGCGGGCTCCGAAGGAGTTGCGCAAGCTGCATGGCAAAGGAGACGAGCTGGCGTAAGATCACCTATCGCCCTTGCCTCGCGTGCGGCCTCCGTTTATCGTTCTTCTGAAACCTATGGCTTACAAGAAGCGATCCAATTCCAGCACCCCGCAGAAAAAGTCGGCCAGGGTTCCTCTGGCGCCAGCGTCGAAAGCGCGGAAAGCGCCGCCACCTATCGAACAGGCCGACGGCTCGCCCAAGCCGACCAAAACATCACCGACTTCTAGGGTGGACGACGATTCCGCTTCGTCGATGCTGCGGTGCTACAACATTCCTGACTACCGCCTGGAGCATCCCGAGTTCCGCATCTTCATGTCGGGCGAAGGCTCGAGCCTGGAGTACAGCGTCGAAGGCGACCTGAGCGCCGCGGCGCCGCCGATCCGCGATTCCAAATACCTGTCGCGTGAGCAGTCGATCGCCCTCTGCCGCTGGATGCTGCTGAACCGCCGCATGGAAGTCGCCCTGGAAAATCTGTACAAGCAAGGCAAGGTGGTGGGCGGCGTTTATTTCGGACTGGGCCAGGAGGGCTGCTCCTGCGCTTCGGCACTCGCGCTCGGACCCGATGACTGGCTGGGGCCGATGATCCGCAATCAGGGCGCGATGCTGGTGCGCGGCTTCAGCGCGCGCGACATCATGCGGCAGTACATGGCCAAGGGCGACTCGCCGACGTGGGGACGCGATGCTTCCTCGCACTTCGGCGACTGGCAGCGGCGCAACGTGTGCGCGCCGATTTCGATGCTGGGTGAGTTGATCGGTGTAATGGCAGGCATCTGTCTGGGTGCGCGCTTGCAGGGCAAGAATGTCGCCGGTCTCACGTACGTCGGCGACGGCGGGCAGTCCACCGGCGTCACCTACGAGAGTCTGAACTTCGCGGCGGTGCAGAAGCTGGGATTGGTGCTGGTGGTGGAGAACAACTTGTGGGGCTACTCCACGCCCAGCGATATGCAGTTTTGCGTGAAGGACCTGGCGGAGCGGGCCATCGCGTATGGAATTCCGGGAGTGATTGTGGATGGCACCGATCCCTGCCAGGTTTACGACGCAACCTATGAGGCGTGCGAACGCGCCCATCGCGGCGAAGGCCCGACGCTAATCGAGGCCAAGATGATGCGCATGAAAGGACACGCCATCCACGACGCCGCGCAGTACGTGCCGGCCAAGCTCGTGGACTACTGGCGCAACCGCGATCCCATCGCGCGCTTCGAGAACTACCTGATAAACGTGAAGGGATGGCTCACGGCTGAGGACAACCACAAGCTGATTGCGGATGTGGAGCGCGAACTGGAGGCCGATCGCGAAGCGGCCATCGCCTCGCCCATGCCCGACCCTGAAACCGACAAGACGCACCAAGGCGTTTACTGCGATCCCTCATGTCACGAGATCAAACCAAAATATGGTCCGGTAGTTGCGAAGCCCCGCGAGCAAGGATCAGCGGGGCCGAAGGCAGTCGAGGCGGCAGCGCATTTGAAGTGAAACGCCATTCGGCAATCCAATGCGCGAGCACATCATTGGTCTTAACGATAAGCTATCTGCTCTAAATCATTTTGTATCAGGGCACGGCTTCCCGAATAGCTCGCTAGGTAGACTTCCCGCCGGTGTCCGATCCTGACCACCGTGACAACCAATCTCTTCTGTATGACTGTGTAGATCACGCGGTAGTCACCCGCGCGTATGCGCCAAAACCCATCCTCATCTGCTAGTTTCTTGGAACCAGCAGGATACGGGTTTTCTGCCAGGGCTTCTATTGCCTTAGAGATTCGGGCTCGGTTAGAAGGGGCGATGTGTCGCAACGCTTTGAGTGCCGAAGGGCGGAACTCGACGGAATATCCCATCGCATTTAGAGGTTCAGCTCTTTCTTAACCTGCGACCAGGGAATACTCTTTCCTTTTTCTTTCATTGCCTTGCGCGCCTCGGCGAGATCAATCTCATCCTCAAGACGTTCTAACCACTTGAGGTCCTCAATGGGCACAACCGCCGCTACGGGTTTTTTTCTGCGGTGCACGATGGTGCGCTCGCCAGCATATTGGGCGCGATTGACGAGATCGGCAAATTGGGCCCGGGCGGCGCTGCTAGTGAGCTTAATGGACATATCGTACGAATTGTACATTTTGTACAACTTACTTTCAAATGCAATCCCTGCTCCCAAGATAACTCTGGATCAACGTAGGATTTTCTACAGCCAAGCCGTGCAGCCCTTAATTTTTGCCTGCGCCGGTTTAGGGTGTATGGACCCCTGAGTCGCAATTTTTCCTGCTAAACTGAATCAGCAATTCTCCACCTTGCTAGTAAAATAATGAGCACCCCAGTTTACAAACGCATCCTCCTCAAGATCTCCGGTGAGGCCCTGGCCGCCGGTCAGGGCTTTGGTGTGGACAATACGCGGGTCCACGAGATCGCCGCCGAAATCGCCGAGGTGCATCGCTTGGGCATCGAAATCGCGATCGTGGTCGGCGGCGGCAACTTCTTCCGCGGCGTGGCCGAGCAAGCCAAGCTCATGGACCGGGTCTCCGCCGATCACATGGGCATGTTGGCTACCGTCATCAATGCTCTTGCCCTGCAGGACGCCCTGGAGAAGCAGAACGTCTTCACCCGCGTGATGACCGCGATCGAGATGAACCAGGTGGCCGAGCCTTTCATCCGTCGCCGCGCCATCCGCCATCTGGAAAAAGGCCGCGTCGTGGTCTTCGCCGGCGGCACCGGCAACCCCTATTTTTCGACCGACACCGCTGCTTCGCTGCGTGCTATGGAGATCAAGGCAGACGCCATCCTGAAGGCCACCAAGGTTGACGGCATCTACTCCGACGATCCGGTGCTGGTGAAGGACGCCACCATGTTCGACGAGATCACCTACATGGACGTGCTGCGGCTGGGACTGCGGGTAATGGATGCCACCGCCATCGCGCTTTGCCGCGAGAACAACCTGCCGATCGTCATCTTCAACCTCAATCAGCGGGGCAACATTCAGCGCGTGGTGATGGGAGAGCGCGTCGGCTCGCTGGTCAATCAGGGATGACGCCGTTGCCGCCGCGTCCATATATAATCAAACGTTTCTGACTTCATCCGGAGGCGAACCGCATATGGCCCAAGTTTCGATGGCGGCAATTCCCGCGTTGAAGGACAGCTTTGCTCAGCTCAAGGCGCGCATGGACAAGGCGGTGGAAGATTTCCGCAAGGAGATGGCTTCGACCCGCACCGGCCGCGCCTCGGTCCACATGCTGGACGGCGTCACCGTGGATGCCTACGGATCGCAGATGCCGCTGAACCAGCTCGCCAATGTCAGCGCGCCCGAGCCGCAACTGATCACCGTGCAGTCCTGGGACGTAAGCCTGATCGGCGCCATCGAGAAGGCCATTCGCAGCGCCGACCTGGGATTGAACCCGATGAATGACGGCAAGCTGATCCGGGTGCCGGTACCGGCGCTCACTGAAGATCGCCGCAAAGAGATGGTCAAGCACCTGCACAAAGTGCTGGAAGAGCACCGCACCGCGGTGCGCAACATCCGCCGCGATGGCAATGACCTGATCAAGAAGGCGATGAAGGACAAGAAGATCACCGAGGACGAAGAACGCGGCGCGTTGGAACAGATGCAGAAGCTGACGGACGACGAAATCAAGAAAATGGAAGAACTGTCCCAGGGCAAAGAGAAGGAAGTGATGTCGATCTAGTCGCTCTGACCGGGGGCGATATTCCGATGCTGCTCGACCTTGGCGATCTCCGCGTTCGTCCCTGGCGCAAGGACGACCTCGACGCCCTGCTGCGCTACGCCAACAATCCCAAGATTGCGTCCAACCTGCGCGATCAGTTCCCTCACCCGTACACCCGGCGCGATGCCAGCGACTACTTGAGCTTCGTGCGGGCGATGGACGTGCCAACTTCGTTTGCAGTAGAGCACGAACGCGAGGCGGTCGGCGGCATTGGGTTCAGGCTGGGCACCGACATTGCGCGGCTCAGCGCGGAGATGGGCTACTGGCTTGGCGAGCCCTTCTGGGGACGCGGCTGGATGACCCGCGCCGTGCAGGCGGCGTCGGAGTGGGCCTTGGACGACTACAAACTAACGCGGGTGTTCGCCATGGTGTTCTCCCACAATGTGGGATCGGTACGCGTGTTGGAAAAGGCGGGTTTTGAACGCGAAGGGATCATGCGTCGGAGCGCCATCAAGAACGGCGTGGTCCTCGATCAGGTGCTGTACGCCAAGGTGCGGTAAGGCAGTTTCGGGTTTCAAGTTTCAAGTTTCGAGTCTCAAGATTACAACATCGGCTTTTGGCGCAAAGACCCACCGCGCGGCTAGTATCCATCTTTCTTGTTCCGTGCGGCTTTGGCTTGAAACTTGAAACTTGAAACTTCTTCTTACTTTCTGCCCGCCGCTTCCACCGAGGTGGTTGGATCAGCCCCTTCCCAGGTCTGGTCCGAGGTTGGTCCGTACACCGAAGGCACCGGCTTGTTCAGCAGGCGCAGATACACCGTAAGTTGCGTGCGGTGATGGGCGCTGTGCAGCACGCGGCGCCAGAACACCCAGATGCGTTGACGAGTGAGTCCGAAGAAAGGCACATCCTGCATCCACCAGTCGGCGGTTTGCGCGGCGAAGAACGCGAGTCGCGGCCGCGCCAACTGCTCCTTGCGCTGAAGGTATGCGGTCAGCTCTTTTGTCTTCGGCAGCACATCGGCGGCGGGTGGTTCGGGCGTGCCCACAAATTCGCCGAAGAACCTGCGCTCGGAAAGCAGTTCGTGGTTCAGGATGTCGCCCACGGTGGACGACTTGGGATGGGGACGAAAATTCAGGTCGTCTGGCGCGAAACAGCGCCAAACCGAGATGACCTTGTCGGTCTCGCTGGCATACGTATCCAGCAGATGCTGGAAGAGTGGGTTGCTGGCGCGCGGAACATCCTGCGAAGGAATGGCAACGAAGTCGTAGTGCATGGTGTCGCCTTTCTAGCGTCCGCGATTATTGCAAACACGACGAAGGGCGCGACTGGCGCGCCCTCGGAACCAACAGAAGCTGACGCCCTAATTGTCCTTGCACTTCTTCTTCTGCACGTACTGCTGCAGCTTGCCTTGTTTTTCCAGCGCGCTCAGATTATCGAGCAAAGGATACTTCGCCGTGGGATCGAAGCGCTGGATGGCACGGTACGCCCGCAAGGTTCCCGCCAGGCCGGCCGCCTGGATGGTGGCCGCGTTCGTTTCCTCCGGATGCTGCAACAGGAAGGCGGCCTGCGAATAAATGACTTGCATCCGTAACTGGTTGGAATACGTGCTGTTCACTTTGTCGAGCGACTGCAACTCTTTGCAGCAGGCATTGACGGTGACGTCAGGGACCTCCACGATCCACTCGGTCAGCCACATTCTTTTTTCGAGGCCATCTTTCGCCAGCGGATTCTCTTCCAGACTGCGCACATACTCGATGGCGCGCGCCCGTTCTTCCGGCGTGGAAGGTCCGCGCATCTTGGCGGCGGAAGGGACCGATGCCGCAGTGGTGAGGACGATCAGGACTGCCAAAATCTTGCTTACCATAATGCCTTCTCCCCTGAAGTGCTCGGGTGGGCCAGATGGGTGTTGAGATGATACTCCGATTGGGGGTAGCGAAGGCAAGCGAGAACTGAATTGGTCAACCAGCCAGGCTGCAATTCGTCCCGCTTAACCAGCGTCTTGTCCCAGCGGCACTCGAGGTATTAGCGCAGATCCAAGTGGCTGAGCGGATACCCAATCCTGGAACCGCTCTACAGGCCGCGAAAAAACTTTGTGCCAAACCCGTCGATTGTATTTCTTGGTGGAAGCCCCCGCATTTATGCGGGTGAAAGGAGCGCTTCAGCGCTCCGGAAAGAGTTCGGCTTCGATCACGCGCTTTGGCGCCGGGCATTGAAAACCCGGGGCTAAAGCCCATTTCAAAATCGGCTCCTTTTCCGCTGGACTGAAGTCCAGCTCCCCCTGCTAAAGCAGGGGGCTTCCACCAAAAGGCTCCCACAGAGTTTTTCAGCAGCCTGTTTAGTCGAGCCACGCTTGTTCCGCAGTTCGTGGCATAATCGCTCAAGCGGTTTGCCGTATGAAACAAGTGGTCCACGCCGCCTGTCCCCACGATTGTCCCGACGCTTGCGCCGTGCTCATTACGGTGGAGGACGGACGCGCCACCAGGATCCAGGGTGATCCCGAGCATCCCATCACGCGCGGTTTTCTGTGTGCGAAAGTTGCGAAATATCTTGACCGTGTCTATTCGCCGGACCGGGTCCTCTATCCCCTGCGGAGGGAGGCCCCGAAAGGCACACACGGAGAAGGCGCTTTCCGGCGCATCAGCTGGAACGAAGCCTTCGACGAGATAGCGGCCCGTCTGGGCCGCATCAGCGCGGAACACGGGCCGGAGGCAATCCTGCCGTATTCCTACGGCGGCAA
Organism: Acidobacteriaceae bacterium; assembly: GCA_003151335.1. GTDB lineage: Bacteria > Acidobacteriota > Terriglobia > Terriglobales > Acidobacteriaceae > Bog-257. Next base: position 94,218 of record PLXE01000117.1, read on the forward strand.
CATCGGCGTGCTTAGCAATGCCTCCATGGACCGGCGGTTCTTTCATCGCCTGGGAGCGTCGCAACTGCACCGCAGCATCTGTTCGCAGACCGGCGGCGACGCCATTGTCTCGCTCTACGGACGCAAGATCGGGACCGAACCCGAACAATTCCGTCACGCGAAGTACATCATCGCCTGGGCCGCCAACATTCACGGCAACAACGTTCACCTCTGGCCATTCATCGAGGAGGCGCGGCGCGAGGGGGCCAAGCTGGTGGTGATCGATCCCTATCGCACCCGCACCGCTGGCCTTGCCGATTGGCACATCGCGGTCAATCCCGGCACTGACGTCGCCCTCGCACTGGGCCTGATGCACGTCATCGTTCGCGAGGGCCTGCATGACCGGGATTACATCGCGCACTACGCCGAAGGTTTCGACGAGTTGGAGAAGCGGCTTCCCGCGTACACGCCCGAACGCGTGGCGCAATGGACGGGCGTTTCCCGCAATGACATTGAGCGCCTGGCACGCGAGTACGCTACCACCCGCCCCGCGGCGATCCGCTTGAACTACGGCATCCAGCGTTCGCAGAATGGAGGCGCTGCGGTGCGGGCAGTGTGCATGCTGCCGGTGATCACGGGATCATGGAAGGAAATTGGCGGCGGGCTGCAACTGTCCACCAGTGGCAGCTTTCAGCTCGACCGGGCCGCGATGGAGCGGCATGACCTGATGCTGAAGAGTCCGCTGGGACGCCCGGCCCGCACTGTGAACATGGTGCAACTCGGCAAGGCGTTGACCGAACTCGACGGTCCTCCGATCAAGGCGTTGATGGTTTACAACTCAAATCCTGCGGCGGTCTGCCCCGATCAAAACCTGGTCAGGCGCGGGCTCAAGCGTCAGGACCTGTTCACGGTGGTCCACGAGCAGTTCCTCACCGACACGACCGACTTCGCCGATCTGGTTTTGCCAGCCACGACTTTCTTCGAGCACAAAGACCTGGTCCAAGCTTACGGCCACTATTATCTGCAAGTGTCGCAACCGGCGATTGAGCCGCAGGGCGAGTGCAAATCGAACGTAGCGTTCTTTCGCGAACTTGCTGTGCGCATGGGATTCGAGGACGAATGTTTCCGCGAACCAGTTGACACCATGATCGACGCGGCTTTGCAATCGGGCGTGCCGCAACTGAAGGGGATCGACCGGCAGCGCCTGGAGAGCGACCCGTACGTTCGCTTGAACCTGCACGGGGACAACAGCGACCGTCCGTGGCTGCCGTTTGCAAACGGATTCGATACGCCAAACCGCAAGGCGCGCCTCTTCGACCCGGCATTGATCTCGCATGGCATGGACCCGGTGGCTTCGTTTGTCGCGCCGGAGGAGTCGCGTCACCGGCAAGGGACGCAGAGATTTCCGCTGGAATTGCTGGCCCGTAAGGCCGACAATTTTCTGAACTCCACGTTCGTCAACCTGCCCAGCCTGCAGAAGATGGAGCGGCAGCATGAGCTGGAGATTAGCGGTGCGGACGCGGAGCGCCGTGGCATAGCCGATGGCGACCGTGTCCGTGTGTACAACCAACGAGGCGAGATTTTCTTGCAGGCACGGGTCGACGGCACGGTGGCCGCCGGCGTCGTCGGGGCGCAATTGGGTTGGGCGAAGTTGTCCGACGCCGGTCTCAATATTAATGTGTTGACGTCGGACCGACTCACCGACCTTGGTGGTGGTGCTACGTTCTATTCCACCTTGGTTGAGGTGGAGCGCGTTCCCGAAACTTCGCGCCCCGGCAAGGGTTAGGATTGCCATCCGTAGTGGACCAAGGGGGCGGTTGGTTTCCGAACCAGAACACCCGTACCGTATAATTGCGCTTTCATTAAACCCGTACCGAGGTTTCGTCATTTCTTGCCATCTTCAGGTAGGACCCGTGGTCTTGTTCACTCGCGGGACGCGCTACTGGGCCACGGTGATCGGCCTTTTTTTCGCCTTCATCCTTCTTGCCGGGGGGTGCGCGGCGCAACAGGGCGTGATCGAGGGCATCGTTATCCATAGCAATCGCCGGATTCCGGCGGAAACCATTCGGGCACGAATGTTCACCAAGGCCGGTGACGTTTACGACCAGGCGGCCCTGGAGCGCGACTTTAATTCCCTGTGGAACACCGGCTACTTCGACGATTTGCGCATCGAGCGGGAGCCCTCCGCCAAAGGCTGGATCATCCACGTTTACGTCAAGGAAAAGCCGACCATCCGCGAGATCAAATACGTGGGCTTGAGTTCGGTCTCCCAGAGTGACGTCCTCGACAAATTCAAGGAGCGCAAGGTCGGACTTACCCAGGAGAGCCAATACGATCCGACCAAAGTCAAGCATGCCGAAGTGGTCATTAAGGAATTACTGGCGGCACACGGCCATCAGTTCGCAACCGTCCGCTCGGAAGTGCGCCCCATCCCTCCCGCGGCCGTGGCCCTTACCTTCGTGGTGAAGGAAGGCCCAAAGGTGAAGGTGGGAAAGATCACCTTTGAAGGCAACAAGGCCATCAAAGCGCGCGAGCTGCGCAGCGCGATGAAGAACTTAAAGCCCATCGGCATTCCTCACTCCATCTTTCTGGAGAACCTGTTTGCTCGCACCTACGATTCCACCAAGCTGAACGAGGACGCCGAACGGGTCCGCTACTACTATCAGACCAAGGGCTACTTCAAGGCGTTGGTAGCCGATCCCAAGACACAAATCCACGATACCAGCGGGGTGCGGTGGTATTGGCCGTTCAAGTCGTCCCCCGGCAAAGCCGTCGATATCACTCTTCCGGTCGAAGAAGGCCAGCGTTACCGTTTGAAGGAGATCACCTTCAGCGGCAACAAGGCGGTGACCAATACGGCTGGATTGCGCGCCCTGTTCAAGATCAAAGATGGCGAGATTTTCGACACGGAGGCTGTCCGCAAGGGATTGGAGGGCCTGCGAAAGGCCTACGCTGCACTCGGCTACATCAATTTCACGCCGGTGCCGAACACGGAAGCGGACGATGAAAAGAAACTCATCAGCCTGCGCATCGATGTGGACGAAGGCAAGCAATTCTTTGTCCGCCGAATCGAATTCCAGGGGAATACGACCACGCGCGACAAGGTCATTCGCCGCGAGCTGGCGCTGGAAGAAGGCCAGGTTTACAACGGCAACATGTGGGAGCTGAGTTTGCTGCGCTTAAACCAGCTCCAGTACTTCGAAGTGCTCAAGCCCGAGCAGGATTCTGAGATCAAGCAGAACGTACAGGATTCCACGGTTGACATCACCCTGAAGGTCAGGGAAAAGGGCAAGAACAGCATCGGCCTCACCGGCGGCGTCAGCGGCCTGGCGGGCGGGTTCATCGGCCTCAACTACACCACCAACAACCTGTTCGGCAAAGGCGAGAGCTTGTCGCTCCAGTTCCAGATCGGCCAGTACCAACGCAACGAGACTCTCTCCTTCACCCAGCCCTACCTGTTTGACAAGCCCTTGCAATTTGGCTGGTCGGTGTACCACACTAGCTACAACTACAATCAGGCAGCGCTCACTTCGATCCAGCTTAACCAGTCAGTCAACCTGCCCGCGAGTTATCAGGCCCTGCTGCAGAATTTCACCCAGACGAGCACGGGCGCCACCACTTCCTTGAGCTATCCCATCAAGCGCTCGTTCAAGCGGGTAGGCATCACATATTCCTTCGACGACTCCTCGGTGCAGACGTTCAGCACAGCGTCAACCGATTATTTTCAGGCCCTGGCCTTCCGTGGCATCTCCGGACCGAACGCGCTGAATGGCATCGTTACCAGCAAGGTTGTACCGAATTTTTCCTACAACCGAATCGATAACCCGCAGCGTCCGCACTCCGGGCAGAGCCTGTATGTGGCCACCGAATTTGCGGGTCTTGGCGGCAATGTGAAGTACATCAAGCCGGTGGCCGAGTACAAGAAATTTATCCCTGTCCACAAGGGCCGCAATACCTTCGGGTTCCGCGTTTTGGGCTCGTGGATCTCGGGATACGGAAGTCAGGTGGCTCCGCCCTTTGACCGCTTCTATATGGGCGGCGATACCGACGTTCGCGGCTTCGACATTCGCGCCATCTCCCCGGTTGCGTTCTTCCCCAGCGCCATAACCATTCCTCTGCAGAATCCCGACGGAACCACCGTGCCCCTGGATCCGTCCAATCCGCGGCGTGGGGCTTACGGGATCACCATCCCCGTGGAACAGATCATCTTTCCCGGCGGCGACACCAACCTGGTCAATAACCTGGAGTACCGCATTCCCATCATTGGACCCGTGACGGTTGCCGCCTTTGTGGATACAGGGTTCGACCTCATCTCCAATCAATCGCAACTACGGGTTGCCGGGACCCAGTTCAATCTCCTGCAAACCACTGTTTTCGGCTGCCCGTCCTTGACGTCGACCTTCACCTGTGCGGGTGGGTCAACGATTCCGTTCTCGGCAGAACTCAAGCCGGTTTCAGGCACCAATTACCAGCCGCGGATGTCAACCGGGCTGGAGTTGCAGGTGATTATGCCGGTGGTGAATGCACCCTTCCGCATCTATTACGCCTACAACCCCTTGCGCATTGACGAAACCATCGTCTCACCCTCACCCATCACCCGCGCCATGTTCCCCCCGGGAGCCGCCGGCGATTTCACCTATGCGCAAGCGGTTTCGACCTATCAGCCGGGCTATCGGTTGCGTGAGCCGCGCAAGACCTTTCGCTTCACCGTCGCCACCACGTTCTAGCGAGACTCTGAACAGCGCGGTTATAGGGGTCTTCGCCCACGCTTCGTGAAAAATCATTCACCACCCTTCGGCTCCGCTCAGGGCTGGCTACGACCCAGAGGACACTGAGGTTGATTTCCATAGAGTTTCTCGGTGATCTCTGCGCCGCTGTGGTCATTTTTCATTCTTATAGGAGCCCCGTCCCGGATCGGTTTGACGCTGACAAGCAGGCTTCCCTATAATCTAAGGTATCCGCACCGCCGAATCTTCCGGTCGGGGCATGGGCGAGGCTGCATTCCAGCAGCCAGCTTATCTCCGGCTGTCCAGAGCAGTTCGCAGCAGGATCGCGTTCGCCGCTGGTACATCTGAGGAATTCCCGGAGCAGTTCAAGGAGTTACATCAACCTAATGAAGCGTACGCTCGCAGGCACCGCCGTGCTTGCTGTTGTTCTGACGATATCGGCACTGGCCCAAACCGGGTCGGCTGCGCCGGGTGGTGCCGCCGCCACTCCCGCCGCTCCAACCACCGCTGCCACCACAGCCACCTCCGGTGGCGTCAAAGTCGGCATTATTGACATTCAGCAGGCCATCGTAGCCACCAATGAAGGAGCGCGCGATTTCGAAGCTCTGCAGAAGAAGTTCGAACCGCGCCGCAGTGAGCTGCAGAATCTCAATACCGAAGTGGAGAACCTGAAGAAGCAGCTCAACACCCAGGGCGACAAGATGAACGAGGAAGCCCGCGCCACCCTGGTGAAGTCCATCGAGACCAAGCAGAAGAGTCTGCAGCGCTCGGCGGAGGACGCCCAGAATGAATTTCAGGCGCAGCAGAACGAGATTGCGCAGCGCATCCTGCAAAAGATGGCGCCCGTGATCGACAAGTATGCGAAGTCGAATGGTTATGGTATGCTGCTCGATTCCTCGAACCCTTGGCCGCAGGGCCCGCTCCTCTGGGCGACGGCGTCGGTGGATTTGACCAAGACCATCGTGGACGCTTACAACGCTCAATCGGGTGTTGCCCCTCCGGCTGCGGCAAAATCGGCAGGGACCGCCGCGACCAAGCCGGCCGGAACGACTCCGGCTGCGACCAAGCCGGCCGCTACCACACCAGCTGCCAAACCAGCCACGTCTGGCACGAAGCCGCAGTAGCCTTCCCCGCTTCTATGGCAAAGGCCGCTCTGGACAGAGCGGCCTCTGCTTGTTGGTTTGAATGGGCTGGCGTGCCTGCACGTTCATGTGCCGCAACAGCAGCCCACGAATTCCTCAGATCTGTGGAAAACTTTGTGGAAGACGGGCCCATACTTGCCAGAGGCCGTGTTCTTTCAGTTACTTACCCGCTCTGCCCAGCTTCTGATGCACATTCAACCAGCAGAAAAATAAAGCAGTTAGCACATGTGTAAACATTCGGTGAATAAGTTCCCGAAAAGGCTTTTACCCTCCGGACTGTCAGAGGTTTTGCACAATTTTGCACATTTCGAGCAGGAGGTAATCGAGCGAGAATTACTGTTTGGGGAAAGCCGGAACCCCCGCGGTTTGCCTTGCGTTAGTCTTCCCCAACCCTGAGAACGGCCAGAAAAGCCTCCTGCGGAATGTCCACTCGGCCTATTCGCTTCATGCGTTTTTTGCCTTCTTTTTGCTTTTCCAGCAGCTTGCGCTTTCGGCTGATATCGCCGCCATAGCACTTGGCGATCACGTTCTTGCGCAGGGCGGCGACCGTCTCGCGCGCGATCACCTTGGCCCCGATAGCCGCCTGGATCGCCACCTCAAACATTTGCCGCGGAATCAACTCCCTCATCTTGGAAACCAGTGCGCGGCCCCGATCATAGGCAAAGTCGCGATGCACGATGATGGAAAGAGCATCTACGGGATCGCCCGAAACCAGAATGTCGAGCTTCACCATCGGCGACTCCCAGCTTCCGGTGAGGTGATAGTCGAGCGAAGCATAGCCGCGCGAAATGGTCTTCAGCCGGTCGTAGAAGTCGAGCACGATCTCGTTCAGTGGCAGCTCGTAACTCAACATCACCCGCGTGGAGCTTACGTACTCGAAACCTTTCTGTTTACCACGCTTGTCTTCCACCAGCTTCAGAATTCCTCCCACGTATTCCTCATTGGTCAAGATGGTGGCCAGGATCACAGGCTCTTCGATCTTGGCGATTTCGCTGGGATCGGGCCAGCGCGCCGGATTGTCCACCTCGATCGCGCTGCCATCGGTGAGCGTGATCTTGTATCGCACGCCGGGAGCGGTGGTGATCAGGTCGAGATTGTATTCGCGCTCCAGCCTCTCCTGGATGATCTCCATGTGCAGCAGGCCGAGGAAACCGCAGCGAAAGCCAAAGCCCAGCGCCACCGAGCTTTCCGGCTCGAAGAAGAAGGACGAATCGTTGAGCCGCAGTTTCTCCAATGCTTCCCGCAGCAATGTGTGTTCGTGCGCATCCACCGTGTACAGCCCGGCGAAAACCATGGGCTTCAATTCCTCGAAACCCGGCAGCGGCTCGATCGCGGGATGATGATCGTCGGTAATGGTGTCGCCGATCTTGCAATCGGCGACGGTCTTGATGGTGGCGGTCAGGAAGCCCACTTCGCCGGCGCTCAACTGCTCTATCTCGATTGCCTTTGGCGTTAGAACGCCGAGCGTTTCCACGTCGAAAGTGCGGCCATTCGACATCAAGCGAATGCGCTGGCCCTTGTACAACGTGCCTTGGATGACGCGCGCCAGCACCACCACGCCGCGATAGGAGTCGAACCAGGAATCGAAAATGAGCGCCTGCAATTGATTGCTCGCCCTCCCCTTGGGCGGAGGAATGAGTCGAACCACGGCCTCCAGCACCTCGGGCACGCCCACACCGGTCTTGGCGCTGATGGAGAGCGCATGCGAAGCATCCAGGCCGACCGCGCTCTCAATCATCTCCTTGGTGCGCTCGATGTCGGCACTGGGCAAGTCAATCTTGTTGATAACCGGAATGATCTCCAGCCCGTTGTTGATGGCGATGTAAGCGTTTGCCAAAGTTTGCGCTTCCACGCCCTGCGATGCGTCCACCACCAGCAACGCGCCTTCGCAGGAGGCCAGCGAGCGCGACACTTCGTAGCTGAAGTCCACGTGGCCGGGCGTGTCGATCAAGTTGAGCTGATAAATTTTCCCGTCCGCCGCCGGATACATCATGCGCACCGAATGCGCCTTGATGGTAATGCCGCGCTCCCGCTCCAGGTCCATGGCGTCCAGCACCTGCGCCTGCATCTCCCGCGCCGTCAGCGAGCCGGTAAGCTCGAGCAGGCGATCGGCAAGCGTGCTCTTCCCATGATCGATATGGGCGATGATCGCGAAGTTTCGGATGAGAGATGGATCCATGCGAGATAGCTGAGCGCTAGCTTGATTCTACAGGAGAAAACAGGCGCCCCACGGCGCACGCGGAGTAGGATGTTTTGTCATGCGCACCGTTGCCAGCGCGCTCGCGACAGCACTGTTCACGCTGTTCGTGCCTGCCATCGTTGCAGTTGGAGTTCCGCAGACGTGGATCAGGGAGGCTGGCGTCGTCGTTGCTCCGGGAATTGCCAGTCGCATCCTCGGCAGTGCGCTGGTCGCGTTGGGAACCATCGGTTATTTCTGGTGCGCCACGCTGTTCGTCAAGGCCCAAGGCACGCCCGCGCCGGTTTTCCCAACCCAAAAGACCGTGGTTGGCGGTCTATACCGCGTCAACCGTAATCCCATGTACACATCGGTGCTGGCGGTGGTCTTCGGACAGGCGCTGCTCTATCGCTATGGGACTCTGGCAATCTATGGCGCGGTACTGGCACTGTGCTTCCACCTGTTCATCATCTTGTATGAGGAACCTGCGCTGCGCGCGCGCTTCGACGGCGAATATGAGGAGTTCTGCCGTCGCGTGCCGCGCTGGATACCGCGGCTGCGGTCATGATGGAAATTATTGAACGTGATGGGATGCTTTCGATCCCCTTCGCTGGATAGAATCAGGATGCATGTCTCTGGTTCTCGCTTCCGCTTCACCACGCCGCGCCGAGCTATTGCGCAACGCCGCGATCCCATTCACGGTTGAACCAGCCCACGTCGCCGAGCAGCCCGCCGCCCACGAGGAGCCCGTGGACTATGCTCTACGGCTAGCCCGCGACAAGGCGCGCGTGGTGTTCGCTCGCCATCCGCAAAGCGCGGTGCTGGGCGCCGATACCGTTGTGGTCGTAGACCAGCATCTGCTGGAGAAACCCACCGACAAGGCCGATGCCGCGCGCATGTTGCGTCTGCTTTCGGCGCGAACTCATCAGGTGATCACGGGAGTGTGCCTGGTAGCCCCCGACTTCGAGCAGACCGAAGCCGAGATCACGCGGGTGGTCTTCAGCCCGCTCTCGGAGCGCGAGATCGCCGCGTATGTCGCCAGCGGCGAGCCGTTGGACAAAGCGGGAGCGTATGCCATCCAGGGCATGGCCTCACGCTGGGTGGAACGCATCGAAGGTTGCTACTTCAATGTGGTAGGTCTTCCGGTGGCGAGGGTGTATTGCATGTTGCGCGCAGCCGAAGCCGCTACCGGTCGGGCGCTGCTCTGACGAATTTGCAGGGAACAAACAGAAGGCGCGACGAGCACGATCGAGAAATCAGAGTTCCGCGCACATCGCGAGGAACTCGGCACAATGTCGCAACTACGCCTTCTTGTCTTCAGTCGGGGTCGGGGTCGGGGTCGGGGTCGGGTTTGACGGCGGGGTTGTTGTCGCCGCGTTATGCTCGCTCATCGACGATTTGAAGTTGCGAATGCCTTCGCCCAAGCCTTTGCCCAGTTCTCCCAGCTTTTTCGGACCGAAGATGAGCAGGGCAATGGCTACGATGACCAGCAGCTCGGGCAAGCCGAGCTTTCCACCAAACATAAGTCCTCCGGTCAAACAGCCCTTTTTGCGGCTAGGCAAATGGATAACGGGCTTCTGCCCAGATTCTAGGCTTTCACGCGGGTCGCGTCAAAACATCTTGCGGGGAGTTCTGCTCGCTATTCAATGGCCTCAATCAACCCGGCCAGCAAGGCTGCCCGGCGCGGCAATTCGGCGGCAACAATCGATTCGTGCGTGGCGTGTGCTCCCTCCCCAACTGCGCCTAAGCCGTCGAGCGTCGGAATCCCGATTCCCCCGGTGAAGTTGCCATCCGAGCCGCCCCCCACCGCAATCTCCGTTAGCGAAAAGCCCAGTTCGCGGGCAATCTTCCGTGCCAGCTCGTACAGCGCGACCACCTGTTTCGTCCGCTCCATGGGAGGGCGATTGATGCCGCCCTCGATCTCGATCCTGCATTTTGGATTCGCCGGCCGCAGTCTGCGCACCTTGCGTTCCATCACGGCGCCATCCGCTTTTTTCGCGATGCGAAGATCCACCTCGGCCATGGCTTCCGCCGCGATGACGTTGGTGCGCGTGCCTCCGCCGACCACTCCAACGTTGAGCGTGACGCCGCGTTTCAGATCGGTCAGCCGCGAAATGGCCTGAATTTGATGCGCCAGTTCAAGAATCGCGCTCTGGCCTTTTTCAAAGTCGAGCCCCGCGTGCGCCGCCTGTCCCGTGATCTTCATGAAGAACGAACCCACGCCTTTGCGCGCCGTCTTCAGGGCGCCTCCGGGGCCGGAGGGCTCGCAAACCAGGACCGCGGCACATTGGCGCGCAATCTTCTCGGTCAGCGCGCGCGAGCTTTCGCTGCCGCCTTCTTCATCGGAAACCAGCAGCACCGTCACCGGGCGCGGCAAGCCGCCGCGGACTTCGCGCGAGGCCCAGAGGGCGAACATCATCTGCGCAATGCCGCTCTTCATGTCGAAAACACCGGGGCCGTAGAGCCGGCCTTTGTCCTCGCGCCACGGCATCGACTGAAGTGTCCCGACGTCGTATACGGTATCGAAATGGCCAAGCAGCAGCACCGGCTTGCGGCCTTTGGCTCCGGTGAAGTCTACTTGCAGGTGGTTCCCGGCTGAGCGTTGACGATGACTTCTGACGCGACCACCCAGGCACTCGAACTCCGCGACCAGGTAAGAGCACAGCGCATCGCAAGCTTGCTTGTTCTGCGTAGGCGACTCGCGCAGCACCATCTCGCGGACGCTCGCCACCATTTCGCTTTGCCGCGCCGTCAACCACCGCAGTACTTCACTGTGGTCCGCTTGCGGCTGCCGGCCCATCGGTTTCGCCATATTCGTCTGTCGCTCCTGTTCGCGGCAATCCGCTCGCCGCTCCGGAATGTATAATCGTGACTTTTACGGAACTAATAATGAGTGAAGCAGTGAACCCTACGCCCGAGGGCGGTGACAATCTCACGCTCGACATTCAGGACATACTGCGTATCCTGCCGCACCGCTTTCCGTTCCTGCTGGTTGATCGCATCATCCATATCACCCGCACCAAGCGTATCGTGGCCATCAAGAACGTTACCATCAACGAACCGTTCTTTGCAGGACACTTTCCCGGCAATCCCATCATGCCCGGCGTGCTGGTGGTGGAAGCCATGGCGCAGGCCGGCGGGGTCCTGCTGTTGACCGAATTCCCCGATCGCGCCGAAAAGCTGCTGTTGTTCACCGGCATCGAGCGCGCGCGTTTCCGGCGGCCCGTGATACCCGGAGACCAGCTTCGCATCGAGGTGGACGTGTTGGCGTGGCGCGGCACCGCAGGTCGCATGCAAGGCAAAGCTTATGTGGGCGACAAGCTGGCCTGCGAAGCCATCGTCACCTGCCGCCTGTTGAACCGTCCGAAACCGGCGGAAGCTGCCCCAGAGCTGGCTCCCGCAGTCGAGCAGTCGTAACTTCCAGATGAACATTCATCCGACGGCCATCGTCGATCCTTCCGCGAAGATTCCTGCATCCTGCAGCATCGGGCCCTATTGCACCGTGGGTGCCGGCGTGGAGATGGGCGAAAACTGCGAGCTGGTTTCGCATGTCGTGTTGGGCGGTCCCAGCCGGTTCGGCAGCGACAACAAAATTTATCCTTTCGCCGTGCTGGGCATGGACCCGCAGGACATTACCTACGCGGGAGAGCCGACACGGCTGGAAGTTGGCGACCATAACGTCATCCGCGAATATGTCACCATCACGCGCGGCACCGCGAAAGGCGGCGGCGTGACCCACATTGGCAGCCATGTGTTGATCATGGCCTACACCCACATCGGGCACGATTGCTTCATCGGCGATCACGTCATGCTGGTCAACGCTGCCACTCTTGCGGGTCACGTCACTGTCGAAGAGTGGGCGGTGGTGGGCGCGCTGTGCCCGGTACACCAGTATGTTCGTGTCGGCGCTCACGCCTACGTCGGGGGTGGGACGACCCTCACGCGCGATGTGCTGCCCTACTCCATGACCAGCGCCGAACGAGACACTCACGCGTACATGCTGAATAAAGTGGGCCTGCAGCGTCGCGGATTTTCGGGCGAGCGGATTGCCCGGCTGCATCATGCCTTCAAGGTTTTGCTGGCTTCCAAGCTGAATACGTCGCAGGCGCTGGAGCAACTGCGGTCGGAAGGCGCGCAGGGCGACGATGTGGAGGCGCTGCTGCGCTTCGTGGAATCGTCGCAACGGGGCATTATTAAGTAGCTAAGCAAGCGGGGCTCACGCATGTCGGACTCATCGCACAGAATCGGACTCATCGCAGGCAACGGCAAGTTTCCGCTGCTGGTGCTGGATGCTGCTCGCTCCCTGGGCATGCAAGTCGTCGTCGCCGCCATCAAGGAAGAGGCCTCGCCCGAAATCGAGCATCGCGGTGCGGCCGCCGTTTACTGGTTGTCCTTAGGCGAGCTATCGCGGCTCATCGACACCTTAAAACAGGAAGGCGTTACCCGGGCGATCATGGCTGGGCAGGTCAAGCATAAACAGATCTTCAGCAGCATCAAGCCCGATTGGAAGCTGGCCAAGCTTCTGCTTTCGCTGACCACCCGCAACACCGATTCGCTGATCGGGGCAATCAGCAAAGTTCTCCAGGACGAAGGCATCACGCTGATGAATTCCACCGCGCTGCTGGAGCCCATGCTGGCCAGCGAAGGAGTTTTGACGCGGCGCGGGCCGACCGATTCCGAGCAGACCGACATCACCTATGGACGGGCGGTCGCGCACCATCTCTCGCGCTTCGACATAGGCCAGACGGTGGTGATCGCCGAAGCCGCGTGCGTTGCCGTGGAAGCCATGGAGGGCACCGACGCAACCATCCTCCGCGCCGGCGAAATCATGCAGTCACCATCACTGGGCAAAGAGCCATCGACCTTGAGCCGCGCCCTGACCGTGGTGAAGGTCGCCAAGCCGAACCAGGACATGCGCTTCGATGTGCCGGTCGTCGGCTTGAAAACGATCGCTACCATGAAGCAAGCCGGGGCAACCTGCCTTGCGCTGGATGCTGGGCGATGCCTGTTGTTGGATCGGGAGGCCCTGCTGTCGGCGGCGAATGACGCGGGAATTTGCGTGGTCGCCGAGACGCCGGTCAGCCACATCCCTCACCACAGCGTGTAGAGATTTCGCTAGTAGGCGGCGGAACAATTTCCGCGTTTTGAGCGTCCTAAATCGACGAGGAGACGTCGCTATGCCTTCCAAGATACGCAAGCCCAAACCCTTCCGCGCCGCAGCGGCGGTAAAGGCTGCGGCCCGTCATGCGATCGGAACTCCCCCGCCCACGCGCACCGAGCCGGCCAGCAAAAAGCGGAAGCTCAAGCAGGACAAACACAAGCCAACCCTGAACAAGCTTCTCGACGAAGCTGGGGAATAGTCCTCCTCTACAATCTTGATGGGAGTTCTTGCCGAAGTGATACGGCAAGTCTCCACCGGCTGTCTCTTGCGCAACCAAGCAATCATCGCGATTCTCCGAAGTAGTTGGCTGCTGGCCCTAGTTTGTATTCTGGGCCTCGGCGCGCACGCACAATCCTCATCTTCGACCCAGCAGCCCGACCAGCACGCCGGCATGAACATGCCGATGCAGGCGGACTCGATGCAGCACATGGGCCACGAGATGGATTCGGCCCGCGACTTCCTGATGCGCGAATCGTCGGGGACCGCGTTTCAGCCATCGGCTTGGCCCATGCCGATGGTGATGACCGGCGTTGGCCAGTGGCGCTTGATGTGGATGGCGCAGGCATTCCTGGTGGACACGCAGCAGACCGGCCCGTTAGGCGCTGACAAGTTTTACTCGACCAATTGGGGCATGCTTAGCGCGCTGCACCGGCTCGGCAGCGGCGACGTCATGCTTCGCACCATGCTCAGCCTGGAGCCCGCGACTGTCAGCGGCGAGTTCTATCCACTGCCGTTCCAGACTGGCGAGACCGCGTACGGCAAGCCCATCGTCAACGGCCAGCACCCGCATGACTTGGTCATGGAGTTGAGTGTGCAATACGCGCACCGGCTTGGCCAGCACGCGGTTTGGCACCTGTATTACGCGCCGGTTGGCGACCCGGCGTTAGGGCCGGTTGCCTATCCGCATCGCGGCTCGGCGATGGAGATTCCGCAAAGCACGCTCGGCCATCATTGGGAAGATTCGACGCACATTCTTTACAACGTGGTCACGGCGGGCATTTCGTACAAGGCGGTGCGGCTGGAGGCATCCGGCTTTCACGGCGCCGAGCCTGACGAGAATCGCTGGAACATTGACTTTGGGCCGATGAACTCCTATGCCGCGCGGCTCACCGTCACGCCGAGCGCGAGATGGCTGGCACAGGTTTCAGCCGGTCATCTTGTCCACCCGGAGGCGCTGGAGCCTGGAAACGTCATACGCACGACGGCCTCGGTGGAATACATTGTTCCGCGTCCGCACGGTAATGCGTGGGCGACGACCCTGCTGTGGGGACGCAATGGGAAGCAGGCTGTGCATTACGGCACCAACGCGGTATTGGCGGAAACGGTCGTGCCGTTCAAGGAGAAGAACTTCGTCAGTGGCCGCTACGAGTGGTCGCAGCGCGACGAATTGTTCGCGAATGATCCCGCGCTGGCGCAGCAGCTATTCGAACAAACCCGCAGCCATTGGTTCGATATCAGCGCCTATACGATTGGCTACACGCGCGACATCGGGATCTTTCACAACCTGGAGACGGGACTGGGTGCGAATGTCTCGCTGTACGGCGCGCCGGATGCTATCAAGCCGTACTACGGATACCACCCGCTGGGCGTGAATGTCTATCTGCGATTGCGGCTAAAGGAGAACCGGTAATGCAAAACTAGCCGCGGATTTCACGGATGAACACGGATATCGAAAGCGAAGAGCTAAGAGCGAACGGCGGGTTGCTCCAGCGGCACTTCCACCACCATGCGCGTGCCTTGACCGGGCCCGCTTTGGGGAGTAATCGTCCCCCCATAGGCTTCGATCAGCGCTTTGGAGATGGCGAGACCCAAGCCGTATCCGCCGGTGTTGCGCGCGCGTGAGCTATCGCCGCGATGAAAGCGTTCGAACAGGTGGGCCAGCTCCGACTGCGGAATTCCCGGACCGTTATCTTCGACCTCGACATAGCCGCGCCGGCCATTGGAGCGCGCGCGAAGCTGCACGTCTCCGCCGGCAGGACTGAAGCGAATGGCATTCTCCAGCAGATTGGACCAAACCAGTTCCAGATCGTCGGCATCGGCCCGCATGGGCATCGGGCCGTCACTAACGAAATGGATGGTGACGCCGCGTTCGCGTGCCACGGGCGCAAGGTGCTCCAGCGCGCTCTCGCAGGTGGCGGCCACTTCCACCGCCTCCAGATCGCGGCGCGCACTGCCCGCTGCCCACTGTTCGGCGCGCGCCAGGCGGAGCATCGAGTGCATCAGTTGTTCCAGGCGCGCCATGTCGTCGAGCGCTTGCTCCAGTCCGGCGTGGTACTCTTCTGCGGCGCGCGGCCGTTGCAATAGCGATTGCAGCGTGGACTTCAGGATTGCCACCGGCGTCTTCAGCTCGTGAGCGGCATTAGCCAGAAATTCGCGTTGCTGAGTGAACGCGCGATGCAGTCCCTCGAGCATGGCGGTCATGGCTTGCGTGAGCGGCGCGAGTTCCGTCGTGCTCAAAGCCGCTTCGCTGGGATTCAGCTTCCAGTTGGAGGCGTTGACCAAGGCCGCGCTGGCGGCGAGTTCGGCGAGTGGGCGCAATCCTCGCCGCAGGCCCAAAACCGCAATGCCTACGGTGATCATCAACAGCAAGCCGCTGCCGGCGGCAATGTAAATGCCGGTGTGTGCGACCGCGCGGGTCATCTGGTCGGTGGGCGCGGCATAGGTCACGGTCAGCACATCGGTGGAAGGCGCATCGCCTTCGCGATCGAGCACGGGAACGTTCTCCAGCCACACCGCACGATAACGGATGCCATCCACGGTAAAGCTCGCGTGTTGCCGGTCCTTCTTCGGGACCGCCTGCAAATCCTGCGGCCAATTCGGCGACCGGGCAAGCAGGTGTCCGTCGCCAGTGGTCACCTGGTAAAGATCGGGATGTTGCTTCTCCAACGACGGAGGGACCAGATCATCCTCGAAGATCAAGGCCGGATGCTCATCTTCGGAGTAGCGCACCAGCGCGGCGACGCTCATGGCGCGCCCATGCAGGCCGGCGTCGAATGCGTTGCGCAATTGGCGCCGCGTGAAGTACACCGACACCGAGACGATACCGATGGCCAGCAGCAACTGCGAGATCACCACTGCTGCGATCAACCGGCGCTGAATGGAGGTCTGTCGCATATCACCCGCGAAGCATGTATCCCTGTCCACGCAGGGTGTGAATCAGCTTGCTATCACCGCTGTCCTCAAGTTTACGACGCAAGCCGGAGACGTAAACTTCGATCACATTGCTGAACCGTTCCCAGTTGAAGTCGTACAGATGTTCGAGCAACTCGGTCTTGGGCACTACCGCACCCGGCCGGTGCGCCAGATATTCCAGAACGCGATATTCCATCGCCGTGAGGCTGACGAGTTTTCCCTTGCGGCGCACCGAGAGATCGGCCGTGTTGATCTCCAGATCGCCGACCTTCAACAGCGCCGCACTCTGTCCCTTGCCGCGCCGGATCAGAGCTTTGGCGCGCGCCAGCAGCTCTCCCAGGTCGAATGGCTTGGCAACGTAGTCGTCGGCACCAGCGTTCAACAGCGCCACGATCGATTCCTTCTCGTCGCGCGCGGTCAACACGAGCACGGGGACAGCCGAGCCTCCGCTTCGCATGCGTTGCAGCACAGAGAGGCCGTCGAGTTTCGGCAGCATCAAGTCGAGGATCACCAGGTCGTACGGGTTTGACTCTGCCATGAACGCGCCCTCTTCGCCGTCGAGCGCAACGTCCACCGCGTAGCCGGCGCTTTCGCGCAGACTGCGAGCGACGTTTTCCGCCAGCCGGGCCTCGTCTTCGATGATCAATACCCGCATGATGCTTCTATCCTATGCCAACGCTAAGGCAGGGAAGCTGAAGACAGCCTTAAGGAGCCGCTGTCAACGTATTCAGCTTGCGTTAAGGTACGTTCCAGCATCTTAAGTTGAGTCCGCTGGGAGGGAGCCGTGTACATGGGCCATAAGATTGTCGCGCTCGTCGCGTGCCTATTGCTTGCCGCCGCCGCATCGCGTGCGCAAGCCCTTCCACCCACTCAGACCGCGTTGCCAGCAACGATCAATGCACAGGCCCCGGCCTCCGCGGTTTCGCTGACGCTTGCCGACGCCCTGGCGCGGGCCAAGGCCAACAGTCCGCAATTTCAGGCGGCGCTCACTCAACTGGGGATGGCTCGCGAAGATCGCGTGCAGGCGCGGGCGGCGCTGCTGCCGGGCGTGGACTATAACAATGAGTTCATTTACACGGAGGGCAATGGCACTCCGTCTGGTCGCTTCATCGCCAACAACGGTCCGCACGAGTACATCAGCCAGGGCGCGGTGCAGCAAGTGGTTGGACTGGGACAATTCGCAGACTACCGGCGCGCTGTCGCGGCGCAAGCGCTGGCCCGAGCCAAAGCCGAGATCGCCGCCCGCGGATTGATCGTCACCGTGGTGCGGGCATTCTACGGAGTGCTGGTTACGCAGGGCAAGACGCAGAGCACGCAGGCGGCCGCCGACGAAGCCCAGCGCTTCCTCGACAACAGCCGCAAACTGGAGCAGGGCGGAGAAGTCGCGCACTCCGACGTAATCAAAGCGCAGATCCAGGCCAACGATCAGCAGCGCGCCTTTCAGGATGCGCAGCTCAGCGAACAGAATGCCCGGCTGAATCTCGCAGTGTTGCTGTTCCCGAATTTCTTTCAGAACTTCTCGCTGGTGGACGATCTTGCGACCGCGCCGGTGTTGCCGCCGATTGCCGAGGTGCAACAGCTGGCGCAAAAAAACAATCCCGAGCTGAGCGCCGCGTTCGCTGCACTCGAAGCCGCCAACCACGAAGTCACGGTCGCACGCGCAGGACATTTGCCCACTCTGGTGCTCGACTACTTCTACGGCGTCGATGCAAACCACTTTGCTGTCAGCACAGATGGCATTCGTAACCTCGGCTACTCTGCGACTGCCACTTTCAACATTCCGGTGTGGCACTGGGGCGCGATTGAAAGCAGGGTGAAACAAGCTGAGCTACAGCGCCACCAGGCGCAAGTGGAGCTAAGCGCGGCCCAGCGTCAGGCGCTCGCCGATTTGCAGTCGTTCTACGCCGAAGCCGAAACCGCGCGCGCGCAACTGGACACATTGCACGACTCCGCCGAGCTTGCGGCCGACAGCCTGCGGCTCACCAATCTGCGTTACCAGTCGGGTGAGGCCATCGCACTGGAAGTGGTGGACGCGCAGAACACCCTGACGCAGGCGCGCAACAACTATCACGATGGCGAGGCCCGCTATCATGTGGCTATCGCCAACCTGCAGACATTGACAGGGGCGTTCTGATCATGAAAACTCAACACATTCTTAACGGCCTAGCCTCTTTACTGCCTCTCGCCCTTGTCTCGGCAATGCTGGTGTCCTGCTCCAAGAAGCCAGCGGAAATCGAACCGGTGGTCACGGTGCAGACCGCGGTTGCGCAACGCGGCGCAATTCAGCAGATCATCGGCGCCGAAGCCGTTCTGTTTCCCCGCGACCAGGCAGCCATCACTCCTAAAGTAGTCGCGCCGGTACGAACGTTTTACGTGAATCGCGGCAGCCGCGTGCATCGCGGTGAATTGCTCGCGGTGCTGGAGAACCGCGATCTGGCTGCTGCCGAGGCCGAGAACAAGGGAACGTACGAACAGGCGCAGGCGGCCTACGGGTTTGCAACCTCGTCCGCTTTGCCGGAAGAGTGGCAGAAGGCTGAACTCGATCTGAAGACGGCGAAGGAGACCTACGACGCGCAGCAGAAGGTTTACGACAGCCGCCGCGTTCTCTTCCAGCAGGGCGCTCTCCCGCGCAAGCAGCTCGACGAATCGGCGGTCGCGCTGATTCAAGCCAGGGCGCAATACGAAATGGCCGAGAAGCACCTTTCCGCTCTGCAATCGGCGGGAAAGCAGCAGCAGATGAAGGCGGCGCAGGGACAGCTTACCTCGGCCAAAGGCAAATACGAAGGCGCCGCGGCGCAGCTCGCTTACACGGATATTCGCAGCCCCATCGACGGCGTGGTCACCGATCGTCCCAGCTATCCCGGCGAGACGCCTCCGCCCGGCACTCCGCTGCTGACCATCATGGACACTTCGTCGGTGACCGCGCGCACCCACATTCCGCAGAGCGAGGCCGCCGCGCTGAAGCCGGGCGACCCTGCGACTATCGCCGCGCCGGGCGAAGTCCGCGTGCAGGGTAAAGTCACGTTGGTGAGTCCGGCGCTCGATCCCAACAGCACTACCGTCGAAGTATGGATCGAGGCTGCAAATCGCGATGGGCGGCTGCGTCCGGGCACGACCGTCAACGTGCAAATGGTTGCGCAAACCTTGAACGACGCCATCGTGGTGCCGCTGGCCGCGCTGCTGAAGACTCCTGAAGGCCAAACCACGGTGATGATCGTCAAGGACGATCGCGCTCATCAAGTATCGGTGGAGACGGGCATTCGCCAAGGCGATCGCGTGCAGATCGCCAAAGGCCTGAGCGGCGGCGAAGCGGTCATTGTGAGTAGCGCTTACGGTCTGCCCGACAACACGAAAGTGAAAATTGCGGAACCCGCGCCGCCGGCAAACTCCAGCAACTCCGACTCCAAGAACGGCAACGCCAAGGACTGAATGTGCGCATGAATTGGAAATCCATGCTCCAGCGTTTGCGCACCAGCGGCCCGGCGGACGAGCGCTATTGGTTCACTCGCTACGCGAAATCGCTGATCTTTCTCATCCTCGTTCTGGTGATGGCTGGAGCCTACCTCGCCTTCACCATTCCGATTTCGGTTTTTCCGACCACCGATTTCCCGCGCGTCGTGATCGGCATTGACAACGGGGTGATGCCGATCGACCAGATGATGGTCACCATTACGCGTCCCATCGAAGAGTCGGTAAACAGCGTGCCCGGATTGCAGCAGGTCCGCTCCATCACCAGTCGCGGCTCGGCTGAAGTGGACCTCTTTTTCGACTGGCACATGGATATGGTTACCACGCTGCAACTGGTGGATGCGGCGCTGGGGAACATTCGCACCCGGTTGCCTTCGACCGCCGTCATTCAAACTCACCGCCTGAACTTCTCCAGCTTCCCTATCATTGGATACAGCCTTACGTCCGATACGGTGCCGCAGACGCAGCTCTGGACGATGGCAACGTATGATCTGAAGCCGCGCCTCAATCGCCTCAATGGCGTGGCCACCGTGGTGGTGCAAGGGGGACAGGAACCGGAGTTCACCATCACTCCCGATCCTGCCAAATTGCTGGCGGCAAGTGTCACCGTCCCCGATATTCTCGACGCAGTACGGCGAACCAACCTCATCGACTCGCCTGGCCTGATGCAGGAGAACCATCAGCTTTATCTGGCTCTGGTGGACGGCCAGGTGAAAGACCCGGCGCAACTCTCGCAAATCGTAATCAAGGCGACGCCAGCCGGAATTCCCGTGCGGGTGGGCGATGTGGCCGCGGTTGCGCCCGGAGTGAAGCCGGTGTACACCATCGTGACCGCCAACGGAAAGCCCGCGGTGCTGCTCAATATCAACCGTCAGCCCGACAGCAATACAGTGGCAGTCGCAGACGAAGTTCACGCCGAGGTTGACCGTATTCGGCGATCGCTGCCGCCGGGAATCCACATTGAGCCCTTCTACGATCAGTCGGAGATCGTAACCGCATCCATTAAGAGCGTGCGCGACGCCATCCTGATCGGCCTGGTGCTGGCCTCGATCATCATGGTCCTGTTCTTGCGCGACTGGGGAGCTTCGGCGGTGGCGGCGGTGGTCATTCCGGTCACCGTGCTGGTTACATTCATCGCCCTCAAACTACTGGGTGAGGGTTTCAACCTGATGACGCTGGGCGGACTGGCGGCGGCCGTGGGCCTGGTGATCGATGACGCCATCGTCGTGGTCGAGAACATCACGCTGCACCGCGCCGCCGGGCAGGGACGGGTGGAAGCGATCGACAGTGCGCTAAGCGAGATCACCGCGCCCCTCATTGGTTCCACGATTACTCCCATTGTTGTTTTTCTGCCGCTGATCGCAATCGCCGGCGTGACCGGGGTGTTCTTTCGCGCCCTGGCCATCACCGTGGCCGTGTCGTTGCTGACGTCTCTCGGACTGGCGCTGACGTTGACGCCCACCCTCAGCCAGTTTTTCATTCGCCAGAGACACCTGGACAGCGTGCCCCGCGAAGATTTCGGCGAGTGGGAAAAGGTCCTCGCCGCGGAAGAGACCGCTTTGAGTGGACGCTTCCGCGGCGTCATCGAGTTCTACGAACGCGGGCTGCGCTTCGCGCTGGATCGCCCAAGGTGGATCGCCATCTTCTCCGCAGTCTTGATTGTCGGGTCATTCTTCTGCTACAAGGCGCTCGGCTCGGACCTGTTGCCGGCGATGGACGAGGGCGGGTTCGTGCTCGACTATCTCACTCCCGCGGGCACATCGCTGGAGGAGAGCAATCGCATGCTCAGCCACATCGAGCGCATGCTTCGGCAGGTGCCCGAGATCGAGAGTTTCTCGCGGCGCACTGGTCTGGAGCTCGGTTTGGCTGCGGTCACCGAAGCGAACCGGGGCGACTTTGCGGTGAAGCTGAAAGATAAGCGCAGCCGCAGCGTGGACGAGATCACCGAAGAGCTGCGCGCCGAAATCAACCAACAAGAACCCGCCGTCGAAGTCGAGTTCGTGCAGGTGCTGCAGGACATGATCGGCGACCTGTCAAATGCGCCCGAGCCGATCCAGATCAAGCTGTTCTCGCCCGATGCCGCGCTCTTGAGTCAATGGGCGCCGCGGATCGGCGATGCCATCGAAAAGGTGCGGGGGGTAGTGGACCTTCGGAACGGAATTGAGAACACCATCAGCGGACCGGCCACCGTTTTCCAGGTTGATCCGACGGTGGCAGCGCGCGCGGGGTTCACCCCCGAGGAGGTGGCGATCGATGCCTCGGCAATTCTCGAAGGCGAGCCCGCGGCCACGCCCGTCATCGCGCAGGACATCGCCTACACCATTCGAGTGCGTTATCCCGACGCCAGCCGCAGCTCATTAGCTGCGATGAGCAACACACTGCTCAACAGCGCGAGTGGGCACACTGCGACCTTGGGCACACTTGCCAACATCACCCAACTGCCGGGGCAGACGGAAATTCGCCGCGAGAACCTGCAGCGCGAGGTGGCCGTCACCGCGCGCCTGGAAAAACGCGACCTCGGTAGCGGTGTCGCTGCCGTGCAGAAGGTGGTTGGCGGCCTGCATGTGCCGTCGTCCATCCGCATAATCTACGGAGGGACCTACGCGGAGCAGCAGCAATCTTTCCATGACCTGGTGCTGGTGCTGGTGCTGGCCATCCTGCTCGTATTTCTGGTGCTGCTCTTCGAATTTCGTACCCTGGCCGCGCCGCTGGCGATTCTGGCGTCGGCACTGCTTTCCACCTCGGGCGTATTTCTTGCGCTGCTCATAACTCGGATCACCTTCAACATCGCCTCGTTCATGGGGCTTATCATGGTGATCGGCATTGTGGCAAAAAATGGCATTCTGCTGCTCGACGCCGATCAGCGCTTTCGCGCTGCCGGATACTCCGCGCGCGATGCCATGATGCAGGCAGGCCGTCGCCGTTTGCGTCCCATCGTGATGACGGCCATGGCTGCGGTCGCCGGCATGCTGCCCCTGGCTCTGGCGCTGGGCGCCGGTTCGCAGATGCTGCAACCGCTGGCCATCGCGGTAATCGGAGGCATCACCATTTCGATGGTGCTCTCGCTGATCATCACTCCCGCGGTTCACTTTTACCTGAGTCACGAAACCAGCCCTACAAAAGCCGATTGAAAGAGGAGAAACCATGAAACGGATTTTCGCATTGTTCCTGGCAGCCACCCTTCTGGCCGCCATCCCCGCGTTTGCACAGAAACAATTCAAAGTAGTCAATACCGTCAAGCTCGGGGGAGAAGGCGGTTGGGACTACCTCTATTACGACAAGGATGGGCAACGACTTTTCATCACGCGGGGAAGCCACGTGATGGTGGTCGATGCCAAGACCCTGAAAGTGAGCGGCGACATTCCCGATCTCTCCGGCATTCACGGGGTCGCGCTTGCGCCGGAACTGGGCCGCGGCTTTGTCAGCAACGGCGGAGATAACACGGTTACCATCTTCGATCTGAAGACGCTCAAGAAACTGGATAGCGTGAAGGTTGGCGAGCGGCCGGACGCGATACTCTACGATCCGTTCACCAAGCACGTCTTTACCTTCAACGCCCGCAGCAAGGATTCCAGCGTGGTGGACGCCGCCAGCGGCAAGGTGGTGGGGACCGTTCCACTCGGCGGCAAGCCGGAGTTTCCCGTCAGCGACGGCAAGGGCAAGGTGTACGCCAACATTGAAGACAAGAGCGAGATCGCCGCAATCGATGCCACTAAGCTTTCTGTGTTGAATCACTGGTCAGTGAGTCCATGCCAGGAGCCCAGCGCTCTGGCGTTCGACCTAGCACATCATCGCCTCTTCGCCGGATGCGACAACAAGTTGATGGCCGTCGTGGACTCCGACACCGGCAAAGTCGTTACCACCGTGCCGATCGGGGCGGGCGTGGATGCCGGACGCTTCAATCCCAAAACCCAGGAAGTGTTCATGTCCTGCGGCGGTGACGGAGTGCTAACCGTCATCCACGAAGACAGCCCCGACAAGTACACGGTCACGCAGAATTTGGCCACCGCCAAGGGCGCGCGCACCATGGCGATGGACTACGCGAGCAATACGGCGTATCTGGTGACCGCGCAGCGCGAAGCCACGCCGCCTGCTCCGGGACAGAGACCGGCCATGGTCCCAGGCAGCTTTGAGCTGATTGTGGTGAAAGCGGAATAAGCGACTAGCAATCAGTGACTAGTGATTAGCGCCACTCTACGTTTGCTGGCAAGGTAAAGGAACGTCGGCTCTCTCTAGTGGCTCTCCTTCTTGGCGCTGGGCGGCAGCAGATTGTTCAATCGCAGATACATCGCAGCGGCGCTGTAATGGTCGGCCCAGTCTGCAGCGAGATAGATGAGCGCCGCTGCGCGAGGGCCGGTGTGTCCACCGTGGAGTTCCACCGGCTGGCCTAAGGTCGAATCATCCGCCTTGGACAGGACCTGCTCGCAGTAGGCAAACGAATCTTTCAGCGCCTTGGTCAGCATCTCTTTGGAATCGCTCTCAGTCAGTTTCAGCTCGCGCGGCTGCTCACCTGCCACGCGCGCACACAGAGAATTGTTGGACTCGGTCACGTGCATGACCAGATGCGCGAAGCTCATCTGGGGCGGCGTCGGACGGTAGCTGTATTTGTCGGCGGGCATTTCTTCGGCGGCGCCGATCAGGTTCTTCGACTGGCGCTCTTCCATTTGCCGCACGGTGCTGACTACCGGATTGCTTGTCGCCTGGGCCGGCGCCTTGGACTGCGCGATTGCGGCGGTCGCCAGCGCCAATAACAGAGATGCAATGGTTACGACTTTCATGTCTCCCCCACACTCACAAAAGATGGGAGAAGCATACCGCATTTAGCGGGCGGCTGTGGATTAACGTTATCCGCCACGCTGAAATCCGTATTAGGAACTAGCACCGTGCTGCATCAATCGCAGCAACTCCAGCCCCGCCTCCTCGGCGTCGCCATGTTTGAAATCCTTCTGCAGGAGAACGGTAGATGCCTTGGGCGCCAGCGATTTCAGCGCAGCTGCCGCGCTGTCCGCGGGTCGGGAAGAGCTGTCCGGACCGAGGACGATGTAGTCGACTTTCGCGGCGCTCAAAAGGGTCTTGGCGTCATGCATCCTGCACGTGGACAACACCTGGTATCCGTGGTGCTGGAGCAGAGTTCTCACAAACGCACACAGGTCAGGCGATTGGTCCACGAAGAGGACCACGGGACCGGCCTTGACGCCGCCGGGGTGGGAGAGAGCAGGCTCCTTGAGAAAGGAGACGATGGCTTCCTCTTCTGAATCGTAGATGCGGAAGATGGTAGTGAGTTTGGTCATTTGTAGCAGGTTAATGAGGAAGGGCGGGGCCGCCGCTAGACGCAAGTCGCCGCCGCGGTTTCGGGAATGCGACAGGAACCGCACCAGCAAGCCCATGCCGGTGCTGTCCACGCGGGTCACCTCGCCAGCCTGCACTACGATACGCGAAGACTCGAGCAAACCGCGGTTAATGCAGGCTTCGAGGATGGTAATTTCTTCGCCGGTGACGATTCTCCCGGCGCACTTGATCACAAATACTCTGCCGCAGTGACGTGAATCCAGAGACAGTGACATGCGTATCCCTTTTACCCTGAGTTGCGTGTCGTGAGACCTGTCATTTTTCGAGTACGAGAAAATTCTGTGGCAAACACTCTATCATCCCGCCAAAGGGCGCCCGACGATTTGTCGAGTTGCACATCACAGCCAGGAAGATTCGGTTCAGGAAGAAGGAGGGATTTGCGGCTGAGATTCGGCTTTGAGCGGCGGATTGGTAGCTGCAAGCTGATATGACTTGGCGGGCGCCTGCTTTTCCTCCAGCTCGATTTTTAGCATCTCGCTTTCGAGTTGGCGCTTGAAATCATTACTCATCTTCTGGAATTGCAGCATGTATTTGGCGATCTGCCGGGCGATCTCCGGCAACTTCTTGGGGCCGAAGATCACCAGCGCCAGCAACAGAATGAACAGAATATCGGGCATGAAAAAAAGGCTTAGTCGCGCATCACGAGAAAGAAATTCCCACTAAGGCTTTTTTTCTTCCGTTTTGCCGGCGGCCTCGTCTTTGGCGTTCATGGAGTCTTTGAAACTCCGGATTCCCTCACCTAAACCCTTGCCGAGTTCCGGCAGCTTCTTTGGTCCAAACACCAGCAAGGCAATGAAGAGAATCACCAGCAGGTGCATGGGCTGAAACAAATTATCGAGCATGGACAACTCCTTCCGTAAGAATACCGTAATCCTGGAATTTCTGCTGCCCTATGCATCGCCTCACCCCGGCGTGTGAGTTCCGTCACTCGCAGTTGGCCGGCCGTCTTCCTTCTCGGCCGGCTACGCGCTAACGCTTAGCTGTCAGTGATGCTCGAAGATCGATGGATTGCGCGCCATCGAGAGTGATGCCGGTGGTGGGCATCGCGTTCAGGTCAGCCGAATTCGGAGCCATCAGCGACCAAACGAACAGCACCTTGTGGTGAAGGGTGGCGTAAATGACTTGCGACCAGCGCTGGGCCAACTCGTTGTTGGAGGCATGGGAAGCAACGGTCCCATGGAACACCATGAACAGATGATCGGAGATGGAGACCAATTCATCCGAGCCGATCTCGCCAAATTCGGAGAGCACTTCCAGGCTGGCAGAGATGTTGTCCACGGCATCTTTGTCGCTGAGCGAAGACGGAATTCGCATCACCAGGCAAGAGGGGTCGAGTGCCCGCAAGGTGATGGTGGGCCTGGCCGCCTGGCCGGCGGCGCCGCTGGGGCCATGTTGCGCGATCCGCAGCAGGGTCTTGGAGCAGGCGTGCAGAAATTCACGTTCGCGCAAGGCGACGGCGTCACGGGGCGGATCGTCGTTGGCTTCGGCG
Source organism: Acidobacteriaceae bacterium (assembly GCA_003151335.1). Classification (GTDB taxonomy): domain Bacteria; phylum Acidobacteriota; class Terriglobia; order Terriglobales; family Acidobacteriaceae; genus Bog-257. The sequence goes on from PLXE01000117.1 coordinate 120,841, forward strand.
GGGAAAACGTCCCAACCCTTGGGAAACTCGTACTGCAAGCCCAGGTCGGGATTGCGGTACACCGCGCCGCTGATCCCGCCCAGCGGAATGCTCTCCAGCGCCGGCTGGGCTTTGACGGCCGCAGTAGCGAGCGACGTAGGGACTGTGGGTCCCATGTAGGGGTCGCCGTCCGGCTTCACCGGTTTGCCGTCCGCGGTAGTGAGCGTGCCGTCGTCCTGGGTGCAATAGAAATGCGCCGCGTTTATGGCGCGTTTGGACTTTCGCAGAAAGTCCTGATCGTTGGAAGCCACTAAAATCTTGAGGTTGTAGTTCTTGATCCGCGTCCAATAGAGCACGGCATAATTTTGGCCCTTATGACGCACCGAAGAATAGAAACGGCCGGTGGTTTGTACCATGTAGTCGGGAATGGGGTAACGAAGCGTCCTTCCCGGCTGGCTCCCGGAAGACGCCCAGTTGTCGAATTCCTGCTGTTGCTGCTCCGGGGTCAACGCCTCCAGTCCTGGGCGCGGCTCGATCGCGGTGATGGTGATGGTTCCGGCATGGGTTGCATTCTCGAACTGAAGAGCCAGCAGGGCGTGCTGTCTGTCCGGCATGAGCGGCAGCATGATGAGGTGGCCCTGGGCGGCAATGGGAAGATCGAAAGCGAAGCCAAAGTAGTCGCTGGTGTAGGTCGCGTTGGAAAGGTGACCGTTTTCCGGCAGAAAAGCCTCGTCGGCTGCGTGAGGGCTGGGAGGTTTGGGGGGAGCGTCAGGATCCGGCAGCGGGCATTGCGCCTGCAGCATGGTTGCGAAACCAAGCAGCAAGACCATGGCGAACACGAACGCGTTCAGTCCACGCTTTGTGCCAAGCGCTACTGGGATACGGATGGACATTCCGGCGACCGTCCGTCCACGGGATACTCCACGGGCGGGAATTGGCTCATGATGGCAGCATTTTCGCGGTTGTGCAAGTCAGGATCGGGGGCGGCACCCGTGCTTTGCGCGGGTGTGCCCGGAGATTGGCGCAGCGCCACTGGTCCGGGCACAAGAAAAGCGTGGAGGCATCGCTTCTCCTCCACGCTTGGTAGATGATTTCCGGCCCGCGGCGCGGTTACTGGGTGCAGCTTGTGCTGACCATCTTCAACTGCGCCACTTTTAGATCGGCGTACTTGCTCCCCACAGACTCCGACTTCTCACTCTCCGCGATCTTCGCTTCATCCGCTTGCGACCGCGGCATTTCATGTCCCGAAACGCTGACTGTGTGGTTCACATGCTCCGAGAGGTTGACCGTCTTGCTGCTCAGCTCCCACATGGTGCCGTCTTTGCCGGTAATGTAGTATCCACCTTCCTCGCCGCCTTTTTTCAGGCAACCGGTAACGGTGATCATGTGGTGAGCGCTCATGGTGTTCTGGCCCATTCCGGACTGGTTGTTCTGCATGGTGCCTTGCCCGTACAGCAGGAGCGGACAAAGGCAGAGAAACGCAACCGCAGCCAAACCGGAAAAGGATTTTGCAAAGCGTGTCATCGTCAGTTTCTCCTTTCGCTGAGCATAGATGCGAAAAACCACGGCGTGGGGTGTACCGGACCTTTTCGCCAGTCGCAGTACATGGCCGTAGTCTGGCGCGAATGCCCAGACGGAGTTTATTATGCCTTCGCAGAGCGGGATTCTCCATGAAATCTCTGATCGTCGCTGCGGTCCTCATTCTCATCTGCGTGCTGCTGTTTTTTCAGCCGGGCGGCTACTTGATTGTGAATGACGCGCAGAAGTCCGACGCGATCGTAGTGCTTGCGGGTGACCAGGTTGACCAGCGCTACTGGCGCGCTCTGGACCTGCTTCGTGGCGGCTACGGGCATCATCTTCTGGTGGATGCGGGCACCGGTCGGGTCTACGGCCAGTCCTATCTGGAGCTGGCAGCAAGTTTCATAGCCCGGACGGCGGGAGAAAACGCCTCCCAAGTCAGCATTTGCACGGTCAAAGGTGACTCGACCAAGGAGGAGGCCCCGCAAGTAGGAGAATGCCTGGCGAAGTTGCAGCCGCCGCCGCATTCGGTCGTGTTAGTGACAAGCGACTACCACACCCGGCGTGCGCTCTCCATCTTCCGCCAGCGTTTACCTCAAATTCGCTGGACCGCAGGGGCCACTCGCAATGACTTTCTATTTGGCCAGCCGTGGTGGGAAAATCGCGAATGGGCCAAAACTTATCTGACCGAATGTGAGAAGCTGCTGTGGTGGGAGCTGTGGGACCGATGGCGGGCTTGACGGCGCTGCCGCCAATTGGGGTTGCGATCAAAGGACGGAGGCAGGAAGCCGGTATCCGGAACTTTCCTATCCAGCTTGCCGCGGACGGATATCGTACTGCCGAATCTTGTAAAGCAGCGCCTTGTAGCTGATGTTCAACTGGGTGGCCGCCCGTTTGCGGTTCCAGGCGGTTTCTTCCAGCACTTGGGCGATGACTTCCATCTCGGCGCCATTCTTCAGATTGCGGACCATTTCTTTGAGGTCGGGCGTGGGCTGCGGCTGCTTTTCTTCCATGCGCACCACGATTCCGGTTTGGGGATCGCGGGAAGTGCCCTGCTGCAATTCGGCGATGGCGGCCGACTCATCTCCCAACACCAGGTAGCGCTTGACGAAATTTTCCAGCTCGCGGATGTTGCCGGGCCAGGGATAGTTCTCGCAAGACTGCACCAGCTGCGGAGACACGTTCAGGGGTGCGCAGGCATAGCGCTCCGCGATGTGGATCATGAAGTGGCGCAGCATCATGGGGACTTCTTCGCGCCGCTCGCGCAGCGAAGGCATGCGCAGCACGAAGCTGTTCAAGCGGTAATAAAGATCTTCGCGGAAGGCTTTTTGCGCGATCGCCTGGGGCATGTTGATATTGGTGGCCGCCAGCACCCGGACATCCACCTTGACGGTATTACGCCCGCCCAATCGCGAAAACTGGCCATCCTGTAAAACCTGTAGCAGCTTGGCCTGCAGGGCCGAAGACATCTCTCCGATTTCATCCAGCAGCAGGGTGCCCTTGTTGCAGAGCTCAAATTTGCCGGGCTTGGACTTAACGGCGCCGGTAAAGGCCCCGGGTTCGTAACCGAATAGTTCGCTCTCCAGCAGTTCGCTGGGCATGGCGGCGCAGTTCACTTTCAAGAAAGTGCGGTGCGAACGATCGGAATACTTGTGAATCAGGTGGGCCAATACTTCCTTGCCAGTACCGCTTTCGCCCAGCAACAATACCGGGAAATCGAAGCGCGCCACCTGCATCGCCTGGGCGCGAAGCTGGCGCATTTGCTGGGTGGCGGAGAAAAAGAAGACGCCTTCGCTGACTTCAATGGCTTCGCCGGCGCCGGGACCGCCGGGCTCCATATTTTCCAGACAGAAGCGCAGCACCTCGCTCATCTCTTCCTTCTGCACCGGTTTGGAAAGGTAATCCTGGGCGCCCAGCCGCATGGCGTGCGCCACCTTGCGGGTATCGCGAACGCAGGACAGCATGACTACCTTGGTGGCGGGACGGACTTCACGGATGCGCTGCAAGGTCTCCAACCCATCGGCACCGGGCATGACCATATCGAGCAGCACCAAATCGGGATTGGCGCGTTGCACTTTTTCGACGGCCTCGGCGCCGTTGCACGCGGTTGTGACCCGATAGGAGTCCAGTTCCAGTACCGTCTGCAGATACCGCAGCATGCTCGGCTCGTCGTCCACCACCAGGATGTGGCCTGCGCTCATCGATCCTCCGCAACGCGTTTAGATGAGGGATTCAGCAAAAGCAGAAAGAAAAACTTGCTACCATTACCGGGCTCGCTCTCGACCCATATCTTCCCGCCCGCCGACTGTACCAGACGGCGCGCGATGGCCAACCCCAGCCCATGTCCTTCCGTGCGCACTCCTTTGCGCCTGAGGCGGAAGTACTCATCAAAGACTTCCTGCTGGAATTCCGGGGCGATGCCGGGTCCGGTGTCCGACACCGAAATGCGGCAGCAATTGGGCTCATGGATGGTCTGCCGGCGGCGCTCTACCTCAGGCTGGCGCTCAATCGTCCGCCGCTCCCAGAAGTAGGGTTCCAGGTGCAACCACACCGTTCCCGACGAAGGCGTGTACTTCAGGGCGTTGTCCAGCAGGTTCGAAACCACGTGCTGCACTTTGTAGTAGTCGAAGGGGAAGCTGCGCAGCCGGTCGTCAGGCAAGAAATAGAACGCGATCACTTTGTCCTGGAAGCGCTGGGCCCAAACCTCGGCGATCTCGCGGACACAGGCGTTGATGTCACCCACCTCGTACTGCATCTCGAAGCGATCGACTTTAAGAGAAGTGTAGGTGAGCAAGTTCTGGATGAAATTGGACAGACGCACACCATTGGCCTGCATCTCGGTGAGGACTTCAACTTGCCGTGGATTCAACGGTCCGAGCTTCTGCGCCAGCAGCAACTGCAGGTAGCCCCCCATGATGGCGAGCGGCGTTTTCAGCTCGTGAGCGGCCGAAGCCAGCGCGTCATGCTCGTCGCCGAACAGCTCCATCTTGTGCCTTATCGGCGACATCTTCGCCGATGGCATAGGAATGGCGTTCTTCGCTTCCCTAGGCAGCGACAATGGTTTCCCCGTTTCCGCTTTCACATCCCCCGAAGTCAGTTCCATAACGTATTCTCGACAAGAATGGCCACAGAGTTTAGCGTTGTCCAGTCCTCGGGGGATAGAGTAGAAGCACTCTACAAGGGGGAGACCTGATCTTACCGCAATCGGGCCAGTTGTCAATAAAATTTCCCATGAATTTGCGCAATAGCGCAAGAAAGTTACCTTTTTGGGAAACGATTCGCAGTTCATGGAGGCATTCTTCTTCTCTCGAACCGCAATAGATTGCAATATGAACTGCTCGGGTGACCTGTTCATTCTTGGATATGTATAAGAAAACGAAAGGTTTCATGGGTGCGAAGTTTGGCCGTTCAGGTGCGTACTAGTACAAGATAACAGGAGATAGACGTGCGTCGAACCGCATCCGTCGCCGAGCGCCGCGACTGGGACCGGCTGCCTATCTCAATCCCATTCTTTGTTCGCGGAAGCAACGCTGACGGCGAAGAGTTCTTGGAGTTCGCTACCGCCCTGAATCTGTCTGCAGGCGGCCTGCTACTGGCAGCCCGGCGTTACCTTGAGCCCGGCACCCACATCTCCCTGGAAATTCCTGTCACTCTGCTGAACAAGGCTAACCTCCCACGGTCCGTGTCCCTGCTGCACGCTACCGTGCTACGCTGCACCCCCGACCGGCAATACTTCCTGCTCGGCCTGCAATTCGAAGAGCCTCTGCTGGACCAGCAGCCGGGGGTGGAGGCAGCCAAGTCCCGCTCCGCAGGGAAAGAGAGTTCCTCCAAGTGAAAATATTTTCACACTCTCGAGCGCAAGATATTTCTTTTTAGCCCCTTCTGAATTATTTTCGAGACAACTCCTGCATATATAAGTTAGAGTAAATAAACCATATTAAAGACAAAGTGCGCATTGTTTTGCGGTGTGCACGAGCTTGGCGCAAGAAATGCAATTCATTGGTACGCCGATATCTTCTTATTTATGACGCGAGGACACGTGATGCCATTGCTGGCAGGCTCAAACAACGAAGGCGCGCTCACGGTCCAACAGCTTCCACCCGAACCAGTGATCTTTGGCCAGACACCCGCGATGCGCGATGTCCGGCAAAAGCTGGAGCGAGTGGCTGGCGCCAATCTTTCCGTGCTGATCTCGGGCGAAAGCGGTACCGGGAAAGACATCATCGCCAGGCTCTTGCACCTGTATTCGCCGTGGGCGAATGGCCCTTTCGTCAAGGTGAATTGTCCGGCAATTCCGGGAACCTTGCTGGAAAGCGAACTGTTCGGTTACGAAAAAGGCGCCTTCACCGGGGCCTACAATCCCAAGCCTGGCCGGGTGGAAATGGCGCACCGGGGCACTCTGTTTCTGGACGAAATCGCGGAACTGGATGCGGTGTTGCAGGCCAAGCTTCTGCAACTGCTGCAAGACGGGCAGTTCAGCCGGATTGGCGCGCAGGAAGACAAGAAGGTCGAGGTGCGGGTGGTGTGCGCTACCAACCGGGAAATACACGAGGAGATCGAGCGTGGAAACTTCCGGCCCGACCTGTTTTACCGCATAGCCACCATGACGATTCATTTGCCGCCGCTGCGCGAGCGGGCCATCGATCTGCCGGTCATCAGCGATTACCTGCTGCAGTACTACAACGAGAAGCTCAATGGCCGGGTGATGATGGTGCGCCCCGCCCTGATGGCCAAAATGCAGCGTTATTCATGGCCGGGCAACATCCGCCAACTGGAGAACTTGATCAAGCGCTACGTGGTCATGGGCACGGAAGATGTTATCTTAAGCGAATTGCTGCAGCCCAATGAGCGCGATGCGGTCACCACGCTGATGCTGGATGGACCGGTTTCACTCAAGAAGTTGACCCGGCAGACCGTCCGCAAATTGGAAGCGCGTATTATTCTTAATGCACTTCATGCTAATAACTGGAACCGAAAGAAGGCGGCGCGCTCGCTCGATATCAGCTATCGCGCCTTGCTCTACAAGCTCAAGGAAGTAGGGATCCCGCAACGGCGCTCCAGCTCCGCGAGCAAACACGAAGAGGATGATAAGGCCGAGTAATCCGGACCGAGGTGGAGTCATGCATTCGCAAACACGGACATTCGCAAGTCGCGCAACCTTAACCATGATCTTGCTGGTTCTGCTGGCCGCCTGGGCACACACCGCGCCAGGGCAAAACCCGAGCAGTCCCGCCAGCCCAGATAAACCCGTGATCCCGGCCAGCAACGCGGAGCCTCCCAAGGACGTGGCCAAGGCCGCGCAACCTGCGGCCGCCGACACGCTTCCCCCACGGGTTGCACAAGTCCGGCCCGACAGCTACATCATCGGCTCCGATGATACGTTGTCAATCAATGTCTGGAAAGAGCCCGAGATATCGAAGACGGTCCCGGTTCGACCCGACGGAATGATCTCGCTGCCGTTGTTGGGGGAGATCAAGGCGAAAGGGTTGACTCCGGTACAACTGGAAGACCAGATCAGCGATTCACTGAAGAAGATTATGTCCGATCCGCAGGTGACCGTGATTGTCACGGCGGTAAATAGCCTGACCTTTAACGTCATGGGCCAGGTTAACCGGCCGGGATACTTCCCGATCACTCGCCCCCTCACGGTGCTGGATGCCATAGCGCTCTGCGGCGGCTTTAGGGATTTCGCCAAGCAGAAGAAGATCTACGTGCTTCGTACTGGCCCCGATGGGAAGCAGGAACAGCACAAGTTCAACTACAAAGAGGTCATTAAAGGCAAGAATATGGCTCAGAACATCGAGCTTCGCCCGCACGACACCTTGGTCGTCCCGTGAGCGCGAAAAACGCGAAAAAGAGGAGGAGGCTATGAAACGTCAACTCGGTCTGTCTCTGGTGGTTTTGGCAGTCCTAGCAGTGGCGCCGGCCTGGTCGCAAAGTGGTAGCGACCCGTCCCAGAGCGGTTCTACGGACCAGTCACAAAGCGGCTCTACGGACCAGTCGCAGAATGGTTCTACGGACCAGTCGCAGCAGTCATCCACTGGCCCCCAAGTGGCTTACACTCATCCCGAACAGCTGCCTCCGTTAACGTTGCTGAACGAAGTCACGGCGAACACCGGCATTAGGCTCAATATGACGACTGGACTGATGACCAGTTACAACTCTTATGCCGGCTCGTCCGGTAGTTACTGGCAGACCATGGGCTCGTTTACAGGCGGCGTCCACATAACGCAGATTCGTCCCACCTTGATGTGGGATGTTATGTACAATGGCGGAACTACGCTAAGTGCCCTGTCGACGACGGGTGCTTCTACTTACACATCACTGAATCAGGACGGGGGCGCCAGAATCCTCTGGCAATTTGCCAAGCGCTGGCAGTTGGCGGTGAACGATAACTACATTTCCACCAACGACCCGTTCACCCCATACTTGACCATTGAAGGTGTGCCCACTTTTAACAACCCCAATCCCGTCATCTACATACCTCTGGCCATCACCGAAGCGAACGTGGGTTCGGTTAATCTGACCTATCAGATGGGCCCGCACGATAGCCTTAATTTTACGGGGGGGGAAAGCTTTCAACACTGGTTCAACAGTAACTTGTCGGCCAACAACTCGTACACGTACTCGGGTGGGAGCAACTATCAACACGACTTCTCGGCCAGGCTCTCCGCTGGCGGCGGCTATAGCTTCACCGCTCTGGATTTCGGACATGGTTTAGCGCGCTCCGGAATTCAGGCGGTGTATGGGTTCGCCAGCTATCGTTTGAGCCCGACCATGAGCATTAGCGGGTTTGCAGGTCCGGAGTACACGGCCAGCAAGGATATTGTTCCAACCTTCTGTTTTCCGGGTTATGGCTGCTTCGGTTATCACGCCGTGCACCAAGCCCAGTGGGCCGCAGCAGAAGGAGCGACTTTCGGCTGGACGCGGACGCGCAACGCGGTGCGCGTCGGATTCCGGCATCAAAATTCAGATGGCGGTGGTCTCCTCGGCACGGTACGGCTCTACCAGCTTACCGCCAGTTACCGGCGGGCACTGACCCAGCGCTGGAATTTCTCTGCCGGCATTTCGTACAACGACAGCCTGTCCATAGCATCGCAATACCACACCAACCAATTTCTTAAAATGACGCAAGGCATGGTGAGCTTGGGTCGGAACATCTCTCAGTCGTGGAATGCAACTATGTATTACGCTGTGATTCGCGAGAGTCAGAATTACTACACACCCCAGCCATCAACTCTGGGCACGAATGGCGTCGGAATTAGGCTCCGGTACTCCTGGGGCCACTCACTTGGAAGGTGATTCATGATGGAAGAACTTGATGATCAGAAGTCAATGCAGGGTGTCGAGGAATACTGGGCGATAGTGGGCCGCCGCAAGTGGTGGATTCTGGGACCGCTCTTCTTCGGATGGCTCCTTGTGTTTGCGTCAATTTGGGTCATTCCCGCCAGGTACACCTCGGAAAGCGTGGTGCTGATTGAGCCCCCCAAAGTCCCGAGTTCTCTGGTGGCGCCAAACGTTCAAGTCGACCTGGCGGACCGGGTACAGAGTGAGAGCCAGCAGGTGCTGAGCCGCACCCGCCTGCTCGACCTCATCACGAAATTTAAACTCTACCCGAGCTATGCCAATTCGCCTGACGACCAGGTAGAAAAGATGCGCGACGATGTTAAGTTCGAGTTGATCCAAGCTCCGGCGGCCAACGGAAACCAGGAACTGGTCGCGTTCAAGTTGGCCTATAAGGGCGCCGACCCGGCGAAGGCCCAACAGGTGAACGCCGCCTTGACCTCGTTCTTCGTTGACGAGAACGTGCGGGCCAGCCAGGAGCAGTCGGAAGCAACCACCCATTTCCTGGATTCGCAAGTGCGGGCGCTGGGGCAGTCGCTGGCCACCGAGGAGGCCAAGGTGCGCGCCTATGAGGCCCAGCACGATGGATCATTGCCTCAGCAATTGCAAAGCAATCTCCAGATCCTCAACGGCATTCAATCGCAGTTACAGGCCGCGCACTCCGCCCATGAGAGGGCCTTGCAGCAGCAGACTTATCTGAACTCGGCGCAGAAACAATACGAAGCTATGGGCGATTCGGCAGAGGTGCCCAGCAGCCTCGAGAACCAACTGGAAGGCGCGCGCGCCCAATTGGCGGACCTGCAGGCCCGCTACACCGACGACCATCCCGATATCAGGAAACTGAAGGAAACCATCGCTGGTCTGGAGAAACTGAAGAAGGAACTGGGAGCCGAGGCCAAGGAGAAACTCGAGACCAATAACGCCAGTGAGGCCCAGGTGAAGGCCATGACGCCGCGGCTGCAACTGCAGAACCAAATCAAGATGAACAAGATGGAGATCCAAACTTCCGCCGAGCAAATCCAGCGTCTCGAACAGGCTGGTCAGATGTATCAGGCCCGCCTGAATGGGACCCCGGCCGTGGAAGCGGAGATGACCGACATGTTGCGCGATTTTGGCAATATGAAAAAGGAATATCTCGAACTGCTTTCCAAGACGCAGAACTCAGCGCTGGCCACCAGTCTGGAGAGGCAGCAACAGGGCGCACAGTTCCACGTCATCGATCCGCCCGGTTTGCCGGACAAGCCTACCTTTCCCGATCGATTCAAGTTTTCGCTGGCGGCAGTCGGCTTCGGCTTGGTGCTTGCGGTGCTGTTCGGATTTGGCTCGGAGGTCCTCGATGATCGTATCCGCTCCGAACAGGCCCTCAACGAAGCTGTCAGTTTGCCGATCTTGGTAGATATTCCGGCCCTGTCAACGCCAGCGGAAATTCGTGCTGCTCGCTGGAAGCCGTGGCTGGCGGTGGCGGCCACCGTGGTGGTGGTCATCCTGCTTCCCTCGGGCGTGGCTTACGCCTATTTTTGGTGATCATGCATGTATAAACAATTCTTCGGGTTGACGCGCAATCCCTTTGAGATTAGCCCCGACCCGTTCTTTTACCATCCAACGCCGCGTCACAATGAAGCCCTGGCCAACCTGCACTATGGCGTAGGCCGTAGAAAGGGCTTCATCGTGATCACCGGTGAGGTGGGCACGGGCAAGACCTTGCTGGTGCGTTGCCTGCTCACCGAACTGCGCAAGAACAACATCGCTTTCGGCTACGTCTTCAATCCCTTGCTGCCGGTGGTGGAGTTTTTCCAGTACATCATGGCCGACCTGGGGCTGCCCTACGCCGGGCGCACCAAGACGGAGATGCTGCTGGACCTGAACCGTTACCTCATCCAGCGCCACGCCCGCGGCCTGATCACGGCCCTGGTGGTCGATGAGGCGCAGGCTTTGCGGCACGAACTGCTGGAGGAGATCCGGCTGTTGACCAATCTGGAAACGTCGCAGCAGAAGTTGTTGCAGATCGTTCTCCTGGGTCAGCCGGAGCTGGAGATGATGCTGGACTCTCCCGAGCTGCGTCAACTGAAGCAGCGGGTCTCGCTGCGCTGTCAACTGCAGCCGCTGGACGAAGCCCAGACCTGCGCCTATGTGCTGTCCCGCCTGGAGCGTGCCGGCGGGCAGGCGGAGCCGCCGATTTTCGCCGACGAAGCCTTGCGCAAGCTCTATGAGTATTCCGGCGGGATTCCGCGCATCATCAACAATCTTTGTGAGAACTCCATGGTGAACGCCTTTGCCCGTGAACAGCGGACGGTGACTCCCGAGATGATCACGGAAGTGGCCGCGGATTTCCGTCTGACGGGCCCGTCCCTGCCGGAAGAGGTCCCGCTGCCCGTGGCCGCGCCCGAGGAGAACGGCGAGAGCTTGTTGCGCTCGTTGTTCCGTCTGCTGCGCACCATGGACCACCAGACGTTAGAAACTGAAAAAGCCATACCCACCACTGTCGGGAGGAGAATTTAGTCATGAGTCGAGTGTACGAAGCGTTACAGAAGTCCCAGGGTGAAAAGCCGAGTGCCTCGCCCTTGGTTTCAGGCGGACCAGAAGCGGCGCCTGGCGAAGCCACTGCCGTTGCCGTTGCGGCTGGCGTCCCCCTGGGCACACCCACGGATGCGAACTGGCTGAAGGTCCCTGCCGACCGCGTCCTGCACCCCACGCCCACTCCCGAGCAGCGCCTGGTAGCGCTGGCGGAGCCGAATAGTCAGGGAGCGGAGATGTTCCGGGTGCTGGCGACCCGTCTGGCGCACATGCAGAACAAGCGGCGGCTGCAGAAGCTGCTGATCACCAGTTCGGTGGGCGACGAGGGCAAGTCGGTGGTGGCGGTCAACCTGGCTCTGACCTTGGCGCGGCGGCACAATGCGCGCACCCTGCTGATCGAAGCCGATCTCCGCCGGCCCAGCGCCAGTAATTTGCTGACCAGTTCGCCCTTGCGCGGCATTTCGGATTGGGATGCGGGCAAACTCTCGCTCGAAGATTCGCTGTACCAAATCAGCGACCTGCCGTTGTGGATCCTCTCGGCCGGCCACGGCATGGAGGAACCGCTGCCGCTTCTGGAATCGGACCGTTTCGCCAAGATGTTGGACACCATCTCGTCGAGCTTCGACTGGGTGCTACTCGATGCCACACCCATGTTGCCCATGGCCGATGCTACCTCGCTTTCGCGCCTCTGTGATGGCGTGCTGGTGGTGGTGCGCGAAGGGTTTACCCGGCGTAAGGTCCTGGATAAGGCGCTGGAATCGATCGAGAAGTCCAAACTGCTGGGCGTGGTCTTCAACCAAGCCTCCATGTTGAACATCGATTACGACCGCTACTACGGCGGCAACCACTCATCCGGAAAGTCAAAGAAGGAAGCTAAGAAACAACCCAATAAGGAAGCGGACAAAGTAACAGCGGCGACGGCATGATTCGTCTGTTCAATGCCTATTTTCCCACCCGCACACTGTTGCTCACGGTAACCGAAGTCATCCTGGTTACTTTGGGTTTCGTGCTGGCGGTGGAATTTTGGGCAGGGACGGCCTCCGACGCCAGTATTTATCTGCTGTACGAAAACGGCTTGGGGCGGATCGGTCTGGTGGTCGCCGTCTTCCTCATCCTGATGTACTACTTCGATCTCTACGATTCGTTTGTGCTCGCCAACCGGCGAGAGGTGATCACCCGCCTGGTGGGCGTTTTAGGCTGCTCTTTCGTCGCCTTGGCGGTGCTCTACTACGTATTTCCCGAGGTCAGCCTGAGGGGCAGTACCCTGTGGATCGGGGTGGGTTTTGTCGGGGTCGCGGTTCCCGCCTGGCGCCGGCTTTTTTTTGTGCTCAATCGCTCCGCCCGTTTTTCGGAGAGGGCCATCGTTTACGGGGACGGGCCCCTGGCAGAGCCGCTGATGGCGGAGATCGCCCATCGTGCCGAACTAGGCATTCGGGTGGTGGGTTTCGTCGGACAGAACACCCCCACGGTGCCCGGCATTCCCCTGTGTGATGGCAACATTGAGGAGTTGGTTCTGGAGCAGAACGCGCAGCGCGTCCTGGTGACCATGGGGGACCGCCGCGGCAAACTGCAGGTGGAAGCGTTGCTCAAGCTCAAGGCCCGGGGCGTACACATCCAGGATGGACCCGAGTACTACGAGAGCGTTACCGGCAAGATTCCGTTAGAGTCCCTGCGTCTCAGTTGGCTGCTGTTCTCGCCCGGCTTTCACGTGCGCACCGCCCTGCGCATCTACAAACGCTTGTTCTCGATCATTCTCGGCTCGCTGGCCATCCTGCTAACCTCGCCGCTGATGCTGCTGGCCGCCATCGCGATTCGTCTTGATTCGCCGGGCCCGGCGATTTTTCGCCAGCAGCGGGTGGGCGAACACGGACGGCTGTTCACGGTGTACAAATTCCGATCCATGTACGAGGGGTCGGACAAGAAGCAGTTGAAGCCGGCCGAGCATGGGGATGCGCGCGTCACCGCGGTGGGCAAGTGGCTGCGCCGCACCCGCATCGACGAATTGCCGCAATTGTTCAACATCGTCAAAGGCGATATGGCATTCGTCGGACCGCGGCCTTTCGTTCCCGAGCAGGAAGATGAGTGCGTGCAAAAGATCCCGTTCTATAAAGAGCGTTGGCTGGTGAAGCCTGGGGCGACGGGATGGGCGCAGATCAACCGTGGCTATAACGCCACCCTGGAAGACAATCGCGAGAAACTGGCCTACGACCTGTTCTATATCAAGAACGTTTCCTTTGGACTCGACCTCTATATCATGTTTGCGACCGTCAAGATCCTGCTGCTGGGGAGGGGAGGACGATAGTCTCCTCCACGGCGCCAGCCGGCCTCTGCGCGGGTGCGATATCCTTCAGGAACGGCTAAGCGTACCGACTAAGAACGACCGCGGATGCGCACCAGCGCGGATTTGTGCTACTCAATCTGGGCTGCGGTGTGCGAATTTAAGGAGAGGGTTCTTTTATGAAGAAGGCCTTAATCACCGGCATTTCCGGCCAGGACGGCAGCTACCTTGCCGAATACCTACTGGAACTCGGATACAGCGTTTATGGCATGGTGCGCCGGGAGACGGCAACCATGCGCTGGCTCAGCCCCATCCAGGACAAGATTGAGGTCCTCTATGGCGACATGCGCGACGCGGCCTCCCTGGAAGTCGCCTTTGCCAAGGCCTCGCCCGACGAAGTTTATAACCTTGCGGGCCAGGTTTTCGTCCCTACCAGCTGGCAAATTCCTGCCGAGACCTTCGACATCAATGTTGGCGGCCTGACGCGCCTGCTGAACATCATCGAGCGCCAGAAGCCGGATACGCGCATCTATCAGGCTTCCAGCTCAGAGATGTACGGCAATCAAAACGGCCTGCGCAATGAACAAACTGGGCTGGCGCCCACCTCGCCGTATGGAGTTTCGAAGACCGCCGCTCACCGTTTATGCGGTGTTTATCGCGAGCGCGGAATTTTCGCGGTCGGCGGCATTCTGTTTAATCATGAGTCCCCGCGCCGCGGCCCGGAGATGGTGACTCGCAAGATCACGCTGGCGGCGGCCGATTGGGCGCAGGGCAAGAAGGGCAAGCTGAAGCTGGGCAACATGCAGGCGCGGCGCGACTGGGGATTTGCCGGCGATTACGTCCGCGCCATGCACGCCATGCTGCAGCAGGAGAAGCCCAACGATTACGTCATCGCCACCGGCGAATCGCACAGCGTTTACGAATTTGTGGTGGAAGTGCTGCAATGCCTGGATTTGGTGCCTTCCGGCCGCAACCTTGCCGAAGTGGTGAATGAATTCGTCGAAGTGGATCCCAAGCTGTTTCGCACCGGCGAGATTCATGACCTGCGGGGCGACTCCAGCTTGGCCCGGCGCTCCTTGAACTGGAATCCCGACGTGGATTTCAAAGGCCTGGTGCGCATGATGGTCGAGTCGGATGCCTTGGGACGGGAGCAAGACCACGTCGCCAAATCGCAGTTCCTTCGCAGTTGAGAAATCGCCCGGTTTCATCTCGATGAACGATAAACCGGCGGAGCAAAGTCCCGGCCAGCGCATACTAAACTATGCATAGAATGTCCTAAACTGTGGTCGCAGAAGCAGGGAACAGCCCGAAGAGGAATATGCTTCGTTTACTATTCAGCTGGGCATGGAAATGCGCCGCAGCGCTACTGCTGTTGTTGTCGCTAGCCATACTCAACAACAACTACTCACTACACCGGATGCCTAGCGGCGAGTTTCGCGCGCGACTGGACCGTTCTGTGGAAGCTTCTACGAACTGGATGGCTGCACACCCCGAAATCCTCGGTAACCCTGCCTTGATGTTCATGGTCGCAGACATGGAGAAGATGTCAGGTGATCCGCGTCTGCGCCAGATGGTGGACCAATACCGCCCCAGCAAATACGTAACTGACCCGCTCGGACCATTGGGCGTGTTTGGCCCCGTTTGGGCGCGCATGGTTGATCCACAGGCTCCGGTTCCAATGATCGACATGACCCGGGCACCGGATCAGGATCTCTATGAAATGCTCTGGGACGCCTACGCCGTTGCCCCTGACAGGGTGGCGATCAGTTACGTTCAACGCGCACACATGTTCTCTCCGACGAAATATTACTGGGGTAGAAGACATCATCAACTCCTCGCGTTAGTTATGTACCGCTACTACAACGGAGGTTCCGAGGAGCTGAATAGCACGATCAATCACTTGGCTGAGAAGATCGCAAGAGATGCGCATTTTGATTTCCGGGTAAGCGACTCTTATGTGCAGAGAAGCGCGTTCATTCTTGGTGCGGATCGACCTGACCTCATCCGGGCGCGCTGGATAGAACGCGTCTTAGACTACCAGCGCCTGGACGGTTCGTGGGCATATTGCTGGTACGGCTGGTGTCGCGGAGTTTTCGAGTTCAGACTTGGGGATATTCCAGATCACGCTACTGTGCAGGCAGCCTGGGCCCTGTACCAGCTGAAGTATCGGTACTCGCAATGGATCGAGCAGCGCTACCAGTAGTGATTAACGCCTGGGAAAGAAAAAAATCGTGCACTGGATTCCCTCAAGGGCAATATAGTATAGGCGTTGGCAATTAAAACGGAGATTCCAGATCAATGAACTATTGGAAGATCTCGGTTAAGGGAAGTACGCGCCCAACAACGACGCTTAAAGCTCAAGCCGAAGGGGTGGACCACCCGCCCGAAACTATGCAAGTTGAGAAAAAGGCCAGACCACTCCTTGAATATCCCGCCCTTCTCTACGGACTGATCGGTATCGTTGGATTACTGGTTCTGCTCGTTTTCGCGATGAAGAGCGGCCTGGATACGCCTTTTGCCAGCAGCGACGCCAGGCAATATGCGGCAATCGGAGCGAGTATTGCGCACGGCAGCGGCTACAGAGATCCCGTCGGCTTCTGGCCGACGGAGCCCGCTTACGATCGCATGCCAGTCTTCCCTCTCATTTTGTCACTTGGTATGGGGATAGCTCCGAACGCGCTTGACGAGGTTGTTTTACGCCTGACGAACGTGGTTTGCCTGGCGCTCGCGGGTGTCGCCATTGGCGCGCTCTGCCGGAGGCTTGGGGTTCGCCCCGTCCTCTGCCTTGTCGGCGGTCTCTATGTTTCGTTGTCGCCTATTCTCATTCATCTGGCGCTTGAAGGCTTATCGGAGATATCGTTCATTCTGATTGTCAGCGCTGGACTGGCCTTCGCTTTTTCAGGTCCCCGCTATCTCTACCTGGCGGCGGTCCTGCTTGGCCTTGGGCCTTTGGTTCGCACAAATTTTATCCTCGTTCCCCTGGTCTTTGCCGCTCTGGCCTTGCTTTATCCCTCTGCTCGGCGGGCATTGATACCACGTGCGACGGTGAAGCGCGCGGCACTTGCTCTCTGCCTGACGCTGTTACCGGCTGCTATCTGGGTAACTCGCAATTACGCCTTAACCGGCCGTTTTCCTCTGCTGAGTTCAATCGGCGGAGAAACCTTCTATGGAGCCAATAACGAACGAGCCGCGAGCGATCTAAACTTCTGGGGCGGCTGGGTTTTTCCAGACGCCATTCCGGGGGAGACGCCCAAGGCCGTTCTGGCGAAGCGTCTCCCCAGTGATCTTGCACTCAGCGACTACTACTACAGTCGCGGTATGGCGTGGACAAGAAATAATGTGGCCAGGTTGCCGCGGCTGGTTCTGGGAAAAATCGTGCGCGGGTTTGTCCCGATTCCGTGGGCCAATTCGCCGTCACCGCAGGAGTACATGGCGTTTTGCTCCCGGCTGGTTCTGCAAGTGCTCTTCCTGATCACGATACCTTTTTGGTGGCCTGGGATGAATCGGCAATATCTGCTTTTCTTGGCCGCGTTGGGCATTTCTCATCTCATCACGACGGTGCTGTTTTTCGGACTGGTGCGATATACTTTTTGCTTCCTCGAAGTGTTCACCGTACCGTGCGTCGGGTTTGGGATTGATCGTTGGCTGGACCGTCGCCGCCGGGCGAAAGCCAGCTTCGCCGTTGTTCTGACCTCGTGAATTCTTCGAGGGATTTTCCGGCCGGCTTACGCAACGCTCCCACATTTCTGAAAGGGACCGAGCACACTAATCCCCTGCGTCCAGTCAAAGAAAGAATAGTGCGTTCGACTCCCTCGCAGAGTATATAGTGTGGGGTATTGGGAGC
This sequence comes from Acidobacteriaceae bacterium, assembly GCA_003151335.1. Lineage (GTDB taxonomy): Bacteria > Acidobacteriota > Terriglobia > Terriglobales > Acidobacteriaceae > Bog-257. The sequence goes on from PLXE01000117.1 coordinate 138,318, forward strand.
TAAAACGGAAATCTGGTTAGAGCGTCTCGGTTGGACTCGCTCTCCACATTTGGCTCGCGACAGTGAAAACCTGCTATTGGGTAGAGTTGGACGGTAAGCGGGTCCGCGAATGAAGATCTAATCTGAGAGGGCGTTTTCATGGTTCTCCCTGCCGGCGGAGAGCCCGCAAGGTTCTGCTGACTCGTCGCAGTCCTTGCTCATTCATTTCTGACTGCACCGCAATGGAGTCTGAATTTGATACCCGTACTCATACTTTGGTTCACTGCGATGATTGGCCTCTACATCGTCGCCGTGTACCCGATCCTGCTCAGATGCTGGCGGCGTGCGGCTCCGCCAGTGAAAAAAGATGGGGAATTCCGTCCCACCGTTTCGGTCCTACTGGCGGTCTGTAACGGCGAAGATTTCATCCAAGAAAAACTGGAATCGCTGTTCGCACTGAAGTATCCGGCAAATTTGCTGGACGTCGTGGTGGTCTCAGACGGATCAACCGACACCACCGATGAAATCGTGGCAGGGTTTGGCGATCGCCGGGTTCGCCTGGTAAAGGTACCGCACGGTGGCAAAGCGGCGGCCCTCAACGCCGGAATGATTCACGCCTCGGGCGAGGTCGTCTTTTTTACGGATGTTCGCCAGACGCTGGATCCCGATGCTCTTTCCAATCTGGTGGCCAATTTCGCGGATCCGTCGGTCGGAGCCGTTACCGGTGCGCCGCGTTTTCTCCATGCCAATCGCGTGGGGGAACAGGCGGACATGGATTTGTACTGGCGCTACGAACTGTGGACCAGACAGCGGCATTCGCAAATCGATTCCGTTCTGGCCACCACAGGGTGGATCTATGCGCTTCGCCGCACCTTGGCCGAGCCTGTCCCTCCGGACACGCTTACCGATGACCTAATCATACCGCTGCGGGTTCTCTTGCGGGGCTACCGGGTGATCTTTGACCCGGCAGCGATGGCTTTTGATTATGCAGAAATCCAGGGCGGAGAATTCCGCCGCAAGCTAAGGACGCTGGCTGGTCTCTGGCAAGTGTGCGTCCGTGTGCCCAAGTTGTTCACCCGTGCCAATCGAATGCGATTTCATTTCGTGTCCAACAAGGTTGCGCGTCTGGTGCTCCCCTGGGCAATCCTGTGCTTTTCTGCGGCTACATTGGCGATCCCGGCAGGCCCGTTCCGTCTGGTTCTTCTGCTTGCCGAACTGACCGTGCTCGCCTTGGCCCTGCTCGACGGATTTCTACCCCGGCACTCTCTCCTCCGCCGCATATCCTCTCCGGCGCGAAGTTTTCTCATTGTGAATGCAGCATCGCTCTTGTCTGTAATGGTGTTTTTTGTTCGGCCAGAGACGTTGTGGCGGCCGACGCGGGTAAAAGTCGGCACTTCCCAACGGCTCCTCAACAAGCAGGCGGAACGCGGGTCGTAAGCCCCTGGGTGCCGTGCAAGCGTGGTCTGCACGCGGACTGTGGCTCGGCTGGAGGACCTGCGCCCGCTGCGCGACTCGATTGTCCTCCGAATGTCAGCTAACCAACATCCTATGGCGATCGGTGGGTTTGCGGATCCGCACTATGCCGCCCTCGACCGTGCCCACTGAGCGGAAGAACTCCAGAGTCTTATCTTCATACCATTGACGAGGGCCATAGCGATCGGGATTGGCGTTGAGCTCCAGGTGCAGGGTCCCGCCATCCCGCAGATGGGACAAAGCGTCGGTCACGAAGAACTGCCACTCCGCGACGCCCCACTCATCCGGTTGACAATGGCGGTTGAAGCAAATCCAAAAGGCAGTAATGAGATCGAGGTCGCCTAGGGGAAGATCCATCGGGACGTAGCGCTCTATGAGTAGTGGTGAAACCAGAGCATCACAACCGAGCGCGCCCAGCAATTCGCTGTAGACGCGCTTCTCCACATCGCTGAGGATGCTGGGCGGGGCGTCAATTCCATAACACTGATGGCCGCACGCCCGGGCAGCAGCCAGAAAATATCCCGGACCGCAGCCAATATCCAGCACTCGCAGGGGGAGAGCCTTGTGCAGGGACAGCCTTCCGATACGCGCTACATTGAAAGGCATCCAGAAAGTATAATCGGTATATTTAGCAGCGCAGGTGGGGTCGCGCCTCAGCACATCCTCCATTTCGCGTCCCAACCTGTGGATACGCTTCAAGTCAGTGTTGGCACTGACCCGTGCCGCCAGAGCGCCCAACTTGAGCGAACGATACTGGTAGATGCGGGCCCAGATTCGGGCAATCTCAAAAGTACGCTTGAGAGATAACGATGATGTCATAGGACTTCAGAAGTCTAGGGGCGAAAGCAGACATTACGACTTTCAAGCTTAATCCAAGCCTGACAAGTATCATATCAATTCCGCATATTCAGGAGATTCCGGAGAAGAAACCAAATCTGCCGATGAGCCCCAAACGCCTGGTGGTACTGACAATCGTTACCGTGATGGCCGTTTGGCTGCTGTCGCATGCCGTGTCCTTCCTCGTGCTGAATGATCCGCAGCCCGCAGACGTCATACTGGTTCTGGCCGGCGGCACCGATTCGCGTTACGGACATGCGGTGGCGTTACAGAAAGAGGGATTTGCGCAAAGAATCATCTTGGATGCGGATGCTAGTCGAGACCGGTTTGGGAAGTCTGATGCGGATCTGGCGGCTGACTTTCTGCGCAACAACGGGCCGCTGGGTTGGGAGGTCTGCCCAATTCGCGCAGATTCGACGTTTGGTGAGGCTGTCGATGTTAAGAGATGCCTGGAGCGTCAACAGGTGAATTCTGTGTTAATTGTCACCTCCGACTTTCATACGCGCAGAGCGCTCTCGATTTTTCGCAAGAGACTGCCGCAATATGAGTGGTCGGTGGCCGCTGATTCTGCCCCGTACCATAATTCTGAACAATGGTGGAGACACCGCCGTTGGGCCAAATCTGCCCTCGACGAATGGGAAAAGTATCTGTGGTGGAAGCTCGTGGATCAGTGGAGCTCAAACGTTGTGTTGAGCTGAGCGAAAGCCACCCGAGCATCGCGCTACGCCGCATCGGACACCCGATCCCAGCGCCGTCGGAGAGCCTCAATTGCCAGGGCCGCCCGGCCTGAGTGTCTTAGCGCGTGAGGACCTTCCGCAGTCCGTTTTGAAGCCCGGATCACACAAAAGCGCGACTGAGAAGCACCAAGAGAATTAACAGGACAATTCCGCTGCCGAACGTGTACCAGATCAGCTTCCGTTCGATCGGAAGCAGCGGCTCGTATTCGCCTTCCATCTTGCGCAATTCATCAGCCAAGCGAGGTTCATTCACATCTCACCCCTTCACGATCGGCGGCAGCATGCCGTGGAAAAACAACCATGAGATCAGCAGCCCGACCCAAATAATGTATCCGAACAGGCACAGAACATACACGGCAGTGAGCTTCGCGATGCCTTCCTGCCACAGTTTTCGGAAGTTGGACACAACCCCGATCGAGAAAAAGGTCATGACGAAGAAAATCGACCGGAATACATTCGCCTGTGCCATGGACGCCTTCACCTTGGGCACGAGGGTTGGAACTGCAATGCCGATGGCCAGCACGAGGAAGAAGGTGGCCACATAGCCGAGGATAAACTTGGGGAAGCGCTGCCAGATTTGACCGGCGTTGACCTGCTCGTCCTGGCGGCGCTCGATTTTCGCCGACCATATCCAAGCCAGAAGAAACGCCCAGACGCCAATGAAGATGTCGATGAATACCTTCACGGTGGTGCTGACGCCCAAAATCCAACCTGGCTCAAAGTTCAAACCTGAGGTACTCAATGCCTTAGCTCGTATGAGAGCGTCGGCAATGGCGCCGCTGGCAACTGCGGCTCCGTCAGTCTTGACCGCCAGTCCCATCCAAGCCCCGGCAACCATGGGTTGGCGATACAGGAAGTGCTGTGCCGCGAAGGGCAGGATGAGCAACTCCACAACCGAGAACACCACGACTAGGGAGGAGACCATCACCGGCACTACCGCCCGCGCTCGGATGGCGCTCCCGGTTGCAATGGCCGCAGACACCCCGCAAATGGATATTCCCGAGGCGAGCGGCGCCGCCCATTCACGGCTAAATCCGAAATACCGGCGAGCGACAAAGTACACCAAAGGCCAGAAAACCAGGTAAGCGCAAACGATGGCACACAGCCCCTGGAAGAGCATCGCTGAGGCCAGGCGCCGCTGGTCGAGTGCGGTGACACCAAGAAATCCGCCGAGTATGACAATAGCTGTTTTGATGTACAGCTCAGGACGAATGGCCTCTTTTAAGAAGTTACAAACGCGCGGCAGAAAATTGCCGATGATCAAACCGGCCAGCAGGGCGATGATGAAGCCGGATTCGTTGGTTAGATTCAGCGACCAGCCGATCTTGAGCGCCTGCCTTTTGTCCGGCGTGGCGGCGATATAAGCCCAGCTGCCAAGGAACCAACAGCAATAACTGAGAATGAAAATGATGGTAAAGCCCTGGGTGAACCGCTTGAGGTCGGCGTGGAGCGCCTTGGCTCCCGCGAGAAGCACGATCAGCAGAAAAACATAAGTTGCTCCCAGTGACAGCAAGCCGGGAACTGCCGCGTAACCTTTCGACACTGGTGCGAGCGCCTTACCAGGAGTTGTCCATACTGACGTTGCAACCGCCCAGCCTAACAGGTCGAAACCAAAGAGCAACGCGAGCGAGCAGACGAACATGAACAGGCCAATGCACACCGCCAGCCAATCTTCGTTGAATCCCGATCGTGCAGGCGGCGCTGCAGACGGACGCGTAGAAAGTTCCCCAGCTTGGCTTCGTGGATCAGCATGAGATGTCATTCGGCGTTACCTAAGCAACTGGAACTGCACTTGTCGCTCGTCCTCCAGAGTGCGTGCATCAGCAATCAATTCCATACTCGATTGAAATTCATGTTACAGGCACAGCCCCTGAATTGCTACCTAAAAAACTTGTTACACGTGAGTGTTCCCAAACTTGTACGGATCTGCTTGGCCGGGCGTTCCCTCATGTGTCCTACCCCTCTTTCGATTTAACCAAAAGTAATCATTAGAAGACGCTCATTGGTCCGCTCCAAGGAGGTCGAGTGCCTAACAACCTGGTCGCAGCGCTCCGGCTCCAGTAACTCGCTTATTAGAACCGGTGATACAAGGGAGGTACCGGAGCTGACACCAACTCGATGTTCGCAATCCAGATGTCCTTGCTTCTCCCGCGCTGCTTGCGCGTGCCAATACCATGCGCGCATTGCAGAAGCTAGGGCTTATGGATTGTTCAATTTATTTCGCACAGGTATCCACACTGTCACCATGGGCTGCTAAGACTTGTGCCCCATCACTAGAGCGACATGCAGTCGGGACCCCATCTGACCCTTGAACTCGAGTCAGTGATCTCCATCACGCTTGCGATGTCACGGTAGGGATGAAATAGCAAAAATAAATCGGTAGCGCTCGGCTGGGAGTGTCAGAGGGACTTATCTGCGGGAATTCGATGGGCTGCAGTGAGTCAGGAACATGGAGAAGGGAAAATCGTCTGGCAGAAAAGACTGCGGATGTGGATTCGGGCGACGCTCAGCCCCCAAAAAGCTGGCATTCATCTGGCGCGCGAACAAGTCCAAGAGCGCCGCCCGCTAAAGTTGTGACGCTAAGCCCCCACGGCCTGACCGCTGAGGTATTCGACTTTGTGGCGCGTTCCGTCCCACCGAATCTTGGGGATCAAAACCTCCTTTTTCGCCTCGATCCGTTCCCGGTACTTCATCAGGTCGGTAAGCATGATCTTCATCTCAGCTTCGACATCGTGAGTCGGCTTGTAACCCAAATCCCGTAGGTTCTGATGGTCGGGCTTGTAGTAATGCTCTTCCATTTCCTTACGTGGGTTCTCCAGGTTGTGAATCTCGACCTTCAACCCGAGCTGCCCCGCAACGCGCCGGACCTTTTCCGCCAGTTCGGTAAGGTCGTAAACCTCTTCGAACTGGTTGAGGACGCGGTATTCACCAGGTTGGGAAGGATTTTCCAGCGCCAGGGTCAGGCACTGCATGGAGTCACGCAAGGGCAAGAAGCCCCGCTTTTGATGTCCCCGGCCGAAGGGAGTCAGCGGATGCCCAATCACTGCCTGACAACAGAAACGGTTAATCGCAGTGCCAAACGACTCGTCAAAGTCCAGCCGGGTCAGCAGCCGCTCGTCGCTGCCCATCTCGTCAATGCGGGTGCCAAACACCACCCCCTGCATCACATCGGTGGCGCGAAGCTTCCAGACCTTGCAGGCGAACATGATGTTATTTGATCCGTGCACCTTGGAGAGGTGGTAGAAGCTGCCCGGCTGCCGCGGAAACGGCATCCGGTCGCGGCGTCCGCGGTACTCAATCTCGAAGAAGCCCTCCGGAATGTCGACGTTTGGAGTCCCGTACTCCCCCATAGTGCCCAGCTTGAGCAGGTGGGCCTCAGGCCGCAAGTCGCGAATGGCGAACATCAGGTTGAAGGTGGAAACTACGTTGTTGACCTGCACGAAGGTAGCGTGATGCACATCGACCATGGAGTACGGAGCGGAAGGGCATTCTCCCAGATGCACCACCGCGTCCGGTTGGAATTCCTTAAAGATGCGTTCCACCGCCGAATAATCTCGAAGGTCGGCTTCCCAAAACTTCGGCTCCAGCCCGCGCGACTCCTTCAGCGCGGCCAGCCGCTCCTTCATGGGTACAATGGGTGTTGCGCTGCACGATCCCATCTCTTCGACCCATTGCCGCCGCAGAAACAAATCCGCCCCTGCCACTTGATGTCCCCGGGCCGCAAGATATTGCGCCAGCGACCAACCGAGGTAGCCATCCATCCCTGCGATAAAAACACGCATATAGTTTTCTCCAGCTCCTTGAAAAGATTCCCTGAAATTCGATAACGTACTTTCGTTCCCATGCAGTGGAGCAATCTTCGGCTGAGAAAAACCGAACTTCGCCTTCGACCGCCCTCTGCCTTTTGCGACGCAATACCGAGTGCGGCTGCAGACCCACTCAAGTGGGATTGAATGGCCAGACCGGGGTGTCCGCTACACGAAAGGAATCCTGTAACTATACCAATCTCCAAAGATCGGTGTCCACGAGATAATGTCCAACTTTGCAGCCATTTGCAACCCAGAAGCCAAAATGGGACGAGGTTCACTTTTGAAATTCGGCTAACGGGTGCGAAGCGGTTTCAAGCGTTCGCACTGCTCGTTCTTCCCAAGGCCGTCCGTAGCAAGCCTAACATCCGCTCCTTGGAAAGCATCTCCCATCCCGGCAAGCGGAACAGGTACATCCCGGGGAGATAGATCCCCGCAACCAACGCGCTCACCGCCGCGATGCGCGGGACCAGCAAATGAGGGCTGATGAGGTTGCGAACAGCATAAGCCGCCAGGCCGGCGACCACGGTCAATGCGGTGACCTTTGCCAGGTCCTTGTACAGGGACAAATCTTTGGCAGTCATCTCCACGGTCCGGGCGACCTTCCAACCCATCACAATGCGCTCGGCAAACTGAGCCGCGACGGCGGCCACTGCCGCTCCCAGCATTCCGAAATGTTGAATGACCGGTGTTAACGCGAAAAACAGACACACCAGGATTGCGATTCGCGTCACCAAGATGAACCGACGCAGTCCGATATAGGCCCGGACGATGGGATCGATCAGGAACGCATTCAGTGCGAGCAACAGGATTGCCACGCAGAAGATAGGGGCGCTACGTTCATAGGCCTTCGTATAAAACAGGACAATAAGATCATGCCCTGCTACCAGCAGCAGCGCACAGGTCGGGAATTGGAGTGCGGCCAAACGGTTCACCGCGGCCGCGCTCAACCTTCGAATCTCCTCCTTGCGGTCCTGGTGCTGGAGCGCGCTGACACGCACCACCATCACCGCCGCGATGGACTCCAGGACCAGCGAGAACAAGGCAAAATCCACCCAGCCGACCGAATAGATGGCGAAGTCAGAAGGACCGAAGTAATGTCCAACAAAGTAGTTGTCCATGTATCTCTGAACCACCCAAAGCGATCCATAAATGCCAATCGGGATGGCATATGCAAGCTGCTCCCGGAAAAAGCCCCAGTCGAAATGGCCCCAGAAATGCCCGAAACGTTTGTAGAGATACCAGAAGAGGGCAACCGTCGAAAGCACCTGGGTGAGGACCGCGGCCACAAGCAGCGCCTCGACGGAGCGATAAACCACCGCCGCGAGCGAGGTTATAACGACTTTGACTACCTGACTCCCAACCACGAAAATTGTCGAATACTTAACGTCCTGCAGCGCGGTCGGTATCAGCGTCAGCAGGCTCGAGGTTAGCGTAATCAGGCTAAGAATCCCGAGCAGCATGGCGAACGATTGCAGCTCATGAGATTTGAAGACATCGAGTACCTGGGGATAAAACACGGCTGTCAGGAGAGGAATCAGACCGGCGAAAAAATTGTAGATGAGGATATTCAGCGCGATCTGTCCGCCCTTTTCGGGATGCCGCGGCAAGAAGTAAAAAGCGCTGAGCCCAACCCCGAGGTTCGCAATACTCTGCGCCGTTCCCACCACCAGGAAGGCCTGTTTGTAAAGGCCGTACTGGGACTGGGACAGGATGCGAACCAGCAGTATCGGAAGCCCGACGTTGAGAACAACCCCGACGAATTTCGACGCCGTCAGCCAGAATGCCTGGATCGCGAGGCGGGGTGGTTTGGTCGCCGGAGGTACCGTACTGGTTGCCATCTTAGGTGATCATCTCTGCCTGCATAACCGGCGCCTTTGGAAACGAAGCAGATTTACGCGCGATGATCAGAATGGAAGAAGCCAGAAACCCGTAACAGAGGACGACCACGCTGTTGGCGCTGCGAACGAGATATTTGTGCAGCCAGGTATCCGCGGCCTCAAACGTCGCGAAGTGTTGAACACAGCCCACGTCGAGCACGTTTTTCCCACGCACGAAGTCCGACAGGAAATCCTGGATCCTACCCGATAGCCGTTGCACTGTATACATCGCACTCGACTCCGCAGTGTGCTCCGGACACTCAAAAGGTAACGGAGGTCTGGTTTGGCTAGCTTAGCCGCACAACCGATTTCCAGCAAGCTGTGGCTGCGAGATTCTAATCAATCCATACTCATCTGCGCCCTTCTCTTGAGATGTTCCCCTCGGTGTAAGCTTTGGGTGCAGGCGACTCTTGATCCGGTAAACTGTCTCCCAGCGATGCGAGTGCTCTATCTCTCAACCCGATTCTGCTGGCCCATCACCTCGGGCGCACACTTGCGCGATTTCTACCTGGCGAGACAACTTGCCGCCAAGTCCACGCTCACCTACCTGGGCTTGGACCGCGAAATGGACGGGCCGGTGGGGAGTTCCCGACGAGAGCGCCTGGAAGCGTTGCCCGATTCCGAAATGGTACGCGTCAGGCGCCAGGCAGGTTACGGGCCCATCGATCTGGTGCGCGGCATTCTTGGCCCTACGCCGGTCAGCATTCTGAATTTCACCGCTCCGCAGATCATGGACAAAATCGAACGCGTTCTGCGGGAGGGTCGCTTCGACATCATTCAATTTGAGGGCGTGCATTTACTGGTTTACGCGCGGCGCATCCGGCAGATCGCGGCGAACACCCCACTCATTTGTGACTGGCACAACATTGAGTCGGAAATTCAGCGCCGTTATGCCCAGACCAGCGCAAGCCCGGCGCGGCGGCTCTATGCTCGCCGAACGGCGCAGCTGTTGAAAAGGGCCGAACGCGAGGTGCTGCGACTGGCGAATGCGCACACCGTTTGCAGCGAGCGTGAGCGGCAGGTGCTTCTGGAGCAGGTTCCCGAGGCCCACATTACGGTAATACCGAATGGAGTTGATACGGCGTTCTTTGCAGCTACTAGTGCCGTCGCCGAGGGGCTACGGCAGAACGTGGTCTTTGTCGGCTCCATGGATTATCACGCCAACATTGATGCGGCCTTGTTCTTTGCCAAAGCAATCTGGCCCGGTTTGCGGGAGCGCCGGCCGGACCTGCGGTTCTTTATTGTCGGATCCAAACCTGCACCCGAAGTTGTGGAGCTTGCCAACCAGCCCGGCATCACGGTTACAGGGACCGTGGAGGACCTGCGGCCGCACTATCGTAATGCTGTTATGGTGGTAGTCCCGGTGCGCGTCGCCAGTGGCACTCGTCTGAAAGTGCTGGAAGCAATGGCTGCGGGAGTGCCGGTGATTTCTACCCGCTTAGGCGCCGAAGGCCTTGCCGTCACCCCCGGCAAAGACATTCTCATCGCCGATACTCCGGCGGAGATCATCGATACCGCGGCTGCGCTTCATCAGGATACCGCGGCATGGCACGAGTTGACGGCCAATGCTCTGCGCCTGGTGGAGGCGGAATATGACTGGTCAGTCATCGGAGAGAGGCTTGAAAGGGTTTACACGGAGCTGCTCGCCAGACGCCCGGACGCGAATGTCGTCGGAGCCGAACGTTAGAGTGGTACGCGTCGATCAGCAGGTGGGCTCGGTTCCGGCTTAGGAGATTACGGTGACCCGACAGACCATCCGGGTTCTCACACTGATTGAAAGTCCGACCGTAACCGGACCCGCGCGCAACATCATTGAGTTCGGCAAGCTCGGAGTAGTTGCTGAACCCGGTCCGCCGGCCGTAGAAACGATGGTGGTGACGTACTGGCGGGGCGCCGGCGAGAGTCCCGTCGCAGCGGCGGCCAGGAATGCCGGACTGCCAGTGGCGACGATCTCGGAGCGCCACCGGTGGGACACCCAGGCAATACCGCAGTTGCGCCGAATTATCGCTGAGTACCGGCCCGACATCCTCGAATCCCGTAACATCAAGTCGCATTTCCTGGTGCGAGCGCTCGGGTTGCATAGGCAGTATCCGTGGGTTGCTTGGAACCACGGATACACCGAGCGCGACTGGCTAGACCGCACCTACAGCCAGTTAGACCGCTGGTCTTTGCAAGCAGCCTTTCGAGTTGTAACCGTATGCAGGCCGTTTGCAGAAACATTGGAAAGGCGTGGCATCGACCGGCGCAAGATCACCATCCTGCACAATTTCGTGAAGCCCTTCGTACCTGCGCCCACGGAGGACATTGAACGGCTACGGCGCAGCCTCGGCGTGCAGAACCAAGCTGTGATCCTGGCCGTAGGACGCCTTTCGTCTGAAAAAGGGCAGGCCATCCTGCTGCAGGCTGCCGCACGACTGGAGAAGATGAACGAAGCCCCCGATTTCCGAGTCGTGGTCGTAGGCGAAGGCCCCGAGAAGGAGAGCCTACTCCGCCTGACGGCACGCTTGGGGATCGGGCAGCGGATCGTGATGGAAGGCTTCCAACCGGACGTAAGACCCTATTACTGCTTGAGCACGCTGCTTGCGTTGCCTTCTTACTCCGAAGGCTCGCCGAACGTGGTACTGGAGGCAATGGCTGCCGGCCTTCCAATTGCGGCCACGGATGCGGGGGGCGTTCCCGAGATCCTGGAGGATGGTATAAGCGGTCTGCTGGTGCAACCAGGCGATCCTCAGGCCATGGCAGAGGCCATCCTGCGCATCCTCCAAGACAAGGACCTGGCGCTGAAGTTGGGAGCGGCGGCCCGCTCACGTGTGGAGGCGACGTACACACCTCAGGCCTACCGAAGGTCGCTGACTAAACTTTATCTCGCCACGCTGGAAGCGGCTTCGAAATCCCCAGCCGCCTAGGACGCAATCCTCGCACTCGGCTCTTTCTCCGCTTCGCTAATCCGGCCAAGAACGGTCAACTCGATGAGCTCTTTCACTTTTCGGCCCCATTCTGCCTCATTGTATTGAGCTCGCGCGATGCGCTGTCCATTCTGACCCAGGCGTGCTCGCAGTTCAGGAGAATTCAGGAGTAGCCGGAGTTTTTCCGCCAGTTCGTCAACATTTCCGCTTTCAAAAATCAGCCCAGTTTCCCCTTCCCGAATGTAATAAGGGACCCCGCCAACTCGCGAGCCAATGACCGGCTTGCCCGCCGCCATGGCTTCCAGCACGACGCGCGGAGCGGCGTCGGTCCGCGAGCACAGGGCGTAAATGGAACAATCGGTTAAGATTTGCAACGCTTGAAGGTTGGGCCGGGCCTTCAGGATTTCTATTTGCCGACTGTCGCCGATCATCTCCCGGATCAGGTGTTCATCTGGAAAATGGCCCAGCAGCCGGACCTTGGTGTCTGGAAACTCGGATTCGATCTTCCGAAATGCGCGGATCAGAATGTCCGCCCCCTTCAAAAACCAGGGCGCACCCATAAGCAGGACCGAACCATCACTTTCCCCGCCGTGTGGAATCCGCGACATTGCTGTGAAGCTGTGAATCACGCAAGCGGGAATCTTTTGCAGGTTGGGGTACTTTTGCAGTTGGTTGGGATACATCAGGTGAAGCCGATCGCAGCGTAACACCAAAAACCGCAACAATAGGTCCGATACCACTCTGGCTATGCGCGTCTTAACGCTTACCCTCGCGGAGTAGTGATAAGCGTTTCCTCCGAAGGCGTTGAACCGGTAAGCATTCTCGGGCACGTTGGGCAACCTGAGGATGAACTTGGTGCGCAATAAGCGAGACAGAATCCAGGCAACGACTCCCGACAGCCCAGCGCCGTAACTCATCGTGCAATCGATCCGTTTTTCGCGGCCAAGCCGAAGACCCTGCTTCAGCTGGAATCGAAAAATGGCTGCTTTCTGCCGGAACGAGAGCAGTTTGTAACGCCCAGCGAGAAAAAGATGGTAAGCCAACTTTTGGTTGACCTTATGAGTCGGGAAGCAATTCTCACCGAGTTCAGCGCGCAGTGAACCCGCCTTCGCCATCCCCGTGGGAAGGAGCACATCCACGCTGATGTCTCCCCGCAGGTGGTACCACTCAGCCATGCTTGCATCGTTGGGCGGGGGAAGCAGGCCAGGAAAGACATACAAAAGATTGATCGCCATATCTCCCCGGTTAATTCAAAAAGTGCTCAGGGCCGAGAACAGCAAAGCGCACCTCCGAATCTGGCCTCCGCTGGTGGTACTGATAAGGAGTTGCCCTCTTACGATGGCACATTCGCGGTCGGCTCGCTCGTTATCGTCGTGGTGCGCCCATTAACTGCCAACTCGATCATCTCTTGCATCTTGCGTCCCCAAACTTCCGCCGTGTACTGGGTCTTTGCCATCCGGCGGCCTGTCTGGCCCATACTTGCCCGTAACTCGGGCGAACTCAGCATGATCCTAAGCTTCTCACTCAAATCATCCGAATTTTCGCTTTCAAAGAGAAACCCGTTTACTCCGTCTCGCACGTACTGGGGAACACCCCCCACCCGTGATCCGATAAGCGGTTTTCCAGCGGCCATACCCTCAACAAGAACGCGACCTGCGGACTCTGAGCGAGAAGCCAGCACCAGCACTGAACAGTCAGCGATGATTTTCACGGCTTCGGGATTTGGTCGCGCCTTCAGGATTTCGATTCGTCGGCTATCGCCTATCATTTCCCGTAGCAAGTGTTCGTCGGGAAAATACCCCAAAAGGCGGAGCTTCCAATTAGGGAACTCCGGTTCAATTTTGCGGAAGGCCCGGATGAGAACATCCACACCCTTGAGATACCAGGGACCACCAACAAGCAGAATAGAGTGGTCACTGATTCCGGTGTAAGGTATCCGTGAGACCGCGGTGAACACCGGAAGAATGTTGAATGGGACCTTTTGCAGCTGCGGGTAAAGCTTCAATTGGTCGGGGTAGAGGAGATGGAGGCGATCCGAGGAAAGCACCAGAACCCGCAGTAGCACATCCGAGACCCACCTTGCCAGCCGCGTTTTCAGGTTCACTTTGGCCGAATAGTGCCAAGATTGACCGAACTGATTGAAACGATATGCGTTTTCCGGAACATTGGCCAAGCGGATGATCAACTTGGCTCGCAACAGGCGGGAGAGAAAAAACGCGACTAACCCAGCCAATCCCCAGTTGTAACCCATTACACAGTCGAACCGCAGTCTGCGAGACAGCCGCAGGCCCTCACTCAGCTGGAACCACAGAATGGCGAATTTTTGTCGAAATGTGCCTAACTCGTATCTGCCAGCTAGAAACAGGTGATAGGTTAGGTTGTTTACCTTATAAGTGGGGTAGCTTCCGTCGCCCAAATCTCGGTGGAGGTTCTCCGGCGTTTTATCCTTAAGGGGGAGAAGCATGTCGACGGTAATATCGCCGGAGACGTGGGCCATCTCAGCAAAGGCCGGGTCCTTTGGTGGAGCATCCATGCCGGGAAAGACATATAGCACTCGTATGGGCATATTTCAAAGAGCCATTCTAAACCAACAAATCTGGAAAATCCGTGTCAGGCCTGATAATCCGCGGCCCTGGATCAAGGATTTTCTCTATGCCGACCGCGCGTCAGCCCAGGCCGCGTCCCACAGCGGCCCCCGTTTGTAAATCTGCACCCGCGGCCGCCAGAACTGCTCAGTCCCTGACCTGTCCGGCAATGTCCGCACTTACGGCAAGAATTCTCAGAGTTTTCCCTCGGTCTCCCGAGGCATTATTGATATGATAACGTGCATGTCCCGTTTCCTGGATATGACCTCGGCCCCGGCGGAGTACGCAAACGACACGGACTTCGCGCCTTCTGAAACACTTGTCACCACGCCTTCGCAAGCCACACCGCGATCAGGTTCGCAGTCTGCGCCTCCCGACCGTTTCCGGTTCTTTCAGTATGTGCTGCTGTTGTATCTGTTCTTCTACTGCAGCCGGGTCAGCGAACTGGTCCCCGGGATGCGCTTCGCGATCATCCTCTTACCAATTCTCCTGATTGGATTATTTCTCAGCGGGCGCAGCAAGGCCATACTCGGCATGCGTTCCGGGAAGGCCTTGATTGCCTTTACCATCTGGATAGCGGCGTGCGTCCCTACCAGTCTCTGGCATACCGGCAGCCTGCGGATACTGAGAGGCAACATTATCGCGCTCCTGATTGTTGCCTTGATGGCTGCGTTCATACGGACGGTGCGCGACAGCTTCCGTCTCATGTATACCATCGGGCTCGCGATGGGGCTGGTCGCCATCATGGGACTGATAATGGGAAGACGCGGTGGTGAGCGTCTGGGCGTTGGGGAGTCGGCGACTCTGCAGGATCCTAACTTTTTCTGTCTGTATCTTCTTGTGGGAGTTTGTTTCCTATCGTTAAGTATTTCCGTGCATAAAGGCTTCAAGCGACTACTCTCCATGGGGCTGATCGTTCTTTGCCTGGGTGCGGCGGCCCGGTCAGGGTCGAGAATGGGGCTGGTTGCGTTCGCGCTAACCGTCCTGATGTTCTTCATTTTCGGCAATATGCGGCAAAGGATTTATTTGGTGCTTGGTTGTCTCCTGCTGGTTGCTGTTGTTCCCCCGATGCTGCCACAGAGCGTGAGGAATCGCTTCATGATTCTCTTTCAGCCGGGCCAGAGCGGCACAAAGCTAGATGCCTCAGCCGCGGATTCGGCAATCGTGCGCCGCAAGCTGTTGTTCCGCAGCTTGCAATTCACCTTCGAGTACCCGTTGTTTGGAGTCGGGCCCGGCCAGTTTGTACAAGCTGAATACGACCTCGCGAGAGAGGAAAGCAGGAAAGGTATGTGGATGTATTCCCACAACGCTTATACGGAGACGTCAAGCGAGACCGGTATCATAGGGGGTATCTTATTCGTCGTGGCGTTCCTTGGCGCTCAGGTAGGCCTACGGCGAATTCGGAAATATGGCCCGGATTTGCTGACCCGCCGGATGGCGCTGTTTACCCATCTGGCGCTCATCGTTGCGACCCTCTGTGCCTTCTTCTTGACCCTCGGCTACTCTGGGATAATCTGGGCTTTGATTGGTACGTCGGGCACTTTCCAGCTAGCCGTGGCTCGGCAGGCCAAGCTTGCCCAGGCGCACCAAGGTAACCAGGTCCGATGACTGCCGTTCAGTTAAATTTGCCAAAGCCACTCCCTCTCCGGCGTCATCACTCGCTGCGTAGTAGCATCACGAGCAGAGAGGGCTCGCCCCACGGTCAAGAGCGCCATTGGGAGACGCAAAGCGGGGCTTAACTGAAATGAAGTCGGGGAAAATTGGGGTCTCTTTGCTGGTCGATACTGTCGGTATCGACGCGGGCACGGAACGGCTGGTCGCGGAGATCGCGAAACGCATCAATTCGAATCGCTTCGACGTACATCTTTGCTGCCTTTTCGACAGTGAACGGTTCCGGCAAATGGGCCATTGCTGCCATACGAAGCTTTTCCCCGCTCAGAGCTTCCATACTCTTGCTGGAATCCGGCAAATTGCTGCGCTGCGACGTTACCTCAGGGCGGAACAGATTGACATCGCTCATTCTTTTATGGTGAGGACCGCAATCTTGGGCGTTGCGGCCGGTCATCGCTCCGGCTGCACATCGACGGTCACAACCCGGATGAGCATGGACTGGTACACAGCTTACAAGATCAGGCTGTTCAGGTACTATCTGAATCCTCGAACCACCCGCGTGATGGCCAATTCTGAAGCGATTAAACAAGTTGCCTCAAAAATGGAATCACTGGATCCAGCCCGGATTGACGTGATGTACCAGGGAGTGGACACCCACCGATTCACCCCATATTGCGAGACTCCATCGGTCCATAGCTCCGCAGCAAGTCTGGGCGTACCCGCAGGCGCTCCCGTGGTCGGCATAGTCGCCAATTATCGGCCCGTCAAAGACCTAGCGCTGTTTCTTCGGGCCGCTAAATTCGTCGCCGACAAGGTCCCCCGCGCGGCCTTTCTGCTCGTGGGTAAAGGTGAATCGCGGGCCGAACTCGCGGACTTGGCGCGCCAGTTGAATATCGCCGATTCCGTGTTCTTCACCGACGGTGAAGGAGATGTGCGGGACCATCTCGCAAGCATGTCCATTGCTTGTCTGTCGTCCATCAGCGAAGGATTTTCCAACGCGATTCTGGAATACATGGCCTGTGGTCTGCCCGTGGTGGCCACGGCAGTGGGCGGCAATGGCGAGGCGATTGTGGACGGGCAAACCGGCTACCTCGTCGGGAAACGCACGCCCGAGGCATTTGCTGCTCCGATTGTCCGCCTTTTGCAGAACGAGGACCTCCGGCGCAAGATGGGGTCGAATTCTCTGATGCGGGCCAGAGGGCTGTTTTCTATGGATGGCTTTGTTGTACGGCTTGAACAATACTACGAGCAGTTGGTCAATCGAAGAGTAGCTACGACTCACAATCTCGGCACGCCGACAGCGGTAAACTCCTAGGGTTCGGAATTTACTCCACGGAGGCTACCGAGGCGGCCTTAATGGCGCGCGCAGGATTACCCACCGCAACAACTCCATCCTCGACGGGATGAACCACAACCGCACCCGCACCTATCGTGGTGCGCGCACCGACCGGAGCCATGATGATCGCAGATGCGCCAATCCAGCAGTCTGGCCCGATATCAATTGTTTGAAACTCGCTTTCTGAAGCCCCGCCAATGTTACCTGATGCATCCCTTGGGTGCTGGCGTCGTCCGCTGAGGATCTGGACGTGCGATGCGATTTGCGTGCGATCACCAATTCTGCAGCTACCCAAGACACAATAAGAGCCGATGTAGACGGATTGCCCTACCGCAGCGCTCGGATGCGCAAAAAAAGAGCCGAATGAAATCCGGCTTTCCAGCGAGCATTGCTCCAGGGTCAATTTGTAGAACGCAAGCCGCAAGTAATCGCCGGGCAGCCCGGGAGATATAGCACACGCCTGTGCGCCGAATGAGAACATCCGGCCGAAGCGACCAAACCCCGCGATCAGGGCCCAGGGCAGCGCAAAAACCATGGCCACTCCAATGGCCAATAACTTGAGGTATCGCTTGATCATGGCTGAGATGCCCTGCAATCACCCATGAGTCCACAGAAATTTCGTCCGGCGCTAAATACGATATACGACTCTAACACGTTAGTGATCGGTCGGATCGCATCGTGCTTCATGGCTTACGGGGATCCGGTAAGGAATGTCCAATCACGCACCGTGCCACCCGGACGGTTCGTCTGGGCGACATTGCCGGCATCGTCAACACCCTTGGTGGCGAAATGGTAGGTAGCGTTGGGGCGCAAGCCGGTCAAGACAACTGTATTGATGTAAGAAAGCCGGCAAACGGCGGGGTTGACCGTAGTCGCGCATCCCGCGTTGCAGGCGGAAACGCTGCTGCACGACTTACTTACGCCCTTGGCAGTCGATCCGTACGAGTTCGAAAGTCCGTACAAAACCTCCGCCGAGGCCAATTGCTCGTAGGTGCTCCAAGCAATGGTAGCCGCCGTTCCCTTTACAGTCACAGGCGTCACGCCGGTTAAGGGATCGGCGGTGGTGCTGTTCCCCTCCTGCGGCCGTGGGATCGGCGGCACGGTGTCAGGGAAAGGCGCTTTGTTTCCAGACGGCTTATTCCTTTCCGGAAAAGTGCTGGGGATATAGCCCGCCTGAGTGCGCCAACCGATGTAGTCAAAGGTCCATTTGAAGATCTGGCCGAAGTCTTTTCCCGCGAACCAAAATCCTGCCGTAGGAGAAATACCCGCATCGAAGCAAGCATCTCCTTCCTTCAGGTAGGCATTGTCGTCGGAGATATTCCAATACCACGCATAGGCGCCACAAACCAGATTGTTAAGCTCGACGTAACTATCGTTATCGTTAGAACTGTCATGCGGGATATCTAGGCCGTTGTAGTAGAACGCATCATGACCAGCACTCTTCGCTGCCCACAATTTCGACCACATGAAGTCGAGCGTTGCCTTTACGACAATCGGAATTCTCTGATCTTGCTGCTGTCCCATCGCGCCCTGCCATTCATAATATTCGATCAAGGCTTCCATATCGACTCCGAGGATGAAACTGCGCCAGATCGGACCGATTGGATAAGTTTGCGGATGGGTCGCCGTGCCATATTCCCGCCCCGAAGGATCGTAGTTGATATTCTGGTCCAGGTTTCCCAACAGGGAGTCGACATAGCGTCTGGTCTGAAGAGAGTCTTGTGGGGTCTGGTTGCTTGTTACTTGCCACTTTGCGACAGCAGCCTCCAGCATGTACGCCGTCATCCGAGCGCCGGTAGATGCATCTATGGGATACAACTGATAGAGCGTATTTCCCGCTTTGCCACCTCCAGGGGGTTCATAGCTTCCAAAGTTGATAGCCGCTTGCCGGGCGGCTTCATCTCCGGTGCGGAAGTAATACATTGCGGCACCGTTTGGGAAGAGGTTCCACTCCCGCAGCAGTCCGCCAGGCCAAACCGTGCCCGCAGCTCCGACGCCGGCGAAAAAGTTCCAGTAGGACTGCTGACACAGAATCGCGCAGTGTTGGTAGTAAGCTTGCGCATTGGGGTATCGCTGACCCTTCGGTTCAGTACTCGCACCTGAGGGTGTTGACCAACCTTTAAGACCAGCGTAGTCGGACAATGTCAGAAAGTTCCTGCCGTTGTCATAATTGTAGCAATTCGAATTGGCACTCGCCGCACCATAAACGCCATTCTCGAAATAGCCTGTGCTGTTGAAGTAATCTCCACCGGGTCTGGGAGGGGAAGTCTGTGGCCCACCTGTGCAAGCGACCGGCCCCCAAGATTGAATTCGCTTCTCCCAGGTGTAATCTTTTCCGGAAGGGCAGGTCTTGCTGGTCGCTAGATAGCATGGAATGGCTGGACAGGTTCCCGAGGCCAGGCAGGATGGATGGCTCACCGTAAAGGTTGCAGTCGGTCGTACCGTGAAAATATAGGTGACGGTGAAAGGCTGACCGATGTTCTCCCCAACGTTCTGGCCCTGCAGAGGCTGGAAAGTTGCCGACACCTGATATTGGCCAGCAGGAGTGCTACCGCGGCCGCAATTATCGGTCCCGTGGCCGTTGCAGTTCGTCCTGATACGAACCGCGTACTGATCCATGGCTGTCTGAAAATTTCCGCCATAACACCAGTCACGTCTATGCCAGCCGTCGACCTTATAGTTGGCGTATTCGGTCGCCGGATTGTTGATGTATTGGTCGGTGCAGAGGAATGTCGCGTCCATATCGAACAGCGTCCCGTCTTGGACGTCCGTGCAGTTAGATTTGCATGGATTACCCCCCGCGTCCTTCAACTTGACGAACCGGACGCTCGACCAGGGCATGTACATAGACTTGGACAAGGGGCCGCTGGTAAGTACCGCTTGCAGACCAACCAGCAAATCGTGTCCCTGGTAGACGTTTTGCGGTCCATAGGTCCAAATAGCCCAATTCGAACCGCCTGACAGATTGGGCGAGGGAGAGTTGAATATAAAGGCCTTGCAGTTTCCTTTGCAGGTCCCGTTGGCGAGGGACGGGCCCCCGGTCGTGGACCACTTGCCAGAGTTTTTGTCCTGTGAAGCCACATAGAAGAAATGGGCGCCCTTGCTGGCAAATTCGCTTCCCGCGGCTGGTGTCCCCTGATAGCTTGGAGAAAGATGGTCAATGTGGACCGAGTGGTTCTTGGCAAAACCCGCACCGCAGCCGTCATTTCCTGCGACGTCGCCGTAGACGTGACGCTCGGGAGCCAGGTTTCTATCCCGCATCAAGACAACCACGGAAGAACTGCAATGCTCGGTCGTCCACTTTACATCAACGTACGCGCCTGAAGTTCCTGAGGCCAGGCCACCAGCCGCTACCGCCGGAGTGCTGCCCATCGCGGAACCGGGGGTCTGCCAGGCGCCGCTCGCGGCATTGCCACACTGAACATCTTTCGGCTGATCGGGACCGATCGAGCCGAAGGCCGCGGAGCCCACTAGCAGAAACAGGAGTGACACCCAAGGTGGCAGTAGCGCCTGAAATGGCCGCCTTTTCGGGGGACCAGTTAGTATCTGGCGACGATTGTCCATGAAAGCCATCATACCCACTTCGTCACCGGAACTCGAGCCGGAGTTTCCGTTCTAGCTCCCAACAGCCCCACACGATATGCACCACGAGGGCGTCGAGCGCACCATTCTTTCTTTGGCTGGGCCCAGGCCCGACGCGGATCCTGTGGTTGAACTCCCTCGGTTGAGGAAATCCGCGATTGGCCACCTGCCGCTGAATGAATTTCCCAACTCAAACAGCCGCCTGTCCTTGAAGGTTATCCGCAGATGCTGAAGCGGCGGCGAAAACGCGCTTCTGTCAACAAATGGTTGATCGCATAGCCTGTTGGAAATCAGTATGACGCCCACCTTAGTAACGGCTAGCCTAGTTACTTTAGTGCTCACTAGGGGTACATTATCCTTTCCGTGGCCACGCCAAGCAATGTATTTTTTCTTGTGCCATGGAACGCAGCGCCCTCGTACGTCCGAGGGGATCATGCTCCGTCGAGCGTCGAGAGCGAGTCCTGGCTTACCAGGGTGGGATCAGGGAAGCCACGCGAAGGCTCCCCCCAGGAGATTGAATGAATCGAAGATTGTCCCGTGCTGTTGCTTTTTTCCACGGTCGTCCCTCGATTTTCACGGCAATTACGTTCTATGGGTTATTGACCTTCTCGCTACCGTCATCCACGGCACCCGATATCCGAACCAGATCACAACATCCACATCGGAACAGCAACCCAGACACATGGGTGTTATTTGGAAGAACCCCGGGTACAGCGACGGCTCAGACGGGATCGTCACAGCACAAAGGTAATCCCGGTTAAATCGAAGGAAGGGTATTGTCCAATGCATCGACTAGCATTCTTCATAGCATGTGCGGTAATCAGTTCAGTTGCATTTGCACAGCAGAACCCCGACCTCAAGGTCGGGGCAAACATGTACAACCTTGGTTTCGGCAGCGCTTCGCAAACCTGTTTTGACGGCTCTCACGACACGAAAAATGGCTGCGTCAGCAAGTGGATCGCCAGCAATATCTATCTTTCAAATTCTGCCAACTCACCCGTTTGCGTAGCCACCTCTTCAACTGTCTGCATCGGAGGAGAAGCCCCCGTCTCCGTGCCCTCCTTACAGGACATGTATTGGATTCGGGACGCGGTGGGTGTAACTCAGTACGAAAAGGCGATTCTCCACTTCACGCGGGACACCGGATTTATGAACGCTACTGGATTGCTCGGCATGGATCAGTTTGACTGGTTTGAGCAGACCTACGGGTTGACCCAGGGGCTGTCCTACTACGTTCCGAGAGAGGCCGCCAATGGCGTTCTCCTCTATCACGGCTCGACGCTGGTCTCGGACCTGACGCAATGGGCCTATGGCGGAGCGGTTAGGACCGTGACTTACGGCGGGGGAGTGTTCACCGTCACCGGAATAGGCGCGGAAAACTTCAACAACATCACAGCGGGCAAGACGATTACTCTGACCGGATTCACTTCAGCCACGTTCTTAAACGGGAAGAGGGCAACCGTGACGGCGAACGGCGGCACTACAAGCGCGCCCACCATTACCTTCTCGCTGACATGCTCCTCGAATTGCACTGGGACAAACGAAACGGGATATTTGGCGAACGCTCAAACTATTCCTTCTGGCGATACCCTGTACATCGGCTTTATGGAGCCGTTTGACCAGATCAACGTGCGCCTGGCTACGCCGCGAGCTGCGGGATCGGTTACCTACCAGTACAGCAAGGGATCTGGCGCGTGGGGCGATTTAACCACTGCGTCGAACTGGGATGACCGAACGGCTGGCCTGACTTCCGGGCTAGCATCTACGCCGATCAGCTTTTACCCACCGACTGATTGGGCGCAAGACGTGGTGAACGGTTCACGCTCTAAGTTCTGGGTGCGAATCGCCGTCTCCGGTGCAACTACTGCTCCAGTCATCTTCAACCTGCGCGGCGATAACCTGCACTCAATGCTAAACAGCACCGGACAATGTGGGGGGGTCACGAATTGCCTATTGCGCGGCTGGAGTGCGTCGGCCTATGCGTCCTCCACGGCGTGCGCTGGCTCTCCTTGCGTGGTCGCTGGTGGTTATGAATACAACCCCAACCCGCCAACAACGTCATCGGCGCGGTTTGTTTACCAAGGGCGGACTGGTGGTTACGGTGGGTACAACAACGAGGTGTGGCTGAACCCCTCGACCGTGGATACCGGCACCGGCGAACCGCTTGCTGGCGAGGTAATCCCTTATCTATGGGCGTCGGCATTAAATGCCTTTGGCGTCAATATCAGTACAATCAATGGATCCATCCTAGACAACGGCGCCTCGCACAGCTATATGTATCCGGCATGGAACCCCAACAACACTGACCTTCTGTGTGCTCCGAGTTGTCACGAAGCCAGTGGAAACTCAGACTTTGACAATTATTGGGCCACTGCCTTTGCGGTCAGCACCGCCATCTTCCACGCCAATTATGGCAGTGCGTTCCTGGCAACAGCCAATGTCACCGCTAACTGGCCGACGACTTTGGGGACCATCGGGCCATCCCTTGGCCTCACATGGCTGGAGAATCCCCTGCTAGTGACCGCGGGCGGCAATTTTAACGGGTCGACCGTTACCGCCCAAAATACGTTCGACTTGGGGCTGCATGGCATTCCGGTTTCTGTCGCGGAGGTTGATTCCAACAAGGCCGGTTTCTGCGACACGATGTACTCGCCGTGCATTCCGTTTGTGTGGAACCGCGGGGCGCGCGGCTCCATGATTGCTCTGGGAAATCACTATCTGTTCGGCAATCCGCACACCGTCCTGACCTACTCGGTCACGGGCATGAGCATCTATAACTTTGCCGATCAGTATTACTACTTTGTGGATGCGACGACGCTAACTGCGCCCATCTCGCGGGGCGTTTTTCCCGCACCCTACGCGCTCCACGTCGCCAGCACGGCTCCCCTGGTGGCGATGCCAAGTGCAAGTTGTTTACTGCCTGGTTGCGGGGGCACCGATAACCCCTTTGCGGGAAGCATCTTTGTTCGCATCTGCCCGACGACAAGCACCTGTCAAGAAGGCGATGTTTTTCAAGTAACAAACCAGGGCATCAAGGGTCTCCCCTCTATAAGTGTCCTCGCGAATTCGGGAACGAACGTGGCTATCGCGAACTCTTATGTCGGTACCGAGAAGGTCCAGGTTGCACAGTACGGCCATCAGGCGTACACGCTTCCTCAGAACATGCCGCCCTGGCAAAATGTGATGCTGTATGGCACCGCGGCCCCGGCGTTCCGGGTCGACATTGGCGTGCCGGACACGACGAACGGCTGGCAACCACCGGGCTGGAATTGCGGCTACTCGACGTGCAATAGGGGCGACCGGGATATGTACTACGGTGCTGGCTGCACGACGCTTCACTGTTCGGCTCAACAATGGTCAGCCCTGCCCTGTTTCAACGGGCAGTACAATAGCCCGCTGGC
The DNA here is from genome assembly GCA_003151335.1 of Acidobacteriaceae bacterium. Classification (GTDB taxonomy): domain Bacteria; phylum Acidobacteriota; class Terriglobia; order Terriglobales; family Acidobacteriaceae; genus Bog-257. The sequence continues at coordinate 162,451 of PLXE01000117.1, forward strand.
TGGCGGTAGATCGCGGGACTGTTCGCCACTAGCGCGGCGGGACTATACGAATGCCATTGTGCTGATGCGCACAGCGCGCACCGGCGGCACGCTGCCCACGGCGCCGGAGGAGTGGACGACTTACAGCAAACTGATCGACCTGTCCAGCTTCGAGGCGAGATGCGCACCCTTCTGCGTGTATTACGGACTGCGTTCCGACGGAACGACCGATCCCGGAGCCAGCAGCCTGACCTTGCGCGGTGCCGAGGCTGCGATCCTGATGAAAGCGCCGGTCACGCATTGACCCGGTTATCTTGGCGGAGACTGCACGTCACCAGCCTCCGTCCGCTGCAACAATGACGAATTTTGGCTTGGGGCTGCACACACTGACGCCCAGGCCAGTGATGGCCAGAATTCCCAGCTTTGTCGATGATCGCATGCATCACCTCAAGTATGTTCAACTGTGCCGGTGACACCCACCAGTGATCGACGCTCTGTCATCGTGGACCGTCAGCCGCAACCCCAAGTATCGATCGGGAATCACGCATCATGTCGACCAATCACGGCCACCCGAGTACTGGTTGCGCCGGCATGCGAATTGGTGAGGTTGGCTCTTCCGTATTCAGCAGCTTTCGATGTAAATTGTAGGGAGAGAGTATTTGTTTCGCGCCGTGCCAACTTAATAATTGCTGCACCGTAATGGTTGCTCAACGTCTTCGCACGGGCAAGGTCAGGGGAGTGAAATATTTCGCGAAATAGTCCGTCTTCGAACGTCCACCGCCGGTTTCGCGTGGCGCTGATGGGGGCCGGCGAGATCTCCAGTACCCATATTACGGCGCTGAAGGCGCTCGCTGACTGCGTAGATGTCGTTGCGGTTTGCGATCTCGACTTGGCGAAGGCGCGTGCATTCCAGCAACAGAATGGAATCCCGGCCGTATTCGCGAGCCTGGGGGCGATGCTCGAAGAGACCCGACCCAATGTTGTGCATGTTCTTCTGCCTCCACCCGTTCACGCCAGTGCTTCCGAGACATGCTTGTCTGCGGGCAGCCACGTATTTGTGGAGAAACCTTTCTGCCTCTCGCTTGAGGAATGCCATCATGTGCGGGCACTGGCTAAACGCGAGGGCCTGCAGATTGGGGTTAATCATAATCTGACGTTCATGCCCAGCTTCCTTGCTCTACTGGATGCGATCCGCTTTTGTCGTCTGGGCACGCTGGAGCAGGTTCAGGTCATCTTTACTATCCCCATGCCGTCTCTGGGATCCGGGCCCCATACCCAGTGGATGTTCAGCGCAACGGAGCGCCTGCTCTTCGAACTCGGTCCGCATCCCCTTTCCATCCCGTGCCGCTTGCTCGGGCGAGTCACCCGGGCCAGCACGGCTGTTTCCGGGGAAATGAAACTCAGCAACGGAACTCGCTTCTTCAGTAACTGGCAAACGTCGCTGGTGTGTGAGCGTGGTAACGCGCAGTGTACTCTTGCAGTCGGGAGCGGCTACTTTGCGGCCGCCGTTCATGTAATCGGACAAGACGCCGAGGCGCTCGTAGATCTCCGCCGCAACACCTTCCAGCTAATCGAGAAGACACGCTATCTGCGCGCAGACGATATGGTGAATGGATGGACGAACGCCTACGGCCTGGTGCGACGCAGTCTGTCGAATTTCAAAGCTTATGCCATGGGGGCGGCCGGGTTATGCCCCCCCTACCTGCAGCAAAATCTGTCGGTGAACGCCAGCATTGCTGCATTTTATCGCGCGCTCGCCGCTGGACGTACCCCGAGAATCGATGGCGCTGAGGGTACGGCGGTCGTCGAGGCCTGCGAGATGGTCGCTGATAGCGCCTTTGCGTTCTTGACTAACCAGGAGGGCCGAGTCGTTGCCGGGTGAGCGGATTGTGGTCATCGGAGGCGCGGGTTTCATCGGCAAGCGGCTCACCAGCATGCTCGCCGAAGGCGGCTGCCATGTCGTCGTTGTGAGCCGTTCTGCCGGAGCACGGCGCAGCACCAGCCCACGCGTGGAATATTGTTTCGGGAGTGTCTCCGACAAGGAACGCATGTTGCAGATCGTTGCCGGGGCCTCGGTGGTTTACGACCTTTCGCTGGGTGGCGGACCGCAATGGGAGGATTATGAGCGTGAGGTGATTGGAGGCGCCACCAACGTAGCGCGTGCGTGCCTCGAGCACGGGGTGCGACGCTTGATCTACACCAGCACCACCGCGGCGCTTTACCTTGGCGCGAGAGGTTCTGTTACCGAAGAACGCCTGGGCAACGAAGCGGGTCGCTCGGATCGGGGAATGTATTCGCGCGGCAAGAGCCTGTCGGAGAATGTACTGATGGAACTCCACCGCAACGAGAAGCTGCCCGTTGTCATCTTCCGCCCCGCCGTCGTGCTGGGTAGCGGTGGCATGATGGTCCATGCCGCACTCGGCGATCGCGTCAACGACATCTGCATACTCGGTTGGGGGCGAGGCAGAACGCCCTTGCCTTGTGTTCTCGTCGATGACGTTGCCCGGGCGCTGCTGCTGGCGAAAGACACACCCGGTATCGATGGCTTGACCTTCAACCTCGCGGGAGACGTGCGTCCCACCGCCGCCGAATACGTGGCCGCGATGCGCGAGCGCACCCTCCGCAACTTCCGCTTCTACCCGCGCAGCATTTTGAGAATCTACGGTGGCGAACTCAGCCGCTATCTTATTAAGGAGATCGCCCGTAAACCTGGCAACAGTAAGGTCGGTTACCGTGACTTTAAGAGTGGCGCGTTGGTTACGCAGCTCGATTGTTCCCTTGCCAAGCAGAAGCTGGGCTGGCAACCAGTATCGAACCGGGAGGAATTCTTTCGCCAGGCGCTGGATGTTTTCGTGAAGCCCATTCCTCCAGGAGACGTCCGTCTCGAAGCACCCGACTAGTACTGCCAGGCTGTAGTAGCTGACCCGGCGATAAGCAAGTGTATATTTAGCTCTAGCAACCTTATACAACGGTTTCTCTGCACGAGTTTGGAATGACGGCTCAACTCACATCAATCGGCCTGGCTCTGCTCATTTTCCCGTTGATCATCTGGGTGCCGGGCATGGTGCTGGCCTATAGTACGAATCTCCTTGAGTTTCGAGCTCGTCCTGTTCCCACGCAAATCGCTGTTGGGCTGCTGATCTCAATGTCCTGTCTTCCCATTGTGAGTTATCTCATGGCACGCGTCGGCGGGTTTCGTAGCGTGTGGGTGTTTTATGGAATCGTGTGGTCAGTGGCTGCCATATTGTTGCTGCGTCATGGGAAGCAGTTGTCACGGGCAGTGCGAGACTTGTTCGCCAACCGCCGTGGCACGGTGGTGTTGATCGCCATTTGCATGATCGCGGGCGCCCTTTTTGAAATGGACTGGATCTCGTCGAACGGCGTCCGTCCCAATCTCTGTAACATGGACGCCACCGCTCACGTTGCGACCACGGATGCATTGACCCGCACCGGCGTCCCCCCTGTCAATCCGTTTGTCTATCCCGGCTATCCTGTCCACCTGCTGTACTACTACGCTTGGTACATTATGTGCAGCCTGGTGGACCAGCTGGGAGGGACGGCGGTCACGGCGCGCTCTGCGGTTCAAGCCGGAAAGATCTACATTGGCTTGGGCATAGTTGCGCTGATCGTTGCCTACATCGAAATCGCCGGATCCCGCCTGCTGCCCGGCGTCAAGCGCATTCGAACCGGAGTAGCTATCGCCCTCCTGACTATCACCGGCCTCGATCTCATTCCGTGGGTGTTCCTCCGCATTGTTCATCGACTGACAGGAAAAGGGCCGGGGTTGATGCTAAGCCTGGAGTGGTGGAATGAGCAGGTGACCGCATGGTTGGGCGCGATCCTGATGTCGCCCCATCATCCTGCCGGCCTGATCATGTGTCTCACTGGACTGTTGCTGCTGCTGGGTATCTGGATCCAGCCTTCGCGGAAGTGGGTGCTGATGGGGCTGGCTTCGCTGGCATTCGCGTCGGCGGCGGCGACCTCTGTGTATGTGACCCTGGCCTTCGCCGCAGGCTTATTTCTGTGGCTCGGTTTTGCCGCGATGCATGGCTGGTGGGAGGACGTGTTTCGCATTTGCCTCGTTGGTGTCGTTGCCGGCGTTCTATATATACCGATGGCAATGGAGTTGGCGGCGGCCTCCAGAACTGCCGGCTTCCCGATCGCGTTCACCATCCGGGCTTTTGAGCCTGTGGACTACTGGTTGCCGTCCATCATCCATTCTCTAAAGGGCTCGCATCTCATCTACCTTCTTCGGCTCGTGTTCCTTCCCTTGAACTACTTCCTCGAGCTCGGCTTCTTTGCTGTCGCCGCCGTTCTTTACTGGCGCTGGCGCCGATCACGGGGTGGGCCGTTAGCGAAAGAAGAGTCTTTGCTCGCCTGCGTCGGCTTGGGCAGCGTTCTGGTTTGCACCTTTCTGCATTCGACGATTAAGTGGAACGACTTGGGCTGGCGGGGCTTTCTGGTAGCTCAATTTGTGCTGCTACTGTGGGCGGTGCCGGTGGCGCAGACGTATCTGGAGAGGAAAGAACCGAACGCGTCAGCTCCTACCTCAATTCTGCGCTGGCCTTTACTGGTGGGATTCTGCTTGCTGATCGGTCTCGCGGGTACGGTAGTTGAGATTTACAATATGCGTTCCAATTTCTGGGGTCCAGTGGGACCCCAGACGATCGCAACTCGCGACGCCTATGTTTGGATAGATCAACACACGCCACGGGACACGGTGGTCCTATTTAATCCTGATGAGGATATCGAGTACTTCAACGCACTTTACGGCCATAGACAAGCTGCCGTGGACGGTCGAATTTATGCATTTAACTTCGGCGGAGTCGCCGAAAACAAGACCGGGGTGCTGGACGACGCGCTCGAACTATTTGCGAAAGATGAAAGCGTCGATGATGTGCGCAAGATAAGCGACCGCTACCATGTGGGCGCTATCGTCGTACTATCCAGCGACCCGGTATGGCAAGACTCCGCGTCGTGGGTTTGGAAACTGCACCCCGCGTTTACAACCGATTCGTCCAGAGTATTCGTAACCGCGCAAGCTGCTGGACAGTAGGTCCTCCGGTGAGCGCTAGGGCAGAAGATATCCGAAGCATCGGGCAGGATGGCTAGGAATGAAAACGATCATACTTGCGGGAGGCCTTGGGACCCGGCTGGCCGAAGAAACCGCGCTTCGTCCCAAGCCCATGATTGAGATTGGCGGCCGCCCGATACTCTGGCATATTATGAGCACCTATGCCAAGTTTGGTCATAAGGACTTCTTGGTTGCCTGCGGCTACAAAGGTGAGATCATCAAGGAGTATTTCCGGAGCTACGCAATTTACAGCAGTGACCTCTTTGTGAATTTGCGCGACGGCACCTATACCGTTGCCAACCCCTGTGGTCCTGACTGGCAGGTTGGTCTCATTGATACCGGTCAAGAAACCATGACGGGTGGCCGGCTTCGCCGGCTCAAGGCTTTAGTTGGTCAGCAGACTTTCATGGTTACCTACGGAGACGGCGTGGCCGACATCGACATAGGGGCTCTTGTTGCCTTCCATCGCAAGCAAGGAAAGCTGGCAACCGTGACTGCGGTCTCTCCCATTGCGCGGTTTGGCAGCTTGCAATTGAACGAAGACCGAGTTGTGCAGTTTGCCGAGAAGCCCCGCTCTGGTGAAGGCTGGATCAATGGCGGGTTTTTTGTATTCGAGCCTCCGGTCCTCGATTACATTTCCAGCGACCAAACCATGCTGGAAGGGGAACCACTGGAACGACTGGCTTCGGAGGGTCAGTTGGCCGCCTACCGGCACAAGGGTTTCTGGCACCCCATGGACACTCTGCGCGACAAACACTTCCTGGAAACGCTCTGGGCCAGTGGTGAAGCACCTTGGAAGGTGTCGTGATGCACAACGGTTTCGCCAGTTTCTACCGCGGGAAGAAAGTCCTTGTAACCGGACACACCGGCTTCAAGGGCGGCTGGCTAGCTTCCTGGTTGAAACTGCTCGGTGCTGAAGTTACTGGTTTCGCAAGGCCACCGGCAACAGAGCCCAATCTATTCACTGCCGCCTCGGTCGACATCGGCATGCAGTCGGTTATTGGAGAAATCCAGGATCTCACCCAGGTCCGCGACCTGTTCAATCGGGTCCAGCCCGAGATCGTCATTCACAACGCAGCCCAGGCGATTGTGCGCCGCTCCTATCGCGATCCAGTTGAAACCTATGCCACGAATGTCATGGGCACCGTGCATATTCTGGCGGCTACGCAGCAGACTTTATCGGTCCGTGCGGTTGTCATAGTAACCAGCGACAAGTGCTATGAAAATCGGGAGCGGGTAGATGGTTATCGTGAAGAAGATCCGATGGGTGGCCACGATCCCTACAGTTCCAGTAAAGGAGCGGCTGAACTGATAACGGCGGCCTACCGTCGGTCATTCTTCAGCGGACAAGGCAGCGCGGCAATCGCCTCCGTCCGGGCCGGCAATGTCATCGGAGGGGGAGATTGGTCCGAAGACCGTCTGATCCCCGACATCGCCCGCGCTATCAGTTCAGACACTCCAATCATAATCCGAAGTCCGGGATCCATTCGTCCTTGGCAGCACGTACTTGAACCCCTTCGAGGATATTTGCTTGTAGCTGAGCGCTTATGGAGGGAGGGTAGGAAGTACGCCGAAGCCTGGAACTTCGGACCCCGACAGGAAGATGCCGTGACGGTTTCCGAAGTAGCTCGCCGGGTCATCGCAAAGTGGGGTTCGGGGAAACTGGAGATTCGGCCTGACCCAACTGGACCTCACGAAGCAAAATATCTGCAGCTGAACTGTGGTAAGTCGGCGCGGCTGCTGGGATGGAGACCCGAACTAAGGCTCGAGCAGGCCCTGGATTGGACCGTGGAGTGGTATCGATCATACTATGAGCGCTCGTTGCCGGCGCGGGAAGTTACCCAGCACCAGATTCAGTCCTATATGGAAGCGTCCAAGCTATGACGTCCTTCCGCTCCGCTCTCATAACTGGCGCAACCGGGTTCATTGGCTCAGCTCTGGTTCACCGCTTGCTTCAGGAGCAGGTCGAGGTTACCTGTATCGTTCGACACAATCACCGACCCCTACCGGCGTCGCAGTCAAGCCTGGTGAGAACGGTTGAGTTTCACCCGTCACGGCCCGCTGATTTACGAGCAAAGCTTAGGGATGCCGCTCCGGAAGTCATCTTTCACCTGGCTTCTTATGGCGTGAAGCAAGAGGACCGGGACCTCCAGCAGTTGCTGGAAGGCAATGTAAGTCTGCTGGTCCACCTTCTGGAGGCGACCTCCGGCCTGCCCGTCCGCCGGTTCATCCATGCGGGAAGCTGTGCGGAATACGGCCCCGCCGTGGCGGATGAAGGCTGCATTTCTGAGATGCATCCCCTTCGTCCAACATCGGTCTATGGTACGGCAAAAGCAGCGTCGTTTCTCCTGGGAAATGCGATCGCTTCTCGCCTGTCCATACCGTTTGTGACACTTAGGCTTTTTGGGGTGTTCGGGACTCGAGAAGATCCGGATCGCTTGTTACCCTACCTGATTCGCCGCCTTGACGCAAACCAACCCGTGGACCTTACTCCCGGCGAGCAAGTACGAGACTTTCTGTTTGAGTCCGATGTTGTCGACGCTTTCATCCTGGCGGCAAAGGCCGACGGCCTCCCTTCCTGCGAGGTCTATAATGTGTGCTCCGGATCTCCGGTGACCGTGCGCCAAGTCGGCGAGGCGGTCGCGACCGAACTGGAGAGACCGTTCTGCCTGCTGCAATGGGGAAGGCGACAATACCGAAGCGACGAGCCTATGTGGTTGGTCGGAGACAATCGCAAGTTTAAGACAGCGGTTTCGTGGACTCCGACCGTCGGCATACAGGAGGGCGTTCGCCGAATGATTTCCAGCATGCGATTGGCGCCGGAGCATCACAATGCAATTTGATCAGTTTGCTGACGACTACGCGCACATCCTGGACAACAGCGTGGGAATTTCCGGCGAAGATTCCAAGTATTTCGCTGAGTACAAAGCGGGATATCTGCACCGCATCTATCCTCCGTCCTTTAGCGGCAAGGTACTGGACTTCGGATGTGGCGTGGGTTTGCTTGCAGGATATATGAAGCGGGCCTTTCCCGCGATTCAGCTGGATGGCTTCGATGTTTCGGCAGATAGTATCCGAAGAGTCGATCCTTATCTCGCCGCTCAAGGTTGCTTTACATCGCGATCGGCTGATTTGGCCGCCGACTACCAGCTCATAGTAGTCGCCAATGTTATGCATCATGTACCTCCGGATCAGCGTACGAACACCGTACAGGAACTGGCGCGGCGCCTGGTACACGGCGGAAGGCTGGTGATCTTTGAACATAATCCGGCTAATCCTGTTACTCGCCGGATAGTCGAGCGATGTCCTTTCGATGCAGATGCCATCCTCTTGCCACCAGGGGAAACCAGCGGCTACGTCCGACAGGCTGGGCTCCAAATCGGCCGCCGAGACTATATAGTCTTCATGCCCCGGCCCTTGGCATGGCTGCGCCGGTTTGAACCGTCGTTGAGTTGGCTGCCGCTCGGCGCCCAATATGTGGTAGTGGCTCATAAACATGCCTGAAGCTAAGCGGCTCATCAGCATCTGCGTTCCGGTCTTCAACGAAGAGGGCAACATTGAACCGCTCTATCGTGAGCTATTGCCTGTCATGGGCCGGCTCTCTGCCAAATACGATTTCGAACTGCTCTTCACCGACAACCATTCGACTGATCGGACCTTTGAAATTCTGGAGTCTCTAGCTAGGCAAGACCATCGGATACGTGCTATTCGTTTCTCACGTAATTTCGGGTTCCAACGCTCTATCTTCACTGCCTACATGAACTGCCGCGGCGAGGCGGCGATACAAATAGATTGCGATCTGCAGGACCCGCCATCACTCATCGCAGACTTCATCGAGAAGTGGGAGCAGGGATATCATGTGGTCTACGGGGTCCGCACATCGCGAAAGGAAAGCCGGTGGATGAATACCACACGTAGGATCTTCTACCGGCTGATTGACGCGCTGAGCGAGGATCCTCTTCCTCATGATGCTGGCGACTTCCGCCTGGTAGACCGGCGAATTCTAAATGAGCTTAGAGCTTTCGAAGACTATCAGCCCTACCTGAGGGGAACCATTGCTGCCATCGGATTTCAGCAGATCGGTCTTAGCTATGATCGCGCCGAGCGTCTAACCGGCGAAAGCAAGTTTTCCTTTGGCGAACTATTCGGACTGGCGCTCGACGGAATCCTCAACCACTCGGTAGTGCCTCTTCGCATTGCGACTTTACTGGGTTCAGTCGTATCGGTGACCACGTTGCTGGGGATCGTCGGATATATGATCGGCCGTCTCTTCCTGGGGCGGAACTGGCCTCCAGGTTTCGCTACTATAATCATCTTGATCTTAGGTTCCTTGAGTCTGAATGCCTTGTTTCTAGGCATCATCGGTGAATACCTGGGTCGCATTTATCGCCAAGTCAAACGACGCCCGCTCACCATCACGGAACGCGAGCTAAATCCGGTCGAAGCGAGCACCGAGGATCATAGGCGTTGAGCCGCTTCTCAATCTTGATTAGCGCCCAAATTTCATTCGGACAGCGATACACACGGAATTGTGAGCCCTGATAGTGGTGCAACCGAACAGACCCACATCCCCGGGGTCGACTTGAATGGCAACAGCGAATCAGCCATCAGCAACTACCGAAGCGTGCACGTCCACCGAGCGCCGGTGCGCAACACCCAGAGAATGCCTTCCACACACTGCCGGTTCGATGCCCACGGTCGGCCCCGTCCGTCGCGCCGCCGCTTCGGCTCGGGAAACAAATGCTCAATCAACTCCCACTGCCGGTCTCTCAGCCTCATGCCAGCAGCTAAGCCCAATGCTCCCCTGCCGCATAAGTGCCTGCCTTGAGGCCGAACCTATTTATGAAACCAGCTCTAATCAGCCGGTGACTCCGAGGCGAACTAGTCAGTTTGCGGAGCGAGTGGGGGAAGGAAGAAGCAAGGTTGATCGAAAGCGCGTAGCTCGTCTGCTGGAGAGGTCGAAGGCCAGAGCCCTGTCGCTAGCCAACCGCGCGCAACAACGTGCCCATTCAAACAAATAGTCATGGCTGAACGTTTCAGCAGCCAGCCTCTCGATGTATCTGTTCGAGACATTCAGAGCACATGACCAAGTTCTGTTCCACATCGCTACCCGAACGACTCCGGAATTTGAAGTGGTGTACAGGTAACTGTCGCATTTGGTGGCAATGCGGCAAGCACCCCGGGCCATTGGCGGAAAATTGTCGTCCAGGTCAAGGTGCCGATTTCTCCCAAAAGAGCAATCGAGTCTTATAACCTGGGCCGCCTGCGCAGCCTATCAATGCAGGTGGCGTAAGTCAGGCCGAAGTGTGTCTGCTGAATGCAAAAAAGCTTCAGCAGATACGGAGATAAGCTAAAACGCCTCCTCAGCAGAATCTATGGGTTGATTCCGGTTCTGGAAGCCGGCCCAACGTGTGATAGAGAGCGATTTCCATGGCTTCGTACGTGCGGAAACCGCAGGAACGTCTAGTCACCACACGAATCTTGTTGTTGAGCCCTTCGACGGCAGCGTTGGAAACCTCTCCTTTGGCGCGAAACCAGTTCAGCAGTAGCTCCTCATGGTCGCGCAGCATGCGGGCGACTTTCTTCATCGGCTCCAGTCGGCTGCGCATGGCCCGATAGCACCAGTAGTCGAGGAAGGCTTCGGCCCAGATGACGGATTTGTAGCTCCAGAAGTGGGCGAAGGTCTCCTTCAGATCCCAGGCCCGGGCCGTCGCCAGCTTGCTGGCCAGCAGGGCATCGAGCTTCTGTCGGGCTCGCCCGCGTACTCGACTGCCCCGGCGCAGCAACGGCCAGCGCATGTGCTTGAGCTGCTGCGCCTGCTGCTGGCTCTGAGCCCGCAAACGTGTGCTTTCGGCACGACGCACCTGATCCACCGCCTGATTCAAGTACGTGGTGATATGGAAACGATCCAACACATGCAGCGCTTGCCCCGCTTGCGCCGCGATGACTTTCAAATAGGGCTTCCACATGTCGCTGCAGACAAAGCGCAACCCTTGCACCACCTCCGGCCCCAGTGCCTTCAGCCCCTGCCGCAGGGTCGCCTCCGACCGCCGTTTCCCGACCCACAGCAGGCGTCGGCAAGGGGCGTCGATCTGGTAGATCACGGTCAGGAAGTTGTCCGCCCGCAGGCCGTGGCCCCAATAAATCTCGCCCACCCCCAGCGATTCCACCTCGTGCAATTTGCGGTGGGTCAGGCCCCACTGCACAAACCACTCCACCGAGCGATATACCGATTCCCAACTGGTTTGGAATACTTGCGCCGTCTCTCGCCAGCTCAGCCGCCGCCCCCAGCGGGCCAGAAAGCCCATCATGGCGCGGGTCACCGGACGTTTGCCCTCACTCCAGGGAATCTGCTCCACCACCACGCCATGCTCGGCGCACTGCACCCGCCGCGGGGCGTAGCGAAACCAGGTCGGAATTCCCCACAACGGCACAAACGGCCAGCGCCGTTCCGGCAGACGGTCATAGCCCGCTGCCGGTCGCTGGCACAGCGAGCAGCGCCCGCGAATACCACCGTGCGGCACGATCCGAATCTCAATGGCCTCCGGCTGCCCCTGGCGACAATGCAGCTGCGCCTCTTCGTAGACGAACCCCACAAAACCTTGTACTCGATTCAAGATGGTCTTAACCTGTAGTTGAATAGCTGATCTCCCGGCGCCTCGGTCTCTGTCCTGACAAACAGCAGACTAAGCGAGCTTGTTGGACTTCAGCTATTCCCCTGCTTGGGGTGAAATCGGAGAGTTAACTCGTCGTAGCCGGGGCGGTGGTAAAAGTGGAAATCTTGCCGCTTTTGCGGGATTTCCAAGCGGAGGGGGAAAGTCCCGCCCTTGGACTTTTCCACGCAGCGGCTTTTTCCACGGCCCTCTTACCCACGAATTCTGCTAAAGAGCCTGGTTTCCTTCCGCGCAACGGCTCCTTGCGTAGACATCATGTTGTAAAATTTGGAATCGATCCTTTCACAATATTGGAGATTTCGGCACTCATTGGTACCGCGCGTCTTAACGAAGGTGTGAACAGATGGCTTGGAAAAGGGTAGCAAGAATAATCCTTCACGACATAGGTGCGATTGCGGCATTGCGTACCCTGCACCGACGCAAATTCCAGGTACTTATGTTCCATTCCTTCGAGGAGTCGGATACGACTGGCCTTGAAACGATCTGCTCTCACATTACGCGCTCCTTCGCGCCCATATCCATGACCACGATAGGAGCTGCGCTCAAGGAGGGCAAACGATTGCCAGACTATTCTCTGGCTGTGACTGTGGATGACGGGTACCAAAGCTTCTTGGTGAATGGCTGGCCTATTTTTAAGCGCTACCGAATCCCGGTAACTGTTTATGCAGTGGCAGCGTTTTCGGACGGCCAATCCTGGCTTTGGTGGGATCAAATCGAATTTGCACTGGAAAACACCGTTAAGACTTCCGTCACAGTGAGAGTCGACGGGGCCCCGGCAATGGACTTAGACCTTTCGTCGAATCTGAAGAAGGCTCGGGCGATATCGTCACTGACCGAAGAGCTAAAAAACGTGCCCAATGATGTTAGGCTCGAGTTTCTAAACGGATTCGGAAGATTGTGTGGTGTTGAAATACCGCACGATCCCCCTCCTCATCGGGCCGCTATGAGTTGGGAAGAGTTTCGCGCCGTGGCCGCGGACGGTGTAGAGGTCGGGTGCCATACGGAAACCCACCCCATATTGTCCCGGCTTACTGATTTAGCACAGATCGAACGAGAAATTCGAGGCGCGAAGAAATATCTTGAAGACCGTTTGGGATTTCCGGTTACCCATTTCTCTTATCCAAACGGACGTGAGATCGACATCACCGATTCGGTAGTCGCGTGCGTGCGGGACGCGGGCTTTGCAACCGCAGTTACCACCACGTGTGGGCTTAACACGATCGGCATTGACCCACTCCGCATTCGGCGGGTGCCGTTTGGCAGCCAAATCGATCTTCGCTACGGCATCGAATTACTAGCCGGTCTGCATCTTTAGCCTGCATTATTCATGAGCACACGTAATTTTGAGTGTCATCCCGGCGCGCAGCACGCCTTCGCGGGCGAAGCGCTTGGCGGTGCTTGAGTGTACTTTCATCTGTCCAGCCATCTCGGGTACCGTGAGCCAACCGTGGCTGCGAAGATGCTGGAAGTAAGAGGCAATGCCATAGGCGCTACGAATGTGCCGGACGATGAGCCGGGTGAACGAGTGCTTCCGGCCAGTACGAAGCCACCGCGCGTTGAGGGTCCGTGCCATCTGAGCGTCGGTTTGTTCTGTGGCCAGAGCGCGGATGAGTTCGACGATCTCCGCCGGGGTACGAACCAAGTCCGGCGCGCTCAACGGCAACGGTCGTTCCAGCGAGGTTGTGGCTCCCGCTTTCCAGCGGATGTGGATTTGGATTTTATGATTCTTCACCAGGGTGACGTCTTCGATCAGAAGCCGTAGCATCCGCTTGCGATCGCGCGCCGGGGTGTGCGGATCGTTCCACACACGTGGAAGGTCGGAAGCCGGAGCGTGGATAAGATCGCGATCTTCCTCCGTGAGTGCGGAGGATTGCGACTTGCTCATGCGGACGTATTCTTCTTCGGCTCGAGCTAAACTCATGAGCTTTTCGTTCCACTGCCGCTCCAGATTATCCACGACCAGGCGGTTCTCTGGACGAGCCAGCAAGTACTGGCGCTGCGCCAGTTCGGCCTCTTCGCGAGCCCGTTCCACCTGGGCCCGCCGCAAACGATCGACTTCAGCCTGTCGTGCCCGTAACTCTTCAAAAACCTCCAATGCCACACCCAACGAAGCCGGATTGACGGCTTGCAGGACGAGTCCCGTTACGGCCTGATCGATCTGAGCGCCAGGCAGATGTTGGCATATCGGCTCGGCGGTTTGGATTCCGCGTCGCTGGCAAACATAGTCCAGCAGCGGATGGCCGTGCTCCACGTGATATCTCACCGTCATGCGTAGACCACACACGCCACAGATGACCAGATCTTGCAGCAGGGCAGCGCCTTCGCGAGGCGGGCTCTTGCGCCGATCCTCACCATAGCCGTTTGCGTTGGCGAGCAGCTTCGCCTGATTGGCTTCAAACTCTTCCCAGGAGATGTATCCCGGATGTAGGTTGGGCAGGAACACCGACCATTCCTCTCGCTTCAGACGCCGGTAGCGAAGCTGTCCACCAATGCGAACCTTGCGCTGGCGGGTTCGGCCGTAGACGAAGGCCCCCGTGTAACGGGGATTGTGCAGAATGCCTAACACACGGCTGTGCTCCAAGGGACCAAACAGCCGTTCTCCTGCGTGCGCGCCCTTGGTGATGCGTCGGGGCCAGAGGAGGCCTTCCGTCTTGAAGTGATGGACCACACGCATGGCGGAACCGCTCCGGCGAAAGGTCTCAAACAACAAGCGCACGGCTCGGTGCACCTGCTGGTCCGGGTCGAACACGATCCGCCCACTGTCGTCATACACGAAGCCGATCGGCGGCTTCACCCACAGCTCGCCGCGCCTGCCCTTCCTCTGCAAATTGTCTACGGACGGTTCAGAATTCACGATCGCAGACTGTGTTCTCAGTTGGCCGGCAGCTACGGTATTATCATTCCTGATGGTCTTAATTGGCGGTCCCTCTTCACCGGCGCAACGCGATAGCATAGATCGCCTCTTGCAGGAGACCTTTGGGATCGATGCTCAAGCGGAGGCATTCCAACGATGGAAGTATTGGGATCCTCATCCGCTCTTCTCCAACAGTAGGAGTTACGTCCTCCTGGACGGAGAAGCCGCAATTGCGCACGGGTGCTGCTGGCCAGTACGCCTCCAAGGAACGTTTGGGGAATTACCTTCCATGCATTTGATCGACTGGGCTGCCAAGAGTACCGTCCCTGGCGCGGGAATGCAAGTATTGCGGCTTTGCCAGAAAGATGTCGGCGCGGTCTTTTCCATCGGCGGTAGCGATATGACCAAGAAGATCCTTCCCCTCTTAGGTTTCAAACCCTACAACAGTATTTCCTTCCTATACCGGCCTCTTCGTCCAATTAGTCCAGCGCTTCGGAACTCACCAAGGGATTGGAAGATGCCTGCACGAATTGTGCGCAACCTTGGGCGATACATGTTTCCTCGCCTGAGCATGCCACCTGGTTGGAGTGTGTCCCAGATCGAAACGCACGAACTACCTGAATCCCTGTTTCCGCATCCGCTGACCGACGAAGCCGTTAGTAAGCGGAACCCAGAATTGCTAACCCACATGATGAGGTGCCCAGTTTTACAGGATGCTAATTGTTATGTCTTGCGCCAGATGAATGCTGCAATAGCATACTTCTGTCTGATACGTGTTCGAGACCAAGCGCGACTGGTGGATTTTGGTCCTACTGGTCTCGACGAACAAACCGCGACAGCTTTGGGGTTCGCAGCTCAGTGCGTGGCGCGCTCAGACTTCAAAACGGTTCTTGACATTCGCGTCGCTACGACAGAGCATCCGGTCAGAACAGGGCTAGTTCGATCTGGTTTTAGGATGGGGACTGAAGAACCAATCAAAGTGCTCAAGTTGAACGAAGCGCTGAAGGAAACAGAGCGCTTTCGTTTGACATTCCTCGATTGGGATGCGGCTGTCCTCTAATCAGCCGCTCTGCGGCACGTCATGTTCCCGCCGCACCGGGGCATCAATACTCCAAACCTGCTCCAACAACTGATCCCGCCGCCGATTAGATATGCCCGGTCGTGAAGCGCGCTTCATCGTTCAGAATGTAAGCCCCAGGACGACCTGGAATGGGGTCTCTCAAAGCCAGGAGGGAGCATGGCAGTGAAAGGGACACGGCACAGCGAAGAACAGATCATCGCGACCCTGAAGCAAGGCGAAGCCGGGTTAACGACAGCGGAGTTATGCCGTCAGCACGGGGTCACCGAGCAGACCTACTGCCGCTGGAAGACGAAGTATGGCGGAATGTAAAGCGGCGAAGCGGAGACGCGAAAAAGCTGAAGCAACTGGAAGACGAGAACCGGAAACTGAAGCACATGGTAGCGGAGCTGACGCTGGACAATCGGGCGTTGAAAGACGTGCTTGCAAGACACTCTTAACGCCTGCACGACTTCAGGCAACCGCTAAATACGTGATGTTCGAGTACAGCATAAGCGAGCGGCACGCCTGCAGACGGATGGGGTTGGCACGATCGACGCACCGATATCAATCACGTAGAGCAGCACGGGACGCCTACCTGCCCGTGCTCTTGCGGAAGTTGGCAGCCAAGCGGTTGCGGGTCAGTTATCGACAGTCTGACGTTGGTGCGGGAACGGGCAGAGGTAAACCATGAGCGGGTGTACCGACTGTATCGCGATGAGGGGTTGGCGATGCGCATTCGACCGCGACCGAGGATCTCATCCCTGCGGACAGCAGGCCGCAGAGCTTAACCGGGAATCCCCATTTGCGTTGGTACGCCAAACGGAGCGCCTCAAGAGGAAACTTCACAATTGGCGTAGTGTCGTCTGTTGTATCTATTGATTGTTGAATAATATAGTGACATTTCCCGTTCATTATGGTAGTGTCGAGCCATGGGAAATCCGGCAGGAGTTCGGCGAGACTTTCAGGCACTTGAGCAGCGGCGGATGCAGGCGGGGCGGCTGCTGGAGAAGGGGTACAACCAGTCGGAAGTGGCCCGACGAGTGGGAGCGCACCGGCAGTCCGTAAGTCAGTGGGCGGCCGCGTTACGCGAGAACGGGCGCGCCGGGCTGAAGAAAGCGGGTCGTGCCGGTCGCAAGCCGCGCCTGAGTGCGGAGGACCTGCGCAAACTCGAGCGGGGACTCAAACGCGGTCCAGAGACTCTGGGTTACGAGACCGGCTTGTGGACTACCAAGCGTGTCGCCCATCTGATCGAGCAGGAATGTGGGATTGCCTATCATCCTTCCCAGGCTTGGCGCATTCTGCGGCAGTTGGGATGGAGTTGTCAGCGTCCTACAGGCCGAGCCCTGGAGCGGAAGGAAGAGAAGATTCAGCGGTGGAAGCAGAAGCGCTGGCCCGAGCTAAAAAAAAGGCCAAAAACGAAGGGCGCACGATAGTCTTCATCGACGAAAGCGGACTGAGCGAGCGTCCGCACCGCTGCCGTACCTGGGCCCCCCGCGGACAGACGCCAATGCTGCAATATCACTTTAACTGGAAGACCTTGTCGGCGATGGCGGGCGTGACCTGGTGGAACTTTTACTTCCGCCTGTTTCCGGGAGCGATCCGTAGTCCGCAGATCATCGAGTTTCTCTCCCATCGACTGCGCCACATTCCCGGCAAGCTGCTGATCGTTTGGGATGGGTTGCCCGGTCACCGTAGCCGTGCGGTATGGCAGTTCGTACAGCAACAGAGGGGGCGTTTGTGGCTGGAATATCTCCCCGGCTATGCTCCAGAACTGAACCCCGTCGAGTATCTGTGGTCACACTGGAAGCAGCACGAATTGCCCAACTTCTGCCCAACTACCTTTGGACAGTTGAGCTATCACGCGCGCCGGGCGCTGCGCCGCATGCGTCGTCGACCTAACTTGGTGTGTGCTTTCTGGGAACAAGCGGAACTCTTTCCACTGTAACTATATTATGCAAAACTCAATAGTACTACTGTGTTATAAGAAGCCTCGCAGGCAGCAGGGACACCTGGGCAGGTGGGTGGCGATCTGGCGGCGCAGGGTGGCAATCGAGGATGGATTATGCCGTTCGGTCCGCACCGGCAGCGCCGCGGGGCGTGTAGCTGGGTTGCATACGGGGTAAGCGAAGCCGGAGGTCGACTGCCCGCAGTGGCGGCGAACCTGGTGCAGGGGGAAAAAGGCACCGCTCCAGCACCAAGAATCCATAGGCGGCAATGCAAAGCGTGGCGTGAT